>JBLHXX010000060.1:0-16964 GCA_047630475.1 Celeribacter sp. | reverse complement strand
GGCTATTTGCAACCGCCTCAACAACACGCCCCGAAAATGCCTTGGATGGAAAACACCAACCGAAGCGTTCGCAGAAGAACTCAGAAAACTGAGATAGAGAAATGTCGCAACCTAACTTGAGTTCACACTGATTTCAGCAGGCCTTGCCGTCACTTTTGCGCAGAAAACCAATGTTGCGCGACCCTATCCTCGATGGTGTCCGCCTCAACCCGCGCCACATTGTCTAAAACTTTGCGCCTGTGTTTGTCTTGGTTGTGGCGCATGTTGGACCCGCGATTGATTTTGGCCTCAAGTTCAGAATTCGAGCGGGTGTAATAGTGATTCAACTGAATGAAATCCGCCGAATAGAATGACGCATCCCGACGGGTCGCCTGCGTGGCCCCCACACCACGGTCATTCACGGTGTGATCGCCCTGATCGCACTGGGCCACATGCACCCCCATAGAGGTCACGCGACAGGGATCTAAAATCAGTTTGAAATTGCAGACGCCCTTTGGGTCAAGTGGCTCGGGAAACCGTTGGGTGTAGTTGGCAACAACGCCCCCGTGCGGCGGGGCCTCAAATCCATTGCGGCCAAACATGTGCCACGGCAAAGAGATACAGGCCTCATCGGGCAAATGCGCCAAACACGATGGCAAATCGGCATGGGCCTTGGGCACCAGAAATTCGTCGGCATCGATAAAACTCATCCAGCGATGCTGTGCGCCAAAGTTACGGATCGCATGCGCATAGGCCAAAACCTGATTGTGAATTTGCGCCCCTGAGCGCGCATCCAAAAGCTTTTGATCCCACGGCACCACCGTTGCCTTTTGTCCTACAACGCCCAAAAGACGCGGAAGTGTTTGATCAGTACAGCCATTGTCATAGACATAAAAATGCGACACGCCAGCGGCCAAGTGAAAGGTCGCCCATTCTTCGATGTGTTGCTCTTCATCTTTCACGATCAAAACAATGGCCAGTCCCTCACGTCCAACAGACGGTTTTGGGGCCTCAAGTGTCAGTTGGGTGATGGCCTTTGTTTTCTGCAATCGAAACATATGTTGAAACATCACTCCCCCCACATCTCACTGCGCCCGTTTCAAGATCTGCGCGGCCAAATCCGTAGGGGGTTCCCAAAAGGTGCCGCTGACAAGGTAGCGATTGTGCAAATAGCCCAAAAACTGTTGCCGCAATTTGGTGTCAACAGTCCATGTTTTGGAGCGCAGCGCCGCAAGGGCATCGTCCAAGTCTTGCGGCCCTGTGGCGTGTTGCACAAGGCCGTCGATATTATAACAGGCCCGCCCCAAGGTGATGACATCTGTATCAAACAGCAACGCTTCGATCCCAACGGTCGAATTGAGCGTGATCACGGCGCGGGCTTGTTGGATCATCTTTGAGGTGACGTTGCCATTGGCAAAAATCACCCGCGGATGGGTGCGCAAACCGATGACGGAGCGTTTAAAACTAGGGTGTTCTTTGATCACGAACACCTCTGTCGGGTTGCGCTCTGCGGCATCGCAAATCACATCCAAAAAGGTTTCCATATCTTTGACCCATGGCGAGTGGCGCGTGACCTGCATGTCTGAGGGCACTTGAAACGGCACAAAGATAAAATCCTTTGGCAATTCAGTCGCATCGAATTGGGTTTTAGAGGCACGGTCATTCACCAAATCCGGCAGGCCTTCGGCGGCGAAATCTTGGTCGGTGTCCAGATAGAACTTTGGATCACGCGGCACCGAATTGGCACCGTTCAAGCCAACAGGATCAAACTGCAATGTACGGGGGAAGAACCCCGCCTCAAGGAACACCCGCTTGCGTCCTTCGGTCACCAGATTGAGCACAGATTCAGGGTAGTTCGTGCCGTTGTAGACGATCGTGATCTCGGGGTCTGTGTGGGTCATCTCTGCGCGCAAAGCGGCCTCTAACATGGTGGCGTCCACCAGTTTGAAATAGCGATACAGCCCGCGAATGATCGGATTGCCAAAGACCTTGGGAAAGCGGATTTGTTTGCGATAGATATTGCCCGAAATATTGTCTGCGGCATGTGGGCTGGGTGTGACAAAAGACTTAAACATCAAAGCGTAAGCGCGCTTTGCACCCAAATGGGTCTTGAGCAACTTTAAACAGGGGCCAAAGCCCGTGGACACCACCCGCACTGTGTCGCCAAGGATATCATCAAATGAAGACACTGTTTTTGTGTCCAACTTTAAAAACTGCATTTTGGGTGTCCAGACGTTAACAAACAAGGCCACGCCCTAATCTGTGAGCGTGGCCTCTATATGTCAGGATTGACCGGAAAATTCCAGTGACTTACTTGGGATCTTTGGCCATGCGCAGATACGGCAGTTTGATATCCAGTGCGCCGTATTTCGCCTCAGCAGCCGCATTATCAAGCGACAACGCCACAACAACATCTTGACCAACTTCCCAGTTCGCAGGCGTCGCAAGAGGGGCGCCATATGTTTTTTGCAAGCCATCAAGAGCGCGAAGCACTTCGGCAAAGTTACGGCCCACAGACATAGGGTAAGTCATGATGAGTTGGACTTTTTTGTCCGGCGATATGATGAACACCGAGCGCACAGACGCACTGTCTGCGGCGGTACGACCATCGGGAAGATAAGCTTCGGCAGGCAGCATATCGAAGGCTTTAGAAACCGCTAGATCAACGTCACCAATGATGGGGAACGTCGCTTTTGCACCACCAAAGGATTCAATGTCAGCCTTCCAACCAGCGTGCTCTTTCACATCGTCAACCGAGAGGCCGATCACTTTGGTGCCACGTTTTTCCCACTCATCCGCCAGCTGCGCCACGGCCCCAAATTCGGTGGTGCACACAGGCGTAAAATCTTTGGGATGAGAAAACAAAATCGCCCAAGAGTCACCGATCCAATCATGGAACGTGATCGTCCCCTGATCTGTTTCAGCCGTAAAATTCGGAACAATCGTATTAATGCGAAGACCCATCAGTCCACTCCTTTTGACTATCTATACACCTCAGATAAGCAAACAGTGGACCAATTACACCCCCCGCACCATGCGGTATAATGACAGCTTAAAACGGGCATTTCGCCGTATAACTCACGCCTGCACCCCCATCAGGGTGACGGAATTTTAAATTCTCGGAATGCAGCATCAAACGCGGCGCATCCAAAGCGGCACCTTTTGCATAAAGCGGATCGCCCATAATAGGGTGCCCGAGGTGCAACATATGCACCCGCAATTGATGCGACCGACCTGTGTGCGGATACAATCGCACGCGCGTCCCTGTGTCGTCATACCGCTGCACGCGCCAATCCGTCTGCGCCGCGCGCCCCGTTTCATGACAAATTTTCTGCAAAGGTCGATTGTCCCAATCCACAATAATCGGCTGATCCACTGTGCCGGTTTTCTCTTCGATTTTGCCAAACACACGCGCCACATAGGTCTTTTTGGTGCGCCGTTTTTCAAACTGCTGCCCGATGTGTTTTTGCGCATGCGGGGTCAACGCAAACACCATCACACCACTTGTGTCGCGGTCCAATCGGTGAATCAGCAACGCCTCAGGAAAGGCACCCAAAATACGCGCCATCAAACAATCCGACAGATGCTCCCCCTTGCCAGGCACAGACAAAAGTCCCGCGGGCTTGTTCACAATCAAAATCTGATGATCCGCATGGATCACAACCAACGGGTCTTGGGGGGGATTATATGTATCACTCATGTGCAGCCGAATATCATGTTCGTTCAAAATTGACCAACATCTTTGGCGGCCAGAACACCCAAATGATAAATTTGTATTCAATTTTTATATACACGCAGAGCAGCTTTTTTGGCGTTGCAAACAGGTTGGTAAGATTTGTTTTCTAAGGTCAAATTGACTTCGAGCAAAAGGTGCCAAATGAAATTGAATCACAAAGACTTCGACAACGCGCGTGTTGTTACTGTGTGCGAAAACAGAATCGATGCGGTTTGCGCCATTCAGTTTAAAGATGAAATGCGCAAACTCACCGACAATGGGCCAACCCATGTCGTCCTTGATATGTCCCAGGTTGAGTTCCTAGACAGCTCTGGATTGGGCGCGGTTGTTGCCGTTCTCAAAGCCAAAAAAATCGATCAGTTGCTAGAACTCGCTGCACTGCAACCTGCAGTTCAAAAGGTATTTCATCTCACGCGAATGGACACAGTCTTTTCCATTCATGACAACGCGCTTTCCGCAATCGAGGGCATTGCCGATGCGTCCTGAAAAAATTTCGGATGTCTCTCTTAGCTGTGACACCCAATTCCATGGAGAGGATGGTGCCTTGCGCTTGATCATTCCCGCCAATGAACGCTCCGTCAGGCGTGGCTTGCAAACAATAAAATCCGGCATGTCTGACTTAAGACTGTCTCAAGATGACTGGAGTACAATTGAACTCGTCGTCGCGGAAGTGCTCAACAATATCGTTGAGCACGCATATAGAGAACATGGTGATGGTCTCATTGAAACTCATTTGGACTACTCCAAAGGAGCGCTTTACTGCAAGGTTATCGACACGGGATGCCAAATGCCAAATGGCCAACTCCCCGATGGTGCGCAAAAAGATTTAAATTGTCAGATTGCGGACCTGCCCGAAGGCGGGTTCGGATGGTTCCTCATTCACCAGCTGACTCAGGATTTGAATTACGCACGCCAAGAAAACCGTAATACCCTATCGTTCCGACTGCCATTCAACCGTGCCATCTAACGATCGGCCACCCTCAGTTCATCTGAAAATGTAGCGGATAAGTGCCATCTTCAAACGGACCAAACAAATCCGATACATCAGGGTGCTCCACAGGGATTCCAGAATAATCAGCGATTAAATTCTGCTCTGACACGTACGCAACATAATAATTTTGATCGTTCTCAGCCAATAAGTGGTAAAATGGCTGATCCCTTTTGGGACGGCTTTGTTCTGGAATGGCATCATACCACTCTTCCGAATTTGAAAAAATAGCATCCACGTCAAAAACAACACCACGAAAGGGATGCTTTCTGTGGCGGACAACCTGTCCTAGATGATATTTGGCGCGTGTTTTCAACATAACATTGCAACCCCCGATACTCGTTATTAGACTTTTCCAGCCAACGGTGTCCACGGGGGGCGGCCGATTAAACAGGAAACAGTTTGTGAACCTAATCCTAACAGTCTTAGAAATTGTCTCGCCGGTCTTCCTTTTGGCTGCGATTGGATTCATCTGGGTCAAGACAGGACACGAGTATCGAATCGAGTTCGTCACCAAGCTGGCTATGACACTTTCGGTACCTGCATTGATCTTCACAGCGCTGGTCAAAGCAGAAATTGATCCCAGTGCCCTGACAAAACTATCTCTGGCCGCGATCGCCGCGTATGGCAGTGTCACGATTGTGATGTTTTTGGCCGTGAAAATTCTCAAACTCGAGACTCGCACCTACCTCAATCCTTTAATCTTCGGGAATGTCGGAAATCTTGGTTTGCCGCTTGCCTATTTTGCATTTGGTGACGAAGGCCTCAGCTACGCCATCATCATTTTCGCGGTTATGGCCATTTGGTCATTTACGTTTGGCGTTTATATAACCGCCGGCGGCGGCTCGATTGGCAAAGCCCTAAAAGAACCACTTGTTGGCGCGACGCTGCTTGGGTCGGTGTTTCTTTGGCAAAGCTGGACACTGCCCACGTTTTTGATGAACACGCTTGAACTGCTTGGACAGATTGCCATTCCCACTATGTTGATCACCCTTGGCGTCGCCGTTGCACGACTCGCGCCACGCGGGCTGGGAAAAGCTGCGGCTCTTTCCGTGTTCAAGGCGCTGCTTTGCACCGGCATTGCTGTGGCTTTGGGCAAGTGGTTTAATCTGTCGTCCGTGCCCTACGCTGTTTTGATCTTACAAATCACCACACCCGTCGCCGTCACATCCTATCTTTTGGCCGAAAAATACGGTGCAAAAGCCGAAGATGTTGCAGGGCTTGTTGTAGCATCGACGCTTTTGTCTGTTTTATATCTGCCACTGCTGCTCGCATTTGTTGTGTGATCCAGTTTCTGCCCACTCACGAGAAAGCCATTTTACGCAGATGTGAAAACGCGGTATGATTAGAAAAAAATAACAGATGAGAGCAGTTATGAAAAAAGGTCTTCGTGCGATGGCACTGTTGGTGCTTGTTGCCGCTTGTGGCAGCGGCAATTTTTCAGCCCCCCGTAATCTCGACAACGCTTGTTCGATCGTCCAGCAGCGCCCAGCATATTTGAAGGCTATGAAAGCCACTCAACGCAAATGGGGCGTGCCTGTGAACGTACAGATGGCTGTGCTGTATCAGGAAAGTAAATTTATCGGCAATGCGCGCACACCTTACCGGTTTGTGTTGGGCGTGATCCCGATGGGGCGCCAAAGTTCCGCCTTTGGGTATGCCCAAGCGCTTGATGCCACTTGGGATGAATACCGCAAAGATCAACGACGTTCCGGCGCCAAACGTGATCGGATCACCGATGCCACCGATTTTATGGGGTGGTACATGTCTGAATCCACTCGACGGCTTGGGATTCCAAAAACGGACGCGCGTGCACAATATCTGGCATATCACGAGGGGCGCACCGGCTACAGTCGCGGCAGCTATAATTCAAAACCTTGGTTGCTGCGTGTCTCATCTGAAACCAGCCAAAGATCGAACACCTATTACGCCCAGTTGAAATCCTGTCGTAAACTGTAACGCCTATTCCAGAGGCGTTCCCCTGCGGCGCGCCTCTGAACGAATATTGAATTCGGCATCGCGCACAGTTCCACCAAGACGCATTTTCGTCAGTTGAACCGTGGTCGATCCGCCACCTTCGTCATGGATGACCCAAGCTTTCAAAATGGGTGCCCCGCTGAAAATCAAATCGATAGACCCGTATTCTGGATGCTCAGGATCTTGGGCTCGCACAATTGTATCACCGTTTTTTTCTGTATGCGACACAACCATTTTGGCCCGCGACAGATCGACATTATGAGCCAAGATCAAAGACAACGGCGTTTTGGACATCGGAAATCGTTGCGGCGGTTCATTTGAACCGGGGTCAAAAACAGCCACCTGACCGCCCGCTCCCAACACCAATGGATCATTGTCACCGCCATAAGACAGGCGCATCCGGCCCGGGCGTTTAAGCGTCAACACGCCTTTGGCCGATGATCCATCATCGTTCTTTTGAACAAAATCTGCCTGAACCGTGCCCAGCGAATTTAAGTACGTGGACAGCTCTTTCAAAGACAGCTTTTCAGCCGCCGCAGGCAGAGCAAAACAAATAGACGCGATGACGGGCGCAAGTGCGAAACGAAGTGTTTTCATAACGTCAATATAGGCCTCTTTACGCCCCATAACATCCACCATTTGATCACATAAAGCGGAACACCGCGTGATGAGCAGATTACTGCTAGTGGCTCGATTTGAAGGAGCTACTGCACGAGTATCATGCGCGTACCCTACTGTTCAGGCACCAAAATTTCGCGTTTGCCGACGTGATTGGCCGAAGACACCACACCCTCGTCTTCCATCTGTTCCACAAGACGCGCCGCCTTATTGTACCCGATCGCCAGCTTGCGCTGAATGTAGGACGTCGAACATTTACGGTCCTTAATCACGATGGCCACAGCGGTGTCATACAGCGCGTTTTCAGTGTCACTGCCACCAGAGGACAGACCAAGAACCGCATCAATGCTGCTTTCTTTGTCAGACGACGGCCCCTCAACAACGCCACCAACATAAGAGGGCGGACCATAAGATTTGAGGTAGGACACGATTTTTTCGACCTCTTCATCGGAACAAAACGGACCATGCACACGGGTGATTTTAGACCCGCCCGCCATGTAAAGCATGTCCCCCATACCCAACAGTTGCTCGGCACCCTGTTCGCCCAAAATCGTCCGACTGTCGATTTTCGAACTGACTTGGAACGAAATACGTGTTGGAAAGTTGGCCTTGATCGTGCCGGTGATCACATCCACCGATGGACGCTGTGTCGCCATGATGATGTGAATACCAGAGGCCCGCGCCATCTGCGCAAGGCGTTGAATACAGGCTTCGATTTCTTTGCCGGCCACCATCATCAGATCGGCCATCTCATCGACGACCACCACAATGTAGGGAATGGTTTCGGGTTTGAACTCTTCGGTCTCGAAAATCGGATCGCCGGTTTCCTCGTCAAATCCGGTTTGAACAGTCCGCGAGAACATCTCGTCTTTGGCCAGCGCTTCTTTCACGCGACCATTGTAGCCGTCGATGTTGCGCACACCCATTTTGGACATCTTGCGGTAGCGATCTTCCATCTCGGCCACGGTCCATTTCAAAGCCACAACAGCTTTTTTAGGATCGGTCACAACAGGCGACAACAGATGCGGAATGCCATCATAAACAGACAACTCAAGCATTTTCGGATCGATCATAATCATCCGGCATTCATCCGGCGTCAGCTTGTACAAAAGCGACAGGATCATCGTGTTGATCGCCACAGATTTACCGGACCCCGTGGTCCCCGCAATCAAAAGGTGAGGCATCTTGGCAAGGTTGGCCACGATCGGATCGCCACCAATATCTTTGCCCAAGGCCAGCGGCAGTTTCATATTGCTGTCGCCAAAATCACGCGCGGATAAGATTTCGCGCAAGACCACTTTTTCGCGGTTCTCGTTCGGCAACTCGATCCCGATCACTGTGCGACCGGGAACCGTGGATACACGGGCAGACAGCGCAGACATCGAACGGGCAATATCATCGGCCAAACCAATGACACGGGACGCTTTCAAACCTGGGGCAGGTTCCAGTTCGTACATGGTCACAACCGGACCGGGGCGCACGGATACGATTTCACCTTTGACGCCGTAATCATCCAGCACGTTTTCCAACATGCGCGCGTTTTCTTCCAAGGCATCGTCAGACAACGTATAGCGCTCAACCGTATCGGCACTTTCCAACAACGACAAAGGCGGGCATTGGTATTCAGCTTCTTTGGGATCAAATTTCAAAGTGGGCTGTGCTTCTTGCTGGGCTTGCTTTGACTTGGTCGCGGGTTTTCGCACCGGGTGCTGTACAACACGTTTTGGTTCAGGCGTGGACACGGCTGCCGGTTCGAAACGTGCCGCATCTGGGGCGGTATAATCCGGCGTGTCCAACGCGATATCGTCCTCATATACCAAAGTCTCATCTGCCTCTGGCGCATGATCATAGTCATATGCTTCTGACACATAGGCGGTGTCATCGAACCCTGCGTCGACAGGCGCTTCCGGTGCTGATTTCGAAATCAACATCGGCTTTGGACCTTTTTTATACTTGGCAACGGCAGCCTGTGCGGCGGACAAAGGCGGCTCTACACGGCTGGCCCCCGGCAAAATTGCCCGCGATCCGGCACGCGCACGCGCATTGACCACATTCGAGATTTTACTGCGAATCCGGTCATCAAAGCCGCCATCAACCGTAGGCTCTGGGGCCAAATCGGGTTCAATCAATTCAGATTGCAACGGCACATCTTGGGACCGCTTCAGCAACGTTGGCATCTTGGCAAACAGACCCGTTTTTTCTGCAAATTCAGTCGGCTCGGGCTGTGGGGTGCCCATGTCATCAAACGGCATTTCAGCGCGCACGACACGCGGAGCGGCTGTGGGCTCGACCTCAAACAAGGCTTGATTTTCATCCAAAATACGCTGTTTTTCAGCACGGCGTTCCGCAGTTGTTGTGGCGATCCGTTGACCAGTTGCCACAGAGCCCCGTGCCACTTTGCCCATCGCGTGCAACACCAAAGAATAAAGGGCCACAAGCCCAAGCAACATAAACCGCACGCCTGTTTGCAATTCGCGTCGCGTAAAACCAAACACGAACAACGTCATGGCAACAGCTGCAAAAAAGGCAAGAAACGCGAGTGATTTTAGCGCGAAAGCGGGATTGAACGGCAGAATTTGAATCAAAGCCGCCAGCACCGTATCGCCGAACAACCCGCCATGGCTTTGCGGGGTGTAGCTGGCATAGGTCGAGGCATAAATCGCAATCAGGGCAATGGAAATCGGCGCAAAAACAACGCGTGACAACGCACGCTCGGCGCCACGATGCGCAATGAACCGCACGCCCCACACCGCGAACACCGCGGCAATGCCCCAAGACGCGATACCAACGATAATCATCAAAGGCGACGCAATAGAGGCCCCCATGCGGCCCAAAACATTGTTCACGGGCGCGTCCGTCGCGGACAGCCAACTGGGATCCTCGGCCACATATGACCCCAACATCAAGGCCATGATCAACGCAACGACCAAAAGCCCGATACCGACAAGCTCTCGTCCCCTGCGCTCTAAAATCGCTTGGGTATTTTTGTCAAAAAGTGGATCGCGACCGCGTGCCTGATAGGATGCCATTTTCGCCTCTTTCAACCGTACAAACAGTCACGAAGCTTGATAAGCCCGCGCTGTGTCTCTGTTTTTGGGGCCACCAAAGCGACCCGTATATAATTTTTGCCAGGGTTTTGGCCCTGAACATCTCGTGACCAATACGCGCCCGGAACAACCCGCACGCCCGTCTCGGTCCATAGTTTCAACGCTGCCTGTTCGCCGTCTTCCACGGGAAGCCACAAAAAGAAACCAGCCTCTGGTGCGCCTGCACCTTCAAGGCCAGAAAAAATCTCATCCGCCATATCAAGCTTTTCAACATAAAGCGCACGCGAGGAAATCACATGTGCTTCATCCGCCCAAACCCGTGTCGATACGGCCTGCGCAGGCAAGGACAACGGCGCGCCCGCATAGGCCCGCAACTGTTTCATATGTTCGATATTTTTGGGACCAGAGGCCACAAAGCCAGAGCGCAACCCCGGCAGATTGGACCGCTTTGACAAGGAATGAAAAATCGCCACGCGTTCGGGGTCTGCGCCAATACTTTGCGCCACATCAAGCGCGCCAACGGGGGCCTCACCACGATAGATCTCGGAATAACATTCGTCAGCAAAAATTTTGAAATCATGCTTTTCGGCCAGCGCAATCAAATCACGCAAATAGTCGCGCGGCGCCACGGCCCCTTGGGGGTTTGATGGGCTGCAAATATAGGCGATCGTTGTGCGATCCAAAACCTCTGCGGGCAAGCCTGCGTAGTCGGGCAAGAAACCCGTTTGCGCCGTCGCAGGCACGTAAACGGGCTCTGCGCCAACCGTCACGGCGGCCACAGCATAGACTTGGTAAAACGGATTGGGGATCAAAACGACAGGTTTTTTGCCGTTCTTTTGCTCAGGCGACAACGCGATACACGCGTTCATCAAACCCTCGCGCGTGCCATTGAGCGTCATAATTTGCGTGTCTGGATCAACAGTCGCATCAAACCGACGCTTGATCCAGTTTGCAATAGATCCGAGCAATTCAGGCGTGCCATGGTTGGCGGGGTATTTGGCAAACATATCAACAGTTTGCGCCAAAACATCTCCGACAAAATCGGGCATCGCATGGCGTGGTTCGCCAATCGTCATATGCATGATCTCACCACCTGGCGCATGCGCATCGAGAAGCGTTCTCAGACGCGGAAACGCATATTCAGGCAGGTTCGAAAACCGCTCAGGAAACGTCATGATTGCTGCTACTGCCTCGTCTTTGCGGATCATTTTGCCCGCTTGTTTTAAGGTACGATAACGCCTTAGGGCCAAACGGTCCAGAAAAAGACGCCCCTTTTCAAACGTCACGCCGTTGATCTGTGGCTTTTAAGCCAAAGCTGCCTCAGCTGCCGCGCCAATCCGCAACACCGCTGCCTCGGTGTTTGGCGGTGTTTGCAGCAAAATCCCCGTCGATGGCACGCCCGTGGGCAGTGTCAGCCCCGTCAGCCCCATCAAGTTACCGATCCGCGTGTTGCGCAGCGCCAACAGGTTTTCGGTGACGTAGTAATCATCATCGGTCAAAAGCCGATCCACATTAGGCGGCAAAATCGGTGCCGTGGGCAAAATCACCGCATCATACCCTGCTGTCATGGCCAAATAGTCAGCGCGATATGCCTGCAATTGACGCCAAGCGTCCACATAATCCGCCGCCATAACCGCACCGCCTGCGCGAAACCGAGCCAAAATAGGTGGAAACATTGCATCGGGATTGGCTTCAATAGCCTCACGCCATGCGCCATAAGCCTCAGCTGGAAACAAAATCGCGGACAATGCCATGGCTTTTTGCACGGCCTCAACAGACCCGCGTTCAATCACAGCGCCCGCGTCTTTCAGGCGCACGATGGCCCGTTCAAACCCTGCCAAAGGCTCGGGGCGAATGTCATCAAAGGCCACGGTTTCCAAGACCAACAAACGCTTGCCCGTGAGCGACACACCGCGCACATCCGGCGCAGGCGTCCCATCCAAGATTGCGAACACTTCCGCGGCATCCTCAACTGTTTTTACCAATGGACCAACAGTATCAAATGACGCAGCAAGCGGCACAACGCCCCCCAAAGGCACGCGGCCTGATGTGGTTTTCAATCCCACCAAATCATTCCAAGCCGCCGGAATACGGACAGATCCCCCCGTATCTGTGCCAATCGCACCGGGGGCCAATTCAAAAGCCACAGACCCCGCAGCCCCAGAGGATGAGCCACCAGACACAGACCCGTGGTCATTCACACAGGGTGTGGTCGCGGTCATCGGATTGAGACCCAAGCCAGAGAACGCCAATTCGCTCATGTGGGTTTTGCCCAAACTCACAAGACCATGCGCCGAAGCGCGGCGCACCACGTCAGCATCACGCGTTGGCACACGCCCTTTGAGCAAAGCAGACCCCGCCTCGGCAGCGGTGCCAGCTGTATCAAACAGGTCTTTCCAAGACACAGGCACACCATCCAAAAGCCCACGCCGCGTGCCGTTCTTGGCGCGTAGACCTGCGGCCTCGGCCTCGGCCAAAGCGCGATCACGGGTCAGGCGCGCATAAATACGCGGGCCAAATGGATGAGCCGTGATGGCGTCAAAATAACTTTGTGTCAGGACTACAGGATCAAGCCGACCCGCGCCGATATCACGCCCCAGATCACACATGGATTTCTTGAAAATATCGGACATGAACTGCATCTTTCTGGGTGGTGGCCTTTCGTCCCACGCTAGCGGCACAAACACGCATGGACAATCCCGCAATGAGCGCCATATTGACGGCATGACACATTCAAATGACATCCTAATTGTGGGCGGTGGCCTGAACGGTCCTGCGTTGGCCTTGGCTTGCGCAAATGCTGGCCTGACTGTAACCATCATCGACCGAATTGGCGCACACACGCTGAGCGATGCGGGGTTTGACGGACGCGGATACGCGCTGTCTTTGTCATCGCAAAGATTGTTGAAAGCGCTTGGCATTTGGGACGTGGTGCGCGGTCACGCCCAGCCGATCTTGGATGTCAAAGTGACCGATGGTAAAGCGGGCGATGGCCCAGCGCCGTTTATGTTGGAATTCGATCACGCGGAAACCGATGACGGCCCTGTCGGGTTCATGGTCGAGGATCGCTTTTTACGCCGTGCGTTGCTTGATGCGTTAGCGACACATCCGCAAATCACACAGATTGAAGGCAGCGTGACAGCGCAAAATGTTGACGCCACAGGGGCTCAATTGACGCTGTCCGATGGCTCAACCCTGTCTGGTCGATTGATTGTTGGCTGTGATGGACGCAGCTCTGGCACCGCCGAGCGCGCAGGTATTGGTCGGACTGGTTGGGGGTATAATCAGACGGCTTTGGTCTGTGCCATTGCGCATGAGTTGCCCCACAATGGATGCGCGCATCAATATTTCATGCCTGCTGGCCCTTTGGCGATTTTGCCCCTGCCTGACAACAAAAGTTCGATCGTTTGGACGGAAAAAGCATCCGTTGCACAAGGCATTCAAGCTTTGTCTGATGAGGAGTATTTGGCCGTTTTGCGACCCAGATTTGGTGATTTTCTCGGCGATATTTCATTGGCAGGCAAGCGATTCACCTACCCGCTGAACCTGACGTTAGCGAACGCCTTTGCTGCGGATCGCGTGGCTTTGGTCGGCGATGCCGCTCACGGGATGCACCCGATTGCGGGCCAAGGATTGAACGCGGGGTTCAAAGATGTTGGGGCATTGGCCGAGGTGTTGGTCGAGGCGCAACGGCGCGGCGAAGACATCGGGCGCATCGATGTTTTGGACCGTTATCAGCAATGGCGTCGCTTTGATGTGGCATCGCAGGCCCTGATGACGGATGGGTTTAACAAATTGTTTTCAAATGACAATCCGATCCTACGACTGGGACGCGATATTGGCATGGGGATCGTCAATGCGCTGCCATCCTTGCGCCGCGCGGCCATGCGCGAGGCAGCGGGCGTGAGTGGCGATTTGCCAAAACTGATGCAAGGCAAACCGCTATAATCAACTTTCGTCGCTCAAAATCCGCGCTTCGTCTGTCAGCATAATCGGGATGCCGTTGCGAATGGGATAGGCAAGACCCGCGGTCTTAGACACCAATTCTTGTGCCTCTGCGTCATAGGTCAAAACACCGCGCGTGTGCGGACAGACCAAAGCCTCAAGCATCCTGCGATCAAATGGGATTGTATCAGGTGTCATTACATCATTTCCTCGTCGTTGCCGCCACGTAGGGCAAACTCCATGAGCGTTATAAGCGTTTCTCGGCGCGTGGACAAAGAAGGCGCTTCAAGCAAGGCTTGTTTATCTTCGGCACCAAAAGGGCACAAAAGCGATATCGAATTGATAAGTGTTTCGTCTGAGGCTGATGCCAAACCATCCCAATCAAGGTCGAGTTCTTCTTCGCAAAAATAGCGGCGTAAAACATTTAACAAGGCGGCGCGATCCAGCCCCCCGTCTTGTTCAGCAGGGCCCAAATCACGACCAAAGCCAGACCAGTCGACAGTGGCACGCCGGTAGGGTGCAAACCCTTCGATTTCATCGCCAATACGACACCGCGAAATGCCCGTCAGCGTGATCAAATATCTGCCATCGTCGGTCTCGTTAAACGCAGTCAGGCGGCCCGCACAACCAATGGCATTCAACCGGTCCCCCGCCGCGCCGCCACGCGGTTGCGCCATAACGATCAGGCGCTCGGGCGTTTTCATGCAATCCTCAACCATTTGCAAATAGCGTGGCTCAAAAATATGCAACGGAAGTGGCGTGCGTGGCAGCATCAAGGCACCAGGCAACGGAAAGACGGGCAGCGCAACAGGCAGATCGTTTGATGTTTTCATACCCATGAGCTAGCCCGCATTCCTGATCAGACAAATATCATCGACGTCAATTTACGACGACCGTTCAAAACAATTGGATCGTTGGGCTTCAAGCTATCGAAAACCTTGAACAATTGTTCTTTCACAGCACCATCGTTCCAATCGCGATCTTGTTTGAACGCGGCCAAAAGCGTGTCCACAGATGCCTCGACTTGACCATCGGCATGAAGCGCAGTTGCCAAATCCAGGCGGGCTTGCATATTGGCCGGATTGGCCTCGACGGCAGCGGTCAATTCGGCCACAGGACCTGCATTTTCGGCCTCGCGTGCCAGTGCGATTTGGGCAAACACCGCTTCGATCAACGGACTGTCGGACACTTCGGCTGGCATGCCGTTCAACACGGCCTCAGCCTCGTCCAACGCGTCTTTGGCGATATGACATTTGGCCAGACCTGCAAAAGCACCAACGCATTTTGGATCCTCTTCCAAAATGGCAGCATAGGTTTCAGCCGCGTCATCAACATCACCCGCCTCAAACATTTCGTCAGCCGCCTCAACAGCCGCATCCAAGCCACCGTCATCACCGAGGTCCAAAAGCTTGGCCACGAAAGCGTCGATTTCGGATTGCGGCAATGCGCCTTGGAAACCGTCAACAGGCTCGCCTTGCCAAAAAGCAAAAACAGTTGGGATGGATTGCACCCGCATTTGCCCCGCCAACATTTGGTTTTTGTCCACATCGATTTTCACCATGCGCACTTTGCCATCAGTTGCCGTTACGGACGCTTCCAAAGCGGGGCCGAGCGTTTTGCATGGGCCACACCAAGGCGCCCAAAAGTCGACGATCACAGGGACCGTTTTCGACATTTCGACAACTTCGGCCATAAAGTTATCTTCGTTTACGTCAATGATATGCGCGCCCGTTTGGGGGGCTTTGGGTGTCCCGAGTTCAATCATCTGGGTCTCTCCTAAAACTTTGCTTGTCCTTTATATGCGCTTGTTCGCGGCATTTTTAAAGGTCGAAGGTGGCAAACACTGGCGCGTGGTCTGATGGTTGGGTCCATCCGCGCACATCACGCAGAACGCGACTTGAATGCGCGGCGTTTGAAATGTCGGATGTGCCCCAAATGTGATCCAAGCGACGTCCTTTGTCGGCCGCATCCCAATCTTTGGCGCGATACGACCACCAGCTGTACAAAAGTCCCTCAGGGATATCTTGGCGGGTGATGTCAACAAATCCGCCGGCCTCTTGGGTTTGGGCGAGGTGTTCGATTTCAATCGGGGTGTGTGACACAATTTTCAAAAGTTTTTTGTGATCCCAAACATCGTCTTCGCGCGGCGCGATATTGAGATCCCCCACGAGAATAGATTTTTCGGGTTTATTGGCATGAAACGCGTCACGCATTTCGGTCAGGTAATCGAGCTTTTGACCAAATTTTTCATTGATCTCGCGATTGGGTTTGTCACCGCCTGCGGGCACATAAAAGTTGTGAATGGTCACGCCGTTTTCAAGTTTGCCCGCCACGTGACGGGCATGTCCCAAAGACGCGTAATCTTCGCCCCCCGCATCCTCGATCGGCAGCTTCGACAAAATCGCGACGCCGTTGTAGCCCTTTTGCCCGCGCGCAACCATGTGGGTGTAGCCCAGCGCGTGAAACCCCTCGAGCGGAATTTTATCGACGGGGGATTTGCATTCTTGCAGGCACAAAACATCGGGGCCTTGTTCGGCAAGAAGTTTCAGCACCAAAGGTTCGCGCAGACGCACGGAGTTGATGTTCCAAGTGGCAAGCGTGAATGACATGAGCGGATCCTTTAGATCTGGCCAAATGGTGGCCTTTCGATTTGACCGTCAGGTTAATCCGCCTT
>JBLHXX010000059.1:0-17233 GCA_047630475.1 Celeribacter sp. | reverse complement strand
AACAACAAAAACGTGAATCTGAAGCGCGCAAAAAGCAAAAAATCATCGAAATCAAGGAAGTAAAATTCCGTCCTGGTACCGATGTACACGACTACCAAGTTAAAATGCGCAACGTTCTAAAATTCTTAGAAAATGGCGACAAAGTCAAAGTTACTTTGCGTTTTCGCGGCCGTGAAATGGCCCACCAAGATTTGGGGCGTCAACTTCTTGAACGCGTCGCCGTTGACGTAAAAGAAATTGGCAAAGTTGAGAGCATGCCAAAAATGGAAGGCCGTCAAATGATCATGATGGTCGGCCCATTGCCAAGATAAGGCCGCGCCTCGACGCACATAAAATACGGTCGCACGCCCGAACCAATCGGGCGGCACCATCAGACGCCCTCTTTCAAGAGGACCAAGTCTGACAGGGTTCCCCCCGAGGCCTCGCGCTTCGGGGGGATTATTTTGTTCAAACGGTCCATGAGGGGCGCAAAAGCCAACAAAACCTACCGTGGCTGGGTTAACCCCCCGACCGACATGCGCGCGATGTCATCATCAGTGATGGACACGCCACACAGCAATCGCTCAATAATCCAATCAGCACCGCAATAGGCGGAATCGCGTGCACAGTCTGGCAGCCCTAAAATAGGCATTGCGCCAAGACCACCTGCAAAAAGCTGCGATCCAGGATGAGCAGGCAATCCAAAACGCGTGATCACCCCACCAGCCGCCACCACCGCGCGCGGCGCGACATCATCAATGTCTTCAGTCGGAGTGGCGGTCATGATGAACAAGACGTCCCCTTCAACGCCGACAATGGCTTCGGCCAAGGATTCTGTGTTGTGCGGGACCAAATTACTTTGAATCAATCGCACCCCAAGACGATCCAGACGCATACGGACCTCAGATTCTCCCCTAGGGTCGGGTGCGCCATGGCCAACCGTTTGCACCAAACTGGCAGTGCGCGCGATCACACCTCGTACATAAATCACGTCATGCGCTTCAGCGACAACACGTCCAACGCTTGAACGCTTTACCCCATAACTCACGATATTGATCACCGCGATGTCATCACCCTTTGCCACCCGATACAGTTGCGGCAACGTCACGACCGAGATCACACCTTCGACCATGTTCATCCGCGCCAATGCAGCGGTGTCGATGCCCACAATACCTGCAACATTGGCCACCAAACGAACACACCCACGCGTCCCCACTACGATACGCACCATGGAATCATCGGGGTGCGACACCATTGCTTGCGCGATTTTCAAGGCGGCACCAGGGGCGTCGATATCGTGTGGTTCAAGTTCGGCCACTGTGATTTCTTTGATGTTGGCCATTATCAGCCGTGCAATGTCCTGTGGCCCCAGCACTGTGCCTTTGCTCAAGGCTTGGCCTTCGGACAGTGCAATATCATCGGCCAAGATCATCCCTTTGGTCTTGGCCGTTTCGCGCGACCCAAAAATCATGATGACATCATACAATCAAACGCCTGCTCGACATCATGATAATGCTCACCTTGGCGCGCATCATCCAAGACCTCTAACACGTGGGGAAAAAACTGAGGCATATAAAGCTCCAAGTGACGGCTCAAATAAGATTAGAAGAGTGACATCACAGTAATATGGGCCCCTGAAATGTCCATGCGAACACTCTTGTTTTTCGGTCTTAATTTTGGCCAATTTGCATAAGGATGATCGACGTCAGTCATAAAAAAATGGCGCCGCAGGTGAAACGCACACCCTGCGACGCCGAGGTCGTTGCCAGCCCACGCACAACAGGCGGACAACGTTGCGAATGCGAATCGCACTCACAGGAGGGAAGCAAAGCACCGCCAGACGATGTGTCATCCTCGGTACCTTGCACTCATAAGGTTGAATAATACGGGGTGGAATCCACAGCTTTGATCTGCATCAAACACGGCTGTAAATTTCACTTTGATATGGCACCATAAAATAAGAAACGTCGTTCCTTCAGTCAAATGAACGCCCGAAATATTTACCTAAACATCAGATACTATTGATAACTTCAAAATCGTCGCCATTTTTAATAAGCTCGGCCCATATTTGAGCAGGCTCCCAAATGTCTGGCGCTTCAAGTGCAAATTCACGCAACTTTTTTTGCACCACCAAAGGCCGCATCACATCGGCTGCCATCATTGGCCCGCCTTGCCAGCGCGGAAAGCCTTTGCTCAAAAGCATCACGGCATCAATGTCCACAGGACGTGCCGCAACACCATCTTGTAACGCCCGTGCTCCGGCATTGGCCTGTGCCAAAACAATGCGATCGCAAATTTGCGCGTCTGACAGTCTTATCCTGTCAATGCCCGCCCCTTCGCGCAGAACATCAATTATATCGACCGCCGCCTGGTCGTCTTGGCGCTCAGGACCTTTATTGGTCAAAACATAGTCATAAAACCCACCACTGCCACCACGCCCTTCGCGCCCAGCGTCTTTCAGGACCGTCGCCGCAATGCCGGAAAAATTCTGCAAGCCAAGTGCATCCATATTGGCACAGGGTCCCACCGGCATCCCGTATTTTTCCATGGCCCGATCAATTTGTGATGGCAGCACGCCCATGAGCAACAACACATCAACAGCCGCCCATGCGGCCCCTTGAACCCTATTGGCGATCAACCCGTCATGCGCAGACATGCAAATTGGCACTTTGCCCATATTACGCATCACAGCGTGAGCCGTGGCCAAAGAGGCCTCAGACAGACCTTCCGTACGCGCCACTTCGACAACCCGAATGGCTTGTGCCGGTGCAAAGAAGTGCAACCCAAGAAACCGTTCAGGATGTGATAAACCTTGTGCCATCTGCGCGAAACCGTGATCACATATGGTCGCCAAAAGCGTGTCTTGGGGCACGAACTCTTCGATACGTGACAAAATTTGCGTACGTTGCTCAACCGACCTCGAGGCCGCATCAATAACCAAACCGCACTTGGATAAGCTTTGTAAATCGCTGGAGCCTGTAAATTTTGCAAGCCTTTGGTCACGCAGATCAGGCGTTATTTGGCCTTGCTGGGCCGCCTGATCGTAGGCGCGTGCAATTTTGCCCTGCGCAAGAGCAACTTGATTGGCGTCAGAGCCGAAAACCAGCACTTCGAAATCACAATCAAGGGCAGACATCGCAATGGCCAGCGCCATATTTGACACTCCAGCAATCCCAATTGTGGACACGCTGCGCGCGAGGCTAAGGTCAATTCCTGTAGGGCGCGCGGCGCGGCGTTCGGCAAAAAAGGCATGACGCATCGCACGCACTTGCCCTGACCCAAGCACATCCAGTCGCGCAGTCTCTTCGCGGAACACACCTGCATCGAATGGCAACAAAAGCGCGGCCTCCACACAGTCGACAATCAAATTGGGGGCCTTGAGGTGCGACTTGGCTGCGCGATCACGGTGTTGCACGATTGCAGTCATATAGGCGGACGCATCACTCAAACCAACAATGGCATCACAGGTCCGGCGTCGTGGAGCATCTTGTTCAATGAGCTTTTGACAAAATGTAAAAACGGCTTTGTTGCCACGCATGTCAATCACGGCATCACACAGCCCAATCAACTTGGTCTGTTGCCCTGCCACAGATTTTCCAGACAGCAACATTTCAAGTGCCACGGCAGCGCCGACCAGTCGTGGCAAACGCTGGGTCACGCCACCACCAGGTACCGCCCCAAAGGTGATTTCAGGGGCACCAATACGTGCTTTGGGGCCACAAATTCGGTAATGCGCCGCCAACGCCAGCGCAAAACCAGCCTCAAATACAGAGCCATGAAGGGCCGCAACAACAGGTTTATTGCTGTTTTCAATCGTGCGACACAGATCGTCCAGTGTAGGGGCAGCTTCCAACGCCCCAAACTTCACACGAGACAGTTCGACCGGATCAAGACCCGTGGAAAACCCATTGCCCTGCCCGCGCAGGCATATAACTTTAACCTCAGGATCATCTTGCGCGATCTGCAAACTGCTCAACAAAGAGCGCCGCAGATCAAGCGTCAAGGCATTTGCTGGCGGATTGCAAAGCACGATATAAGCGACACCGCCATCACGGCGCGTATCAACTAAAGGCTGCTGTGTCTGCCCTGCGGCAGGTTTGGCATCGGATGTGGTCATATCCTCTCCGCGCGTCCAAATTTTTTACATCTTTGCGGAGAGTGACATCAAAATGCAAGAACCCTTTGGATTGGAAGGACAATTGCGTTGCTTTGTGTTCAATTTATCCCTGCCGTCAAGCGTCTGTGCTGCCAGCAGATCGAGTGGGATAAATTGTATCGGCTGTAGTATCCTCCAAGGCCAATTCCAAATCAACAAGGTCTTGCGGCAACGGCAACCCCATCGAACGAAGCTCAGACAACTTTTCGCGTAACCGCTCTTGTAAAATATGACGATCCGCAGGACGGGCCGAGATTTCATCTAAGATCATATAAGCTTGGATTTTAAGCGCATCGAATGCCATGCTGGCCTCCTATTTATAGTGTTTGCAAACGCAGCGAATTAAACTGGGATATTGTCCCACATGTCATCATCCGAATCGTCATTTTCTTGGCTTTTTGCAGTGAAATGCGTCTGTGATTTTGCATCAATCTGCTTATGCAGCTTAGACTTCAATTGATCGGCCACGGCATCGTCCGTCACCAACTCATCAACGATTTGGTCAATTTTGGCGTCTGTATCTTTGGACATCATATTCTCCTAATCCATACAAAAGCGGAAAAATCTTTAGTGTGTTTCCGCGTTGGCGGCGCAAGTTTTGCACATTGGGGTGTATGGCAAAACATCCAACCTTTCAGCGCTGATATCGCCACCACAAGACGCACAAACTCCATAGTCGCCACGTTCAATACGCTCCAATGCGGCATCTATTTTGACGATTTCAAGAAGTCCCGCCTGCCCCATGCCTTCAAGCACTTCGTTGTCTTCGACTTCATTGGCAAGCTCGCCAGTGTCCTTGGAATGCTCTGCGTCCAATTCACCTTCTATTTTGTGCAGCCTGACGTCCAGTTCAACGCGCCGCGCCAACAAAATCTTGCGTCGAGATTGAATTGAGTTTTCATTCTGATCACGGGCCATGTGCAATCCTCCTTTTTCAAAGGATCGCGCATTTTAAATTCAATCGCCTTGATGTAGGTCAACACACGAAAAACCTAAACCAGAGGTTGTTCGAGAATATCTCAATCAAGCGACGGCAAATCACCCATGGCGGGAAAATCGGACATATCCCCAAGATCAGGGAGATCGCCGGACATATCGCCAAGCGATGGGAGATCGCCAGACATATCGCCCATATCGCCCATGGCGGGAAAATCCCCAAGGCTGGGCATATCTTCGCCCATGGTATCAGAAATGTCCCCTGTACCAAGGGCAGGAAATTCACTGTGACCAATACCATCGGCCCCATGATCGCCAAAACCTATGCTCATATCAGCCTCGTCGTCCATCGAAGCGGGATCATTCAGATCAATGCGAACGGCGCGATGGCCATTGACCTGACCAAGCCGACCATAAGAAACACGACGCCCATCTGCGACCACCTCGACACGCATCAGCGCCTCATGAGGAATTGGAATGGTCATGCCCACAGCAAGGTTGGCTGCATCCGATAAAGGCAATGACACACGATGCAGGATGGCTTCAAGAGCGGCCTCTGTTTTCATCACAGATGTCTTGAAATCCCTTTGCCAATCCGATTGGGTGCCCGGCACGGGTTTTGGTTTGGGCCGCGTGGCCGGAAAGATGAACATAATCTCGCCCGTACGTAACCCCCGCCCCATATCGACGGTCAAACGAAACATCCGATACCGAATGTCATCAAAGGCAATGGGAATAGAGCGGGTTTCAGACAGCTGTGCTGCGGTCCGGTACCCCTCGACCTGTGGTGGGTCGGACGCATCGGCGACGATCTGTTCAAAATGTGAAAGCATCCTGTCGATCAACTCGAAACACATGACAGAGTCAGTCGATGTCGGGTTGCGATCTTCTGGCGTGTGTTTTTGCACGTGCCCGGTGGTCAATTGTTCCACCACCGACGTTGTGACAGCCAAGCTAAACACCCCAAGTCCGTAGGCGTGTTCGGGCCCTTCCAACAAGGCCAATAGGGAATGATCCGGGATCAGCTCTGGCAAACGGCTGGTCGATGTCAAAGTCTCACTGACGTCCGTCACCTGCATCACCATGCCTGTGCCGTCTTCTGCCGCTTTGGCTGCCGCCAATCGCAACGCTTTTGCAGCGGACATAGCGGTGACGTCAGGCGGCGGGCGCCCAACGCCTGCCTTGCGGCGCATTGCCGAAATGAGGTCGTCGTCAGACATTGCAGCGCAACTTTACGAAATTTGACTGTGTGATGCTCAATTTAAGATCCCCAAATGGGTTTCTTTAAGGTTTGACCAAACGAGGTAAACAAATCATTGATCATAGAGATTTTTTTACGTTTTGATGCTTTTTTTTGCCAATGATCGTCAAAACAGCCTGCGATTATCGAACAGTATGATGCACCCTTGGCAGATCAATGCGAAACGCAGCTCCGCCCTGTCCAGGTAAATAAGAAATAGTGCCGCCCAGATTAACCACAATTTCGCGACAAATCGCGAGACCAAGCCCCGCACCACCGGCTTTGGCGTGATCGCTTAATCGCGAAAACTTTTCGAAAATCACCGTTTGTTTGTGCTCAGGAATCCCCGCACCATTGTCAGCAAAATCAATCTGGATATGATCATTGATCAATCGTCGCACTGAAATGCGCAACACAGGCGTCTCGCTGCTGCAATATTTGCGCGCGTTGGCGATCAAATTGATAAAAACTTGCGCCAAACGATCTGTGTCGGTTTCGATCGCAATATGTTCGCCTAAAACAGTGCGTTCCAAACTTAAATCTTGCCCCTCAAGCCCCTGCGCGGTGGCCTCTAGGGCGCGTTCAATCACATCGTGTAAATTGGTACGAGACCAGTTGAGCGACACCTGCCCATTTTCCAAAACGGACAGATCCAACAGGTCATCCAAAAGCCGCGTCAAACGCCGTGCCTCGTCATGAATGATACCCGAAAACCGCGTGAGGCTTGCGGCGTCCATTGGATCACTCGATTGCCCCCCGTCTCGCAAAATCTCGGAAAAGGCCCGAATTGAGGTCATCGGCGTGCGCAACTCATGGGAAATTTGACTTAAGAACGCGTCTTTTTGGATCGACAACTCGGTGAGTTTCTCATTCGCTTCGCGCAATTTTCGGGCCGTGCGCGCCAGCTCTTCGGATTGCATCTCAAGTTGGCTGGAATGCTCTAACATCTGCGCAGTCTCGTCTGCCACGGCCATCAAATCCTCAACTGAGACAACGATACCGCCCGCAATTTGACCCAACATCGCATGCGCCGTTGCAGCCCCAACAGAGCCTGCAAGTTCGCGTTCCAAGCGTTCCAAAAACTGCGGTGTGGGATCAGGTAGATAGCCTTGTTTTCCCTGCGCTTCGGCTTCGATATGGAACATGCTTTGGGCTTCTGATGCGCCGATAATGCGCTGCGCCATCACCAGTAAATCTTCGGCTTCGGCCGTGCCATGGGACCAACTGCGGGTGGCCCCTGTATGATCAAACACGTTGACAAATTGCGCGCCCTGCAAGCGCTCAACAGGACGCGGAAAGGACACAAGTGAGCCAATCAAAAACGCGCCTGTGTTGAGCGCCAATGACCAGACAACAGCATGAACCACGGGATCAACGTCTTCAACCCCGAACAGGGCTTGCGGGCGTAGCAAACCTATCCCCCAAGGCCCGTTGGCAAAAAAGTCAGCCGTGAACCCCACAGCGTCACCAAAGGACGGCAAAAACATTGCATAGGCCCATACGGCAAAGCCAACCAAAAGCCCCGCAATAGCCCCTGTGCGCGTGGCCCCACGCCAAAAAATACCGCCCAGCATAGCTGGCAAAACTTGTGCGATACCGGTGAATGAAATCATCCCGATTGCGGCCAAGGCTTCGGATCCACCTGACAGGCGAAAATAGAAATACCCAAGCGCCAAAACGCCCGCAATAGACAGGCGCCGCGACAGCAACACAACATGTCGCACATCGCCAGACACCGTTGCGCCCTCTTTGCGCGATGACAGCCAAATCGGCATTACGATGTGGTTCGACACCATCGTCGACAAGGCAATCGCCGCCACAATGACCATGGATGTGGCAGACGAGAATCCTCCCAAAAAGCTAAGAGTAGCAAGGCCTTGCTGCCCGTACTTAAGCGGCAGGGTTAATACAAACATGTCGGGATTAGACGTCGCAGGCAGCACATCCAACCCCATCACGGCAATCGGAATAACAAACAATGACATGCCAAATAGATACAATGGAAAGGCCCAACCTGCGGTGAACAAATGCCGTTCTTCGGCATTTTCGACAACCAAAACTTGAAACATACGCGGCAGGGTTAAAAAGGCGGCCCCAGACAAGATCGTCAAGGTGATGAACCGCGTGCCATCGATATCAACTTTGGCCACAGGCGAGGCATCGATCCGTGCCAACATATCGCCGACCCCGTCCCCGATCCCCCAAACCACAAAAATACCGACCCCCACGAGGCCCAAAAATTTCACCACAGCTTCCAACGCGATGGCCGTGACAACACCGTGGTGACGCTCATTGGCGTCCAGATTGCGTGTGCCGAACAGAATCGTAAACAACGCCAACCCTGCGGCCACCCACAGCGCCGTGTTGTTCAAATCAGGCACAACCAAGCCGCCTGGATTGGCCAATCCAAACACGGCAAAAGACAAGGCAACCGATTGAAGTTGCAAAGCAATATAAGGCGTTGTCCCCACCACGGCCAACACTGTGACCAAAACCCCTAAAGTGGTCGATTTACCATAACGCGATGAAATCAAATCTGCGACCGAGGTGATCCGCTGCGTGCGCCCGATGCGCACAAGTTTGCGCAAAATCCACCACCAGCCGATCATCACCATCGTCGGCCCCATATAAATCGTCGCGAATTCAAGCCCCGAGCGCGCGGCATAGCCAACAGCGCCGTAAAACGTCCAAGCGGTGCAATAAATCGACAAAGACAGGGTGTAAATTACCGGCGAGCGCAACCATCCCAAGTGCCCCCGTTCCGCTCGTTTTTCTGCCCAGAATGCGATGGCAAACAAGAATATCGCGTAGCTCAAACAGGCCAGAACAAGAATATTAAACGATAGCATCTACGCCGTCCCGTCGCCCAAGTGATCCTTGTTGGTTGGCGCCAAGGGAGGGCCAGATCCATCATCAGTGCTGTGTGTTTCATCCCGCATCAAAGCACGCGCAATCAACCCTGCGGCAACAATCGCGCCGATCCAAATCGTGAAAACATGCACATAGGCACGCACACCGCCGCCGACAGGATCATCGGCCCCAGATCCGCCCCACAACAAGGGAAGTAAATACAGTAGAAACAAAAAGATAGGCAAAAGTCTTTGCGCATCAATCAAGCGCCGCCTGCGGTAAGACGCACGCGCCAGATACAGCGGAGAACGCCGAGGTTCATCCATCGCCAGACACATCCAAACCAGATTTTGACACCAACCCGTTGACAGCATCCAGCATATCAGAGTTGGAAAAAGGTTTGGTCATAAAGGCCGAGACGCCAGCAGCTTGGGCCATGTCGCGATCCTTTTGTTGCCCCCGCGCGGTCAACATCAAAATAGGCAAATCCGCGTGATCGGGATCGCCGCGCAGATCACGTAAAATATCGAAACCCGATTTACCCGGAAGCATAACATCCAAGATAACAATATCTGGGCCTTTTTTGCTCACAGCAGCCACAGCGGTGGCCCCATCAGAATGCGTTTCAACGATCCAACCATCACGCGATAAAATAAATCTAATCGCCTCAATGATGTTTGGTTCATCTTCAATCAGCAAGACGCGTTTGCCCATCTAACTGCCTCTCTCCCCTATGCGTTTGCCAGCCTCAAAGGCCCCTCAAATCGCGTGTCATATCGCCCAAACGCGGACGATTTGGCCTGATCCTCTCCCAAAAACCAAGCCAAAACCGTGTATATTTCAACCTGCTTAGGGTGCTTGCCGCGCTGTGTCAAAGTCTCTTACAGTCTGAAAGCGATTTGCCCGCCCGCTTATCAACGGTCGCTTTCAATCACCAACAAAGACGGTTCGCGGCGTGCGGGACAATCTGTGCGTGCACAAACCCGACAGTTGGTGCCAACTTCCACCACATCACCAGCGACCTGAAACACGCCGCCCCTTGCTCCATTTGTCCCTGTTGCCATAGCCACATCCATCGGCACAAAAAGCATGGTGGCCTCGACCACCTCAGGCGTATCAAATCCAGATTGCACCACAGGCTGGCACACTGCATAGGCCAAAAATTGTCGAGGTGGTTGGCCCATTTGTTCAATCACACGGCGTACAGGGGCCAGCGGACGCAAAAGCGCTTGGTACAAAGGCCAAAGCGGACAGGCCGCCCCAAACCGTGGCGGCGCAAAGCCATCAAGCGGCTTGCGAAATGTCAACGTGCCAGACCCATCGCAGGTCACAAGCCCAAGGTCTGCGCGCCCGTCTTGTTTTGGCAACGTCGCCAATCTGCGCATGGCTGCCGCCAAATCAGCCCCAGTTTTTTGGGCCAATGCTGCGGGATCGGGACCAAATTCAGCCATAACAGTTTCGACGTCTTCAATTGGCATTGCAATGGCATCATCATAAGCGCGCGCCAACCACTTTGCCGCCAAAGACCGGGCGGCAGGCGAGGTTAAAAACTCACTTTGTGGCACGTCAGCAGTAGACGCTTTTGAGACATCGGCCTGTGGCAATTCGTAGGCTGTGCTGGCCAGCCAACTTTCAACTTCATCAAGCGGCGCATTGGGGGCCTCATCCGCTTTACCCACTGTGTCCAAATAGCTGACCAAAGTCTGCGACCCGGTGGCAAGGCGCTGACTGTCCTCATACATATTACGGTGAAACCGCACCTGCCATTCGGGATCAATATCCCCGCCATTGTTCAAAATGCCCGCTGTTGATCGGATCGCTGTCACCGTCGAAATCACCTCATGCAAGGCGTCAGATAAAAACGGGTCATGGGCCAATCGGTCACTCAGCGCTTCGACGCGGCGCTCTAATGTTGTGATCTGTTCGCGCTGCTGCACGACAAGCCCTGCCCAACCGGAAAAACGCCCCGCAAATTCTTCAATACGGTCCGTTTCAATTGGCGTTTGCACTGCCCCACTTTCGGCGGCGGCATCTTGCAATCCGTTGATCAATGGCGCCTGAGCCCCCTCAGTCAACGCGGCAACCTCAACCTTGAGCTCGCGCGCCAAATCAACAAGCAGCTTGCCCCCGATTCTGCGGCGATTGTGCTCAATAAGATTAAGATACGCAGGCGAAATGCCGACTTTTCGGGCCAAATCAGCTTGTTTCAGTCCCTCCAAAGTGCGGCGTTCGCGAATACGTGATCCTGTCAAAGCAGAGCGCGGCATATTTTTCCCGTTCTTTATCAATAGCTTTCTGCAAGAGCGAACAGCACATGCTGCACCTGCGCGAAAAACAATTTACAACATATTCAAGCGTATTGTGTATTTGTTAACAAAAAAACCTTTTAAACAAAAGCACTTGTTGAGTCATTTTCACTTCGCCCGCAATACTTGAGCATCCTGTTAACAGCTCAATCTTTAAGGGCGAAGCAGGAAACGCAATACCAGCGCGAGGAGGCGCGGGTGTTGCGGACTGAAACCCTAAGGGAGGATTTCCATGTCCAATTCACTTCTCACGCGTCGCGGGCTGCTTAAGACAAGCGCCGTTGCTGGCGCGGGTCTAGCACTGCCAACGATTTTCACATCGGGCGCATCTGCGTTTACCAATGATCCAACGGGCAGCACTGTGACGCTCGGCTTTAACGTGCCACAATCTGGTGCCTACGCGGATGAGGGCGCAGATGAATTGCGCGCTTACGAACTTGCTGTTGAGCACCTCAACGGCGGTGGCGACGGCGGTATGCTCAACACTTTCAGTTCTAAAGCGCTGGAAGGGAACGGCATTCTTGGCAAAAAAGTCGAGTTCGTCACAGGCGACACGCAAACCAAATCTGACGCGGCGCGTGCCTCTGCCAAGTCCATGATTGAAAAAGACGGCGCTGTGATGATCACTGGCGGCTCTTCTTCTGGTGTGGCGATTGCGGTTCAGGGCCTTTGCCAAGAAGCTGGCGTCATCTTTATGGCCGGCCTCACCCACTCGAATGACACCACTGGTAAAGATAAAAAAGCCAATGGTTTCCGTCACTTCTTTAACGCCTACATGTCAGCGGCAGCGCTCGCACCTGTGTTGAAAAACCTCTACGGTTCTGATCGTACAGCCTATCACCTGACGGCGGACTACTCATGGGGTTGGACGCAAGAAGAATCCATCGCGGCCGCCACAGAAGCTATGGGTTGGAAAACGGCTGAGAAAGTGCGCACACCACTGGGTGCTGGCGATTTCTCATCCTATATCGCGCCTGTGTTGAACTCTGGCGCAGATGTTTTGGTCTTGAACCACTACGGTGGGGACATGGTCAACTCTTTGACAAACGCGGTACAATTTGGCCTGCGTGACAAGCAAGTGAATGGCAAGAACTTTGAAATCGTTGTTCCATTGTACTCACGCTTGATGGCACGCGGTGCGGGCAAAAACGTGGCCGGCATCCACGGGTCCACGAACTGGCATTGGTCTTTGCAAGACGACGCATCCAAAGCCTTCGTGAAATCATTCGGCACGAAATACGGCTTCCCACCCTCTCAGGCGGCGCACACTGTGTACTGTCAGACATTGCTTTACGCGGATGCTGTTGCACGTGGCGGATCGTTCAACCCATGTGCGGTTGGCGAAGCGCTCGAAGGGTTCGAATTCGATGGCTTGGGCAATGGCCCAACACTTTACCGTGCAGACGATCACCAGTGCTTCAAAGACGTTCTGGTTGTGCGCGGCAAAGAAAACCCAACATCCGAATTCGATCTTTTGGAAATTGTGGAAGTCACGCCAGCGGCGCAAGTCACATATCCAGCAGACCACCCCATGTTTGCGGGCGGCGCACTGGGCGCATGTAACCCAGGCGCATAAGCTTCGGATTGTGCAAAACACTGGCTGGACGCGTGCATCACGCGCCCAGCCACCACAATAAAAAACGACCCGATTGACAGCAACACACTCAAAATCTGGATCTTTTCTATCAACCTGCATGGGGCATCTCCCCGCGCGGAGTGATGGAAATTTGCCGGAAGAAATGAACAGGTGGGGACCATGGACGCCATCCTACTGCAGATCCTAAACGGGCTTGATAAAGGCTCGGCCTATGCGCTGATCGCGCTTGGGCTTACACTCATTTTCGGCACGCTTGGCGTTGTCAACTTTGCGCATGGCGCGATCTTTATGATCGGTGCCTTTTGTGCGGTGACACTGTCGCGCATTTTGTCGCTCTCGTTTGAAACGATTGATCCGACAAAAACCGATTTTCTTGGCAATCCCGCCACATTCAAAACGCCCTATGTCGAGGCTTGGTTTGGCCCCGAATTTGGGGGCGCACTGATCGACTGGGCTGTGCCTTTGGCGATTTTGTTTTCAATCCCCGTGATGATTGCCGTTGGTTTCATCATGGAACGTGGATTGATCAAACATTTCTACAAACGCCCCCATGCGGATCAGATCCTTGTGACCTTTGGCTTGGCCATCGTTTTGCAAGAAGTGATCAAATACTTTTACGGCGCAAACCCAATTTCGACCCCTGCCCCAGAAGTGTTCAAAGGCTCGTTTGATTTTGGTTCCGTGCTTGGGTTTGATCCCAACGTGATCATCTATCCGTACTGGCGTATGGTTTACTTTCTCTTTGCAGCCGTGGTCATCGGTGGCGTGTTCTCATTCTTGCGCTTTACCACCTTCGGGATGGTTGTGCGTGCAGGCATGGCAGACCGCGAAACCGTTGGTTTGCTGGGCATCGACATCGACCGCCGCTTTACCATAATGTTCGGATTGGCAGCCGCCGTCGCAGGTATGGCAGGCGTGATGTACGCGCCAATCTTGTCCCCTAACTATCACATGGGCATGGACTTTTTGGTGCTGTCATTTGTTGTGGTTGTTGTCGGCGGCATGGGCAGTTTGCCCGGCGCTGTGGCCGCGGGATTCTTGCTTGGCATTTTAGAGAGCTTTGCCTCAATGAATGAAGTGAAATCCATCATCCCCGGCATCGACCAAATCGTGATCTACGTCGTCGCCATCATCATTCTATTGACCCGCCCCCGCGGATTGATGGGCAAACGCGGCGTGATGGAGGAGTAAACCATGCTTGGACTAAACAAAACTGACTCAAAGTTTTTGCTAATCGTGATCTTGCTGACCTTGTTCACGCCGATCCTCATGCAACCTTTCGCTGCCAATTCGGGTCTTGACCAATTCAACGGCGGCTACCCTGACTTGATGCAAAAAGTTGCTATCTTTGGCATCTTTGCGGTGGGGTTCAACATTCTGTTCGGCCTCACAGGCTATCTGTCTTTTGGCCACGCGGCCTTCTTGGGCATAGGGTCTTATGCTGCGGTTTGGATGTTCAAACTGCTGACGATGAACGTGATCCCCGCCATTCTTTTGGCGATGATTGTCTCAGGTCTTTTGGCCGTGGTGATCGGGTATATTTCTTTGCGCCGCTCTGGAATTTACTTTTCGATCCTAACACTGGCTTTCGCGCAAATGTGCTACAAAATGGCCTACTCCGTGCTGACGCCCATCACCAATGGCGAAACGGGTTTGCAGCTCTCGCTGAGTGATCCACGTATTTTGGATGGTGCGACAGAAAGCACGTCTTTGCCAGTGACCAACATCTTTGGTTTGGCGATGAACAGCTCGTACAAACTTGAAGCCCTGAACCGCGTGTTCACCTTCAATGTTGGGTTCTACTTTTGTGCGATCATCGCGATTGTCGCATTCTATATTGCCATTCGTCTGTTCCGGTCACCTTTCGGCATGATGTTGCGGGCTGTAAAATCCAACCAACAACGCATGAACTACATGGGCCTCAACACCAAACCCTACACGTTGGCGGCTTTTGTGATCTCTGGCATGTATGCGGGCTTGGCTGGCGGTTTGTTGGCTGCGATGGATCCTTTGGCGGGGGCTGACCGTATGCTTTGGACCGCCTCTGGTGAAGTTGTCATCATGACAATTCTTGGCGGCGCAGGCACGTTGATGGGCCCTGTTTTGGGCGCAGGTGTGATCAAATACCTTGAAAACATCTTCTCTAAAATTAACGAAAGCGTGCTGCACTCATGGTTCCATTGGTTGCCAGATGGGCTAGAGCAAGTTGTTGTATGGGTCTTTGCACGGTTTACCGGCGAAGGTTGGCATCTCACTTTGGGCCTAACGTTCATGTTGGTCGTGACCTTCTTGCCTGGTGGTCTTGTCGAAGGCGTCAAGCGCATCACCAAGCTCGTTCGTGGGGGGCGCAAGCCCAAAGACAAATTGGATGATCCCGACCCCGAGCACACCCCCACACCGTCTAAAACCGTCGTTTAAGGAGTTATCAGATATGGGAATTCTTGAAGTTAAAGGCGTCGGAAAACGGTTCGGTGGTTTGCAAGCCTTGGGAGACGTCAATCTCTCAGTGCAAGAGAACTCGGTCCACGCCATCATCGGTCCAAACGGGGCTGGCAAATCCACTTTGCTCAACTGTTTGGTCGGAAAGCTGATCCCCGATACAGGGTCTGTCACATTCGACGGCAAATCTGTATTGGGGCGAAAGCCGCATGAAATCAATCAGATGGGCATCAGTCGCGTATTCCAAACGCCTGAGATCTTTGGCGATCTCACGGTGATGGAAAACGTGCTTATCCCGTGCTTTGCCAAACGCGATGGTGCGTTTCGGATGCATGCGTTCGAGAGCATCGAACAAGAGCCGGATATCTTGCAAAAAGCCGAACAGATGCTGATCGATGTCAATATGATCGACAAACGTCACATGAACGGGTCATCCCTATCACGGGGTGACAAACGTCGCCTTGAGATGGCGATGTGCTTGGTGCAAGATCCGCGTCTTTTGTTGCTTGATGAGCCAACGGCGGGCATGGCGCGCGCCGACACCAACAACACCATCGATCTGCTCAAAGAGATCAAAGAAAAGCGCGATATCACCATGGCGATCATTGAACACGACATGCATGTGGTGTTCTCACTTGCTGATCGCATCACCGTTTTGGCCCAAGGCACCCCTCTGGTCGAGGACACGCCGGACAACATCAAAGGCCACCCAAAGGTTAAAGAAGCCTACTTGGGCGAAACGCAGGAAGTCTAGGAGCGCATCATGGCAGAAAAACAATATCACACCGCCGGAAACATGTCCGCCAATCACGCTGAAAGTGCGCCTGCGTATTTCTCGGTTTGGGATTTGCATGCCTATTACGGTGAAAGCTACATCGTGCAAGGCGTGTCATTTAACGTCCATGAGGGTGAAATTCTTGCCCTTTTGGGCCGCAATGGCGCGGGTAAAACCTCAACATTGCGCGCCATTGCCCGCCTTGATGATCCAATGGTGACGCATGGCGAAATTTGGCTGGACCATCAACACCTGCATACGATGAAAGCCCATGAGGCCGCCATCGCAGGCCTCGGTTTGGTGCCAGAAGATCGGCGGATCATCCCCGGCCTCACGGTCGAGGAAAACCTGCAATTGGCACAAATCGTTGAACCGATTGGCTGGTCGTTGGACCGTATCTACGAGCTGTTCCCACGGCTGCGCGAACGGCGCAAACAAGAGGGGGTGACCCTGTCAGGGGGGGAACAACAAATGCTGTCCATCGCCCGCGCCTTGGCACGCGACATCAAAGTTTTGCTTCTTGATGAACCCTATGAAGGCCTCGCCCCCGTCATCGTTGACGAAATTGAAAAAACGCTGCGGATCATTAAAGCACAGGGCATCACTACGATTTTAGTCGAACAAAACGCTGTTCGTGCATTGAACCTTGCGGATCGCGCCGTCATTCTCGACACAGGGACCGTTGTTTACGACGGTTCAGCAAAAGAGGTGCTTGAAAACGAAGCTCTCAGAGCTGAATACCTAGCGATTTAATTTCAGCCCTGCCCACCATAGTAATGGTACGGCAGGGCAATCCGCACCTGCACCGTGCGTACCATCTATGTTCTGGGGAGGAACACCATGACCAAGACTTCTTATTCACCCGATGAGGCTTTCACAGCGTCGGCTCATATTGATCGCGCGGGCTATGACGCGATGTATGCGGCGTCTGTGGCGGATCCTGAGGCGTTTTGGG
>JBLHXX010000058.1:0-17398 GCA_047630475.1 Celeribacter sp. | reverse complement strand
GACAGGTCCAGTTTGCATGAGTTTGCCTGGTGCGGCGCTGCCCCATCCGCGCTGAGCTCCAACCAGTGAAAACGTCGCCGGTTCACCGGTCGCCTCGATTTTGGTCGTCGGCACCGCAAGGTGATGCGCCAGGCGACGCGCCCAAAAGCTTTTGCCAATGCCAGGCGACCCAACCAACACCAGCGGATTGAAACGTAAACCAGGTAGACCCTCACGTGCAGATCGCCTGAGACCATGCCAGACCTCTTCGGTCGCAGGCGCCATCCATGGCATTTCCTCATGCAAGGCCGCAGCGATCTCGTCCGCTTTGTGCTCGGTGTGGATGTTGGTCACTGAGATACCATCCCGCAAGGCATTCAATTGGGTTTTCGCCGCGTCTGGCAAATGGTTCATCCCGGACAGGCTTTGCATTCTTTCCAGAAACCGGATTGCGCGGCGCTTGGTCATTTTACGATCAGTGTCATTGATCAATTGATGCCAAAGAACCGGATCATTCCCATGATCAACGCTTCCCGCAGCCATCAACTTCCGGTTCCTTAACTCACGTAGAGTTTCTTTCAGGCGGTCATCCACCTCTCTCATGCGAGGCAGCTCATCGATAAATTTAAGCGAGCAGAATGGGATCGGTGTTTTCGTGAGGGTCATGGCGGCATCCTTTCAAAGCACGAACCCATGCGGGCTGAGCCAATGGCTTGAACCGTTCTGGTTCGGCGATTGAATATGAAAAGGCTCCGGAGCCGGTAGGAACACTTAGGGAACAAATTGAGCTAAGGATCAATAGGCTTAACCAATTGAGCTCGTTCGCAAACTTATGTGGAGGTCAACTCCCGCATGACAGCCTAAGCTACTGACAAATAAAGAAAACCACCGGCAGGAAAACTGCCGATGGTCATTTGATGTGTGCGGAGTGGTCAAAAAACACCCCTAAGTGGCCAAGTTATGCGGTGTCTAACAAAATGAACTTAGTGTTTCATCAAGAACACTTAGAATGGCCACAGGATGAACACGTCATGCACCCTTCAACCATACGCAAAGTGTATTGACCACATGACGAGCATGCTTTGCCTTTGGGTTTGCTTTGACCTGCGTCCATCGCGACGACTTCGGCGTGCGGATCTGCTTTTAACCCCATGCCCTCGCCAGCGATAAAGCCGGTTTCGATCAGATGTGTTTCGATCACACCGCCGATAGCTGCCAAAATCGAGGGGATGTATTTGCCCTGAATCCAAGCCCCACCGCGTGGGTCAAACACCGCTTTGAGTTCTTCGACCACGAACGACACATCGCCACCGCGGCGGAACACGGCGGAAATCATCCGTGTCAGCGCCACAGTCCATGCGAAATGTTCCATGTTTTTCGAGTTGATGAAAATCTCGAACGGACGACGATGACCACCGTGGATCGTGTCGTTGATGGTCACATAAATCGCGTGCTCTGAATCAGGCCATTTCAGTTTATAGGTGTTGCCTTCAAGCTGTTGAGGGCGCTCAAGTGGCTCGGCCAAATACACAACTTCTGCGCCAGTCTCAACTTCTGGTGTTTTCTCAGATGTCTCGGACACAGACAAAACAGATCCTGTCACATCATTCGGGCGATAGGTTGTGCACCCTTTACAGCCCTGATCCCAAGCGGCCATGTAGACCTCTTTGAAGTCATCAAAAGAAATATCTTCAGGGCAGTTGATGGTTTTGGAAATCGAGCTATCGACCCACTTTTGCGCGGCCGCTTGCATGCGCACGTGATCGAGCGGTGCCAACGTTTGCGCGTTGACGAAATGCTCAGGCAGTTCTGCGTCCGCGCCAAATTTATCGCGGTACATTTTCACAGCGTAATCAACGACTTCTTCTTCTGTGCGTGACCCGTCTTTTTGCAAAACCTTGCGCGTGTACGCATATGCAAACACCGGTTCGATGCCTGAGGACACGTTGCCCGCATAGAGTGAAATCGTGCCTGTTGGGGCGATGGAGGTCAGCAAAGCGTTGCGGATGCCGTGCTCTGCGATCGCATCTTTGACGTCTTGATCCATGTCGACCAGCGATCCAGATGCAAGATATTTGTCTTTGTCGAACAGAGGGAACGCGCCCTTTTCTTTGGCAAGCAAAGCGGAGCCCATGTAGGATGCACGCGCGATCATTTTGAGCCATTTCTCACAGGTCGCAGCCGCTTCAACAGAGCCATAGCGTTGGCCAACCATCAACAAAGCATCCGCCAACCCTGTCACCCCAAGGCCGATCCGGCGCTTGGCTAGGGCTTCTTGACGCTGGGCTTCGAGTGGAAAACGCGACGCATCCACAACGTTGTCCATCATGCGCACAGCGGTGCCCACGAGGTCATACAAAGCGTCCTCATCCATCGCAGCACCCGCCTCAAACGGGTCTTTCACCAGTGTCGCAAGGTTGATCGAGCCAAGCAGGCACGCGCCATAAGGTGGCAACGGTTGCTCACCACACGGGTTGGTCGCGGCGATGGTCTCAACGTAGTTCAAGTTGTTGAGTTTGTTGATCCGGTCGATGAAAATCACACCCGGCTCGGCATACTCATAGGTGCCCTTCATGATCTTATTCCAAAGATCCAGCGCATCTACAGTGTGATAAATTTTACCGTCGAATTTGAGATCCCATGACCCGCCCGCTTTCACGGCTTCCATGAAATCATCGGTGATCAAAACCGACAGGTTGAACATGCGCAACCGCGCGGAATCTTGTTTGGCTTCAATGAAGTTCAACACATCAGGGTGGTCACAGCGCATGGTCGCCATCATCGCGCCGCGGCGTGAGCCTGCGGACATAATGGTGCGGCACATCGCGTCCCACACATCCATGAATGACAACGGGCCAGAGGCATCCGCCGCCACGCCAGACACGCCAGCGCCTTTGGGGCGAATGGTCGAGAAATCGTATCCAATGCCACCGCCCTGCTGCATGGTCAGCGCGGCTTCTTTGAGCATGTCGAAAATGCCGCCCATAGAATCAGGCACGGTGCCCATGACGAAACAGTTGAATAAAGTGACCGCGCGGCCAGTGCCCGCGCCCGCCAAAATACGACCCGCTGGCAGGTATTTAAACCCTTCCAAAGCATCATAGAATTTCGCTTCCCAAGCCTCTGAATCAGTCTCTACAGCGGCCAACGCACGCGCAACACGGCGCCAGCTGTCTTCAACGCTTTGATCAACGACGGTCCCGTCTGCGTCTTTCAGACGGTATTTCATATCCCAGATTTGTTCAGCGATGGGGGCAGCAAAGCGCGTCATATTGGTCGGTCCGATCTTGTGCGAGTCGTTATTGGAGCCTGTGAAATACCTTAGCACCGTGCTAAGAGTCGAGGCAGAAAAAAAGAAAAATCACTACACCTAGGGGTTCACATTGCCAGAACACATACATCTTGTGAAGCTTTGCGTTGGTATTGATTCTTTCGATGATCTTGATAGGCACATTTCAGCAACATCAGGCGATGCCACGGGTCATGTCACACGCATGCGTCCCAAACAAGAGGCCCAGCTGACAAACGGCGGGTCACTTTACTGGGTGATCAAAGGCGTCATTCAAGCCCGCCAACAAGTGATCCGCTTGGATGAATACGATGGCGGCGACGGCATCAAACGGTGTCGTATCGTGCTGTCCAAGCCTTTGATCCGCACGCAAAATGCACCGCGCCGCGCATTCCAAGGCTGGCGCTACCTAAAACCCGAAGACGCCCCCGCCGATATGCCCAAAGGCCGCGCGAACGAAGACGAATTGCCGCCCGAATTGGCACAGACCTTGGCCGATCTTGGTCTGTTCTAGCCCTGCGACTGTCCTAAGAAACCTATTGCAAACATCGACAGGCACACATGCAAAAGCCCAAGCAAACACTTGGGCTTTTGGGTTTTCAAAGGGCTGTCTTGTTCAGTCACTCAATTCCAATTTGTTTTTGAGCTCTGACAGAATCAACCGATCCTCATCCGCCCAATGCGCGGTGCGACTTTTGAACAAGGTCGCTTGGGATTTGTGAACTGGCTCACACGATAGAATCTTAAGGTGGTTCGCCCGCAACGTTTCCCCTGTGGATGTGATATCTGCCACAGCTTCGGCCGTCAGGTTTTTCACCGTGCCCTCGGTGGCCCCTTGGGAATCCACCAGTTGATAATCGGCCACGCCATTGGCTTTCAAAAACTCATGTACGAGGTGGTGATATTTGGTCGCGATGCGCATGCGAAAGCCGTGACGCGCGCGAAACGCGGCCGCAGCGGCATCCAAATCGTCCAGCGTATCGACATCGACCCAAGCCTTTGGCACGGCGATAATCAGATCAGCGTGACCAAATCCCATTTCGGACATCTCGCCCAATTTGCTGTCCCAGCCTGCCAATTTGTCGCGCACCAAATCAGAGCCAGTCACACCCAAATGGATGCGCCCAGCCGCCAATTCGCGCGGGATTTCCGAAGCGGACAGCATCACCAGTTCAACGCCCTCAATGCCCTCAACCGCACCAGAATATTCACGCTCGGCCCCCGTTTGTTTCAACGTGACGCCGTGCGCCGCAAACCAGTCAAAGGTTTTGTCCATCAAGCGACCTTTGGACGGGATACCAAGTTTGATTGTCATAACGCGCCCTCCTGCACGGCCAATATCATCGCGGGGCGCATCACGCCGCCCACGGCCGGAATAGAGCGGCCCTGACCCAATACAGACGTCAACGCATCATAACGCCCGCCCGTGGCCACGGGGGGCAGATCGGCGCGGCCTTCGGCGTAGAACCCAAACACAAACCCGTCATAATATTCCATCGATGTGCGCCCGTATGAGGTTTCAAACTCAAGGTTTTCAACATCAACGCCTCGGGCATCCAGCGCATCAACGCGGGCACTCAATTGGTTCACAGCAGGCAAAATCGCGTCCATATCAACGGCAATATCCCGCAGTGCAGACAACACATTTGGCAGGGTTTCTTTCAAAGACAGAATGTCATTGAGCAACTCGATTTCACCACTGGGAATCGGATCTTCAGACGCATCTGTTGACAGCGCCATCACCCGATCCAAGATTTCTGTTTCTGTGCGAAGCCCGATGGCTGGCGCGTTTTGCGCGGCCATATTGGCACGCACACGCGCAAAGTTTTCTTCACGGATTTCCGAACCCTTATCAGAATACCTGTTCATCAAAGCCCGAAAACGGCGTGGTCGCCAAATGTGACGCAATAACGCATTGCGGCGCGCTTGCGTGGTGTTCAGCCCCCGCACAGCTGCCATCAAAATTCCGATATCACCTGTCGCCGCACGCAAACCCAACGGTGACAAGACATCAGAGAACACGGCGAACACTTCAGCATCGGCGGCCGCAGGATTGCTGCCGTCAAAGACTTCATAACCCACCTGAATATACTCAGCTGCGCGGTCCAACATGTCATCTTGTTTGCGAAACACTTCGCCCGCATAGGTGTAGCGCGCAGGATCGGCCCCGCTGTCCATATGGGTTTGCACCACCGGCACCGTAAAATCGGGGCGCAGCATCATTTCACCACGCGCAGGATCATTGGTCACAAACGCGCGGTGACGAATGTCTTCGCCGTATAGATCAAGCAGCACCTCGGCGGGCAGCATGATATCGGTTTCAACATCGACAGCGCCTTGAGATTCAAAATAGGCCTTAAGACGCGCGGCCTCAGACCGAACTCGGGATTTGGCAATGAGTTTACTAGACATTAGGTATACATCTCGATGATTTCGCGCACTTTGGCGATCAGATCACCCCGTGGCACTTCATATTGCGAGGGGCGTTCTTTCCACTCTTCAAGCGTGGCGTTTTCCGCCAGTTTCGCGCCCAAAATAAGGTCTTTGATCTGAATGACACCGCGCTCGTGTTCGTCGCCACCTTGGATGATCGCAACAGGGCTTGCGCGTTTATCGGCATATTTCAACTGGTTGCCAAAGTTTTTGGGATTGCCCAAATACACCTCGGCGCGAATGCCCGCTTGGCGCAACTCTGTGACCATTTCCATGTAATCAGACATGCGATGTTTATCCATCACGGTGACCACAACCGGCCCCGCAGGCGCGTCATTCAAACGGCCCTTGGCACGCAAAGCGGACAGAAGGCGATCAACCCCGATGGACACGCCCGTGGCCGGCACTTCTTGGCCCGTGAACCGCTTGACCAAATCGTCGTACCGCCCGCCACCAGCAACCGACCCGAAATCGCGGACACGGCCTTTTTCGTCCTCGATTTGGAACGTCAGCTCGGCCTCATAGACAGGCCCAGTGTAGTATCCGAGGCCACGCACAACGCTGGGATCAATCACGATGCGATCCGCGCCGTAACCCTGCCCCGCGAGCAATTCAGAAATTTGACGCAACTCATCAACGCCTGTCACGCCCGTTTTCGATCCCTCAACCAAAGTCTCAAGACGCGCAATGGTGCCCGCGTTGTCCTCTTGGCGTCCGTTCACAAAGCCCAAGATCAGTTCGACCTGCGCGCGCGTCAGGCCTGCGCCTTCGGTAAAATCGCCGCTTTCATCTTTGCGCCCTTCGGTCAACAGCGCCATAACGCCCGCATCGCCAAATTTGTCGTGCTTGTCGATGGTGCGCAAAACAATACCGCGTACGGATGTGAATTCATCGGTGTCAGGCAGGCCTGCGGCCTCTAACACGCCGTCCAATACTTTGCGGTTGTTGACGCGAATGATGTAGTCACCACGTGGGATGCCGACCTTTTCCAAAGTATCCGCGAGCATGGAACAAATCTCGGCATCAGCCGCCACACTTGGCGCGCCAACAGTGTCCGCATCACATTGGTAAAACTGACGGAATCGGCCGGGGCCAGGTTTCTCGTTGCGCCACACAGGGCCCATCGCAAAACGGCGATATGGCGATGGCAAATCATTGCGGTACTGCGCCGCAACCCGCGCCAAAGGGGCGGTCATGTCATAGCGCAAGGCCATCCAATCGCCGGGCTTTTCAAGGTCCGCATCCTCTTGCCACGCAAACACACCCTCGTTGGGGCGGTCCACGTCTGGCAAAAATTTTCCCAAGGCCTCGACCGTTTCCACAGCCGAGGTTTCCAGCGCCTCAAACCCATACAAATGATACACTTGCGCGATCTGATCGAGCATCGCTTTGCGCTCGCTCACTTCAACGCCAAAGTAATCTTGAAAGCCCTTTGGCGTGATGGCCTTGGGGCGTGGGGTCTTTTTGGGCTTGGCCATTGGGGCAGCTCCTGAGGTCTCACGTGGCAGCAACGGTTGCTGTACTTGTGGTTGCACTTGCGCGCGGCATAGCCCAAGGGGGGGATCAGAGCAAGCAATTGGCGTGGTTTGGGGGTGAAATCCGTGATGATTTCACCTAAAGTACACAATGTTCATGCCATTGTTAAACCCTACGATCGCCAAAGGACCACTCAGATGACCGAACACACAAGCGACCTGACCCCATACGATCCCCGTCTGATGGCGCTCGAAGAACAAATCGCGCATTTGACCAAAACGGTCGAGGACCTGTCTGATGTTGTGGCGCGCCAAGAACAGGTGATCGAGGTGTCTAGCCGTCGTTTGGCCATGTTGATGCAACGCGAAGCAGGGCGTGAGGCCGATGGTGGCGGCACTGTGGCGCTGGCCGATCAACGCCCGCCACACTGGTAAATCCACGCCGAGCGCCGACCGGGTGAACGGCGTTGCTATCGCAGCTCTTTTGTCGTCACTTTACCATCATATAACAGCAATTCGAGCCAGCCCTGAGCGTCGCCAAACTGTTTGTAAACCGATACAAACGCCATATGTTTCTCAAGTTTTCCAATCTTATTTTCGGGGCAAGGCGTCGCACGCCCCACACCGCAGACCTTTGATTTTATGGTCTCATATGTGTTATCCGCTTTTGACCATGACACCTTTGAGCGGGCTTTGGCATAGCGGTGGACCTCGTGTAGGCTTGGCGCGCCAAACAAAATCAACGCCGCAGTCACTTGCCGTGCGCAGCCATCTTTGAACCCTGTGATATACTGCGTGCGTGGCGTGGTGCTTGTGGGGTTGGTGTCATAAATTTGCCAAGTCGCGGTCCCTGTGTTCGGGAATTGATCAACACGTTTGCCCATATCTTTGGGGCGCGCGTCGCACGAAATCCCGACAGTGCCAAAGGGCAAGGTTTCCCCTAAAGCGACCGTGGACAGTGACGTGTTACGCGCGCCGGCTTTGGGTTTTAAAAACCCGAAAATAGGTTTTTTGGGTGCGATATTCGCCTCTGATGTTGGCTCCTCCAACAGCGCAGGGGTGTTTTCGGCCAGCGGCGTGGGAACAGGGACAATATCAACGTTGCCACTTACGGCAGGGTCGATTTCAGGACTGTGGGCCTTCAGCGCGGCCTGCGTTGTGACACTCGTTTGCTTAGGTTTCAAAAAACCAAACAGCCCCCCAAGACCCGATTTGACGGGCACAACCGTGTCAAGAATGGGGTCAGTATTTTCGACGACTGGTAACTCTGGTGCATCTGTGAGCAAGGCGGTTTCTGGAATGGCCTCAACAGGCAAAGCCCCATCAACAACTTCGATATCTGTGCCGGCCAAAACAGCAGGCGTTGCTGGTTCGTCTGGCTTTAAGAAACCAAAAAGTGCTTTTCTCTTGGGCTCTGGGGCAATCTCGGCCGCCAATGCAGCCTGTTCAAAAGCAGCTGCCAAATTGGCCTCAGGACTGGCGTCAACGGCTTGTGCGGCCTCGTTTTCAAGGTTCGTTTTCCCCGTTGGCAGACCCATTTGGCACGCAGGCAAAATGGCCATGACAGCTATAAATCCCAAAACCCGCATCAATAATCCTCTACCATGACAACCCCGTCCAGCGACTTGATCGCGCCTTTGATTTCGGGGGTTATATGGAATGGTTTGTTCACGTCAATGTCCACTTCCCCCGGCAAGCCATCGGCCATGAGGCAAAAACTGATCATGCCTTTGGGACGGGTTTTGGCCTCAGCAGTCACACGGGTCAACAAATCGTTCACCGTGCTTACCGCGGAGACTTCGTCGCAGAAAATCTTAAGCCCCGCCGCACCGGCATCGGCCACCACGGTTTCCATCACCGCCACGGACCGGATCGTAGGATCAAACTGTCCATCGTTGAATTTCGCTTCCAAGGTCGCGACCACTTTGTCGGTTTGCTCGAACACGGCGCGCGCGGCCATCAGGTCTTCGACTTTGCGTGCAAACATGGCGATGCCTGATATTTGCCCTGTGCTATCCGAAATGTTCATCCGGAAATACCGATTGCCTTTGGATGACTTCATCTCGCGAAAACCAGACACCATCACGCCGACCTGCACGGTCGCGGACCCGTGTTGTTGCGCAAGCCTTTCGGCCTCTGCGATGGTTTGAACCTTTTTGCGCTTTAACGCGGCCGCGTAGTCATCAAGCGGGTGACCGGATAGGAAAAAACCGATGGCTTTTTGTTCTTCCATCAAGCGCTCGGACGACACCCAGTCATTCACTGGCGACAGACGCGGTTCGGGTAAATCATCGCCAGCCTCACCAAACAAAGACACTTGGCTTGAGGCTTTTTGTTCATGAATCGCGGCGGAATATTGCACCAGCCCATCAAGACTGTCGAACACGCGACGGCGGTTGCTATCGAGTTGATCAAATGCTCCTGCGCGCGCGAGCATTTCAAGCGGGCGTTTGCCAACCCGTTTGATGTCCACACGACGGGCAAAATCAAACAGAGTGACAAAATCTTTGCCCCCTTCAAGGCGCGCATCGACGATCAGCTGCATCGCATCGCCGCCCACGTTTTTCAAAGCGCCCAGCGCGTAAATCAATTTTTGATCAACCACATCAAACGTCGCAAGCGAGCGGTTGATACAGGGCGGAATGATTTCGACATCCAAGCCCCGTTTGACCTCTTCGGCAAAGACAGACAGTTTATCTGTCAAATGGATATCACAGTTCATCACACCGGCCATGAATTCAACCGGATGGTTCGCTTTCAACCAACCCGTTTGATAGGACACCACGGCATAGGCCGCCGCGTGAGATTTATTGAACCCGTAGTTGGCGAATTTTTCCAAGAGGTCGAAAACTTCAGAAGCTTTCTTGGCGGGCACACCATTTTTAGCAGCCCCCTCTTCGAATTTTGGACGCTCAGCGTCCATTGCTTCTTTGATTTTTTTACCCATCGCACGACGCAGCAAATCCGCGCCGCCAAGCGAGTAACCGGCCATGACTTGGGCGATCTGCATCACCTGTTCTTGGTAAACGATGATGCCTTGGGTTTCGGCCAAAATATGGTCAATCGTCGGATGCACCGATTCCAATTCTTTGGTGCCGTTTTTCACCTCACAATAGGTCGGGATGTTTTCCATCGGACCAGGGCGGTACAATGCAACAAGCGCAACAATGTCTTCGATACAGGTCGGCTTCATCTGACGCAGCGCGGACATCATGCCCGAGCTTTCCACCTGAAACACAGCAACGGTTTTGGCCGATGCGTAGAGTTTGTACGTTCTCTCATCATCCAGCGGAATCAAGTTGATCTGGTTTTCACCGCCCACCGCAGGTTCATACAACGTGTTGCCCGCCGCATCGACATGCAAAGGCCGCCCGTTTTTGAAAACCAGATTCATCGCGGATTGGATAACCGTCAGGGTTTTCAAACCCAAAAAGTCAAACTTGACCAAACCCGCTTGCTCGACCCATTTCATATTGAATTGGGTGGCCGGCATGTCAGAGCGTGGATCTTGGTAGAGGGGCACCAGCATATCAATCGGCCGATCCCCGATCACCACACCCGCCGCGTGGGTGGATGCGTTGCGCAGCAGGCCTTCGACCTGTTGCCCGTATGTGAGCAAACGCTCCACAACTTCTTCGTTTTTCGCCTCTTCGCGCAGACGCGGCTCATCCAGCAGTGCCTGCTCAATCGACACTGGCTTGACGCCCTCAACAGGGATTAATTTCGACAAACGGTCCACTTGCCCATACGGCATTTGCAGCACGCGCCCGATGTCGCGGACCGCTGCTTTGGACAAAAGCGCACCAAACGTGATGATCTGACCCACTTTGTCACGGCCATATTTCTCTTGCACATAGCGGATCACTTCCTCACGACGATCCATGCAAAAGTCGATATCGAAATCGGGCATGGACACACGTTCGGGGTTCAAGAACCGCTCGAACAGCAAAGAATATCGCAAGGGATCAAGGTCAGTGACAAGCAATGCATAAGCCACAAGCGACCCCGCGCCAGACCCACGCCCCGGTCCCACAGGAATGCCCTGATCTTTGGCCCATTTGATAAAGTCCGCAACGATCAGAAAGTAACCCGGAAAGCCCATGCCCTCGATGATCTTCAGCTCGAAATCCAGACGGGCCTCGTATTCAGCCACCTCAACAGCATGCGGGATAATCGCCAAACGATTGCGCAGGCCCTCTTCGGCCTGACGGCGCAGTTCGGCGACCTCATCATCGGCAAATTTGGGCAAAATAGGATCGCGTTTGTAGGTTTTGAACGCACAGCGCTTGGCAATTTCAACAGTGTTCTCAATCGCCTCAGGCAAATCGGCAAACAGCGCGGCCATTTCCGCCGAGCTTTTAAAATAATGCTGCGGTGTCAAACGGCGACGCGGGCCAGATTGATCCACATAGGCGCCGGCGCCGATACAGATCAGCGCATCATGGGCCTCATACATTTCTGTTTTGGGAAAATACACATCGTTGGTCGCAACCAGTGGAATATCCATCGCATAGGCGGTTTCAACGAACCACCGCTCAGTGGCCATTTCACCTGTAGTATATTGGCCATTCTCGCCCGGATGGCGTTGCAATTCCATATACAGGCGGTCGCCAAAGATCGCTTTAAAACGTTCAATCAGGTTTTGCGCTTTCGGCATTTGACTGGCTTGAATCAATTTCCCCAATGGCCCATCGGCACCACCGGTGAGACAAATCAACCCCCCGCCGTACTGCTCAAGCTCATCCAGTGACACCTGCGGCAATTGCCCGCCATTATCGACATACAGACATGAATTGAGCTTCATCAAATGCTCATAACCGGTCTCGTCTTTGGCCAGCAACACAACGGGTGCGGGGGCACGCGGTTGCTCGCCGGGGGCCGCCACATCAAAGGCCACATCCACCTGACAGCCCACAATAGGCTGCACGCCGGCCCCCGAAGCATATTCAGAAAATTCAAGCGCACAAAACAGATTGTTGGTGTCGGTCACAGCCACGGCAGGCATGCCCATGTCTGACACCATGCCGCTGAGTTTCTTGAGCCGAAGCGCGCCTTCAAGAAGCGAATATTCGGTATGGGTGCGAAGGTGGATAAATGTGGGTGTGCTCATTGTGGCAAGCTACATGAAGCGGGTGGGCGGGGCCAAGTGTAAAAACACATCGCGGCGTCGCGTTTCTTACGCTTATTTTTTGATCAAATGGACAATGCCTGAGCAGTTTTGTGCCACGAATCCCTTGCAAATTGCTGCAAGGCCCCGTTTCTTAGACAAAAGAGGCATGTTTTCCGCCGCATCGGATGTGTTTCAGAGCAAAAGAAAGCGGCAGGTAAACCCATGGAGATCACGTTCCGCCTGAACGGCACGCTTGTCACGGCACAGCACAACGCGACAGACACCTTGCTGAACGTCCTACGCGAATCCCAATATCTGACGGGGACCAAAGAGGGGTGCAACGAGGGCGATTGCGGCGCGTGTACCGTGATGATCGAAGACGAACACGGCCCGCGCGCGTTGAATGCCTGCATATTACTGATGCCGCAAATTCACGGAAAATCCATCACGACTGTTGAAGGGCTCGCACAAACAAGCGCCCTTCCCAAAGGCAATCTGCACCCCGTGCAAAACGCCATGATCACAGAGCATGGATCGCAATGCGGATTTTGCACCCCTGGGATTGTGATGTCTTTGGCGACGGCCCACGCGACAGGGGATACAAATTTTGAGGACGCGCTGGCGGGCAATCTGTGTCGCTGTACGGGCTACGCGCCCATTTTACGCGCCGCCCAGAAAGCCGCGCTTGAATCCCCTGCCCTCAAAACACCTTTTGCGCCCGTTGATGCGCCCGCATTGATGGAACGCCCTGAGAGCATCAACGAGCTTGCCGCTGTGTACGCTTTGCGCCCCAATGCGACCTTGATCGCAGGGGCCACGGATGTGGGTCTGTGGGTGACCAAACAACTGCGCGACCTAGATGAAGTGATTTTTCTGGGGGCCGTCAGCGATCTCAAAGGTATCAGAGAGACACCTGAGGCTTACGTGATCGGTGCGATGACCCCCATCGCCGATCTCGCGCCGCTGTTCGCAAAATCCTGTCCTTCACTGGCTGAAATGTTCCGCAGGTTTTCGTCAAAACAAGTGCGCGCAGCGGCCACATTGGGCGGCAACATCGCCAACGGGTCGCCCATCGGCGACAGCCCGCCCCCGTTGATCGCTTTGGGTGCAAACATCACCCTGCGCAAAGGCGAAGACAGCCGCGATATATTGCTCGAAGATTTCTTTGTCGACTACGGCAAACAAGACCGCGCCCCATCGGAATTCCTCACCCATATTACAGTGCCCAAAGCGGGCCTGCGTGATCTAAAGGTCTACAAACTGTCCAAGCGGTTCGATCAAGATATTTCTGCTGTCTGCGGCGCGTTCAATATCACAGTGAAAAATGGGAAAGTAAGCACTGCGCGCATCGCTTTTGGTGGCATGGCCGGTACCCCCAAACGCGCGGCACATGTGGAACGGGCCCTCATAGGCCAGCCATGGGCCATGGCAACGATCGACGCCGCCCTGCCTGCGTTTGAGCAAGATTACCAACCTATGAGCGACATGCGCGCCTCTGCTGAATACCGCCAGACTACCGCCCAAAACATGCTCAAACGTGTCTATGCGGAAAGCTTGGGTCAGTGCGTGTCTGTGCGAGACATAAAAGGAGACGCGCTATGAGTGTTGGTGCGCCCCTTATCCACGATTCCGCCAAATTACACGTCACCGGCCAAGCGCGCTACATCGACGATATTCCCACGCCAAACGGCACGCTACACCTTGCCTTTGGCCTGTCTCAAGTGGCGCATGGTGACATCACCGCGATGGATCTGAGCGCTGTGCGCCATGCAGATGGTGTGGTCGCGGTCTATGCTGCGGATGATTTTGATCAGATGCCGGATTGCTCGCCTTCGCCTGTTCCTGATGAGCCCTTGCTTGCCACAGGCACGGTGCATTTTTTAGGCCAGCCGGTGTTTTTGGTGGTGGCCACGACGCATCTTGCCGCGCGCAAAGCCGCACGTTTGGGCGACATCACTTATACTGAAAAACCTGCCATTCTAAGTTATGAAGACGCGCTTGCCGCCAATGAACGGTTTGAAGATGGTCCGCGCATTTACACCAAAGGCGATCCAGACCGCGCCATTCAAACAGCCGCCCATGTGATCCATGGTCAAATCGATATGGGCGGGCAGGAACATTTTTACCTCGAAGGCCAAGCCGCATTGGTCACCCCGCAAGAAAGTGGCGATATGTTGGTCAATTCATCGACCCAACACCCCACTGAGATTCAACACAAAGTCGCCCATGCCCTACACATTCCGATGCATGCCGTGCGGGTCGAAGTGCGGCGGATGGGCGGCGGCTTTGGTGGCAAAGAAAGCCAAGGCAACGCGCTGGCGATTGCCTGTGCCATTGCGGCGCGCGACACAGGACACCCGTGCAAAATGCGCTATGATCGCGATGACGACATGATGATCACTGGCAAGCGTCACGATTTTCGCATCACTTATACTGTTGGCTTTGAGGACACGGGCAAAATCACGGGTGTTGATTTCATTCAAATGACCCGCTGCGGCTGGTCTCTTGATCTGAGTATCCCTGTGGCAGACCGCGCCATGTTGCATGCCGACAACGCTTATCTGCTTGAAAACGCGCGCATTGAAAGTCACCGCCTGCGCACCAACACCCAAAGCGCCACCGCCTATCGCGGCTTTGGTGGCCCCCAAGGCATTTTGGGCATTGAGCGCATTATGGATCACATCGCGGCCACACTGGACCTTGATCCTGCCGAAGTGCGGCGAGTGAATTACTACGCTGATATGGGCACGGGCCCCAGCACGGAACCCGGCACGGGCCAAACCACGCCCTACGGCATGCCCGTCACAGATGCGATTATGCACGCCATGACGGATAGGCATTTGATCGAGGCCAATTACACCGCGCGCCGTGCCGCGATTGCCGATTGGAATGCGCAAAACCCGATCCTTAAAAAAGGCATCGGTATCTCGCCCGTGAAATTTGGCATCTCGTTTACGCTCACTCATTTGAACCAAGCCGGCGCGTTGGTGCATGTCTATCAAGACGGATCTATTCAGCTCAATCATGGCGGCACCGAAATGGGCCAAGGGCTGTTTCAAAAGGTCGCTCAAGTTGCCGCCAGTGAGTTTGGTGTCAGCATAGATGCAATCAAAATCACCGCGACAGACACCGCCAAAGTGCCCAACACATCGGCCACAGCGGCCTCGTCAGGTGCTGATCTCAATGGCATGGCCGTCAAAGCCGCCTGCACCACGATCCGCGACCGAATGTCATTGTTTCTAAAAGAGTACTTTGGCTCAGACGCCATCGCATTCCAAGACGGCACAGTCACAGCAGGCCCCCATAGCCTCTCATTCGCAGCAGCCGTCAAGCTTGCCTATGAACACCGTATCAGCCTGTCCTCGACGGGATTTTATAAGACGCCAGACATTGAGTGGGACCGGATCAAAGGCAAAGGTCGCCCGTTCTATTATTTTGCTTACGGGATCGCGATCACCGAGGTCATACTTGACACGCTCACGGGCGAAAACCGCATTTTGCGCACCGATATTTTGCACGATGCAGGCGCCTCTTTGAACCCAAGTTTGGACATCGGCCAGATTGAGGGCGGTTATGTGCAAGGCGCGGGTTGGCTCACCACCGAAGAATTGGTGTGGGACAGCTCGGGTCGTTTGTGCACCCACGCTCCCTCGACCTATAAAATTCCCACCGCCTCTGACGCGCCGGATGTGTTTAACGTCAAACTGTGGGATGCACCCAATCCTGAGAAAAGTATCTACCGGTCAAAAGCCGTCGGCGAGCCGCCGTTCAACCTTGGCATTTCTGCATTTTTGGCCCTGTCTGATGCGGCAAGCGCCTGCGGCCCCAATTATCCCGCGCTAAATGCGCCAGCCACGCCAGAAGAACTTATGCGTGCCATCACACGAGCCCGCGCATGAGCTTTGATCGCGCGGCATTGGCGCAGGCCATTCATGATCACGGCCGCGTGGCGCGTGTTGTTGTCGCTGATATAAAAGGCTCCACCCCACGTGAAATTGGCGCCTCAATGCTGGTGTGGAACAGTCCAAATGGGCTGGCACAGTCTGGTACAATTGGCGGCGGCACCTTGGAATTTGAAGCGATGAAAACCGCGTTTACAGCCCCAAGATTGCAGCGTATTCCCCTTGGTCCGAATTTGGGTCAATGCTGTGGGGGCGCTGTGACGCTGTTGACAGAAATCTTTGAAACAACCGCCGACATTCCAAACGATGTTTATGCACGCGGCCCCAATATGATGCCACTGAGCGTGCAAAAAGCGCTCAAGGGGGTGCGCCGCGAAGGGTGTCTTGAACCACGTCTGATCGACACTTGGATGATCGAACCTGTGAGCCCGCCCATGCGGCCCATTTGGCTATGGGGTGCGGGTCATGTCGGGCGTGCCATTGCAAACGTGATTGTTCCGCTGCCCCAATTCTCACTCACATGGATCGACACCGCCGCAGATCGGTTTCCCGACACTTTGCCCCCGAATGTGGAACAGATTATCGCGACCAACCCAGCGGATTTGGTGCGTCATGCCCCTGAGACTGCTGAACATTTGGTCCTGACCTATTCGCATGCGCTTGATCTGGAACTGTGCCATCAGATTTTATCCCACCCGTTTGCCTTTGCCGGTTTGATTGGATCGACGACCAAATGGGCACGTTTTCGAACGCGCCTCGGGGCATTGGGCCACACGAGCGCACAAATCGACCGCATATGCTGCCCAATTGGGCAACCAGAGCTTGGCAAACACCCCCAAGCCATTGCAGTTGGAGTTGCAGCGCGCTTAATCTCGTCCGACGTGCATGCTGAAACACTGAAATCACACGCAGGGGGCGCTTAAGTGACCGAACTTCTTAAACTGCAAGGGCTGACCAAGGCCTACCCAGGCGTGATCGCCAATGACGATGTGGGGTTTTCGATTGCCAAAGGCGAAGTGCATGCACTTTTGGGCGAAAACGGCGCTGGCAAATCCACTTTGGTCAAAATGATTTACGGGCTGACCAAGCCAGACAGCGGCGCGATGACCCTGCATGGCGCATCCTATGTCCCGACGTCCCCCCAAGCAGCCCGCGCCGCAGGTGTGGCCATGGTGTTTCAACACTTTTCGTTATTTGAAGCCCTAAATGT
>JBLHXX010000057.1:0-17904 GCA_047630475.1 Celeribacter sp. | reverse complement strand
AATAGTGACAGAATTATATCCATACGGATCTGTGTGTGGCTTATTTAAAGTAATCCTATAGGATAATATTTGGAAATCTTACATGACCACGATGAAGTCAATTATAGTACGGGGCACCGGCGCACCGGACGTTCTTACATATGAGACCCGAAACATTCCGAAAGTGCCCAAGGGCTGGGTTCGAATACGTGTCCGTGCATTTGGGTTAAATCGCTCTGAAATCTTCACCCGCCAAGGGCATTCCGCCAACGTTGCATTGCCGCGTATCCTTGGAATAGAAGCTGTGGGCACTGTCGATCATGCGCCCGATACAACGTTTCAAAAAGATGAAAAAGTTGCCACAGTTATGGGTGGAATGGGCCGCCAATTTGATGGCAGCTATGCTGAATATACATGTGTCCCAGCCGATCAAGTGCGCAAAATTTCTGTCGATCTTCCATGGAAAACTTTGGGCGCGTTGCCAGAAATGTTGCAAACGGCGTGGGGCGCGTTATTTTCTGCGTTACGTTTATCCAAAGGGGACGCCCTATTGATACGCGGCGGAACAAGCTCAGTGGGCATGGCTGCGATCAGCCTCGCCAATACCGCGGGTGCAAAAGTATTTGCAACAACGCGTAAAGCAGAACGGTTTGATATGCTGCGTGATCTTGGTGCCGAACCTCTTTTGGAGGATGGTGCTTTGCGCCACACCGAGCACCGTTTTGATAAAGTATTGGAATTGGTGGGGACCGCGACCTTAAAGGATTCTCTCGCGGCAACAGCCAAAGGCGGAACAGTTTGCATGGCTGGGATGGTCGGTGATCAATGGGTTCTTCCAGAATTTGAGCCAATGACAGCAATTCCCCATTGCGTTTCTTTGACAATCTACTCTGGCGGCGTCTCTGATTTTATGGCCATGCCTTTTGATCAGCTTCTTCAAGATGTTGCTCAAGGAAATATCCAAATCAAAATTGGCAAAACCTTTCGATTTGACCAAATTGTTGAGGCCCATACCTGTATGCAATCCAATGCCGCGCAGGGCAAAATTGTGATCACTTTCGAGTAATGCACATCCCAAAACCCCCAGCCGATGGCTAGGGGTGGTTGGCACAGATGCCAATGCAAAGGGCTTACTGATTTGCGTCGCGGATCATATTTCTGGCGATTACAATTTGTTGGATTTGCGTTGTGCCTTCATAAATGCGGAACAGGCGCACATCACGATAAAACCGCTCAATGCCATAGTCTGAAATATAGCCAGCCCCGCCGTGAATTTGGACCGCACGATCTGCAACACGTCCCACCATTTCGCTGGCAAACATTTTACAGCAGGCCGCGTCAGTGGATACATTTTGCCCGGCATCTTTGCGCCGTGCAGTTTCTTCGATCATGCAGCGGGCGGCAAAACTTTCTGCCTTGCTGTCTGCCAACATCGCTTGGATCAATTGTTTTTCCGCAATGGGTTCGCCAAATTGTTTGCGTTCCATCGCATATAAAAGACTGTCCTCGATAAGGCGCTCACTGGCGCCAACACAGACCGCCGAAATGTGTAATCGGCCACGATCAAGAACTTTCATCGCTGTTTTGAACCCCTGCCCTTCACGGGCCGGACCGCCAATGATGGCCGAGGCTGGCACACGGCAATCTTCAAGAATAACATCACAGGTATGCGAGCCTTTTTGGCCCATTTTTTTATCATTCGCACCAAGAGACAGCCCCACGGTGTCCGCCTTTACAAGAAATGCCGTGACTCCTTTGGCATTTTTGGTGTTGGGATCGGTGCGCGCGAAGACCGTAAAAACATCAGCATGCGGCGCATTTGTGATAAACCGTTTGGTGCCGTTGAGAATATAATGATCGCCATCTTTGCGCGCTGTTGTCCGCACAGATCCTGCATCTGAGCCCGCTTCGGGTTCGGTCAGCGCAAAAGACGCAATCATTTCACCGGTCGCCAGTTTCGGCAAAAACGCGGCTTTTTGCTCTTCGGTGCCATCGATGATGATGCCTTGCGACCCGATGCCATTGTTGGTGCCGACCAGTGAGCGAAACACGGGCGAGGTTTTCCCAAGGACAAAGGCAACCTGCGCTTCGTCCGACATGGTCAGGCCAAGTCCACCGTATTCTTCGGGAATCGACAGGCCAAACAGTCCCATGTCGCGAATTTCTTGAATAAGTGCTGGCGGGATGGCGTCGTCTTCCGCGACCTTTTCCTCATTCGGACGCAAACGATCACGTACAAATCTATCAAGCGTTTCAATAAATTGAGACAGGGTCTCTGGATCAAGGCTCATTGGGTCGTGTCCTTCCAAAAATGGCTCGTGTTTTTGGAGTGGTGCGCGGGACTGCGACATCCCCCGCCCCACTCATAAAGCATGCGTTCCATCCAGTTTACCGATGAGATTGCGCCGCGGTATCGGTCGTTTGCGCCATGATTATCGTTGCCGCATGTCGCACAAGAGACAGTTGTTTTGGACCCCCAAACATTCATACAAATTTGACAACGCTTCGTATTTTGCGCTCGCGGGTCAAACCGAAAATGATTTGAAAATCGCGGCCAAGACAAACGTCAAGACACAAGCGTCAAACCGAATTCCAGGGAGGAACTCTAATGAAAGCTCTTCGTTTCCACGCAGCGAAAGATTTAAGAATAGAAGATATTGCAGCGCCCGCGGATCCTGCCGCTGACGAAGTGGTGATTAAAAACCATTTCGCGGGCATATGCGGGACCGACCTGCACGAATACGCGCATGGCCCAATCTTTGTCCCCAAAGACCCCCACCCCATCACGGGCGTTAGTGGGCCTCAGGTTTTGGGTCATGAATTTGGTGGTGTTGTCACCAAATTGGGCAAAGATGTCACCCATGTGAAAGTTGGCGATCGTGTCTCGGTTCAGCCCTTTATCACTCCAAGAAGCGGCGATTACTATCTTGATCGGGGTCAGTTCACTCTGTCCGATACAATGGCGCTTGCAGGCCTCAGCTGGGTTGGCGGCGGAATGGCAGAGGCCTGCCTGCTCAAAGGCTATAACGTTTATAAAATTCCTGATTCAATGTCGGACGAAGACGCCGCATTGGTTGAACCAACAGCAGTAGCCGTCTACGGCGTTGATCGGGGTGGTGTGCGCCCTGGGGATTCCGTTTTGGTCACGGGTGCCGGCCCGATTGGTCTTTTGACATTGCTGGCCGCCCGCGCCGCAGGTGCCGTGCAATTGTTTGTGTCCGACCCCAATGCAACACGTCTTAAAATCGCAAAATCCATTGTGCCTGACGTCGTGACAATCAACCCAACCGAACAAGACGTGGGCGATATCATTCGTGCGGCGACCGAAGGCGAAGTTGGCTGTGATGTGGCCCTCGAATGTGTTGGCAATACCTTTGCGCTTCAGGCCTGTGTTGATGCTGTGCGCAAACAAGGCGTGGTTGTCCAGATTGGCCTGCACGCCGGTGAAGCGCCGGTCAACTGGTTCAACGTGGTCTACAAAGACATCGATATTCGCGGGTCTTGGGCCTATAATTCTCAAATTTGGCCACGTGTCATTCGCTTGATCGATTCCGGTCAAATCCCCGCTGGCAAGGTCGTGACTAAGACAGTCAAATTAGATGATGTGGTAAAAGAAGGGTTCGATCCGCTTCTTGATCCTGCAGGCACGCAACTCAAAATCCTGATTGATCTTAAAAACTAAAGCAACAGTTTGGCGGGTCTCGGCCCATCCATATGTTGCTATCGACCAAAGTGCTTCTCCCGGCGCTTTGGTCTTTTTTATGGCTCATGTCTCGCTGTTAAGCGTTGAACCGTCTGATATAAAACGCCAAAGACCGGCAAGGGTTGCCCCCGCCAGTCTTTGGTTTCACATAAGACTATTGTCAGTTCAAGCTGTTTAAATCACGTCCTTCTGTTACGAGAGTTCGCAGCACATCCGGCACATGCCATGACAACGGATCACGCGTGGCGTGGTCCTCGATATCCCTCAGAATATCTTTGAGGGGTCGCTTGCCTGCGTCATGCATCAGACCGCCGCGCCAGCGCGGAAACCCGTATCCATGCACAAGAACCAGATCAATATCGCTTGGCCGTTCGGCAATGCCGTCGCCCAAAATATCAAAGGCCTCGGCCACCATCGCCAAAAACAATGTTTTTGCGATGTCGTCTTTTGACCGCACGATTGCGCGCAAACCTGCAGCCTCAGTGGCCTCATTGATACATTTTGCAACATCCGCCGACGGGGTCGCCCGCCCGTCAGATCCGTAATCATACCACCCTGCGGATGTTTTGCGACCAAGCCGACCTAGATCCTCGACCAAGTGGTCCGCAATCGGGATGTATCGCATATCTGTACGGGTCTTTAAATTATGCCGCTGACGGTTTGCATAGGCGATGTCTAAGCCTGACATATCTTGGGCTTCATAGGGCCCCATAGCCATCCCGAAATCGCGCATGGCGCTGTCGATATCCTCGGGTTTAGCACCCTCAATCAGCAACACATCTGCCGCTTGTCGGTAGCGTTTGAGAATACGGTTGCCAATGAACCCATCACACACACCGGCCAGCACAGGAATTTTACCCAATTGTTTGGCCAGCCGTAAACTCAACCCAAGCGTCGCCTCAGACGTTTGATCGTTTTTCACAACCTCAAGCAGTTTCATCAAATGTGCTGGCGCAAAGAAATGCAGTCCGAGAAAACGCTCAGGGGACCGGACGTCTTGCGCCAAAGCGTTCACATCCAAATACGATGTGTTGGTCGCCAACACCGTCGTGTCAGGCAAAGCATCCTGCAATCGTGCCAAAATAGTTTTTTTGACAGACATGTCTTCAAAGGCGGCTTCAATGGCCAGATCAACAGGGGGCAAATTATCGTATCCGCTTGCGAACGAAATGAGACCCCGCACCCTGTCTGCCGCCGCCGCATTCAACACACCACGCCTCACCCCCTTAGAAATCAAACCGTTGATATTATTTTGGGCCCGCACAGAGGCGGCCTCGTCGATTTCAACCAAAGTGACGGCAATTCCGGCCATCAAAAAGGCGTAGGCAATGGCAGATCCCATCGTCCCGCCCCCAACAACAATGGCTGTTTCAACGGTCTTTTTGTCGCTTGGAAACCGTTTGCCAAGCGACTGCGCCGCCCGCTCTGCAAAAAATAGTTGGCGCAGCGCGCGGGCTTGATCGGAGGTCCGCAAATTTAAAAAGGTCTTACGTTCCAGCATCAAAGCCGCGTCAAGGGACAGTGTGCCAGACGCAGCGACAAGTTCAATCGCAGCATGAGGCGCATTTTGACCGGACATGGTTTTGTTCGCCATCCCATGTGCTGCCTCGACGCCCGACACATCTGCCTTGGGACGATCGCGATGATCTGGCACCACCGCACTGTGTAAAATTTCATTGTCCAATGCCTTGGCCGCCGCGACAGGATCATCGGCAATCGCATCTATCAATCCTATGTCCTGCGCGGCCTTGGCCGTAATACGTTTGCCACGCCCAATCATATCTGCGGCAACGGCGACACCAACAAGACGGGGCAACCGCTGCGTTCCACCCGCACCAGGCAGGATGCCCAAGGTCACTTCGGGTAGGCCCAAAACTGCATCAGGAACACAAATGCGATACCGACAAGCCAGTGCAATTTCCAGCCCCCCACCCAAAGCCGCGCCGTTGATCGCGGCAACTGTGGGGATTGTAAGATCGGCAAGCCGTTTTAGAATATTGTTGAGATGCGGGGCCAATGCGGGCCCGTCGAATTCTTTCGCGTCCGATCCCGCCACAAAGCAGCGGCCTGCCCCTGTCAAAATCAGACGCTCGGCTTTGTCTTTTACGGCTTTATCTATTGCAGCACTCAGACCACTGCGCATGTCTTGGCCGAACACATTCAACGGCGGGTTGTCAAAAGTTATGACGGCACAGCCATCGGTGATTTTATACGTAACACCCATCTGATCTACGCCACCGGATGTGACATGCGCGTCACAAACTTTGTGTTCAAATAGCCATCAAAACTTTCGATGCCCCCCTCGCTGCCATAACCGCTGTCCTCAATCCCGCCGAATGGCGTCTCAGCAAGGCCAAGGCCGAAATGATTGACGCTGACCATGCCCGCCTGAAGACCTGCGGCCGTCGCCTCCGCACGCTCTAAAGTGTTGGTGAACACATAAGATGCAAGACCAAATGGAAGGCGGTTTGCACGAGGCAGTACATCGCTGTCAGCCGAAAAACGCGACACCACAGCCACAGGGCCAAAGGGTTCTTCGTTCATCAATGCGATGTCGTCACCGTCGGTTTCTACGATTGTCGGCGCATAGAAAAAGCCCTCGTTCCCAAGACGTTTTCCGCCCGTGGCAATCGTGGCGCCGTTGTCGCGGGCCTCGGCAATCAATTTTTCCATTGCCTCGATGCGACCCGCGTGCGCCAAGGGGCCCATCTGTGATTTAGGATCCAAACCGTCGCCAACAACAGTGCTTTCAAAGGCCGCTATCAAAGCGGGCATAAACCGGTCATAGGCCCCGTCTTGAACGTAAAAGCGTGTGGGCGAAATACAAACCTGACCTGCGTTGCGCAGCTTATTTGCGGCAAGGGCGCGCGCCACGGCTTCTGGGTTCACATCGTCAAATATGATCGCGGGGGCATGCCCGCCCAGTTCCATCGTTGCGCGTTTCATATGAAGCCCCGCGAGGGACGCAAGGGATTTCCCGACAGGAACCGACCCCGTAAAACTGATTTTCTTCACGTTGGGATGCGCCAAAGCAGTCTCGGAAATCATCGCAGAATCGCCCCACAGCAAATTAATGCAGCCGGAGGGAAGGCCCGCCTCTTCCAGAAGATTTGCGATGTACATGATGGAGGCAGGCGTGTCAGCCGGGCCCTTTAACAACAAGGTGCATCCTGTGGCCAAAGCCCCTGCAACCTTTCGAATGGCTTGGCTCAGGGGGAAATTCCATGGCGAAATGGCAAGGCACACTCCGACAGGTTCCTTGGTGACAATCTGTTGCACACCATCCATGCGGGCCGGAACAATACGCCCGTAAATTCGGCGCCCTTCTTCTGCATGCCAATCGACAATATCTGCGGCTGAGGCCACCTCTAACATGGCCTCGCCCACAGGTTTGCCCATGTCACGTGTCAAGTTGGTTGCGATCACCTTTGCATCCCTGCGCAAAAGGTCGGCAAACTGGCGAAGCACTTTACTGCGCTCGAACGCACTGACGGTTTTCCATTTTAAAAATGCAGCTTGTGCGACCTCAATCGCCTGTTCCAGCTCGCCTTGTGTGATCGCAGGAAGTCGGCCCAGTTCCTTACCGTTCGCGGGATTGAATACAGGACGGGACTCGCGTCCTTCAGCGCCGATCCGCTTGCCGCCAATGACAATCTCGATGCGGGGATATTGTTCCTTATCCATGGTATGAACTCCTGTTATCATATTGATTTTGCAGCATTATGTATCAACACATCCCATGAAATCAGAGATCTGCAGACCCACCGCGCCCGCTTCAATAACGGCCACGGCGCCCAAGCGCACAATTGTCAATTATGAGACAGGTCATGCGACGCAGCTTACCGCAGATGGGCCAGTGTACAGGCTTGGCATCCCGCCGCATTGTCATGGAAATTCGCTGAGGCGTCATCAAACCCTGAGCGTCAAACAATGACTAAAACTTTGAGAGGGCCTTTAAAAATGACCGAGCAGGCCACACAAATCGATCAGCTCAATTCTGAATTTATGTCGAGTATGCGCCGCGTTGCCTCTAGCGTTTTCTTGGTGACGGCCCGCGACAAAGAAGGCTGCCAGCATGGCATGGCTGTGACGTCTGCGGTGTCTTTAACTATGGACCCGCCAGCGATGATGGTCGCCGTCAATCGTTCTGCATCGATCCACCCCGTCATATCGAAATCCGGCGCATTTGCTTTGAATTTGCTGGGCGATGATCAGGGCGGGATGCTTGAAGCCTTTTCGCGCTCCGATATGCGTGACAAGCGCTTTTTAAACAATCAGTGGACCGATGGGTATGCGGGGCTTCCTGCCCTCAAAGGCGCATTGGCGACGCATTTTTGTCGCGTGATGAACAGCCATAATTTCGGCACGCACACCGTATTTTTCGGGCAGGTCGAAGATTTGATCCTGTCCGAAACTTCCGCGCAGGGACCTGCGCCAATTGTTTGGCTGAATGGCAGGCAAGTCGCCGCCGATAAAGCCGAATTAAGCTGACCTCTGATCATACTGAGGCCACGCAAGCAACCGCCCGAAAGGGCTCTATTTTTACCTTGGGAGGACACCATGGAACTTGGACTTTTCCACATGCCGCTTCATCCGGCAGAACGTCAACTTGGCGACGTCATTGCCGAAAACAGTGAAAAGATCATCTACGCAGATGAGCTTGGCTTTGCTGAAGCATGGGTTGGCGAGCATTACTCGGCAACAACCGAGCCAATCACATCGCCGTTGATTTTCTTGGCATCATTGTTGCCACAAACACGCAATATTCGCCTTGGCACTGGCGTTTTGTGTTTGCCAAACCATCATCCAGCACAATTGGCGGGCCAAGTTGCTTTGCTCGATCATATGGCGCAAGGCCGCTTTATGATGGGCATCGGGCCAGGTGGTTTGGCCTCTGACATGGAACTTTTTGATGTTCTGGATGCCGATGAGCGCAATGAGCGCTTTATCGAATCTATCAACATGATCCGTCAGATTTGGTCTCAGGATCCGCCCTATGACATCAAAGGGAAATACTGGAACATCAAAATCACCGACAACATCATTCCCGAACTTGGTGTCGGCTATATGCAAAAGCCATTCCAGTTGCCGCATCCGCCAATTTCTTTGTCGTCTATGTCGCCCAACAGTGAAAGCATCACCCGTGCTGTGAAAGCTGGCTGGAACCCAATTTCGGCGAACTTTGCACCAGAAAGCACGATTGTTGGTCACTGGGATAAGTACGTTGAAGGTTGTGAAGCCATGGGTGTTGAGCCAACGGGCAATGATTGGTCTATCGCGCGAAATGTCTTGATCGCTGAAAGCGATGCACAGGCCGAGGACTGGTTGCTTGATCCAAAAGGGTCGAATTTCTACTACTTCGACTACCTTTGGAAAGTGCTCAAGGTTGCCAATTACACGGCCGTTATCAAACCGGATCCAACCATGAGCGATGATGATGTCAGCGTTGAAGACATCGTCAAAGCCACCGTGATGTACGGGTCTGCCAAAACGGTGACGGACAAAATCATGAGCTTGCGTGAGCGTTCCGGCCCGTTCGGAAAACTGCTTATGGCGGCAATGGATGGCAGCGGTAAAAACCGTGAGCGTGAACGCCTGACCATGCGTCGTTTGGCGCAGGATGTTTTGCCCGTGGTCAACGCCGCTTAAGCAAAAGTCATCGACGCGGCGACAGCCGATACACATCGACATCACGCCCTTGGCACATCGAACAGATTGCTGCTGAGGGCGTGAGCGTTGGCGCCAGATATGCGCGACGCAAGACCTGTCGGCGATGCCCCCAATCCACAGATACAAACATACTGGCATGGTGGTTTTGACCCCGCATCTACCACTGTTCACTTCGCCATATTTTGGTGGTGAAGTGAGCGACCCTAACTGTTGCCGCCCTGTTCACTCAGCCGTGTAACGCCCTTTCCAAACATGAGGTCGAGATGAAATTGAATAGGTCTGGTGCCTTAGACGGGACTCGCGTCATTGACGCATCGCGCGTGTTGGCCGGTCCCTTTGCGGGGCAACTTTTGGGCGACCATGGTGCCGAAGTCATTAAGGTGGAATCCTTTGATGGCGATGACACCCGCCGTTTTGGTCCGCCGTTTGTCGAGGGCACGGCGCCTTATTTTATGGGCTTGAACCGCAACAAAGAAAACCTTGCCTTGGATTTGTCCGGCGATGCCGGGCGCAGTTTGTTATTTGATCTGCTCGAAAAGGCAGACGTGTTTATCGAAAACTTCAAACTCAGCACATGGAAAAAATGGGGCGTCGAAGATATTTCAGAAATCTGCGCACGGTTCCCCAAACTGGTGCATTGTCGCGTCTCAGGGTTTGGCGAAACAGGCGAATTCGGCGGTCTGCCCGGCTATGATGCTGCGGTGCAGGCCATCTCTGGACTGATGGCCGTCAATGGTCCCCCTGAGGAGTCTGCATGCCGCATCGGGATCCCGATCGTCGACAGTTGCACCGGCATGAACGCTTGCATGGGCATCTTGCTCGCTCTACTGGAATGCAAAACGTCAGGGCGTGGGCAATACGTCGAAGCCACCCTGTTCGACACCGCTTTGTCGATGTTGCATCCGCATGCCTCGAATGTTTTGAACGGTGGCAAAGCGATCCGTACGGGCAACGGGCACCCTAATATTGTTCCATACGATCTTTTCCCAACGGCGACAGTCCCGCTGTTTCTCGCTGTTGGAAATGATCGGCAATTTGGACGCCTGTGCGCAGAATTGGGTGCGCCTTCACTAAGCGAAAATGCCCTTTACCTCACCAATGGCAGTCGCGTTGTCAATCGTGACAGTTTGCGTGAACACCTTGTACATTTGCTTGCTGATCGTGACGGCATAGCATTGTTTGATCGCTTGATGGGCCTTGGTGTTCCCTGCGCTCCGGTTTTGACCGTCGAGGAAGCTTTAGCTTTGGATCATACCCGCACGCGCGAAATGACGGTAGAATTGGACGGCTACACAGGTCCCGGGATGGCCATCAAATTGGGGCGCACGCCAGGTGCGGTGCGCCTGCCGCCAGCACCAATCGGACTGCACAGTCGAGACGTGTTAAAGCGGTTTGGCTACAGCGATGATGACATCGATGGTTTGATTGAAGCCAAGGTTGTTTCCTAGCTGAAACACTCCCCTCAGCACCTGTTCCAATAGATACACTTGTAGGCGCTTTCAGTGTCTCAATTGGACAGTGGCGTTCGCCTCGCGGCAATCTAGTGTAGTGAACTCGGAGCTTGGTGTGCTGGGAAAACGCGTATAAAGTAGATTGGAAAGAAATGGAAAACCGGTTCGACCATTGTGAGGATAATGATCCGGAATTTCCTGAAATGCTCCGAAGGGGGCTGCGCAGGACTGTTGTCGCGATTTCATTGCTGTCAACACGAGACGTCGAAGGTCGCTTTTGCGGGATGGCTGTGACAGCCGCCATTCCTTTTTCCGTCGATAAACCTTCGATCATCGTTGCCGTCAATCACGACGCGTCTGTGTTTCCGGTGGTGCAGAGTACTGGGATTTTTTGTTTAAACCAGATCACTCGAAATGATTTGGATTTGCTGGACCGGTTTAGCCGAAGTGATTTGCGGGCCTCAAGGTTTACATCGAACAACTGGCGTGTAGGACATCGAAATTTGCCCTACCTAACAAGCGCCGAAACAAACTTTTTCTGCCGCGTCCAAAGCGCGCAAAAGCATGGGGACCAAACCGTTTTCATTGCAGGAATCGAAGCGGTTCAAGTTAAAGATGACGATGTACAAAAGTGTGATCCACTAATTTGGATAAACGGGGGGCCTGCGCGGTTGGCCAACTGAAATCCATCTTTGTGATGTGCGTACAAGGTCTCGGCTGATGGAATGGAATGTCTTGGGAGGGACAAATGAAAGAAACTGAACGTCATAACTTTACGGAACGGCCTTTTCATACCAAAGGCGAAATTGATGACATCCGCAAATCCAGAGGCCTCTCCGGCACGCCCGAACTCCCCGATTTAGTGTCAGCGTCTTGGAAACGATGCCTAGAAGACTACAAGTTGCTGCCTGATACTGTGCCGCGTGCCGAGGTTCTAACACACTCTCAGTTACGAGAAATTATGGGAACCAATGAGGAATTTTTACGCATAGCCGAACCTGAAATGGAGCGTCTTTTTTCACGCTTAGTCGACAGTGAATACCTAGTGTCCATCGCATCATCACACGGGGCAATGCTTCTTTTTAGATGTGATTACAAATATTTAGGTGATTTGGCAAGCTTGGGTGTTTTGCCCGGTTCTATTTGGACAGAAGATCGTCAAGGCACCAATGGTATTGGCACGTGCTTGAGTGTTGGGAAATCTGTGGCCATCGTTGGCGAGCAACATTTTGGCGAAGCAACGCAATCTTTAACCTGTTTGACGTCACCTATTTTTGGCAGCAACGGCACGATAGAAAGTGTGATCAACGTCACCACGGCGCGGCAAGGCGATGACCGCATGAATGCGGTTGTAAAGAATATTGTTGAACGGTCTTCACGGCGTATTGAAAATGGGTATTTTGGCCGTGTGCATAAAAATACCCAAATGATCCGTATCACTGACAGCGCCGAAAACTCAGACATTGCCGAAGAGGGGCGCCTCGCGCTGGACGACAATGGTCGCATAATTGACGGCAGTTCACATGTTGCACGGCTGATTGGTCAACCCGCTGGCGCATTGTTTGGCGCGCGCGCCGACGAGGTGTTCGATTTTGACACAAAACTTGAAAACATGCGGCCGGATCAATCCTTTGATTTCACCTTTAAAGGCAAGCTTTTAAAGGCGACGATTTCAGACTCTTCTGCACGTAAGACACATTTGCATTCCATCATGGTCCCTGATGGTGGTCAAAAAGCGCGCGCGAAGTCTTCGCCCATCAGAATTATTGACGGCAAACAAAAAGAATTGCGTATGGAGCCTGTACTCTCTCAGGCTATCAATCGCGCACAACGCCTTTTGGCATCAGGCCTATCCGTGGTTTTGTCCGGCGAAACCGGCGTAGGAAAAACGGTTTTTGCCCAAAAAATTGCACAAAAACATGTGGGGGCTGAGGGGCAAGTCGTCGCCATAGATTGCGCATCACTGAAATCTGACGCGGATATTAACGGCCTGCTGCGCCTCCTCGCGGCGGGACAGAAATCATGCCTGCTGCTTGATCGGATTGATGAGCTAAATGAACAAGAGCAAGTCTCTGTTCTGCGGCTCTTGGAACATGCGGTATCTCCAGACGTTCAAAACATCGGGGTCGTCTCAGTGTCCTCGCAAGATGTTGATGAGTTTGGGAAAACGGGTGCAATGCGCAAAGATTTGCTGCACCGCCTTAAAGGCGGTCACGTGTCTTTTGCCCCCCTCAGAAACACCCCAAACTTAGCGGATACGATCCTTGATTTTTTCAAACTGGAAAGCAAAAATTTAGGGCGAGAGCATTTGGAAATTGACCCTCAGGTCAAACGTATTTTCGAAAATTACCATTGGCCTGGAAATGTGAGAGAACTGCGCAAAACATTGCGCCACGCTATAGCTTTGGCGGATGGAAATACAATTCGACTTGAACACCTGCCCGTTGATATTGTCGAAGAGTTTGCCAGCCAAGACATGTCGGCGCGCTCTCAATCGGAAGCCTCTAAAATCGAAGCGGCCTTGCGTTACAACAAGGGAAACGTGTCGATGACGGCACGCTATCTTGGGGTGTCTCGGGCCACGTTGTACCGGAAAATCGAAATCCAAAAAGCGCGTAGCGAAAACTAAAAATCGACATGCAGAAATAGGTTTGTCCACCGCAATGGCCGTTGTGAGATATCGCAACGGCCATTGGATTTGGTATAAAGCTCTAGAGAGAGAACCCGCCATCAACGGCCAAAGCTTGACCCGTGAGATGCGCCGCAGAAGCCATGTAAACCACCATTTGCCCCATGTCTTCAGGGGTTTGTGCCTCACCTTGTGGCAAGAAAATCTTTTGATGGCGTTCCCATGATTGTTCTTCCGTTTCTCCGGGTTCTGCCCATTTTCCAGATAGGCCAGTGTCGCCGCGCCACATCCCTGTGCCGACAATGCCTGGGCACAATGCGTTCACTGTGATGCCGTCTGTCGCGACCTCTTTGGCGATCGCATTGGTGAAGCCGATGACGCCAAATTTCGAAGCGCTGTAGTGCGCAAGGCTTGGAAAACCCACTTTGCCCGCAATAGAAGACGTGTTGATAATACGCCCGTATTTTTGTTTGCGCATCAATTTGATTTCCGCTTGGCAGCACAAAAATACACCGCGCAAGTTCACTTCAAGGCAGTCATTCCATTGGTCAAATGTCAGCTCTTCGATACCGCCAAGGCTTACGATCCCCGCATTGTTCATCGCAATATCAAGGCGACCGAACTGTTTTTCCACCTGATCAATCATTGACGTTACACTGTCGGGTTTACGCACATCAACTTGAATGCCAGCACTGCGACGCCCCAGCTTGGATATTGCATGTGCGCCATCCTCGGCCAACTCGGTTGTGTAATCTGCAATGATGACGTCCGCGCCGGCGTTGGCAAGGCTGGCCGCGATACCTGCTCCGATGCCACGTCCACCGCCTGTCACAAGTGCAATTCGGCCTTCGAGTGAAAATTGAGAGTCAGCCATTTCTATTCCTCCTTCATGGATGCATTTCACATCGAACCGAACACGCGGCGCGGCGACTGTGCAATGGCTCAGCTGCGCCAGCCTGCGCCACTTAAAGTGTCACGTGCGAGACAGCCCCGTGGCGCAGAGTATTCGGCAACACATCGCGCGTATTTTCAAGTGACGCGGATACAGCCACGAGGCAACGAAGTGTCGCAAAGCTACAGTTGTTCTTTGGTTGGTATTTCAGTTGATTGGCGCAAGATATTTCACACAGCACCCCAAGGAGAGCCGCACATGAAAAATGCCATTTACTGGGTCTGCGTCTTTAAAATTGATCCCACCCGTTTTGAAGATTTCAAAGCGTTGGTGCATCCGCTGATAGAAAAAACCAAAACTGAAAACGGCTCGATGGCCTATGAATATCACGTAAATGCGGACCACACAGAAATTCACATCATCGAACACTATCGTGACTCTGAGGCGGTTGTGCATCACGTCACACAGACCTTTGCGGGGTTTGCTGAGGCCTTTACCCAACTCGCGACTGTATCCAGCTTTACTGTATACGGTGCGCCGACGCCACAAGCGCGTGCAATTCTAGATGGCTTTGGTGCTGTGTATGTTACGCCTTTTGATGGCTTTACAAAATGACGCACGCCCCTGCTCTGTTTATTGATGCGCTCAAAGGCCGGACTGCGCTGATCACTGGCGGCGGCAGCGGCATTGGCTTTGCGATTGCCCAAGCCTTTGTTGCGGCTGGGGCCAATGTGGTGATCGCCAGCCGCAACGAAGAGCGGATAACGTCAGCCGTCGGGGTTCTGCAGCGCAACGGTGGTTCTGCCAAAGGCGTGATCGCGGATGTGCGCGACGCTGTGGCGGTTCAGATGGCGGTCGACACAGCGATCGCTGACTTTGGCGCATTGGATATTGTGATTGCGAATGCTGCGGGCAATTTCAACGTACCGTTCACAAAGATGTCGTTCAACGCGTGGCAGACGGTGGTGGACATCGATCTGAATGGCACATTTCACTGTGCAAAGGCCGCACATTTGGCGCTCAGTCAATCGCATTTCGGCGGGCGCTTTATTGCGATTTCCACCACCCGTGCGCTTCAAGGTTGGGCAGGATGTGCACATGCCGCAGCCGCCAAAGCCGGCGTGATGTCTTTGATCCGCACATTAGCGATCGAATGGGGCGCCGACGGAATTCTTTGCAATACAATTGCACCGGGCCCGATTGCGGGCACAGAGGGCGTCAAGCGTCTTTATGAAGATTCAGGCGAGGCCACGTCTTTGACCGATGGCATTCCATTGGGGCGTTTGGGCGCGTCTTCAGACATCGCAAACGCGGCTCTTTATCTATGTTCCGACGTGGGGTCGTTTGTAACGGGCACCGATTTGGTTGTCGATGGCGGCCGATCAAGACTGTGATTTATGCATTTTTGGAAATGAACGCGGCCAGATCCGCAAACTATCGAGGGAGAAAATAGAATGGGGAAATCATTACCGTACACTGTTCATGGCGTTGTGCGCCACGGAGATAAAAGAGGGCGTGTTCTCGGGTTTCCGACGGCCAATTTGCTTGGCGTAGGGCCTGATGAGATTCTCTTTGGTGTCTACGCTTCACATACCCGCGTTGGTGGTGAGACCCCTAAAACATATCGCTCTGTCACGTCATTTGGGACCCGCCCAACATTTGAGGGGAACGAGACCCGTTTGGAAACCCATATTTTCGATTTTGACGAGGATATCTACGGACAAGAAATTGTCGTGCATCTCACCGATTTTATTCGGGCGGAAGAAAAGTTTGACTCTGTTGACGCACTGATTGCGGCCATGCAGCGGGACGTCGAAAAAGTGACGGCCGTCTTCACCTCCGCCCAAACAGCATCACAAGGAATATCGTCATGAAAAAACTTTCTATCGCTTATATCAAAGCCTCTTGGCACGCTGAAATTGTCTATCAATCATTGGTCGGATTTAAGGCCGAAATGAAAGCGCTCGGAGTTGATTTCGAGGTAACAACCTATGATGTGCCCGGTGCTTTTGAAATGCCCTTACTTGCTCAAAAGTTGGGCCACAGTGGTAAGTTCGATGCCATTGTCGCCGCGGCATTGGTCGTAGATGGCGGCATTTATCGCCATGATTTCGTGGCGCAGGCGGTGGTGTCCGGCTTGATGACGGCTCAAATGGAAACGGGCGTGCCAACTTATTCCGTCAGTTTGACACCACACAATTTTCAATCAGAGCCGTATTTTTCTGCTTTCTTTACAGCACATTTTACTGAAAAGGGTGCCGAGGCCGCACGTGCTGTTCACATGATCGCTGGGCTTGACTTGCCTAAGTCGAGCTAAAGACCACTGGCGCAATATACCCGATAGGTCAGGCCAATATCCAAGCATTTGCATACCGTGCCACCTGTCATTGATTTAAAACAGCTAGGAAACCAAATGAAAGTGCTTGTTCCGATCAAAAGAGTGATCGACTACAATGTAAAGGTCAAAGTCAAAGCCGACGGCACGGGCGTTGACCTGACAAATGTCAAAATGTCGATGAATCCATTTGATGAAATCGCGGTGGAAGAGGCTGTGCGTCTCAAAGAATCTGGCATCGCAAGCGAGGTGGTGGTTGTCTCTATCGGTGACAAAAAATCCAGTGACACTCTGCGCGCGGCGCTGGCCATGGGCGCGGATCGAGGCATTTTGGTCACCGACGCACAGGGCGTTGATATCGAACCCCTTGCTGTTGCAAAAATCTTGGCGAAAGTGGTCAAAGACGAGACACCTAACTTGGTGATATTAGGCAAACAAGCCATAGACAATGATATGAACGCAACCGGTCAAATGCTTTCAGCTCTGTTGGGGTGGGGCCAAGCCACGTTTGCCTCTGAGGTTAAAATTGAAAATGATGTGGCGATTGTCACGCGTGAAGTTGACGGGGGGTTGCAGACGATTTCTGTGCCGCTTCCCGCGATTATCACCGTGGACTTGCGCCTCAATGAGCCACGCTATGCGTCGCTGCCAAACATTATGAAAGCCAAGAAAAAACCCATCGCGCAAAAAGATTCCTCTGACTTTGGCGTGGACACGCAGCCCCGTCTTACGGTGATTTCAACAAATGAACCGCCTGTGCGCCAAGCCGGCATTATGGTGGGATCTGTCGATGATCTTGTTGAGACCCTGAAAGAGAGAGGCCTTGTGCAATGACGGTACTTCTTCTTGCCGAAACAACCGGTGGTGACCTTAACGTTGATGCCACCGCGAAAACCGTCACGGCCTGTGCGCCACTTGGTTTGGTGACTGTGCTGGTTTGTGGCTCTGCTGCGGCGGCACAATCGGTAGCAAATATCACCGGTGTGAACCGTGTTCTGTGCGTTGATAACACGAGCTATGCACATGGTCTGGCCGAAAACATCGCCGAATTGATTGTGCCATTGGCTGAAGAGTATTCTTATATCGTGGCCCCTGCGACAACCTTGGGCAAAAACATTTTACCACGCGTCGCGGCTTTGCTGGATGTCATGGTCATCTCTGACGTCATCGAGGTGGTCGATGCACAGACATTCAAACGTCCTGTCTATGCTGGCAACGCCATTCAAACTGTGAAATCCAACGATG
>JBLHXX010000056.1:0-18236 GCA_047630475.1 Celeribacter sp. | reverse complement strand
TTTCGCAGATTTGCGATTTGGTGCGATCAAATTTGCAGCTGTGCCAAACCAAACATCTTAACGGACGCGTTTTCAACGCATGTTAAGGACGCGTTTTCAACGCATGTTAGGGGCGCGTTTTCAACGCGACATCCCGCTCGATCTCAACCCACGCCCCAAGCGCATCACGGATCGCTTGCGCGGCCGTATGACGCCACTCCGGGTCCACCAGATTGGCGCGATCTTTGGGCGAGGACAAAAAACCCAACTCAAGTAAAATAGACGGCACATCCGCAGATTTAAGCACAGAAAATCCGGCCTCCATCCGAGGACGTTTGTGCATCTCGATGGATTTTTGCAACCGCGTCACCAAAGCGTCCGCCAAACGATCCGTGCGCGGCTCTGTTTCTGTGCGCGCCATGTCCAACAACACAGCCGCAATCACATCATCTTGGTCACTCAGATCGATACCGGCCAAAATATCGGCGCGATCATGACGTTCTGCCAACTTTAATGACGCTTCATCTGTGGCGCGTTCAGCCAAGGTGTACAGTGTCGCGCCATGCGCCTGCCCCTCAGACAAAGCATCGGCGTGAAGCGACAAAAACACATCTGCCGCCACAGCACGCGCGATGGAAATACGGGTTTCAAGCGGCACAAAGGTGTCGTCATCACGGGTCAAAACGACCTCAAACCCACCTGCGCGCACCAAAACATCACGCAATTCTTGCGCAAATGCCAACATCAAATCAGATTCACGTTGCCCGTCGCGTTCCGCGCCCGGATCAATACCACCATGACCAGGATCCAAAACAACCCGCAAAGGTCCAGATCCAATCGGCACGCGCGCAACCGGCCCCAATTCAACCGGATCACCGGCAAGCGCGAACCGCGCGGTTTCCGGCACGCCAGAACGCTCTGCAAAAACGGCATCGGCAATAGGTTCCAAGCTTAAATGCAGTGTTGCGCCCTCGTCGGTGCGCAGCATTTGTGCTGCATTCACCGCGACAGGTTCGGACAAATCCAACACCATGCGCGACCAACCGGGGCGAAACCCGCCCACTCTCACGGCCGTGATGGCCGCAGCCTGATCAAAGGCGATGGGATTGAACCCCGTCCAGTCAACCTCGGCAAAATCGATAACCATCCGCAAAGGGTCAGTCAGGGTGAAAATACGGTAAGGCACGGGTTGGCTTAGGGTTAATGACAACGTCGCCCCGTCGCCACGATCCACCACACGTGCACCATCGCCGCCAACTTGTGCGAGCGCGACAAAACTATCTTGCGCGGCGAGGCTTTGAGGGCAGAGAACACTCCACACCCCCAGCGCCGCTGTGATCAAACAGGCTTTGGGAAACTGCATTTTTACCTCATCTGAACCTTATGTTAGGCCCTTAAGGTCGAGTGTAACGTGAAGGTGAAAAAAACTCCACCCAAGAAGCACCAAGCATGAGATCCCCCAGTCGCGCGGCACATTTCACGTTATGTTTTACGTCGCGCGTCCATGAATGCTGTCAAACGTTTGAGCCCCTCTACAATGTCCTCCGTTGCACGCGCATAGGAAAATCGTAGGGTTTGCGCGCCGCGCTTTTTGTCGAAATCCAATCCCGGCGTGACGGCAACGCCCGCCTGTTGTAATATTTCCGCACAAAATGCACGACTGTCGTCGGTCAACTCAGACACATCAGCATAGATATAAAACGCACCATCCGGCGGTGCGATTTTATCAAACCCCGCCATGGGCAATCCTTCCAACATCAATCTGCGATTCTCGGTATAAACCTGCGTGTGCGCATCGCATTCGGCACGTGACTGCAGAGCCCCCAAAGCGGCAATCTGTGCTGCATGAGAGGGACAGATAAACAGGTTTTGCGCCAAACGTTCGATCACCCGCACATGGTCTTCGGGCACAACCATCCACCCCACACGCCAGCCGGTCATGGAAAAGTATTTGGAAAAAGAGTTGATGACATAAACATCATCCGAAATTTCCAAGGCGGACACCGCGCGCCCCTCGTATTGGATGCCGTGGTAAATCTCATCGGAAATGAACGACACATCTTTGGCCGCGCATGCTGCAATCAACGCTGTCATCGCGGCGCGGTCTAACATGGTGCCCGACGGATTGCCCGGTGAAGCCACGATCAAGCCGTCCAATCCATCAGGCAAATCAGATGGCACAGGCTGCAAACGATTTTCCAGCTTGGATTGAATGCCAACAGGATCAAGATCAAGCGCGCTTAGAATCTGTCTGTAAGATGGATACCCCGGTTCCCCCAGACCCACTTTGGCCCCTGTATCGAACAGCGCAGTAAAGGCCAAAATAAATGCACCTGACGAGCCGGAGGTGACGATAACCCGCGCGGGGTCCAAATCGATCCCGTACCAATCTTTGTACAGATCGGCGATGCCGCTGCGCAAATCTGGCAACCCCAAAGCGACTGTATAGCCCAAGGGCCCCTGCTCCATCTCCTCTGCCAAACGTTTGCGCGCCAATGCTGGTGCGCCTGTGGCGGGCTGGCCGACTTCCATATGAATGATATGTCGCCCGCGCGCTTCGGCGGCACGAGCGGCCTCCATCACATCCATGACAATAAACGGATCAACAGCGCTGCGGCGGGATATTTTCATTTGGGACCACTCTAAATTTTGAGATTTCCCTACGGATGCCAGCGCCTCACACAAAACGCAATCCCGCGTTTGTGGTTCATCTCTAGGCTCTGCTGCATCGCGCCCTTCACAAAACTGTTGGCTAGACGCCCCACTTGAGTGTGCTAGACCTTACAGAACAGTTTAAAAATGGAGAGTTCTTATGCGTGCCACCCGCCCCCTTTTGACCCTGAGCGCCTGTGCGCTTACGGCTATGTCTGTGGCGAGTGCCGCTTGGGCCAGCGATTTATCTGCTTTGTCTGATGCCGATCGCGAGGCCTTTCGCGGCGAAGTGCGTGCGTATCTTTTGGACAATCCAGAAGTGTTGATGGAAGCCATCGCCGTTTTAGAAAAACGCAACGCGCAAACCGCAGATGCATCCGACAAAGATATGATTGCAGCCAATGCGGACGCCTTGTTCACCTCGCCCTCTGATCTGGTTTTGGGCAACCCTGATGGCGATATCACCATGGTCGAATTTTTGGACTATCGCTGCGGATACTGCAAAAAAGCACATTCTGACGTCAAAGCGCTGCTTGAAAATGACGGCAATATCAAATTGATCATCAAAGAATTCCCAATTCTTGGCGAAGCCTCTGTGTTGGCGTCGCGCTTTGCTATCGCAGTGCATTTGGTGGCGGGCAACGATGCCTATGCCGATATTCACGAGGCCTTGATGACCGGAGGAAACAACGTGTCAAAAGGCAGCTTGAAACGCCTTTTGCGCGGCACTGACATCGACACGGATGCTGTGATAGCACGCATGGACGCCCAAGAGGTGACCGATATTATCGCTAAAAATCATGCGCTTGGACAAGCTATGCAGATCAATGGGACGCCGGCCTTTGTGATGGAAACCGAACTGGTCCGTGGTTATGTACCCTATGACAGTATGGTCGAAATCATAGCAGAGCTGCGCACAGAGGGCTAAAAAGTGCCCCCGCAAACATGCAAAAACCCCGCTAAATCAGCGGGGTTTTTCTTTGGTGTGCCCGTATCTTAAGCGACAGCACTATTCGGCTGCGGCCTCTTCGGCGGCCATTTTTACAGCAATTTCAGCTGCTTTTTTCTCAACCTGTTCAACGATATGTTCGACCATGTCCTCGTTGGATTGCTTATGCGATTGCTTGCCTGCCAAATAGACCATACCAGCACCAGCCCCGCCGCCCGTCCAGCCAACATCTGTCATCAACGCCTCACCTGGGCCATTCACAACACATCCGATGATCGACAGGCTCATCGGTGTTTTGATATGTTCAAGACGCTTTTCCAAGGTCTCGACCGTTTTGATCACATCAAAGCCTTGGCGCGCACAGCTGGGGCACGAAATGATGTTCACGCCGCGATGGCGCAGACCAAGAGATTTTAAAATCTCATACCCAACTTTTACCTCTTCCACAGGATCGGCAGACAGCGACACCCGAATGGTGTCACCGATGCCAGCCCATAAAAGTTGCCCCATGCCGATGGCCGATTTGATCGTGCCAGAGGTCAGACCGCCTGCCTCAGTGATGCCCAAATGGATCGGCGCATCCGTGGCCTCGGACAGTTGTTGATAGGCAGCAGACGCCATGAACACGTCAGAGGCTTTCACCGAGATTTTGAATTCATGAAAGTCATTGTCTTGCAAGATTTTGATGTGATCCATGCCGCTTTCGACCATGGCATCGGGGCAAGGTTCGCCGTATTTATCAAGCAGATGTTTTTCCAAAGAGCCTGCGTTCACCCCGATACGGATGGAACAACCGTGATCTTTTGCAGCTTTGATTACCTCTTTGACGCGTTTTTCATCACCGATATTGCCGGGATTGATCCGCAAACAGGCAGCCCCCGCTTCGGCGGCTTCAATCGCGCGTTTATAGTGAAAATGAATATCTGCCACGATGGGCACGGGGCTTTCGCGACAAATTTCTTTAAGTGCTCTGGTGGCCCCTTCATCCGGCGCTGAAATGCGCACGATATCAGCGCCCGCATCCGCGGCACGGATCACCTGATCCAAGGTTGCACGCACATCAGAACTGTCGGTGTTGGTCATGGTCTGGACCGAAATAGGCGCACCGCCCCCAACAGGCACATTGCCAACCATAATTTGGCGGCTTTCCCGACGATAAATGTTACGCCACGGGCGGATATGGTTCAGGGACATGAGACACCTTTCGGACGTTGTGCGGCTTTGCCCTATAGATAGGTCGCGGATCCATTGGGGGCAATGGGCCATAGCGCACATTCATATCAAACCCACACACATCGCCAACCGGCATAGAACCATTCCAAGTCAAAAGGCCATATTAAAGACGTGAAAAACTACTCGGCAGCAGTGTTTTGAGCGACTTTGAACATCTCAGCGACAAAATCATTGGCCGCCAGATCAACCGCGTCAAAAGCGTTCGAGATGTCCACCTCAGACAGCGCTATGTTTTTCACCACAGAGCCCGATTTACCCGCTGGGCCGTAGGCTTGGCCATTCAACGCAAAGTAAACACCCCCGCCATTGCCCGTGCGCAAAAGTGGGGCTTCTTCGGTGGCTGGCAAGACATAACGTTCGCCAGCATCCAAAATCTTTTCAAACAAAACAGACCCATCAGCAGAACTGACGCGAACCCAAGACGGGCGCACAGCAATAAGAGCCAACTCTGGCGCGCCTTGCTCAACAACTTGAACAACTTGCGTATCAGGACTGAGGGTCGCGGCATTTGCCAACTGGCGCGACATCGCATCAAGACGATCTTCGGCGCTTTCTTGTACCAAGGCCCCACCCGTGCGTGGGTCAAGGGTCGCAATTGGCCCATCACGCGGCACAAGAACCGGTGTGTTCAAGGCTTGCGGGCGGTACAAACGATCCAGCGCTTCCGATGACGGGGCAGACACCCCCACACGCTCGTTCAAGCCCGCGATGATGACGGGATCATCAGGTAGGCTTGTCGTTTCAGAGGCCACACCAGGCGCTTGGTCGACAGGTGCGAGTTGTACCTTTTGAATTTCTTGTAAAACGGACCAACCGCCATATCCAATCACCGCAACAAGGGCGAGCAGAACAGCCGTTGACCCAATGGCCCCCGGTTCAATACGCGCCAGAAAGCTTTCGCCACGCGGGACAAAAGAGGCATTGGGATCGGAATATGGATCATCAGATTTGCGTTTAGACGCCGCCGTCACTGATGGTTTGCGCGCAGATGAGGCCGCAGGCGACATACCATGCGCCACGGCAAAACCGCTTTCCGCGCTAAAACGTGCAAAAGCCCATTCAGGATCAAGAGCAAGATAGCGGGCATAAGAACGCACATATCCCGCGATAAAGCCTTGGGTTTCGAAGACGGATGGGTCGGAATTTTCAATCGCAGCAACATACGTCGCTTTGATTTTGAGTTCGCGTTGGACATCAAGAAGCGATTTACCAAGGGTTGCACGTTCCCCGCGCATAACGTCACCGAGCTTGAGCTCGAAGTCGTCAAAACCACGTGGCTGCTGATCTTCCTCGACTGGTGGTTTGCTCCACCGCCCCAACATACGCATACCTCGATTTGCCCCAATTTGATTCAGCGATTCGTTCGCTATATCACCATTTAGTTAGCATAGGCTCAAAGGCTGCGCACAGAGCGAAAAGTCGTTACCCCGCCAATTCGGCACGATTTAGCGCACAATGCGACCACAACTCGTCCAAAGCCCCAACCAAAGCATCCATTTCACGCGGCCCGTGCACAGGGGACGGTGTAAACCTAAGCCGTTCAGTGCCACGTGGCACGGTTGGGTAATTGATCGGCTGGACATAAATCCCAAATCCATCCAGCATCATGTCAGACATCAATTTTGTGTGTTTTGGACTGCCAACAATCAACGGCACGATGTGGCTACCATGATCAACAATCGGCAAACCAAGGCCTTTGAGGCGCAGTTTCAAAATTTTGGCCTGTGTTTGATGCTGCTCACGGATACTTGGATCGGTTTTGAGATGCGCAATAGAGGCCGCAGCCCCCGCAGCAACAGCCGGCGGCAGTGATGTGGTAAAGATGAAACCAGGCGCATAGGACCGAATGGCATCACACATTTTTGCAGAGGCCGCGATATAGCCGCCAAAAACACCAACAGCCTTGCCAAGTGTCCCGTTGATAATATCAAGACGATCCAAAAGCCCGTCACGTTCCGCAATCCCTGCCCCACGTTCGCCGTACATGCCAACCGCATGCACTTCGTCGATGTAGGTCAGCGCATTGAATTCATCGGCCAGATCACAAATTTCTTTGATTGGGCCAAAATCGCCATCCATAGAATAGATAGATTCAAACGCGATCAGTTTGGGCACATTCGGATCGTCGGCTTGCAACAATTCACGCAGGTGTTCGACGTCATTGTGACGGAACAGGCGCTTGGCCCCACCATTGCGACGTATACCTTCGATCATAGAGGCGTGATTGAGCGTGTCTGAATAAATGATCAGGCCGGGAAAAAGCTTAGGCAAGGTCGACAAAGTCGCATCATTGGCGATGTAGGCAGATGAGAACACCAAAGCCGCTTCTTTGTGGTGCCAATCGGCCAACTCAGCCTCAAGTCGCTTGTGATACACTGTCGTGCCAGAAATATTGCGTGTACCACCAGAGCCCGCGCCTGTCGCATCCACGGCTTCTTTCATTGCGTCCAAAACGACGGGATGCTGCCCCATGCCAAGATAATCATTGCCACACCAAACGGTGACAGGCTGCTTGGTGCCATCAGGTTTGTTCCATACAGCATGAGGGAAATTTCCGCGTTCACGCTCGATATCAATGAAGGTTCTATAGCGATCCTCATCATGTAGACGTTGGAGCGCTTCATCGAGCTGTGCTGTATAGTTCACGGGTCGTCCTCTCATGCGTTCTTTCATCGCCTTGTGCGGCGGCTGACCCTCAGCTTGCGAAACATATTCAAGAAACGCAAGATATTTGAGCAATCAGATGTGCGACAATGTTTGCCGTCTTTGATTTAGCTTCTAACAAATACATTTAGGAATGATCTATATCAAACTGCCCCCCGCGACTGGACACCGCACTTTGACGCGGTAAGTTGGGGCAAATTTTTCTCTGTGACCATAAGGCGTCCCTTGATCATGAACACTCGAATCACCCCCGTCTTGTCCCGCATCGACGCAGATCTGCCCGCGTCATTGGATCGCCTTTTGGAGCTTATGCGCCTCAAGTCGATTTCAACAGATCCGGCCTATAAAGAGGACTGTGCCGCCGCCGCCGCTTGGCTGGTCAAAGAACTGGCCTCAATCGGTATCAAGGCCGAGACCCATACAACACCGGGACATCCGATGGTGATGGGACACATCGAGGGACCCGCAAATACATCCGCACCGCACCTCGTGTTCTACGGACACTATGACGTACAACCCATTGATCCTATTGAACTTTGGAATTCAGACCCCTTTGATCCACAGATTGAAGACACTGCAAAAGGTCGTGTCATTCGTGGGCGAGGATCATCAGATGACAAAGGCCAGTTGATGACATTTATCGAGGCCTGTCGCGCTTGGATGGCGGAACATGGCAGCCTGCCGTGCGAAATCACGTTCTTCTTTGAAGGCGAGGAAGAAAGCGGTTCTCCATCTCTTGTCCCGTTCATGGAAGCGCACAAAGACACGTTGAAAGGCGATGTCGCATTGATCTGTGACACAGGACTGTTTGGCCATGACACGCCGGCAATCGTCACCATGCTGCGCGGCTTGATGGGCGAAGAAATTGTGATCACTGCCGCCGATAAAGACCTGCATTCTGGCATGTTTGGGGGAATCGCCCGCAACCCAATTCGCGTTTTAACAAAAATTCTAGCAGGCCTGCACGACGCGTCTGGTCGCGTCACCCTGCCCGGATTTTATGATGGCGTGCCTGAGTTGTCCGAAAATTTGCGGGCGCAGTGGGATGCTTTGGGGTTCAACCCCGAACAGTTTTTGGGCGAAGTCGGCCTAAAACAGCCCGCAGGCGAGATCGGCAAAAGCGGGCTCGAGATGATTTGGTCCGAACCGACGCTTGAATTCAATGGCATCAATGGCGGCTACACCGGCGCAGGTTTTAAGACGGTTTTGCCGTCACAAGCCTCGGTCAAACTGTCTGCGCGGCTTGTGGGCGATCAAGATCCCCATAAAATTCGCGCGGCCTTGCACAGCTATATCCGTGCAAATTTGCCCGCCGACTGCACTGTCGAATTTCATCCCCACGGTGCCTCAAAAGCGTCTACAATGGCCACAGATCACCCAGCCTTCGAAAAAGCGCGCAAAGCCTTGTCCGATGAATGGCCAAAAGAGGCCGCCTTTATTGGCTGTGGCGGATCCATTCCTATCGCAGGCCATTTTAAAAATATCGTTGGTGTAGATACTATGCTGGCCGGATTTGGACGCGATGATGATCAAATCCATTCGCCCAATGAAAAATATGACGTGGAATGTTTTCACAAAGGCATTCGGTCTTGGGCGCGCATTTTGGATGCTGTATCAAAAGACTAAGCCCACAAGTGACACCCCCCTATGCGCGGATGTCAGCAAGATAACTTGCGGCATCTGCGCGTGATTGCAACATCACCTCAGCCCCGTCATTCAGCGCGAAAACAACACCTTGGTTGTGAGACAGCCGTGCGATATCGGGCAACTCAAGGCCGCGCAAAAGCCCGCGCAAAAACGCAGAGACAACCCCATGCGACACAATCACAGTTGGCCCCGTGAGCGCGCTCAAATAGCTGCGACACCGCGCATCAAGCGCCTCCGCCCCTTCGCCGTCTGGCGCGGATAAAAACAGATCAAACATATCCTCTTCGGCAGCGGAGCCCCCCCGTTCGGCCACGATATCGGCCCGAAGGCGCCCCTCCCAGCTGCCAGCAGACACTTCCATCAACAAATCATTCTTTTGAACGCTATGATCGCCCGCAGCAGATCGCGCCGTATCCCATGCGCGCCCCAACGGGCTGGCATGGAAATCAATAGACGGAAAGGTTTCTAAAATCGGCGCCAAAATATCGCGCTGCAAAACGGCTTGCGCTTGGCCCTTTTGCGTCAATGGGCTGTCCAATCGCCCTTGCAAACGCCCCTCAAGGTTCCATTCGGTTTGGCCATGTCGCAATAAAAATATCGGATGTTTTATCATGCAGATGAGGTACCGCGACACACGGGACTGCGCAATGAAAAAGGGCACACCCTGCGGTGTGCCCTTTGAATTTCAGTGGTGGGTCGTGAGAGGCTCGAACTCCCGACATCTTCGGTGTAAACGAAGCGCTCTACCAACTGAGCTAACGACCCGCCTTAGCGCGGTGTTTAGCCCTAGGATGGGCATGATGCAAGAGGCATCACACCACTTTTTTAGCTTTGTGCAGCCTCAGGTGTATCCACATCTTCGCTTGATGCGTCTTCGCCCTCAGCGGACGGCGTTTTGCCAGCCAGCATGCCCTTAGGGCGGCGTAATTTGGCAATCAAAATAAACGCATTCGCGATCTCTTTTTGACGATTGATCGACAATTTCCCAAGAGGTGGCACATTCATCTCAGTGCCTTCTTGCATAATGTCGCCCATTTCTTTGAGCATCGCATCGACCACTTTCTTGGTCATGCCTTTTTTGACGCCAGATGCCTCAGACACCCGTTCAATAAGCTCTTTTTTCTTAACAACATGCACAAGACTGGCTTCTGGCGCTTCAACCTCAGCGGCAGGCGTGGATGTTGCAACAGTTGTTGGTGCCGTCATTGGAGTTGTTTTTATAGATGTGCGCGATGTCGTTGTGCGGCGAGATGCCATGATACAGACCTTTGGGTTGTTTCTTTTGTAGAAACATTAACCTCTCAGGCTGACCAGTTGCAAATGAGAAATGGCGCAAAGACCAGATCAATACACTTCGGACGCACATCCGGTAATTTACAGCCTCGTTTCAAGGCAAATATTTGAAAATCACATGAATTTTGCCCATTAAGCATATTTCGATGGAGCTCGCATCCTGTTCTTTTCATTCAAAAATGAAAAAGGCGCCTCGTTTATAGAAGCGCCTTTGTTTCGTTTTTTGATCTAATGTGTCGTTCACATCAGATTAAATGATCTCAACCTTAGTGAGCCACGGGGACTGTAGCAGTCGCTGGCGCTGTCGCTTTAGCCAAACGCGCTGCGTCATCGGCCTCGTGATCCCACTCAATCGGCTCTGGTGCACGGACCAGCGCATGTTTGAGAACTTCGGACACATGGGTCACAGGGATGATTTCCAAACCTTCTTTGACATTGTCTGGAATATCCGCAAGATCTTTGACGTTTTCCTCAGGGATCAGCACCGTTTTGATACCGCCGCGCAAGGCCGCAAGTAGCTTTTCTTTCAGACCACCAATGGCTGTCGCATTGCCGCGCAAAGACACCTCGCCTGTCATCGCAATGTCTTTACGCACAGGAATGCGCGTTAGGACAGATACGATCGTTGTGACCATCGCAAGACCCGCAGATGGGCCGTCTTTTGGCGTGGCCCCATCGGGCACGTGGACGTGGATATCCAGTGTGTCGAAGACAGGAGGCTTGATACCGATCTCAGGCGCGATGGAGCGCACATAACTGGACGCGGCGTCGATGGATTCTTTCATCACATCGCCGAGTTTACCTGTTGTTTTCATCCGCCCCTTGCCTGGCAGGCGCAAGGCTTCGATCTGCAACAAATCGCCACCAACCGAAGTGTAGGCCAAACCTGTGACCACACCAATTTGGTCTTCTTTTTCAGCCAAACCATAGCGCATTTTCTTGACGCCTAAAAACTCTTCGAGGTTTTCAGACGTAACAGCAACAGACGTAGCCTGTTTTTTGACTATTTTTGTCAAAGACTTACGGGCAACTTTTGCCATTTCACGTTCAAGACTCCGCACGCCCGCTTCACGTGTGTAGTAACGAATGATGTCAGACACAGCCCCATCAGAGATCGAAAATTCAGAGGCTTTCAAGCCGTGATTTTTGATCTGTTTTGGAATCAAATGTTGTTTCGCGATCTCGGCTTTTTCGTCTTCCGTGTAGCCCGACAATGGAATGATTTCCATCCGATCCAAAAGCGGACCAGGCATGTTGTAGCTGTTGGACGTGGTCAAGAACATTACATTAGACAGATCGTACTCGACCTCCATGTAGTGGTCCACAAATGTGGAGTTTTGTTCAGGATCAAGCACTTCGAGCATCGCAGACGCGGGATCTCCACGCATGTCTTGGCCCATCTTGTCGATTTCATCGAGCAAAATCAGAGGATTGGTTGTCTTGGCTTTTTTCAACGCCTGAATGATCTTACCGGGCATAGAGCCGATGTAAGTGCGACGGTGACCACGGATTTCAGATTCGTCGCGCACGCCCCCCAAAGAGATGCGAATAAATTCACGTCCCGTGGCCTTGGCAACAGATTTACCCAAGCTGGTTTTCCCCACGCCAGGAGGGCCCACAAGGCACATGATTGGGCCTTTGAGTTTCTGGCTGCGCTGTTGCACGGCGAGGTATTCCACGATGCGTTCTTTGACCTTTTCCAGACCGTAGTGATCTTTATCAAGCACCTCTTCGGCACGCTTAAGGTCTTTTTTTACACGAGACTTTACGCCCCACGGAATGGACAACATCCAATCCAGATAGTTGCGCACAACGGTGGCTTCGGCTGACATTGGGCTCATGGATTTGAGTTTTTTCAGCTCGGCGGCCACTTTTTCAGCAGCCTCCTTGGAAAACTTGGTGTTGGCAATTTTTTCTTCGAGTTCATTGATCTCGTTCGCGCCCTCTTCACCATCGCCGAGTTCTTTCTGAATGGCTTTCATTTGCTCATTCAAATAGTACTCGCGCTGGGTCCGCTCCATTTGAGATTTAACGCGGGTTTTGATCTTTTTCTCGACCTGAAGCACGGACATTTCGCCCTGCATCATGCCGTAGATCGCCTCAAGGCGTTCCTCAACAGACAAAGTTTCCAGCAAGTTTTGCTTTTGCGCCACTTCCACACCCAAATGGCCCGCCACAAGGTCGGCCAATTTACTTGGGTCTTTACTGTCATCAACGGCTGTCAAAGCCTCTTCGGGGATGTTCTTTTTGATCTTGGCATAGTGAGTGAATTCTTCGGCCACAGAGCGCACCAAGGCAGTCACAGCCGCGGGATCGCCTTCGACCTCGAACAACTCGGCTGTGGCGGCCTCGAAAAAGTGATCGTTTTCGACGAAATCAGTAATTTGTACGCGTTTATCACCTTCGACAAGCACTTTGACCGTGCCGTCAGGCAATTTAAGCAGCTGTAAAACATTCGCCAAAACACCCATCCGGTAGATGCCGTCAGCTTCGGGATCATCAATGGCGGGATCGATTTGCGCGCTCAAAAGGATTTGTTTGTCTTGCGACATCACTTCCTCAAGCGCTTTGACCGATTTTTCGCGCCCGACGAACAAAGGCACGACCATATGCGGAAAGACCACAATGTCGCGCAAAGGCAGTACGGGATATGATTGAATTTGCTCGTGCATTTTATGTCCTTATTTTGCAAAAGAACCTGATCCCGCTTTGCGGCAATCTTTGGCCCTTTCCTGACTTGGTTCATCACATTTGGGGCCCTGCGCCCCCAATTTCAACCAAGTACAGTTGGATTTGGTCATAGTTTGCCTGCCTTCGGCCGAACCCGCAAGCACAGAAATAGCTTAATTTGGCAAGATTTCGCCAAGACATGCTTAACCTTTTGCGCTTTGCGGGGGTAATTTGCCGTTGTGATATAAGCAAGACGCCCCCTAAGCCCCCTGAAAGGGCACATCCACGATAGACCCTTATCCAAAACGAGACACCAAAGGACCCTATCAAAATATGAATAGGGCGCCTGCACACCATTTCACACAGGACGATTGACGCACTGACCCTCTCCTGTGGTAAATTTTAAAATACTTTATTTTGCTGACGCGAGGATCGCACATTGCGCGATCAAATGCGCGCCACCTTGTGGCAAAGCGCAGCCGACATTGACCATGGGGATATGAGCTGTGGGACTGTGATCTTGCCGGCTTTTTGTGATCGTGCGCTGCCCCACCATGTCAGACTGCATCTGCGCCTTTGCCACGTTGGCGCTATTGGGCATAGCTGCGGACAATTGCAATGTTGATGCCAAAATGCTGACGATAAACAGACCTGCGGCCAAACCCCAAATTTTTGAAACTGACATATGAACCCCTTATTGAATGAATGATCCAAGAGTTACACGGCCGTTCGGTTTAGATTGTGGCAAAAACCAGAAACATAAAGACAAAGATAACAGCGGGTTAACTGTTTAATTTGATTAAATTCCTATAGAAAAAGCCGCTCCAATAAATTGTGAGCGGCTTCAAGTCTGTGCAAGATCAAATGCGTCTAAAGTGGTTCTATATCGCCCTCGGCACGCTTCGCATGGAACTCGGCCTCCCATGCGGCAAACGTGCCTGCCGCAATCGCATCGCGCATGCCTTGCATGATGTCTTGGAAATAATGCAGGTTGTGCCACGTCAAAAGCATGCCTGAAATCATCTCATGTGAGCGGTACACATGATGCAGATACGCTCGCGAATACTGTGAACAGGCAGGACATGTGCAGTGCTCATCCAAGGGGCGCGGGTCATCGGCGTGACGCGCGTTTTTCATGTTGATCGCCCCGCGGCGCGTGAACACCTGACCATTGCGACCAGAGCGCGACGGCAGTACGCAATCCATCATATCAACGCCGCGTTTGACCGCGCCCACGATGTCATCGGGTTTGCCCACCCCCATCAAATAGCGCGGCTTATCTTTGGGCAGATACTCAGGCGCGTATTCCAACACGCCAAACATCGCCTCTTGGCCCTCGCCCACGGCCAAACCGCCGATGGCGTAGCCGTCAAAACCGATATCAATCAGCGCCTTGGCGCTTTCTTCACGTAACTCAGGCGTCACGCCACCTTGCATGATGCCAAACAGCGCATGACCCGGCCGATCGCCAAAGGCATCGCGCGAGCGCTGCGCCCACCGCATCGACATGCGCATGGATTTAGCGACCTCTTCGTCACTGGCCGGAAGCGCGGGGCATTCGTCAAAACACATCACAATGTCAGAACCGAGCAGCTTTTGAATTTCCATCGACCGCTCAGGCGTGATGACATGTTTAGAGCCATCCACATGCGAGGCGAATGTCACGCCTTCCTCATTGAGTTTGCGCAGACCAGCCAAGCTCATCACCTGAAACCCGCCACTGTCGGTCAAAATAGGCCGGTCCCAATTCATGAACTTGTGCAACCCACCAAGACGATCAATACGCTCCGCCGTGGGGCGCAACATCAAATGATAGGTGTTGCCGAGCAAAATATCCGCGCCCGTCGCGCGCACACTTTCGGGCAGCATCGCTTTGACGGTGCCCGCCGTGCCCACAGGCATAAACGCCGGCGTGCGAATGTCGCCACGCGGGGTTGAAATCACGCCCGTGCGGGCCTTGCCATCTGTGGCATCGAGGGAAAATGAGATTCGTTGTGTCATGGATGACGACTTAACGCTAAATCGCGCTTTGGGCCAGAGATGGCGTGTCTTCAGCCATCTGTATTATTGACGCGTTCTCAAGCGCATTCGCTTTAGATATCTGACGCCATGCCCCATGCGAGATATGCGATGTAAAGCAGCGCGAGCACTTCAACCGAAGCAAAAAAGATGTAGTGGGGCATCACGGACCCTCCGCCGATCACAAAGAGGATCGTCACCCCCACAGCCGCGAAGTTGCACCGACGACTGGCGCGCGGCGACAACGCGCGTGTAAAATAGATCATTGCGATTGGAATTTGAATAAAAACCGCAGCTACGACAAGAAACATCGGCGTAATCGATATCCCGTCGATAACGCCCGTTGTGACTTGTGCGATAAACCCAGGCGACATAAAGGACAAAACATCAGCAAACACCATGTTAAACAGGATCACGATCCAAAGGCTTGATATTTTTTGAGTGACCGACATAATATGTGACTTCCATTCATTAACGCGAAAATCTTACAATTCTTAGCATGCACATCAAAAATCTCTAAGAATAAAGTTTATTTAAGCGTTCTGGTGTTTTGTTTTCAATGGCACTTCGTCTGGTAAAAATTCAAGCACACATCACACCTTGGGTTGCGTAAGAACGGATTATGGACCCTAGTATCATTGTTTACCGAACTCTGCGATTGCGTGCAGGCAAAGGGCGGGTGGCCATGGACCAGTTGACACCTAAAGCTGGAATAAACATCAGCATCATCCCGAACGCCGCGTAGCCCAAAAGCATCATCGGCACCCACAAAACAATCATCACTATGCCCACAATGCCCGTCGCTTTCTCGGCCAAAGCAGAATGCATAAAGCGCGCGAGAAACAGTTCGAACAATTTACCGCCATCCAAAGGCTGCAAAGGGATCATGTTGAACACAAACAGATAAATGTTGATCCAAGCAATCGTGTCGAGCGCCCAAATCACATTGGCATTCCAAAGCTCTGCCGCGTGCATGACATCAACGGCCAATGTCGCCAGCGCCCAAAGCGCAAGGGTCACCAAAGGTCCCATCGCAACAATCAGCTCTTGTTCATAGCGCGTGGCAGAGCGTGATCTTTCGCAAAACCCGCCAGCGCCGTGCAGCATGATGCGGCGTACAGGCACCGATTGGATCAAACAGCCCCAAGCGTGGCCCAGCTCGTGCAGCAAGATGGAGCCCATCAAAATCACTACAAAAATCACGTCATAGGCTATATCGCGTGGCGTGCCGGAAAAAGAGATATAGAATAAGAGAATGAAAAGAATGGAGCCGCCGATTTGAATGGGGACGCCCCACGGGCCGCGAAATTCATGAATGGGACTTTGATCGTTAAACATTTGAAGAGCCTTAAAATTTACTAACTTTGCAATGTGTTAACTTAAATTTAAGGCGAAAAAACGGCGGTATTCATGGTTTTTATGTTGAGGCACACCAGCAAAAAGCCCGCCTGACATTCAGGCGGGCTTTCCAGTTGGATCTGAATTTAGAGCGTTTATAGCTTATCTTCTGGGATGACCAAAGACAGGATGATTGCAGAGAGGCCCGCCAAAGTGATAGGGGCAGCAAAAACCTGTTTCATAAACGTCGGCAGATGCTGCGTCGCATCAGGCACCAATGTGACGCCCAGCGCGAGGCCAAAAGACACGGCCATGATGTAGATACGGCGCAGGGTCATCTCTTGGGACGCCAAAATGCGAATGCCCGCGACAGCGATAGAGGCAAACAAGACCACGGTGGCCCCGCCCAAAACGGGTTTAGGAATGATCAAAAAGAACGCGCCGACAACAGGAAACAGACCCATCAAAACCAACATGCCACCGATCCACATGCCAACATGGCGACTGGCCACGCCTGTCATTTGGATCACGCCATTGTTTTGTGAAAACGTGGTGTTTGGGAAGGTGTTGAACACGGCTGCAATGGCCGAATTGATGCCATCGCCCAAGACACCGCCCTTGATACGTTCCATGTAGACATCGCCTTCGACCGGCTCACCTGCGATCACAGAGTTCGCGGTCAAATCACCTGAGGTTTCAATCGCTGTCACGAAATACAAGAACGCGATTGGCAAGAACAATCCAATGTCGAAATCGATGCCATATTTAAATGGGATCGGCAGTGCGAACACTTTGGCAGTGCTCAACGATGACACATCCACCATGCCAAAAAAGCTGGCCACGATAGTGCCCACGATGAGACCAATCATGATCGCCGCAATCCGCACCGTTGCGTTGCCCATAAAGGTGGTGATCAAGATTACAGCAACAACAAGAAGGCCCAAAAGCAAAAACAACGGCTTGCCAAGATCATCGCCAGCACGCGCGCCACCCGCGAAATCAGTGAAACCAGCTTTGATCAAGCTCAGCCCAATGACGGTGATCACAATCCCCGTGACCGTCGGCGTGATCACGCGTTTCAGTTTATCCAAGAACCGCGACAAAACGATTTCGATTACAGAGCCAGCCAGACACAGACCAAAGATCATCGCCAGAATGTCCTCGGGCGTGCCGCCTTGACCTTTCACAGCGAACCCCGCGGCCAGAATAGCGCCTAGAAAGGCAAAAGACGTGCCTTGGACACTGAGCAGGCCAGAGCCCACAGGGCCAAATCTGCGACATTGAATAAAGGTCGCAACCCCAGAGACAAAAAACGCCATCGCGATAAGATAGGGGATATGTTCACCAAGCCCCAAAACGCCCCCAATGATCAAAGACGGCGTGGCAATTCCGACGATGGAGGCCAGCACGTGTTGAAAGGCGGCCAATGCGGCTTTGGGCGGTGGCGGCACGTCGTTTAGTTTATACACCAACTGTGATGTTTGTTCGCTCATGGTCTTCCCCTTTTGTCATGTCCTCAAAAGACTGCGCGGCGCGCAATCTGATGAAAAGAGTTTGACCTTGAGGTCTTAGGATTGGCCTAAGAAATTTTAGAATTTGCGTTCAATCGTTGAGCGTTTTTTGCACATTGTTACATATTTGTTTAATTTTTAGGCAAATACTACTCCCTACTCCCTACTCCCTACTCCCTACTCCCTACTCCCTACTCCCTACTCCCTACTCCCTACTCCCTACTCCCTACTCCCTACTCCCTACTCCCTACTCCCTACTCCCTACTCCCTACTCCCTACTC
>JBLHXX010000055.1:0-18346 GCA_047630475.1 Celeribacter sp. | reverse complement strand
CCCCCAGTCAAGCTGGTGTGAATTTGGTACGAAAACCCCCACGCGGCGGACGCATGGGGGTTCTAATTGTTGTTTTATGTGTGCCTTGGCGCCTTAATTTTTGCGCGGATAAGGGCGGCGCACAGACAGCCATTCCAATCCAAAACGATCGCGCAGCAACGGCCAGAACCCTTTGGGGGCCACAAGCATCGTCACCACAGCCAACAAACCGAGCGCCACAAGATACCAGCTTCCGGGCAGGCCAAGACCGTTGGTCACACCTTGGCGCAAACCGAAATATATCAGGGTGCCCAGAATAGGCCCTTCAAGGGTGCCCATTCCACCGATCACCACAACAAAGGTCATGATGACCGTCCATTCCGCTGAAAACGCAATGCCTGGTTGGATGAAATAGTTGGGAATCAAATAGATAGCACCCACAAGCCCAACCCCGCCCGCAGACACAGCATAGGCAATCCTACGGTTGCGTTTGACATCGACACCAATTGAGGCGGCCGCCGTTTCATTGTCACGCACGGACATAAGACCAAGGCCAAATCCAGAGCGCAGCACCAAATAGGATAGCAAAAGCACAGCAATCGCAACCGCGCCTGCCGCCCAAAAGACTTGGGCATAGATCGTCGCGCCAAGCAGTCCACCAGTGAACAAAGGCATGCCCGTAATCCCCCCCAAAGCGTCTGAACGTTGAACCAAGATAAAGAACACTTCGGCCATAACCCAACTGCCGATTGCGAAATAAGCATCTTTGAGCCGGAACAGCAGCGGGGTGAGCGCCAAGGCAACCATCCCGGGCACAATCGCGGCCAGCGGCAAGACCAAAAACGGGTGAATGTTGAAATGGTTCGACGCGATAAATACAGAATATCCGCCGACCCCGAACCATGCCTGATGACCCAAAGACACAAGGCCCCCGTAGCCGGCCAGAAAGTTCCACATCGAACAAATCACAAAGACGACAAACATTTCCATCCCAAGAGACAGTTGTCCATCGGACAGAACCATTGGGGCGAAGGCGATGGCAAGTGCAGCCAACGCAATCGGTAAAAGACGCAGAGAAATCATATCATTTGCTCCCGAAGATGCCGTTAGGCCGGACGATTAGGAATGCGAGGAACAACAGGTGCGCGTACAGCAGCCCTGAGTTTGCATCAAAGCGAAAGCCGATCATCTGGGTCACACCCAAAATGATCCCCGCAATTAAAGCCCCCCAAAATGAGCCAAGCCCACCAAGAACCACCACTTCAAAGGCGATCAGAATGCGGTCCATGCCCGAATTGGGTGTAAAAGACGTCCGCATGGCCAAAAGCACGCCTGCGACGGCCGCCAGCATCAAAGACAAGGCCATGACCAGCGCATAAATACGCCCTGGCTTTACGCCCATAATGCGAACAATCGCGGGATTGTCAGACGTCGCGCGGATCACACGGCCCATTTCGGTGTGCCCGACCCCCCAATGCAATGCACCGAACAAAATCACGGAAACACCCAGCGTCAAAATGGGTAACACCCCGAGATTAAGCTCGCCAATGGCGATAGACGCGCGGCTCAATTGACCCGCATCCAAGGTCACCGGATTAGCCCCAAAGGTTTCAAGCATGATGTTTCGCATCACAAAGCTAACGCCAAAGGTCAAAAGCATCGGCACGATCAAATCATCATTTTCGATCACCCTATTCATCAAAACTGTTTGAAACAGCCAGCCGATCACAGCGGCAATAACAACCACAGGAAGGATGATCATAAGCGGTGGAATGCCTGGCACGGTGGCCGCCATAAACACAGCGATAAACGCCGTCAGGACGATAAAATCGCCATGGGCCACGTTGATGACACGCATCACGCCAAAGACGAGCGCCAGCCCAAGCCCAAGCACGCCATACAGCCCGCCCAGAAATATACCGTTGAGAATTGTTTCTACCCAGACCATGTTTACTCTCCGAAATAGGCGGCTGTCAGCGCGTCAAGATTAACGCGGCTGGTGTCTTCGACGCGCAATGTCACCTGTCCATGCAACAAGCAGGCCATACGGTCAGACACAGAAATGGCACGTTGAATGTCTTGTTCGACCACAATGATAGACATGCCGTCGTCGCGAATTTTGGCAAAGCTTTCATAGATTTGCCCCACAATCACAGGGGCAAGCCCCAATGAAAGTTCATCGCACAACAAAACCCGTGGGTTGGACATAAGCGCACGTCCAATCGCCACCATTTGCTGCTGACCGCCTGACATCGTCATGGCCATCTGGCTGCGCCGCTCTTTGAGCACAGGAAATAGATCGTATACTTTGTCGAGCGTCCAATGCCCGCGGCGGCGGTTCATCGTCCCCATAAGCAGGTTTTCTTCGACCGTCAGCGATGCAAACAACATCCGCCCCTCAGGGACCAATGCGATGCCCGCGCGTGCGATATCCTCGGGTTGGGTTTGAATAAGATCATCCCCGCCCAAACGAATATGCCCGCGTCGGTCTTTGACCAATCCAACCAAGGACCGCATGAAAGTCGATTTTCCTGCGCCGTTGGCCCCAACCAGCGCAAAGGTTTCCCCCGCGCGCAAGCTGAGGTTCACGCCGAACAGCGCCTGCATGTCGCCGTAAAAGGCTTCAAGCCTTTCAATTTGAATGACGTCCATAAATATACCCCTTTATGCCACGTCCAGAGGCTCGTCTTTGAGCCCCATGTAAATTTCCCGAACAATCGCCGACGACATCACCTGATCAAAGGGGCCATCTGCGACTTTCTCACCAAAGTTGAGCACGACAATCCTGTCGGCCACCGCTTTGAGCGCATGAGCGATATGCTCAATCCAAATGATTGCGTGATCTTTTTTCAAAACGGCAATCCGCTCGATCAAAAGTGCGACCTCGCGATCTGTCAAACCCGCACCAATTTCATCAAGCATCAAAAGATCTGCGCGCGTGGCCACAGCTTTTGCCACTTCAAGATTTTTGCGGTCCAAAAGTGTGAGAGACCCCGCCAGCGTATCGGCCTTTGATTCCAACCCTGTACGTTCAATCACATCACAAGCCCAGTCACGTGCCTCAGCGCCGCGCAAACCCGCCCCTGACGAGGCCGAGGACAACACGTTTTCATAGACCGTCAAGCCATTGAATGGTTGAGGAATTTGGAATGCTCTACCGATGCCTTTGTGGACTCGTTTGTGGACGGGCAGCTGCGTAATGTCCTGACCACTGAGCACCACCTTGCCGCTGTCCGCAGGCAAAACGCCAGCGATCAACGAAAAGACCGATGACTTTCCTGCGCCATTCGGACCGATGACGCCAATGCATTCACCCCGTTGAATCGTCAGATTCAGATCGTTTGCCACCACAACGGCACCAAACGCTTTGTTCAGCCCTGATACCTGTAAAACTGGTGTCTGCTGAGACATGTTCCCTCTCTCTCCATGGCCCCAAAGCCATGCCAAAAAAATGCCGCCACCCCCTAACTCCTAGGAGGTGGCGGCATATCGTGTGACGTTTAGTATTTAAGTGCGGCAAAGTCCGCCGTTACATTCACATCTGGATTGGTCGAATTGTCTACAATTTCCAGATTATACTTGAACTTTCCAGTCTTGGCCTTTTGCCACTGACCAGCAACCGTATGGGTGACACCAATCGATTTGAGTGGTGAATTGGCAAAATCAACGGTGCCCACGACAGTGTCTGTGCGGCTGGCTGCCAATGCATCACGTACCGCATCGCGGTCTTTTGGATTGCCAGAAGCTTTCAACGCGTTAAGACCGATTTCGAACAAGGCGTGCTCATATCCGAGAGGTTGAATCCACTGGTTGCCAGAGGAGGCTTCGTAAGCGCCCGCAACATCCAAAGCAGATTGACCCGTCAAAGATGATTTGAATGGCATATTTGGCGTCCACCACACTTCGGTCGACATGCCATCGCCACGATCGCCAAGGTTGTTGACAGAAGATGGGAACAACAGGCCAGAAGCGATGGTACAAATTTTAGGTTGGAACCCCATTTGTGCCGCTTGATTCCAGAAGGTGGCCATATGGCTTTCGAATGTAACGCCTGCGACGATATCAACACCCGCCGCTTTGAACGCAGAAATCTGAGTTGAGAAGTCATCGGTATCGACACGGAACAAACCGGGGTTTGAAGCAAAATCATATCCTGCACCAGCAAAAGCTGGCGGAAATCCCATTTTAGGGCTGGACATGACGCGACCTGCATCGTTGTCCATAAACAGACCACCAACCTTATGATTGTTGTCCCCCATATGGTTCCACATCGCTGGGAAAATTTTACCCAACTCGTCTGCCCCAAAGAAAAAGTGGAAGGTGTAGGGAAAGCCAACGGCAGGGTCATATTTGCGCGAAAATGCCCATGCCTGCCATGGTCCTTGTGTTGAAAGCGTTGGAATGCCGCGCGCATCGGCAATGGGTCCGATCGCGGTCGCACCCTCAGCGTCGCTGACGAGGATCAAATCTGGATTGTCTTTGAGCAACAATTCATTGCCCACTTGAACCGAACGGCCGGGGGATGATTGATTGTCTTTGACGATCAGTTCGACATTATAGGTTGTCCCGCCGATGGTCAGGCCATCTTTAACGGACTCGCGGACCACAGACAGTGTGTGCTCTGTCGCGGCAGTAAAACTTGAGCGCACCCCAGACAGGGCCGCCATATAGCCGATTTTGATGGTATCCTGTGCCGCCGCTGAGGCTGGACGGAGCATTGGCGTCGTAAGAACGGCGCTTGTTGCCATAAGACCAACGCCACCACGCAAAATGGAACGCCTTGAAATTGTGCTGCTATTGTGTGTTTTAGACATGAACTTCCTCCCTTAAGACCGATGAGGGAGAAAGGGCCGATGCCGCATAGGGCAAGGTTTGTCTTTTCTCCTCTCAGTTTCTTATTTATACACTCAACCAATTAAACATGAAATCGCTTATACGCACGACACCTATCAGCCAAACAGATAGCATGTGTGAAAGCATATAGAAGATGGAAAAAATATGGCCGAAGAAGGAGCCCGCCGCGCCAATGGTGAGCGGACGAAACAGAAAATTCTGAACTCTGCAGAAGGCCTTTTTGGGGCCCATGGATTCGATTCAGTTTCATTGCGTGATATAACCGAAAATGCTGAGGTGACGCTGGCCTTGGCGTCTTATCATTTTGGAACAAAAGAAAAATTATTTGAATCCGTGGTCAGTCGCCGCGCCGATATTCTATGTGATCAACGCAAATCGCGTTTGTTGGCGCTTGGCGATGCCCCTGCCCCACGCGATATTTTAGACGCTTTTATGAGCCCCTTATTCGAACAGATCACGACAGGCGAGGACACCGGATGGGCCGCCTATGTACGTGTTCTTGCACGTTTGGGAGAAGACGATCGCTGGTTAGATTTACTTGGGACACACTTTGACGCACTGGCACGTGAATTTGTAACGCAGTTGCAGGCGGCAATTCCCCAAGCGGACCCCGAATCTCTCGCCCGGGCCTTTACCATGACCCTGCACCTCATGCTGACAACGGTTTCACGCCACAAACGCCTTGATCGGCTCACAGAAGGTCGTGCCAAGGCTGGTGATCTTGAACAAGCCTATACCAGCTTGCTTGATTTTGCATCTGCTGGTTTCAACGCTCTTCCTCAAAAGCAGTGAAATTGGCACGGGCTGCTTCGATCTGCGGCGTTGAGTGTTCGATCCATGTTAGTAATTTGGAAAACTCTTGCTCAAGCTGCTGACCCAATGGGGTCAGCGCGTAATCCACCCGTGGCGGGTTGGTATCTTCACGTATGGTGCGCAGAACAAATCCATCGCGTTCCAGTGCGCGCAAACGCAAGGTGAGCATCCGCTGTGAAATGTCATCCTCTGCGGCAAACGCCGCGATCAATCGTTTGAGAGTCGCGTGACGACAACTGCCCGTGGCGAGAATTTTAATGATCAACGCCGACCAGTTATCGCCCAAGCGCGCCATGACCTCGCGCACTGGCGCGTCACGGTCTGGCGCCGCAGCCCCCATAGCACATGCCAAAGCCGTCAGACCCACAAGACGCGGGTCCGGTTCGCTGGCTTTGGGTTCGCCAATGGACAAAATAGCTGCAAGATCAGATTCGGACGACATAGTGCCAACCTATGGAAAGGTGGCGTGCTCGGCAATCCTGCACCTGTAGAACAGCTTAATGTGGCAGACCCATTTCGACGATGAGATACTGTCCGAATGCCGTCACATCGCGCGTCTTAAAACGCGCGATGTAATCCTCAAAATGTGGTGCGATCCACTATGTCTTGCCTTTTTTCTTGACCGCTTTCGATTTGCGAAACAAAATCGTCAACAAGAACCAGATGGTTTTGGCATCCAGCATTTTGATCGCAGCACGGGCTTCTTCGGGGCTGAGTTTTGCCGTCATCGGCATGGCTCCGAAAATCTTGCCTTTGATGACCAAAAAGTTGCGGTCATCGCCTTCAAGTTTGGACACGGTCATCAGCTCTTTGCCGGTGTTGTCGAGAAGTTTCATGCGATCACCCCTTCAAAGTCGATATCCAAATCGTCAAACATGCGCAGCGCTGTGGCACGGCCTGCACCGTAAACGCCGCCGCCCGGATGCTGGAATGGGCCAACAAGATAAAGCGACTCAACCCCGGGAACGGTGTACTGACCAAGGTCTGGCGTTGGACGATGCCCCATCATTTGGTACATGTAGGGCGCACAGCCGTGCATATCGCCGAGCACAAAAGAATTCGGTGATGAACGTTCCATATCCAGCGGCGACCAATGCGACGCACCGATGATGTTATCGTCGGTCAAATTGGAAATATAGGGCTGATACTGCGCAAGCGTCTCGGCCGCATATTCCTCTTTGTACTCATCCCAATACTCGGGCGTTTTGCCGTCGATGCAATAGGGCGCCATGGTGATCGAGTGGAAAATTCCGGCCCCTGCAGGTGCGCGTGTCGGATCGCCGTGGGTTTCATCGCCGCCCCCCAACAAACGACGCGGCGTGATCCGTCCAGACCGCAGATGCGCAAAGTCATCCATAAAGGATGTCAGATCATTGTACGGGAAATATTCAAGCATGGTCGCCGTGGTGATTTCTTCACCTGCACGATAAATCGACTGTTCTTTCAAATCATAATGCGAGACGAACAAAGACTGCGGTGACGGGTTCACGGCCCGCGCACGACGCTCAACCTCAGGATCAATGCCCTCGACAAATTTGCCAAGCACATGCGGGTGCAAGGCGGCCACAACGCCGTCTTTGCCGCGGAATTCTTCGCCGGTGGTCAGGCGCAGGCCAACCGCTTGGCCGCCCTCAACAATCACTTTGTCGACCTCGGCATTCAAGCGCAATTCGCCACCTTGATCTTCCAAACACCGAACAAGCGCATCGGTCAAACCACCAGAGCCACCAACAGGTTGGCTGACGCCCCATGTGTGAATGATCCCAGGCATCAAGAAAACACCCATCCCCGTGCCCAAATCATCGGGCAATTGCAGGTTTTCAGACACAAGTTTCAACAGGTGGATCTTGATGTGATCGTCTTCGAAATATTGGTTTACCAAATCCAACGAAGACCGGCTCATCGCATCCAAAAGCAACCGTCCCTCGTCGGAGCTGTCGAGCATCGCCATCGATGCGCCAAAGGGAATGGGCGGCGAATATAGACCAGAGGTGATGATGGGCATCATTTCCATCGAACGCTTGGCAAAGGCGCGATAGGTTTCGGCGTCTTTTTGCGAGAACTTGGCGATCTCAGCGCAGGATTTGTCCAGATCTTTATAAGTGATCAGCGTTTTATTATCGGGAAAGATCGACGCATATGGCACATCAGAATAGCGGTAGTTCAACCCGTATTTAGATTTTAAATCAAGCTCATCTTCGGTGAGCATCGGATTGCCTTGGATCATAATATGGCACGAGCTGTGCAAATCGTGATGATAGCCAGGCGTGTTCAGTTCCAGCGTGACCACGCCACCGCCCGGATAAGGTTGGCGTTCCAGAATGAGAACTTTTTTCCCTGCGCGGGCAAGATAACAGGCCGTGACCAGACCGTTGTGTCCAGCCCCCATCACGACAACATCATAATTGGACATGCGTTTCTCCCTAAATTGTATTTGCGTCTGCATAGCCGGAAGACGCGCCGCACGAAAAGAAGGCACATTTGTGTGCCCACTTGGCACGCCCCCTCGAGCGGAATTAGTGATTGCAAGATTGATCGAATAAATTAATTATACGACCAACCAAATAAGGGAGTTGAGAAATGCGCAACATTCGCCGCGTGGTCACAGGCCATGACGCCACAGGAAAAGCTATCGTCCTAACCGATGGCAACCCGCCCAACATCACCCGCTCCGACGTCCAAGACGACCTGTCTTTCTATGAGCTTTGGAACACCGGCGAAAACCACATTGTGACCGCCCAAACCCACGAGCCAACAGATGATCACACGGACACCGCCCCCCCAAAAGGCGGCACCGTGATCCGTGTTGTGGACATTCCGCCTGAGGGGCAGGACGGGCCAAAATTTGACAAAGAGCAGGCCAAGAAGTTGTTCGAGGCCGTTGGACTGGGTGAAAACGCCGAACACACTGTGACTGGGCGGCATCCCTTGATGCACCGCACCGAAAGCATCGATTACGGTATCGTGCTTGAGGGGCAAATCGTACTTTTGCTTGATGACAGCGAAGTGGTGCTTGAGGTCGGCGATGTCGTCGTTCAACGCGGCACCATTCATGCCTGGACCAATCGCACCAATAAAATTGCACGTATGGCCTTTATTTTGACCGATGCCACCTTTGACCCTGATTTGGTCACGGATCAAGCCGCACAAGACAAGCGGATCAAGGATGGCGCTCATGGCTGATGGCCTGTTTCCCGATTTGAGTTGGCATCATGTTGGATTTTCGGTGGATGACATCGAAAAAGCCATTACGTTTTATGGCGAGGTCTTTGGCATGGAGGTCGAGGAGCGTAAATATATCGCACCGATCGACACCCATCTGGCCTTTTTGCGCCGCGACGGATTTAGATTCGAGTTCTTTCAAAAAGCCGGATCAAACCCCGTGCCAGAGCACCGCACAAAGCCCAACACCGATCTGGGTGTTCAGGGCACAAAACACCCATGCTTCGCAGTCGGCGACTGTCAGGGCGCGCTTGAAATCTTGCATGCACACCCTGATGCCGAAATCATCGGCATCATCCGCAAACCCGGAGATCCGATGATCACAGAAGACAACCCCCTGCGCAGCCCCACTGACATCCGCCCGCCTGCAGCCGCCTTTTTCTTTCGTGACCCCTGTGGTCTGATCGTGGAAATTGTCGCCGCGGGTAATTTTCCAGCCTAAGGAGACCCCAATGAACTATGATCTCGACGGTAAAGTTGCCATCATCACCGGCGGCGCGGGGGGCATTGGCTCTTCTGTATGCCGCATCATGAGCGCCAGCGGTGCCAAAATCGTTGTGGCCGATATTGCCACAGATCGCGCCGAAGCCCTTGCCGCGGAATTGCGTGACACGGGCGCAAACGCCATCGCCGTCACACTTGACCTTGCGGATGAGGCCAACATCAAAGCGATGTTTACCAAAACGCTCGACACTTTTGGGCGGCTGGATGTGATCGACAACAATGCGGCTTTGCTGACCCCTGAAATGGCGCAGGCCGATGGCAATATCGAGGGCATGGATATTGATGTCTGGGATGCCACATTTACCGTCAACACACGTGGCACGATGATTGCTTGCCGTGAAGCGCTTAAAATCATGTCACCACAAGGCACAGGGTCAATCATCAACACCGCCTCGAACCTTGCGCTGCAAGGCAATGTGATCCAAGCGGCTTATTCCGCGTCAAAAGCCGCCGTGCTTCAAATGACCCGCGCGATTGCGACCAGTCATGGCCACAAAGGCATTCGCTGCAACGCAGTGTTGCCCGGACTGACAGGCACCCCTGCCGCCCTGTCGCATTTGCCCCAAGAGTTGCGCGAAACTGTAGAAGAAGAAACACTTACACCCTTTTTGGGTGGCCCAGACGACATCGCGCATTTGGTGGCCTTTTTGGCCAGTGACGCCGCGCGGTATATCACGGGTCAAACCATGGCCGCAGACGGCGGAACCTCTATTCACGTTCCAGGGTATGCGCGCCTCAACCGCTTTTTTATGGGAGCCGGTAAATGATAGTTGAAGTCGCTCAGATCAAAATTAAATCAGGTATGAATGATGCCTTTGAGACAGCCGTGAGCACCGCTATGGGGGTGTTTTCGCGCGCTGAGGGGTGCAAAGGGCTGCACCTGCAACACTGTGTCGAAGCCCCCGACGAATACGAAGTGATCATTCGCTGGGACACGTTAGAGGCGCACACCGTCACCTTTCGCGAGGGGCCGTTGTTTCAAGAATGGCGCGCCTTGGTTGGCCCGTATTTTGCCGAACCGCCAGAGGTCAAACATTACACCCTTGGCCAGCGTGCCACCTTTCGTGACGCGCCTTAAAAGAGACCTCAAACGATATTAAATCACGGCCGGCCCTGTGCGACATCTGCGCTTGTGGGGCCGACCTTATCCGTACATTTAAAAAACGCGCGCCCCTGCGCTCCATGTTTCATGCAAAACAGGGGCGCCATCCAAAACGGCAAACCGAATAACATCGGCTCTTTGCCCAACCCGCAGCGATCCTCGGTCGGTCAATCCCACCGCACTGGCAGGGCGTGCCGTAACCGTTTTCATGGCACGCGGCACATTTCCCCAAATGTCACCAAGCTGCACGGCCGCCATCAACAACCCAGAGGGCACGTAGTCTGATGACAAGATATCCAAGCGATCAATCTGCGCCAGATGTTTTGCCGCGACATTGCCAGAATGTGATCCGCCACGGATCAGATTAGGCGCCCCCATAATGGTTGCGATTCCATGTGCGTGACAGGCGTCGGCGGCCTCGGCCGTTGTTGGAAATTCGGCCATAGACACACCGTAGCTGTGGCTGGTGTCGACCTGTTTTGCCGTCGTATCATCGTGGCTGGCCAATGTCGCGCCAAGCCGTTTGGCGGCATCTACCGTGGCGGTTTCATGGGCTGTGCCCAACCGCGCCTGAAGAGCGTACAGAAAATCAACGTAGTCTCGGAATTCTTGATCCCCAAAACTATGCTTTCCCCGCACATAGGTTTCAAATTTGGAAATATCCGCAAACTGGCGTTGCCCCGGCGTGTGGTCCATCATCGACACAATGCCGATCCGGTCCTCAGGCGTGAACTCAGCAAGCTCATCCGCCAAAGTTTCGGAACATATTTCGGCGCGCAAGTGAATATGGTGGCTGATTCTCAACATGCCCGCGCGACGCAAGGCAAGGATTTCATCGGTCACTTGGCGCGCATATTTACCGTAACGCTTGCTTGAATTCGACACGATCGATCCCACCCGAACCGCATCAAACACAGTTGTGATGCCTGTTCCCGCGAGTTCACGGTCATGGGCTAAAATAGCCGCGCGGTGCGGCCAATCCACTTTGGGACGCGGCGATAAATGCCGTTCCAAATTGTCGGTGTGCAACTCAACCAATCCCGGTGCAAGATAATCGCCGCCACAATCGATGGCCCCTGTCGGGACCGAACTGCCGCTGGCAATATCACAAATCACGCCGTCTTTGATCCGCAAGGACCCCCGCACGATTTCATCGTCAAGAATAAGGTTGGCATTGGCGAATAGAGTTTGGTCTGTCATGTCAGTGTCACACGGGTTTGGCAGATGAGAGGCTCTGCTGAGGAAAACAAATGTTTGAACGATATGCAATTTTTTACACGCCCGTCGACGCTTTGGCGGACTTTGGGGCCGCGTGGCTTGGATGGGACAGTGCATCGGGGCGTGCTGAGCCAAATATGACGGTTGGGGATCTCGATGTTGCGACCCTCACCGCCACCCCGCGCAAATACGGAGTGCACGCCACGTTGAAAGCGCCGTTTCGGTTGGCTGCGGGGGCCAATTTGGCACAGCTGCAACAGGCCGCCGCACAGTTTGCGCGCCACCATGCTGCCTTTGATATCGGAGAACTTGAGCTGCGCCATGATCGAAATTTTGTGGCCCTGCGCCCTAAGGGATCGCATGTACAATTGCGCGATTTTGCCAGTGCAATCGTCAAAGATTTTGATCATTTGCGCGCCCCTTTGAGCGATGCAGATATTGCCCGTCGCAGACAGTCCACGTTGAACGCCCGTCAAGACCAACAGATGTTGGAGTGGGGGTATCCCTTTATTTTTGATGATTTTCATTTTCATCTGACGTTGAGCGGCACCTTGCCCCAAGACACCGCGACACAGGTCATGACCGCGCTTGCGCCGCACCTGATGCCGATTGTCCCAAACCCGTTTGTGATCGATGCGATCACCGTGATGGGCCAAGATGGTGACGGAGTGTTTCATCAAATACACCGCTACGCCCTTTGCGGATAAAGGCAGGCCATCACCGATTGAACGGTCAGCGTCAATGACCCACTGTTGTCGATTTCATGGGCTATAATGCCTGCGGGTAAGGTGGCTGTGCGATCAAGGCGCTTGGCAATTTGCGCGGCCGTTTCGCGATCACGGGCTGCCAAACGCTGGGCCAGAACATCACGATTTGCTGTCAAATGAATCACATCGAACCGCTCAAAACGCGCGTGCGCTTGTGCGAGCACACCGCGCGATAGATTGGCCAGCACATCATGGTTGCCCTGCAATTGCGCATCGACATGCGTGGGAATGGCATAGTGCAACCCATGGGCGGGCCAACTCAAAGCAAACGCACCTGCGGCTTTGCGTGCGAAAAAAGTGGCCTCAGTCACGCCCTCAAAGGATTCACCCCCTGCGTCACTGGGGCGCGTGATCACCCGATGGGCCAATTTGAAACGCGGATCATAAGCTGCCAAAGCGCCCATCACGCTGTCTTTGCCAACACCTGATGGGCCGACGATGGCGATAAATCGTCCCGTCATGTGACCAATCCTGGTGTGAATTTTGTCACGTCCAATTGACGATCACAGATGGCATCACGCGCGGCATGATCGTGAAAAATTCCGATAATCGCCGCGCCGCGTGTTTTGGCCTCAGACACCATTTCCAGAACCGTTGCACGATTGGTGGGATCAAGGCTTGCGGTGGGTTCATCCAACAAAAGCGCAGGATAACGATAGGCAAACCCACGTGCGATGTTGACCCGTTGTTGTTCACCCCCCGAAAACGTTGTGGGACTGAGCGACCACAGGCGTTGCGGAATGTTCAATCGTTCCAACAGGTTTTGCGCGGTTTTGATGGCACTCTCGCGGTCTGTTCCCGTGGACAAAAGCGGTTCTGCTACGACATCCAAGGTTGAAACCCGTGGCACGACCCGCAAGAATTGACTGACATAGCCCAAAGTGTGGCGGCGCAATTGAATGATGTCACGCGGTGCAGCTGTCGCAACATCCACATCCCCAATCATGATCCGACCAGAGGCCGTTAGATAGTTGCCATAAATCATTCGCATCAGGGTGGATTTCCCCGCCCCCGATGCACCAATCAAGGCCACGCATTCCCCTGCGGCCACGTTCAGCGAGGCCTCTCGCATGACAGGAATGTCCGCGGCACCTTGATTGTGCAGAACAAAGGATTTGGAAACATTTTCAACAGAAATCATAGTGTCACACCTGCAAAACGGAAGAGACAAGAAGTTGGGTATAGGCATGTTGTGGGTCGTCTAGAACCTGATCCGTCAGGCCCGTTTCAATCACATGCCCGTCTTTCATCACCATCAACCGATCTGCCAAAAGGCGGACAACGGCCAAATCATGTGTGACAATAATCGCGCTGAGGTTCATCTCGCGCACCAGCCCACGCAAGAGGTCCAAAAGCCGTGCTTGCACAGAGACATCCAAGCCGCCCGTCGGCTCATCCATGAACACAAGACGCGGCCCTGTCACCAAATTGCGTGCGATTTGCAGACGCTGCTGCATCCCACCAGAAAACGCCGTGGGGCGATCATCAATGCGGTCTTGTGAAATTTCAACACGCCCGAGCCAATCGATAGCTTTTTCGCGAATATCGCCATAGTGACGTGCATTGACGGCCATCAATCGTTCGCCAACATTGCCACCCGCACTCACGTTCATTCGCAAACCATCCCGGGCATGTTGATGCACAAACGCCCAATCGGTGCGACTGAGCATTCGGCGTTCGGGTTCCGACATGGTCACTGTATCGCGCAGGCCTTGCACACGCGTGTCAAACCGAACAGCACCATGATCTGGGGTCACATGACCCGCCAAGCAATTCAGCAATGTTGATTTTCCAGACCCGCTTTCGCCCACAATTCCCATGACTTCGCCAGGGTACAAATCAAACGACACATCCGTGCAGCCAATCCGCGCGCCATAGTGTTTTGCGATATTTTCAACCTGTAACAACGGGGTCATGCCGCGTCCTTTCCGATTGGCACGCCTTGGGCGCCAACATGGCCCGCTTGGCGACGATTTGTGCAGTAATCTGTGTCTGAACACATGAACATCCGGCCCCCTTGGTCATCGACAATCAATTCATCCAAATAGCTGTCTGTCGCGGCACAAAGATCGCAAGCGTGATCGGCTTTTGTGGCCGCAAACGGATAGTCATCAAAATCAAGGCTCACAGCTTTCGTGTAGGGGGGCAGCGCATAAATGCGTTGCTCGCGCCCTGCCCCGAACAATTGAATCCCCGCCATGTCCAATTTCGGATTGTCGAATTTCGGAATGGGCGAGGGATCCATCACGTAGCGCCCCTCGATTTTGACCGGATAGGCATAGGCCGTCGCAATGTCACCGTGCTGGCTTATGTCCTCATACAATTTCACATGCATAAGACCGTAGTCTTCCAAACTGTGCATCTTGCGCGTTTCCACCTCAGAGGGCTCCAAGAACCGCAAAGGTTCGGGGATGGGCACTTGATAGACAAGGATTTGATCCTCACGCAGGTCTTGTTCTGGGATGCGGTGACGGGTTTGAATAACGCTGGCCTTTGATGTGGCTTCGGTCACGGCAACGCCCGCCGTTTTTTGGAAAAATCGCCGGATCGATACAGCGTTGGTCGTGTCGTCCGCGCCTTGGTCGATCACCTTGAATGTATCGTCTGGCGTCAACACGGCGGCCGAGACTTGCACCCCGCCCGTGCCCCATCCGTAAGGCATCGGCATTTCGCGGCTGGCAAAGGGCACTTGGTATCCGGGGATCGCCAAACCTTTCAAAATGGCGCGGCGGATCATGCGTTTGGTTTGCTCGTCCAGATAGGCAAAGTTGTAGTCACTCATTGGGCGGCCTCCTGTTGGATATTATCATGCGCCTCGCGTCGCAGTTTTCGGATCAGTTCAAGTTCAGATTGAAAATCTACATAATGTGGCAATTTGATATGTTCCAAAAATCCCGTCGCTTGAATGTTATCACTATGATATAAAACGAATTCTTCGTCTTGGGCGGGTGCGCCAAGGTTGTCCTCACCCAGCTCTTTCCAACGCAAAGCACGGTCCACCAAAGCCATCGAAATGGCTTTGCGTTCGGTCATGCCAAACACCAACCCATAGCCGCGTGTGAACTGCGGCGGCTCAGTTTTGGAACCCTTGAACTGGTTCACAGTCTCGCATTCGGTCACTGTGATCTCACCGATTTCAATCGCAAATCCAAGTTCTGGAATATCCAATTCAACAGCCACAGCCCCGATCCGCAGCTCGGCCACAAAGGCGTGATTGCGCGCATAACCTCGCTGGGTTGAATAGGCCAACCCAAGAATAAACCCTTCATCCGCGCGGGCCAAAGATTGCAACCGCAACGCCCGACTGGCGGGCAATTCTAATGGCGTACGCGTCAAATCGGCGGGGGTCTCGTCGCTATTTTTCTCAGGCTGAATTAAGTTTTCACGGTCCAGAAACGACATGATATGTGGCGTGGCCGCATTCGTGGCCTCGCTCTCAACCACCTGTGGCGCTTCGCCATCTGCGGCCAATTTGAAATCCAACAAACGGTGTGTGTAATCAAATGTTGGGCCCAAGACCTGCCCCCCCGGCGCATCTTTGAACGTGGCAGAAACGCGCCGATCGCAGTGCATCTGTTCGGTTTCAATCGGATTTGAACTGCCAAACCGTGGCAAAGTGGTGCGGTATGCACGGATCAAAAATATTGCCTCGATCAAATCACCCCGCGATTGTTTGATCGCAAGCGCTGCCAGATCAGGATCGTAAAGTGACCCTTCTGCCATCACGCGATTGACGGCCAAGGTCATTTGTTCACGGATTTGATCAACGGACAACTCGGGCACAGATGGATCGCCGCGACGTTCTTGGGCCAGCCACGCGTGGGCGTTATCAATGGCCCGCTCGCCCCCTTTTACAGCAACATACATTCAAGACACCTCTTCTTGTGGACCACAAACTTTGGTGGTGCGCGGCAGCGCGGCAAGGCGGTCGCCGCATGTGAATATGAAATCAACGCCCAACGGGAACAGCTGCGCGTTATCTTTGAACATCTGCGTTTCGGGCAAAGACAATACGGCGTGATCCTTGATCCCCGGACCGCGCAAAATCATGCCGCTGTTGGACAGCTCTGGCATCTCGACAATCACGGTGGTGGACCGATCTGGGTATTCGGGCGTCCCTGTTGAAAACGCATCCAAAGGCAAGTCCGCCCATGTGCCGATGGCGAACATTGCGCTGGCCGGATTTGCAAAGGGCGCGCCCGTGTGAAAGGTGATCCAGTTGCGCAGCTCTGGCGTGTCATAATCAGCGGTCAAAAAAACAGGGGTTTCAGGATCGCACAGTGTCAGTAAAACCACACCCGCCGCGATGGACAATGGCGCAGGCGGCAAAGCCCCCGTCACTTTAGAAATGTGACCGGGACGCGCCATCGATGTCATCACCGCACGAAAGGCGTGGGACGCGTCAATCGGGTGATTTTGGAACCCGCCTTCAAGAGCTTGGGTTTGCATCAATCTTCTCCTCGGACCATGGTGAAAAAATCGACCTTAGTGGCTGCTGCTTTTGCGGCGCGTGTGGATTTTTTGTCAGACATAGCGACCCTGAGAGGGTCCAGAATTATTTGTTCAACACGCTCCTGCACATCCGTTTGCATCAGCGCATCAATCAAAGCCGCCTGTAGTGCATGATCTTTGTCGCGACCTTGCACATATCCATGGCCAACGGTGCCATCCACAAGTTTGATCGAGGCACGGGTGATCGTCATTTCACCTACGTTAAAGGCATCCCCCACGGCACCTGCACGGCCGCGCACCATGACGCCGCCAATTTCAGGGGCTCGCAAAACCGTATGAGAGATATCCATGTTCAGCGTGGCCCAAAGACGGTCCACATCAGATGCAGGGGCTTTGGCCAACAGCCCCAACCACCCTTTGCGGGCGGCGTTTGGATCGCTCAGTTTAGTCATCTAGACACCTTTTATATTTTACTATACAACTATACAAATACTACCGAACAGACCGATGTATTCCAATCCCCTCAACTGTGAAGTTTTAGTGACATGCCGCCACGCACACCGATCTGGAAAGCCATCGCAACCTCGTTGCGCAATGACATTGCCGAAGGGCTGTATGGCGCGGGCCATAAGATTCCGACCGAGGCGGCTCTCGCGGTGCGATTTGGCGTCAATCGTCATACGGTCCGCCATGCCCTATCCGCTTTGACGGACGAGGGTTTGGTTTATACGCGTCGTGGGTCTGGCGTGTTTGTCAAAACAACGCCCACCGATTATCCCATTGGTCCACGGGTGCGGTTTCACCAAAACTTAAAAGCGGCGGGCCGCACGCCAGCCAAAACCATTTTATCCAAAGAAACACGCAGGGCGAACGCGGATGAACGTGCTGCACTCGAGTTGCCCGAGGCTGCGCAGGTCCATGTGTATGAGGGCTTGTCCTTGTCTGACACGCACCCCATCGCTTTGTTTCGCAGTGTTTTTCCGGCTCAGCGCTTTCCCGATCTTTTAACCTATTTGGCGGCCGATTCATCTGTGACCAAGGCGCTTGGTCACTATGGGGTGGCCGATTACACCCGCGCCTCAACGCGGGTGAATGCCAAGTTGGCGACAGCAACACAGGCATTGCATTTGCAGATCACCGAACACGCGCCTATTTTGCGCACGATAAGTGTCAACGTTGATGCAAATGGCACCCCCATAGAAATGGGGCGCACATGGTTCGCAGGCGATAAAGTGACCCTGACGCTGGTAGATCCTTAGGCTAGCTTCCGCGTGTAATTTGGATTTTCGCTGCTATTCATACCGCTCAAGAAAAGCGTTTGCAGGCATGTTGCGAAAGTCATCTAAAGCGCCGCGCAGCTGATCATGCGGCCAATCCCACCATGCCAATGCCATCATTCTGTCGGCAATATTGACTGCAAACCGTGGACGCATCG
>JBLHXX010000054.1:0-18463 GCA_047630475.1 Celeribacter sp. | reverse complement strand
GCTTGGCGCAGGGCGGCGTCATTATCGGCCAAAGCGGCATAGATCATCGGCAATTCATGGGCGTTTGTGCCCACAGCTTCGACATCGCGTTTCATCGCAATCAGGCAATTCGAGGTGCCAGAGAAACTGTTGCCAAGGCCTTCGGTCATCGCTTGGACGCACCAATCTTGCCACAGGTAGGAATGCCTGCGCCGCGTGCCGAAGTCGGCGATCTTGAGGTTTTCAAGCGGGCGGAGCTGTTCGATTTTGCCCCAAAGCTGGGTCATGGCGCGGGCATAGAGCACCTGCAATTCGAACTTGCCCATGGGGCCAAGCACGGCACGAGACCGCAGCTCCATCAAGATAGACAAAGCGGGGATTTCCCACAGCATGACCTCGGGCCACGTGCCCTCAAACGTCAGCTCGTATTGGCCGTCAATTTTCTCGAGGTGATAGGGCGGCAGGGAGAGGTTTTCGAACCATTCCATGAAATCAGGGCGAAACATCTGGCGTTTGCCGTAGAACGTATTGCCGCGCAACCACGTGCTTTCGCCACGGGTGAGCGAGAGCGTGCGCACATGGTCAAGCTGTTCACGCAGCTCGCCCTCGTCAATGATATCAGCGAGGCGAATGGTCTTGGAACGATTGATCAAAGAGAACGTCACTTGCGTGTCGCGTTTATTGCGAAACACCGATTGGCACATCAGAAGTTTGTAAAAATCGGTGTCGATCAAGGACCGCACGATCGGATCGATTTTCCATTTGTGATTGTAAACACGCGACGCAATATCGACCATTTGGCGGCTCCTTGTATATCGGTTTGGTTAAAGCAGGCGCGCAAGGGGTTTGGCAAGCGGCGTAGAGACTTTGCAAAGGTTTCTGTGCTACACAAATCGCAACCACATATGAAAGTTCACATTATGCTGACACCTTTGCGCGCCTTTTTATTGGCGATAAGCGCCGTTATTCTCGCCCCGATCCCATCGCAAGCCGCTGGCGGGTATTGGGAATTTGGATCGTGGCGCGTTTTTGTCGATGAGGTCGATACGGGCGAAGATCTGCGGCGCACCTGTTCGGCAACGACAGGCGGCGACGGGGATATGAGCGCTGTGTTGAGCGTCAGCAATGGCGATGCAGGCCCGCCCTATTATTTCCCCGAACTGATCATCAACGACAACGCGATCCGGCATCACACCACCGTGTTAAAACAAGACGCGCCCGTTTATGTCTGGTTCGACGACGAAGACGTTTACGATGGCGCGATCACGCAATATGTCGACGTTGATGGCTTTCAACACGCCGAACTGCGGTTCCCGCAAACCATCAGCCAATGGCTGTTGCTGGCCATGAAACGCAATTCTCAAATGGATGTGGTGATGAACGGCCGCGCGACCCATTCGTTTTTCCTAGACGGATTCACCGCCTCCTATCTGAAAATGATGGACGAATGCGGGTTCACCGGCGCGGGCGTTTTAGATCAAAAGTAGGACCTATTGCGCGACAGCTTGCAGCTTTATAATGCTGAAGACTCTGCCATACACAGCACTGTGCAATGGGCGCCTTCGGCCCAGAGCGGACATTCTACGTGGACACATCTACGGCCTAAATGTATGGAATTTTATGTTCTGCACATGCTCTGTTTTTCTATCCCAGTAAAAAGAGGCGGCATCGAATTGCTATTCGATGCGCAATCAAGTAGTCATCCAACTTATAGCCAACATTCCAAAATCGCGTGCATCCTTCGTCGACATCTTTCAGTGATGCGCCGAATTTGACCGAACGGGTTGTCACATGACAACTCCCTTCCACCGTTGGCTAAGATCATCGTCGAAAAACTGCGATGACTTCAGGGGCTAAGCCCCCAGACTTGGAATAATAAATGAACGAGCTAACCTTTGGCGTCATTGGGACGTCCAAGAAGGAGGATGAACGGCGTGTGCCGATCCATCCCGATCACCTGTCTCGATTGACTGAAAGCTGCCGCAAAAAACTGATTTTTGAAGAGGGATATGGCGAACCATTTGGTCTTTCAGATGCTGAAATTGCCGCACAAACCGGTGGCGTCGCATCTCGTGGATCACTTCTGTCGGAACTTGGCAATGTTATTGTCGCCAAGCCAACGCTGAGTGATCTGCAGGACCTGAAAGAGGGTGGCATTCTTTGGGGGTACCCACATTGCGCCCAACAACGCGCCATCACTCAGGTCGCGATCGACCGCAAACTGACCCTTGTCGCCTTTGAGGATATGTTTGTTTGGAGCCCGTCTGGCCAAGTTGGGCGGCACACATTCTATAAGAACAACGAAATGGCTGGGTACTGCGCCATTTTGCATGCCCTACGCCTAAAAGGCATCGATGGTCATTACGGCAATCAGCGCAAAACCATCATTTTTAGCTTCGGCGCGGTCAGTCGCGGAGCGATCTACGCGCTCAAAGCGCATGGATTCCGAGATATCACCATATGCATTCAACGCCCAGATCATGAAGTTCGTGAAGAAGTGTTGGACTGTGAATACGTCCGCATCCGTGAAGGTGGCGCAGGTGAAGCACGTATGTTGGTCGTCGAGCACGACGGCCACGAACGTCCTTTAACAGAGCTAATCTCTGAGGCCGATATCATCGTCAATGGCACCTATCAGGATACAGATCACCCGTTGGATTTTGTCATCGAGAATGAAAAATCGTGCCTGAAACCTGGTAGTTTGATCGTGGATGTCAGTTGTGATGAAGGCATGGGATTTTATTTTGCCAAGCCAACGACGTTCAAAGAACCTATGTTTAAGGTCGAAAAAACCGATTATTATGCCGTGGATCATACACCCAATTATCTTTGGGAAAGCGCGTCGCGTTCTATTTCTGCGGCTCTCATTGTGTATTTGCAAACAATGATAGATGGGCGCGCATCTTGGCAGGGAAATGAAACAATTCGCCGTGCTATGAATGTCGATGCAGGTGTTATAGTGAAGCCAAACATCCTTTCCTTCCAAAATCGCCAGTCAGAATATCCCCACTTGGCACTTACCTCAAAAGAGGCAACTCCAGCTCTGCACGTGATATAAACTTCACTTTTCTCACTGTAATTGAAACGACGCGGGGTGTTCTTTAGGGTTATCTTCTAAGGGAAAACTATAATTGCAGCGCATGCAAATCCCAAACTGCCAAGGCTCGTGAAAATGGCAGTTTGGGGCCTTAAAGGAACTGGGGGGCTTGAGGTAATGTATACACTCAGGCGGTTGTTTTTTCACTGCATAGGCTCATTTTCGCAGATTCAACTCTGACAGCTGGTTAGAGTGTTTTGTTTTTTTACGATATAATTGTCTAAAGGGCCTCATTTTTCGCAACATTTGCGCCCGTTCGACTTGCATAACCTTAGCTCGGCTTAATTGAACGTTTGGCGTCCGTATTTACCCACTGACGATCAGGCTTTACATCCGCAGAGAATGTCTGTTTCTCTAATTGGGTGTTTAGGTCAAGCGCTTTTTCCTTGTTGTTCTGGATCTTTGTCACTCATCCGGGTCACGCTTCTCTTCGCAGTCTGTTTTGATGTTCGAATGGCATCGCTGCACGCATATGTCGGATCGGCAGTTGAGAGCCCCGTTTTCCGGCGCGCTTCACACTTGGCCTGCCTTCATTCAGACAACATTAAAACCTTCATCGCGCAGGCCCAAGAAAAGGTGCTGGCTCATCGCACCCGCGTTAAAACCAACACGTTCAATCGGATGTGGGCATGCGTCAAGGCATTCGGCGATATCACTGACCTCACAAGGCAGTTCACGTTCGAACAGCACCGTTCCCTTGCTATCCACAATGCAAAGCGCACAGGATCGCAATGACACATCTAATCCAACGTAATATTCCATCATCTATCTCCCTCGTTCACAGCTGTCCTGTGATTTTAGTGGGAGCTTGGCCTAAAAGCGAAAGGCTGCCCAATTACGCATGCTTTCCGCCCTACTCAACCGCCACACCCAAAGCCGTCATTTCGGCGCGTGCTGTCGCCTCTGTGCCTGCATCTATCGCGCGGCAGAGGTCTGTGATCACGGTGGTTTTGAACCCCAGTTTGGCGGCGTCTTGGGCGGAGTAGTTGACGCAGTAATCTAGGGCGAGGCCAACGATGGTGACAGTGTCAATGCCGCGGGCGCGCAGATAGCCCTCAAGGCCAGTGGGCGTGGTTTTGTCATTCTCAAAAAACGCGGAATAGCTGTCGATCGCGGGATTGTAGCCTTTGCGGATGATCAGATCGCCATGGGTTTTCAGCTCTGGATGGAAGGCCGCGCCCTCAGACCCTTGGACACAGTGATCAGGCCACAAAACTTGCGTGCCGTAAGGCGCTTCATAGGTGGTAAAGGGATCGGCGCCATGGGTGGAGGCGAAAGAACTGTGCCCCTCGGGGTGCCAATCTTGGGTCAGGATCACGGCGGAAAAGTCATTCATAAGCGCGTTGATGCCTGAGACAATCGCGTCCCCGCCCGCCACAGCCAGCGCGCCACCGGGGCAAAAATCGTTTTGAACATCGATGACAATCAGAGCTTGGTTTGAGGGGCGCATGAGGGAACCTTTCTTGAGTTGGCTCATTTGGTAACGCTTGGGCCTAAGAGGTCAAGCATAGAGCCGCCAATCCCACAGGCGCGGCAGCGCACCGCACTTGATCTGGACGAATTTGGGGCGTATTGGATGCACATGTTTACAGTTTGCGCCCTATATCACTTCACCCGTTTTGAAACACCCGCCGACATTCAGGGGCCGCTTTTGGACCTGTGTCTGAGCGAAGGGATCACCGGATCTTTGCTGCTCGCGCATGAGGGCATCAACGGCACTGTCGCGGGGCCGACGCCGGCTGCGATTGACAAAGTGGTGGCCTATATTCGGGCTTTGCCGGGCTGTTCCGATTTCGAATTCAAACTGTCGACAGCGCAGGATCAGCCCTTTGGCAAAATCAAAGTGCGGCTGAAAAAAGAGATCGTCACCATGGGGCAACCCAATATCGATCCACGTGCCGCTGTGGGCAATTATTGCACGCCTGAGGAATGGAACGAATTGATCTCTGCCCCCGATGTGGCGGTGATCGACACGCGCAACGATTACGAGGTGGGCATCGGCACATTTCAGGGCGCGATTGATCCCAAAACGCCGACCTTTCGCGATTTTCCAAAATGGTGGGAAGAAAACAAAGACCGGTTTCACAACAAACGCATCGCGATGTTTTGCACCGGCGGCATTCGCTGTGAGAAATCGACCAATTATTTGATGCAGCAAGGTGTCGAGGATGTGTTCCACCTTAAGGGCGGGATTTTGAAATACCTCGAGGACATGCCCGAAGAGAAAAGCCTGTGGGAGGGCGAATGTTTCGTCTTTGATCAGCGTGTGTCTATCGGCCACGGATTAACCGAGGGACCACACGAATTGTGCCATGCTTGCCGTCGTCCAATTTTACCGGAAGACAAAGCAAACACCGCCTATGAAGAGGGCGTGTCATGCCACCAATGCGTGGATGAATTTGATGAGGATCGCAAAGAACGCTTTCGCGAACGTCAAAAGCAAATGTCCCTTTCACGTGCGCGCGGCGAACGTCATTTGGGCCGAACGCGCCTTGCTTGATGGCCGTATTTGAGCATCACAGAGGACGTTTACGGCGCAAGGTTTATATCGCATGCGTTGGACTTGTGTGTGCCTTAGCTGTGTGGTTTTTGTGGTTGGGAAGCGTAGAAGGCAAAAATATGCCCCGGACACCCGTTTACATCACCTGCACGGCCAAAGGCGACAACTCTGCTGCGCTGTGCGCATTGGCCAAGCAAACGGTTGAGCGCGTCGTGAGAGGATCACAGCCCCGAAAGGCCCCGCTTGATTTTGACGCATCACACACCAACATTATGTTGACCAGCGCCCCCAAGCCAAGGCCTGAGGGTGCCATTGTGATTGATATCAATATCACAGAAAAACAACACCGTTTGACCGCATCGTTAACGGTCACAATTGGCGACACGCACCCTACGTTGATCTTTGAGCAATCCGTCACAATCATGGACCGAAATGCACCGACAAACATGGATGTGTTTGCCCGTTTTTTGAACCGGTTTATTCCAAGCGTATTGGAGCAAGACAACGGCATTTAGTTCATTTTGCACCGAATTTACCGCAAAGAGCCCCTTGAAATGGGCGAAAATAATTTCGTTTGCTTGGGCAAAGCTGTTAAAAAATTCTAACATGCCATCCGATTTATCCTACTGAGGTCACCAATGTCATTATTCTCTGCGCTTTCCCAGCCTGCTTTGACACTCAAAGAGACAGCACAAAATGCGACGTCCCCGACGCAGGCCGCCATCCCCACGGGAACGCCACAGCAACTTGCTGATTATTTGACAGATGGATACTGGAACGATGATGGCGGAAGCCGGCGACACTTTGACACCTCAATTTCAAACATCATCACCGTCAACATTTCGGACCTGACTTCCGCGGAACGTAAGCTCGCGATTGCCGCGATGGAGGGGTGGGAAATGGTCGCAGATATCAATTTCCAGATCACCACGAGCCACAACGCCGATATCGTATTTTTGAACGATGACGACGGAAACTCTTGGGACCTGTCCGCCTATTCCTATTCCGGCACCTCTGGGTCCAATATCACGTACTCAGTGATCGTCGTAAGCTCTGGATGGGTAGACGCATATGGGAATGAAGTAGGATCCTACGGGTTTCAAACTTATATGCATGAACTGGGACACGCTATCGGTCTTGGGCATCAATCCTACTACAATGGGGTCGCGAGCTATCCAAGCAGTGCAGACTTTGCAAACGACAGTTGGCAAATGTCGGTGATGTCGTATTTCGATCAAGATATGAATACCAGTGTTGACGCCAGCTACGCCTTGGTCGTTTCACCGATGATGGCCGATATTGTCGCAGTTCAAGATCTCTACGGAACTCCAAACTCAAGCAGCCCAACGTCGGGTGATACCATTTGGGGCAAGGGAACGAATTTAACAAACTACCTTGGCGATGTGATCGATGATGTCAGCAATGGCACGACCACTTCCTACTCAGGTGACCCCATCACCTTTACGATTTACGATGTCAGCGGCACCGATTTGATCGACCTGTCCTTCACCACAACAGGCGACCGGATAGACATGCGCGCGGGAAAGTTTTCAGATGTGGCTGGCCTGACCGGTAATGTGGGCATCGCATTGGGAACAGTGATCGAAAACCTGAACGCCGGCAGCGGCAATGACACAATCACAGGCAATAGCGCCGCAAACGAAATCCACGCTGGCGCTGGAAATGACATCGTCAATGCGGCTGACGGCACTGATCGCATCTTTGGCGGCACAGGTGCAGATCACCTGAAAGGTCAGGGCGGCAATGACATTGTCAGCGGTGACGATGGTGCCGACACCATCAGTGGCGGCGGTGGCAATGATTACGGCTATGGCGGCACAGGCAACGACACCATAAGTGGTGACGATGGAAATGACCGGCTTTATGGTCAAAATGGCAATGACGTTTTGCGCGGCGGCAACGGATCCGACAAAATATACGGTGGCAATGGCAATGATTCCGCCACTGGGGATGCTGGCAACGACACGTTGAGCGGGAACGATGGTTCGGATCGGCTGTACGGTGGATCTGGATCAGATACGATCAATGGCGACGATGGTTGGGACCGTTTGTACGGCCAAGATGGCGACGACACCATGTCTGGCGGCCAAGGCAACGATCGCCTGTACGGTGGCAACAACAACGACAAATTATATGGCGGCATTGATGACGACAGCATGACCGGCAACACAGGCAATGACCGCGTCTACGGCGGCAGCGGCAATGACCGTGTTTATGGCGGAGATGGCTATGACCGCGTCTACGGCGGTGATGGGTCTGATCGCATCTATGGTCAAAATGACAATGATATCATTCACGACGGAAAAGGATCTGATTTCATTTACGGCGGTGGTGGCAATGACCAAATCTATATCGAAGGTGGAAACGATATCGTGTTTGGCAACAGTGGTGCGGACAACTTTATTTTCAACGGAAATAGTGGTGGCACCGACACCATCAGGGACTTTGAGCTTGGCGTTGACACCATGACGTTTGACAGTACGGCTGACGGATATGTGGGCCCTAATATGAATGGCCAAGACATCATCGATACATACGGATCGACATCAGGCGGCAACACGATATTGACGTTTGGCGGCGGTCCTGTGATCGTGATCCAAGGCATCGCTGATCCAGACACCCTTGCGGATTCTATTCTTGTAAATGTCTAGGTAGGCCGCGTTTGGCCCTTTACGCTTGGCGCGCGTTTGTCCCGTGAAAACAGCACCTTGTCGCGCCGACAGGTGACTGGGGCAGGCGTACCTTAATGGATCAAGCTGTCGTGCCTTGTTTTGTTGGTGCGGTGTTTCCATAAAAACCGGAAGCGCCGCAGAGAAAGCAGTGCATTCCGGCAAAATTCATGAACAAAAAAGCGTTATATAAGGACGAGATCCATATCGCTAAAGTCGCTTTGAGTTAGGCCATTGAACGTGATCGTGTTCACGCTGTTCCCTGAAACATAGGTGATGACAAATGTGCCATTTTCGTCAGAGGACATGTTCAAATCGCTCAAGGTCAACCCATCAATATCAAAGATCAGCCGATCTTGTGTCACATCAAAATCCTGCACCAGATCACGACCGAATGTGTCGTTGAATATGAAACGATCATTGCCCGCGTTGCCTTGCATGACATCATCCCCTGTACCACCGTTTAGGCCATCATTTCCATCGCCCCCGTACAGAAAATCATTGCCGCCATCACCAGAGATATTGTCATTTCCGTACTGCCCGTAGAGACGATCACGACCATCGCCACCTGACAATTTATCCCAACCATCGCCGCCGTAAACACGATCCGATCCACCATCACCATACAGTGCATCGGCATGTTCGTTGCCCGAAATGATATCTTCGTTTGCGCCACCATAAATGATGTCGATCCCAGTGCCGCCGTAGATGTAATCGTTGCCTTGGCCCCCGCTCAAAAGGTCATCACCGTCTTGGCCAAAAAGCCGGTCCCAACCATCGTTTCCCAAAAGGGTATCGTTGCCTTGGCCGCCATAAAGACGGTCCGACCCCGCACCGCCATCAACATAATCATCGCCGTCTTCGCCCGAGACGATATCGGAACCCGTTCCCCCCTCAATGGTGTCATTACCTCGCCCCCCCAAAAGCGTATCGCGTCCAGCGCCGCCAATAAGGGTATCGTCGCCGCCTTCACCATAGAGTTCGTCGTTCCCATCGCCGCCATCGATGACATCATATCCATCACCACCGTATATGATGTCAGCCCCATCAGCACCGATCAGGGTATCATGGCCAGTGCCTCCATAAATAAAGTCATCACCATCACCGCCATCAAGCGTATCTGCACCACCTTGGCCATACAGCCGATCACGGCCATGTTCGCCATACAGAACGTCGGCCCCGTCGCCGCCATAAATGCGGTCGCCTTGCCCCGCGCCGTATAGGGTATCGTTGCCACCATCCCCCGTCATAGAATCGGCACCAGACCCACCGTTGATCTCATCATTGCCTTGACCACCATACAGATAATCATTCCCCACACCGCCAGAGAGCGTATCATTGCCCTCTTGGCCATAAAGGCGATCCCGACCGCCACCGCCGTCCAAAAGGTCATTGTCGGCACCCCCATAGATGCGATCTGATCCGTCCTCTCCGTAAAATTTATCGTCACCGCCGCCGCCCGCGAAAGTGTCTCTACCATTGCCACCGTACACGACATCTGCGCCATCTGCGCCGGATTGCGCATCATCGATAAAGCGGTCATCCCCATCGTCGAGATAGGCCAAGTCTTGACCAAGACCGCCTTCGACAATGTCGTTGCCTGCGCCGCCATGCAGCACATCGTCGCCCGCATCCCCCATAAGATAGTCATCGCCCGCATCGCCATGCAGCACATCAGCGCCGTCACCGCCCATAATCGTATCGCCACCTTCGCCGCCGTTGATTTCATCATTGCCGACCATACCGTCAATGAATTCACCAAGCCGCGTTCCGTGGATGATATCGTTGCTTTCAGTGCCGTAAACTTCGCCAGCATTGGCCATAAACGGGCGATCTGGATGGATGAAATTCGATCCAAAAACGTCCTCGATCGTAAGGTCGTAGCCTGTGTCAGAATATATATCCAAACGTTCTGACCCGAACAAAATTGTGATGCCTCCGCTCAAACTGGAAAAATTCAATGAATCTGGTGTGTAAATAAGGGCGTAATCAGACAGATCGATACGATCCACCCCCGCTTGGAATGCGTTGATCGTGTCACTTACACCATCAAAAGTCATGACAAAGACATCGGCGCCAGCACCCCCTGTCAAAATATCAACACCGCGACCATCGCTGAGGATATCGTCGCCAGCGTTTCCGACAATCACATCATTACCACCCCCACCGGACAGCACATCGTTTTTCCCTGAACCTGTGATGGTAGACCCGCTTATGCCATCATATTTCGGCCCCCCCCATGACGCGTCATCGAAGCTGAGGGTGACGATCCCCGAATGGGTCTCAGAGGTCACATGGATGTATGTGCGGCCATCGCTTTGCAGCACAGAGATGGAGTTGATGTCCATCAGTGGCATGGAGTTCGATGTATATAAATTTTCGACCAAAACCAACTGGCCCCCCGGTAGGACCGTGAACAGGCTAATCCCTGCGTCAGACCCCGCAACAAGGATGAAATCAGTGCCGTTTACGTTGAAAGTTTCGACACTGTTGGCATCGCGAAAATAGGTATATGATGTGTCCAGCACATGGTCGGTTGCGATCAAACTGCCATCGGATTGCACTTCAAAAACGGACAGTGAGTTTGATGTCGATGACGCGGCGACAACATAGGTCATGGAATCGACGACAATGGTCACAAAGTCGGTTGGCGTGCCCAAACCGACCCCTTCGCTGGCACCGTTGCGTCCAACTTCTTGCGTGGCATGTGACGTCGGATTGTAGCTATAGGTTACCACATCTCCAGTCAGATGTTCGGTCGTCACCAAGATGATATTCCCGTTGACCCTAACAAGGTCAAAATGCGCGATATCGGCTTGGAACAAGTCAATCGTTTGCGCATCGCCAAGACTTTCCCCCAGTTTTGTCATGCTGCGCAGCTGGACAAACCCTTCGTCTGTGACGGTGATAATTTGGGCTATGCTGCCATCGTTCGAAATCTCAACCATCGAAATGATATCGCCGGGCGCACCGGGGGTCGCAGGCAGTCGTTTGAGCTTTGACACGCTGCCATCATCAGAAATGATATGCCCATAAAATTCACCGCCACTGCCCGCACCAACGATAACAAAGTTGATATCAAAGACGTTGACAACTGTGGATTGCACCGTTTGAAAATCTCGGGTGCTACTGGTGTAGGACCGCGTGGCCACATAGCTCAAAGAGCCATCAGGCATGACCTCATAAGAGCTTACACCCCCACCTACGCCGTTCAGCGCAACAGCTAAGATACCCGACGGCGTGTCCACATACAGGACTTCCGAGATGTCATAATCATAGACATCGGCACCGATTTCAACGCCGCCTAAATAAGAAAAATTAGACATAGGACCCACTCCTTCACACGAAAAGAAGTTACGGGTTTGAAGTTACTGGACTCTCACTCAAACGGGGCAAGACTGAGGCGCTTACCGAAAAATAGATTCAAAAATCCATGGGTTGGATGTTAGGACCGCACCCCTTACAATGACGCAAAGCAAAGGCGCAAGTGAGCTATGATGATCCCCAAAGTATCGATTGTTATGCCTGTTCTAAATGCAGATCAGTTTTTGGAACACACGCTCGCGTCCGTGAGGGCGCAGACATTTCAAGACTGGGAATTGATCGTCGTTGATGACGGGTCCACGGATCAAAGTTTGGACATTCTCAGGAAAGCCGCAGCAAACGATAGCCGTATATCCGTGTTGACCCATGCACACAGTCGACAGGCGGGTGCAGCACGCAACACGGGGCTGGATCAGGCGACAGGGCAGTATATCGCCTTTCTGGATGCGGATGATCTATGGGACCAAACCAAACTCGCCACGCAAATTGATTTCATGACGCAGCAGGCCTGCACGTTCAGTTGCACAGCCTTTGATGTGATCGATATAAAAGGGCGTCGCATAGGAACGCGCTCGGTGCCCAAGCGGGTGGCATTCAATGATCTTTTGCTGTGCAATACCATTGGCACATCAACGGTCATGATCGCGCAGGACCTGTTGGGAACGCGTAGGTTTCCTGCGCTCAAACGGCGCCAAGACTACGCACTTTGGCTGACGGTTCTAAGCCAAGATCAAGACTGTTTGGGGCTGGATATCCCGTTGACGCGGTACCGACGCCATAGCGGGTCTTTGTCTGCGTCAAAGCTGCGCGCGATTGTGGCCACTTGGGGCGTTTACAAGACCTTGCCGGGGCTTGGTTTTGGGCGCGCTCTTTGGTCATACGCCAACTACGTGGTTCGGACGTCGATCAAAAACTCGAAACGCGCGCAGCCTCGCTAACGGTTACCGTCGCTCAGGCGCAGCCCCGAACACCAGTCGCAATGTTTCCACCAAAGCGATGCCCCAGACAAGATAAAGCACCGCGATCGCGGCAAATCGTTTGCGTAAAGGCGCGTCCACCTTGGCAAACCGTAGCGTTTCTTTGACGGGCGGAACGAAACTTGCCACGCCCCATAAAATGCGCCGTTTGATGGGACCATTGCGCAGTTGTCCGCCGCGAATGCGCCGCGCTTTTTGACTGATTTCATTGAAACTGCTGCGGGCGGGATGGCTCACCACAGCTTCGTTAAGCAGGCCAATCGGATATCCCTTTGCACCAGCGCTGCGGCACACCTCGGCGTCGCCCCCCGACAGGCGTGCGCTGTTGAAACCACCGACGGCCTCTAGGGCAGATCGCGGCACGCCGAGGTTTGCACAAGCACCATATCCGCCCCGCACATAGCGGTCTTGAGGGATACCGCGGACCTCATCGTAACAGGACCAAAGCGTGGACTGTGGTGCGGGCGACATTGTGACAACACCTGCCCACAGGTGGTCAGGGTGGCGCTCTGCGGCGTTCAAATGCGTGGCCAGCCAAATCGGCACGGGGATACAATCGGCGTCCGTGAATACAATATGCGCGGCCTGCGCCTGATCCACCCCGTGATTGCGTGCAGCATATGAGCCAACAGTCAAGCAAACCTCAAGACAGCTGTTGGGGCGCATTTGCGTTGCGTCAAAGCTTTGTGGGACGGGTTCGTTGGCCACCAAGATCACCTCAAATTCATCTTGAGGCAGTGTCTGATTTCGCAAGGCCCGCAGCAACATCGGAACCTGATCCCACTGCTGGTACACAGGAACAACGACACTGATCTTTGGCTTTTGTGGCACCAGGGGATCTTTCATATAGGCAAAAGGTGTGCTCCATGTCCCTAACCTAATGTATGGCGCTATGCCAGCGAAGGGTATATGGTTTTGTTACTCATTTAGAAGTTGGAGATTTACGTTTCTATGCAACACTTTGAAAAATGCAATGCTAGGGACGCGCTAAAGCGCAGAAACGAAAATTCGTCTTGGGACGGGGCTGCCAAACGTCTGACGCCTGAAACATGGCCTGCGATCACCCCAAGTTTCAAAGTGAAGTCTGGCGCCAAAGTCTTTACCATGGGAAGTTGCTTTGCCCGCAACATCGAAGAACAGCTTGCCCTGCTCGGTTTCGATCTTCCGACGCTCGCGTTCTCTGTGCCTGACAATGAATGGCCGGGGTTGCGCAAGAACGGGATATTGAACAAATATACCCCCGCCGCCGTCTATCAAGAAATCCATTGGGCGTCTGAAATTTTCAAACGCGGTGACGGGTTTATACCAAGTGACGCCGATCAAATGCGATTTGACATGGCTGACGGTCAGGTCGTCGATTTGCACTTGGGAGGCTTGGTGCCCGTGACGGCCGAACGTTTTATCGAGCGCCGCAAAGACATCTACGACGTTTACGCACATGTGTTTTCATCGGATTTGATCGCGCTGACATTTGGGTTGACCGAAAGCTGGAGTGAGATCAAAACGGGCCTTCATATTCATCAGCCCCCCGCATCGCGTCAATTGATCCGCAAAGCTGCGGATTATGAATTTGTGAACTTGGATTATGAGGCCTGCTTGGACTACATGCGCCGAACTGTGGCGATATTGAAAGACCTCAACCCCAACGCGTCCATCATCGTCACCACATCCCCCGTTCCGTTGAACGCCACCTTTACCGAGCAAGACGTCATCGTCGCAAACATGCTGTCCAAATCAACCCTGCGCAGCGCCCTTGGCAAACTCGCAATCGAAACCGAAAACCTAGATTACTTTCCAAGCTATGAAAGTGTGATGTTGTCGCCAACTCAGGCCGCGTTTGAAGATGATTTGCGCCATATCCGCGATGGCTTTGTCGGCAAAATCGTCAAACGTCTGACATCCCATTATTTTGATATCACAGATGTCACCGCCAGCTTGGTCCAAGAGGCCGCGGTGGCTTTGGGGACACCTGGATCGGAAAAAGATTGTCCTGCCTTTGTCGCCCTAGAAAAGCACAATCCACCTGTGGATACATTGACCGACGATCAGCTCAACGTGTATTTGCGCAATTCTTGGCGCGTGGGAAACCGGCGCAAAGTGAGGCGCATTGCCAAAGAGATCATGCAACGGGCCCCGCGCATTCACCGCCACTTGCGCGGCATCGCGCATATTTTCCCCAAATGCAAATTGGAAGCTGAATTGGAAATTTATGCCAAAGACGTATTGGCGATCGACCCAAACAGCAAGCTGGCACGCAGATGTTTGGGGCTGGACGAAACTGGCGTCTTGAAACCTACCTAAGCTCTAAATATTGGCGCGCTATCTCTTTGGGATCAAAGCGCGCCAAAGAGTTTTGCGCTGAAATCGGGTCAAAGGGCGCATCCAGAGTGTCATGGATTGCTTGCGCCATCGCCGCAGAATCCCCAACAGGCACGAGGGTGCCAAATGCGCCGTGATCCAATATCTCACTCGGCCCAGAGGGGCATGTTGTGGACACAACTGGGCAGCCCACGGCCATTGCTTCTGCAATCACCATACCAAACCCTTCCCAATGTGAGGACACGACGAAACACGCGGCATCTTTCATGTAGATCGCAGGATGATCAACCTGTCCCAGCAGACTGACATGATCTTGCAGGCCAGCGGCATCGATTTGGGCACTCAGTTGCGCACGCAACGGTCCCTCGCCTAAAATCAAAAGTTTGACGGGGCGCGCTCTGTGCAAAATCTTGATCGCCGAGATCAAAACATCAAAGCCCTTTTGTTCAACCAGCCGCCCACACGCCACGATCACAGGCACCTCAGTTTGTGCCAGCCACGGGTGCGCCGTTTGTGTTGTCACCTGCGGTAAAACAACGGGGTTGTAGATGGTTTGCACGCTGTTTGTCGGCAGATGATAGGCCGCTTCCAAATCTTTGGAAACGCCCTGAGAGACGCCTACAAAGTGATCGGCGAAACGCGACATCATGGATGAAAGCTTGGCCACAGCCCGTCGCCTTAGCGAGCTGTTTTGCGTGTCTATGCTATGCTGGGTGTGGAATGACCAAATCAATTTTGTATGGCGTTGACCACTAAGCGCGCGCGCCACCACAGCGATGGCGCCGACGTAGTCCCGAGCACAAATAATCACATCGGGTTTGGCGGTCCGCAAAAAGCGCGTTAATTTGAACATCACTTTCCGCGTGCGTCGGGCCAAATTGACCACGTTTATGTCGCCAGGCACCTCACAGGTCGGCGATGTGAACACCACGATATCGACACGATGCCCCATCGATTGCATTTCCCCCGCAAGCGCGAGAAACACAGTTCCGATACCGCCGCCATCAATACTGTCCGTCAAAAAGCAAATACGGTTTTGCGAGAGGGTGACGCCCTGTGTCATTCTAATCTTTGGCCAAAAGATGTTTGGTCAATCTCATCATAAATTCAGGGTGCAACGCGTCGCCATAGGCCAAAGTCGGGTCGAATCCTTCTTTGAACATCGGGGCGTTTTGAACATGCGCAGGCATAAATTCCCGTTTCAACAGCTCATTTGCATCCGAATACTGTGCATAAAAAGCCAAAGCTTCATTATGATCATTGAACAGTGTTCGTTTGGGCATATCCTTGAACAAAGCGTCCAGCACGCCAGCGCCCAGAGCTTCGACATCTTTGCGCAACCCTTTGGAGCCAACATGGCCGTTGAGCATACGTTTCCAGACAACCATGTCCGGTGGAAAGGCGATGTTTTCAATTGGCGCGCGCGATAGGCCCATCAGGTCGATGTCTAGTGCTTGACCAAAGCCTTCGAGAATATCATCTGCTGCGATCAGGTCTTCGAACCGCAAAACATGCATTTTGCCAAAGACTTCAGCCCAAGCGCGCGCTTGTCTTAAGTAGTCAAAACGGTGCCAAAAGCCTGTTCTAAAGTCGCTAAAATCGCCTTTGTATCCGCCTGTTTTGATGTGCTCTTGATACAACGATTGACCGTATTCGATCTGTCTGCGCACGACCATGACAACTTCGATATCATCCACACCAAGATGGTCTTTCAAATCTTGAATATAGGCTTTACGTTTTAGCCAATAGTTTTCTGGAAGCCCTGGGATTTTTTGGGGCTTGCCATCGACGCCCAAAGCGACGTGGCGAAAAAAGGACTCTGCGCTGATGATCGTCGCGTCATAATTTTTCGAGGCTTCAACAACTTTGGCAAAAAACGCGATAGCGTCCGCGCGGGTCAGTTCGGGATGATCATTGGTGAAGGCGTTGGCGATACCAATATGCGCATAGTGATTTCGCTTCTCAATGAGGTCATAACTTGGGTACAAGATACCCTTGCTTTTCAAGACTTCGCGATTGCGTGACAAACCGCGCTGAATGGATGTGGTCCCAGTTTTGTGCGTACCAATGTGAAGGATCAAACGCCCCATATTTTTATCGTCCTAGTGTTTAGACTGATCGCTGCTGTGCGACCCGTAATGACCGTGAATGGCCTGTTCCCAAAGATCGGTCACCTTGTCAGGTGAAAAATCTTTCACACGTTCACGACCAGCAAGGCCCATGCGCTTTTGTTCATTCTCCACGGCCATCAATTTTGCCAAGGCTGCCGCCAAGTTTTTGACGCGATCCCCTTTGCTTGAAACAAAGATACCATTCTTTTCATGCTCGACAATGTAGTTAAAGCCTGAGCAATCTTCAAATCCAATCACGGGAACGCCATGCGCTAAAGCTTCTGTAACGACGAGTCCGAACCCTTCGAATTTGGCGGGATGCGCAAGAATGGAAGAAGATAAATAAACATGTTCCATATCACGTGTGTTGCCACGCAAATGAACGACCTTTTTTAATTTAAGGGCCTCTATCTCGCTTTCAAGCATATTTTCAAGCGGCCCAACGCCATATATATCACAGCGCCAATCGGGGAAATCATCCGCCACCAGTTCCCAAGCGCGTATCAACAAAATATGTTGCTTCACATCGGCCAAACGCCCAACAGAAACAACGGTTTTGTCGCGAACGGCTGCGTCTACCATTTGATCATCGACTTGATTGGCCGCGTTTGGCATGACCAAAATTCGGTCATGAAGGATCGGATCGAACCAATCGACAAATTCGGGTAAAAGCGTGCCAATACCGTCAAACTTATGCAAAACCCGCTTGCGCAGTTTACGGTCCACAGGATTGGGATCCCAGCGTTCCGGGTTGTTAAAATCTTGCTCAGGCACGTTGTGCAACGACGCAAACAATCGCGGTTTATACGTGGTCTTTGCCAACCCAAGCGCCGTGACGGCAGGGGGCAAGAAACCGATCACCACATCGGGCTGGGTTGCGTCGATATGTCGACCCAAGCGATGACAAAAACTGTAGTGCTCACTCAACCACTGCAAATGCGACAGACCGGGCACATACTTTCTATTGCGATGCAGTTTATTGCGCAGGCGGCCAAGCGCACGCACCACCAAAGAGCGATGCTCATTGCGCGGTCTGATGTTTGACAAAATGATGCCAGCACGCACAGGATAGAAAGGCGCTTTGCCGCGCACCTCATGCGTGACAATTTCAACGCCGTATCCGCGATCATACAAAGCATTGGCCGTCTCAATCAAAACGCGTTCGGCACCGCCACTGCGCAACGCCAATTTATCAATCACAAAACATAGTCGCGTTTTACGCACAGTGGCCTTGGTCATTATGCTTACTTTCGTCCCGATTTTTGCATCAAATCAATCAACATCACATCGGCAATTGACGCCGCAAACGCGTCGGTTTTGCTTTCGTCAATTGACATTTCCTCTTGTTTAAATTTGCGCAGAAGCCGCGCCACTTTAAGCTGCGCCACCTCTAAGCACACAAGGATGCCTTTCGATTTAAGAATGTCTTGCAGATGTTGCGCGACATCGCGGATCAATTTATTTGT
>JBLHXX010000053.1:0-18570 GCA_047630475.1 Celeribacter sp. | reverse complement strand
GGAAGCCACGTTTGTTTTTGTTCTTCAGTTCCGCCACACAAAATCAATTCAGCCGCGATTTCAGAGCGGGTGCCCAGCGAGCCAACGCCAATGTAGCCGCGAGATAATTCTTCGGACACCACAACCATTGCGGCTTTTGGAAATCCAAATCCGCCGAATTCTTCTGGGATGGTCAAACCAAACACGCCAAGTTCCGCAAGCTCGTCGATGATGGACATCGGGATCAGTTCGTCTTTGAGGTGCCAGTCATGGGCAAAGGGCGCAACGCGCTCATCGGAAAAACGGCGAAATTGATCGCGAATCATTTCCAAGTCATCATCAAGGCCTGTTTTGCCAAACGTCGCATGGCCCGCATTGTCTTGCATCAGCTCAACCAAGCGCGTTCGAGCCTCAACAGTATTCCCCTCTAGCATGAGTTTGGTGGCCTCAGGATGGCTGGGTTGCACCAATCCCAATCCAAGGTCAGACAAGCGTGTCATCTCCCCTTGGTTCATCGGGATGCCACCGTAGATTTGGCTGATGTATTCGCCAAAAGCGATTTGATGGATCAGTTGTTCCATTTCGCCGAAAGTACCGTTTTCCGTCAGTTTTTCAGCCCAAACCTGCATTTGACGCAGCGCCTCGACATATGTGGCGAGCCAAGCAAGACCATGTGCCGCGGTCTGATTTGCTTCGATTTTAGCGTTGGAAATTTTGCCATCGACCAAAAACTCAGCGCGCAATGCGGCACGCGCGCGATCATAAAGTGCTGCCATTTTGGGGGCGACTGCTGTGGTCAGCGTCATTAGGTCGGGTAAAATTGCCGGTTTCATTTGCATTTCCTGTCCGTCAAGGGCCATCGGGACTCTCCTACTTTTGGTATGCGTATAGGTTTAGTCACTTTGCGCTCGCAGCGCAATAAAAATTCAACATTATATTATTTTACGAACTAAAGTGTCGCAGTGGATTTTATCGTGCGCATTTGCTTAAGGCACAGTAGTTTGACCTCAACTCAAGATTTTCGGAGAGGCAAATGGACCTTATTTTCAACGACCTATCGATGATTGCGATTGTTTTCGCGATTGGGGTCACGCTGCTTGCGGGCTTTGTGAAGGGGGCCACAGGATTTGCATTGCCCATGATTATGGTCTCAGGGTTGGCCACAATTTTGCCCCCCGATGTTGCAATCGCAGCATTGATCGTACCAACGGTCGTCTCGAATGTCTGGCAATCTTTGCGCGGCGGAGGCATTGCCGCAGCGGTGCGCGTGGCGGCGCGTTTTAAGTTGTATATCGCTATGCTGCTGATGGTCATTGTCATTACGGCGCAAATGGTTTCGATGATGTCACCAAATGCAATAATGTTGACAATAGGCATACCTATCGTGGTCTTGGCTTTGGTGCTTTTGTCGGGGAAAAGTTTTTCCATCAATGAAAGTGGACGCAGGGTTTCGGATGTGATCGTAGGGGGGCTCTCGGGATTTCTGGGAGGGCTCGCGGGGATATGGGGGCCGTTGACAGTGATGTATCTCACGGCCTTGGATACGCCTAAGAAAGATCAAGTCCGTGTGACAGGCGTTATCTTTGGTGCAGGGGCGATTGTACTTGGGTTGTCGCATCTACGATCCGGGCTTTTGAACGCACAAACATTGCCGCTGTCATTTTTCATGATCATACCGGTTTTGATCGGTCAAACCTTGGGCAATCGGGTACAAGATCGGCTGGACCAACAAAAATTCAAACGTTTGACGCTTTTCGTTTTGATCATCGCCGGCCTTAATCTTGTGCGTCGTGGCCTGATGTAAGTGCATGGATGTATCGCACCAAAAAAGGCGCGCCCAGATGGCGCGCCTTTTGTCGTTCGGTAGACATAGAAATTAGCCAATCGCAGCGGCTTTGACGTCTTCGTCAATGTAGTCGAGGTACTGTTCAAAGTTGTCCGAGAACATTGAAACAAGCTTTTCAGCTTGGGCGTCATAGGCCTCTTTGTCGCTCCACGTGCGGCGCGGATCAAGCAAAATGTCTGCAACGCCTTCAACAGCCACGGGCACGTCAAAGCCAAAGTTTTCATCTTTGCGGAACTCAACCTCGGCCAAAGACCCGTCAAGCGCGGCTGTGAGCAAGGCGCGTGTGGCGCGGATCGGCATGCGGGATCCCGTGCCGTATGACCCGCCTGTCCAACCTGTATTGACCAACCAACATGTCGCGCCGTGTTTCGCGATTTTGTCACGCAACAGGTTGCCATATGCCTCTGGGCGACGCGGCATGAATGGTGCGCCAAAACAGGTTGAGAACGTCGGGATAGGTTCGACAACGCCAACCTCAGTGCCGGGTGTTTTGGACGTGAAGCCGGACAAGAAATGATACATTGCTTGCGCAGGTGTCAGGCGTGCGATGGGAGGCAAAACGCCAAACGCATCACATGTCAGCAAGATGATGTTTTTGGGGTGACCGCCAAGCGCAGTTTCCGACGCGTTGGAAATGTAATCCAGCGGGTAGGCGCAGCGCATGTTGTCCGTCAAAGAGTTGTCTTCAAAATCCAGCTCTTTTGAGTGCTCATCAAACACCATGTTCTCGACCACTGTACCAAATTTGGACGTGGTTGCGAAAATCTCAGGCTCGGCTTCGGCAGACAGGTTGATCGTCTTGGCGTAGCAGCCACCTTCAAAGTTAAAGGTACCGCGATCGGACCAGCCATGCTCATCATCGCCGATCAACACGCGTGAAGGGTCCGCAGACAATGTGGTTTTACCAGTGCCGGATAGGCCAAAGAAAATCGCCGTATCGACAGGATTGTTTGGCGCGTGGTTCGCAGAACAATGCATCGCCATAACGCCCTTGCCTGGCAAGATGTAGTTCAGCAGTGTAAAGACTGATTTTTTATTTTCACCCGCATATGCCGTGCCGCCGATCAAGATGATCTTTTTCTCAAAGTTCATCGCGATTACTGTTTCGGACCGGCATCCGTGCTTTTCGGGGGTCGCTTTAAAGCTTGGGCAGTTGATGATTGTAAAATCGGCAACAAAGCTGTCGAGCTCAGCCAAAACAGGACGGCGCAACATGGTGCGGATGAACTGGGCATGCCACGCAAGTTCGGTCACAACACGCACGTCCAAGCGGTGTGCAGAATCCGCGCCGCCAAACAAGTCCTGAACAAAATAGTCTTTGCCCTTCATGTGCTTGATCATATCGGCGTAGAGTACGTCGAAGGCATCAGGCGTCATTGGCGTGTTGTTTTCCCACCAAATCGTATCTTCTACATCTTTGGTGCGGACAACAAATTTGTCTTTGGGTGAACGGCCAGTGTGCTTGCCTGTGGTCACCAAAAGCGCGCCACCTTTGCCAAGTGTACCCTCGTCGCGCTTTAGCGCTTCTTCGATCAGGGCAGGCTCAAGCAGGTTGTAATAGACGTTACCAAGTTCATTGATGCCTTGATCGTCCAGTGTGAAAGCTGGGTTTACGCGTCCAGTTGTCATCTTGCAAGCTCCCCCGCCGCTGGTTCGCGGCGTCTCTATGAAGTCAGTATTCGCGAATGGGCTTTTCGCGGTCGACCACCGGATCGGGGCCGATACGTGAGCCTATAACACGCAAATCCAAGCCGTAAACAGGACGCGATCGCACAGTTAGCGCAACCATTGTTGATTTAGCGCAAACAGTTAGCGCGACCTCGAACATTTTTGGCTTTGAGCCCCTAAAGTTTGTGCTTATGAGACAAATTAGTCATTCCTTGAAAATTTTCGTGTCTGATGAAGCCGCGCTGAATAAGCGATTCGCGGTTTCCCTTGCCTTAGGTCACCGAAATGCGGATGATACGGAAAAAACAAGACGGTTTGAGCAGTTAAAGGAACCCGAAACATGTCGCGGATTGCGTTGGTTGACGATGACAGGAATATTCTGACATCGGTGTCTATGACACTTGAGGCCGAAGGCTTCGAAGTTGAAACATATAATGATGGTCAGTCTGCATTGGACGCGTTTAACAAACGCCTTCCGGATATGGCCGTTTTCGATATTAAAATGCCACGTATGGATGGTATGGACCTGCTTCAACGGGTGCGCCAAAAAACGAACATGCCAATCATTTTTCTGACGTCGAAGGACGATGAAATCGACGAAGTGCTGGGCCTGCGTATGGGGGCTGACGATTACGTCAAAAAACCATTCTCGCAACGCTTGCTTGTTGAACGCATTCGCGCACTTTTGCGCCGCCAAGAAGCCCTCGATGGCGTCGAAATTGCTGAAACCGAAGAAACCAAAGTTCTCACGCGCGGTGAATTGTCCATGGATCCGTTGCGCCACGCCGTGTCTTGGAAGGGCAATGATGTATCTTTGACCGTGACTGAATTTTTGTTGCTGCAAGCATTGGCGCAACGCCCTGGTTTCGTCAAATCACGCGACCAGCTTATGGATGTTGCCTACGATGACCAAGTTTATGTCGACGATCGCACCATTGACAGCCATATCAAACGGCTTCGCAAAAAAATGCGCACAGCTGACAACGACTTTTCTGCAATTGAGACGCTTTATGGCATCGGTTATCGGTACAACGAAGAATAATGTCACTAGCCTCACGCATGGATAGATCGGGTCACGCTCACTCCGAGGACGCAGATGTTGTTCTCGGGGACGATTGGGTTGCGCCCCGTACGACCGACGCTGATTTGCGCGCCAAACGTGAACGCCGCAAATTTATCGCGATAAACCGTTCCCCACTGGCGCAAAAAATCATCACGTTCAATTTGGTTGCCATTATTCTTATGGTGGCTGGGATTTTGTATCTGAATCCTTTTCGCGATAGTTTGGTCAAACAGCGTGAAATAGCCATGGTCGCCGAAGCGGCTCTGATTGCAGACATGATCGAACTTTCGGCGGGTCAAGATGGTAGTCTGGACGTTGAAGTAAATTCAGCCGACCTCACGTCTTTGCATAGTGTGCTTGCGATGCCTTTGCGCGAAAGTGTTTTCATCTACGATGAAAACGGTATTTTGATTGGGTCCACCGATGGCATCCAAAGAGAGGCACCAGCCAAGGTTGCCGGATTGAACGCGGATCGCAGGCCTACCGTTATTTCTGACTTTTTGAATAAGATCTGGAGTATTGTGTCCTTTTCGCGCGGCGGGGCTGCCGACACGAATGACCATGGTGATCTTGAGCATCTTCACAGTCACGATGAGATCGAGCATATTAGCGCCCTCGTTCAGAACGCGCTCAGAAACGAAATTCACATCAACTCTTCGCAGGACCGATCTGGATCACCAATATTTGCCGTTGCAGCGCCCATCACCGTGGACGTTGACGGGGTAATGACGACGATTGGTGTCGTCGGCTTGCATTCCGGCGAAGGCGATATTGACGCGCTTGTGCGTGTCGAGCGCGAACAAATTTTGCAGGTCTTCATCATCGCAATCTTGGTGTCCATTGGCCTCAGTCTTGTGTTGGCCTCTACGATTGCCAATCCATTGGCAGATCTCGCTGCCGCCGCAGAAGTGGGGCGCGACAAGAATAACCGTAAAATGGCCCCTGGACGTGTGCGGATACCGGACTTGAGTGGACGGCCAGACGAAATTGGCCGTCTCTCTTCTGCTTTGCGGGGCATGGTCTCGGCGCTGTATGACCGCATCGATGCGAATGAGCAGTTCGCAGCAGATGTCGCGCATGAGATTAAAAACCCTCTCGCAAGCCTACGCTCTGCCGTTGGATCTTTGCGTATGGTAAAAAAAGAAGAGCACCGCACCAAACTTTTGGATGTCATCGAACATGATGTCAGACGTATGGATCGCCTTGTGTCTGATATTTCCAACGCGTCGCGTCTAGATAGTGAATTGGTCAAAGAAGAAGAAGAAGACTTCAATTTGATTAAAATGCTTGCAAACTTAACGGAATACTTGTCCCACGAGGCGCAAGAAAAAGGTGTCGAATTTATTGCCGATTTGCCGGATCGACCGATTGTCGTGTCTGGGCTTGAGGCTCGGCTGGCGCAGGTGTTCGTTAATCTTATCACCAACGCGATTTCCTTTTGTGAGGATGGTGACGCCATTCGTGTCTGGGTGCGCAAGCGCGACAGTCGTGTTTTGGTTGTGGTCGAAGACACTGGGCCCGGCATTCCTGAGCAAGCTTTGTCTAAGATTTTTAAACGGTTCTACTCTGAACGGCCTGTGGGCCAGTTTGGGAACAATTCTGGGCTTGGCCTTGCGATTTCAAAACAGATCGTTGAAGCGCACGGCGGCGTGATTTGGGCTGAAAATATACGCCCAACGGATGCCGATATCACGTCCGACCCATTGGGCGCGCGCTTTGTTGTTGGTTTGCCCGTGTGAGAGTGTCGGTTTGTATTGATCAAAAGCAGATCACAAAAATGTGGTGGCTTTTTTCTGGTTTTGCAAAGGAATAGCATGGCGCAGGCTGAACCGCTTTGTGAGATCATTCATGCCAGTTGCGTTGCGATCAGCCCGCACGATGGCTTGCTTATTATAGGGGCGTCGGGCAGTGGCAAATCCTCTTTAGCACTTATGTTGATGTCTCTTGGGGCGACTTTAGTGGCGGACGATCAAACCAAATTAACGACAACATCTAGGGGCGCGGAAGTCATGGCTAGCGCGCCAAGTTCTATTCAAAATATGATTGAGGCACGGGGGCTAGGCATCCTCACCGCCAAGGCAATGGCGCAGTGTGCGATTCGTGCAGTAGTCGATCTTGATAAAGTTGAGCAAGAGCGCTTGCCACCAGCACGAATTCGACGCCTACTTAACCATGACATTCCCGAGTACTATCGAAGTGATGGGCCGCATTTCGCGGCCGCTTTGATCCAGCTTTTAAAAGAGGGGCGCTGCGCGTAGCCAACCATGACTGATTTTGACGAACTGCAGGCAAGTGATCAGCGCCGCGTTGTCTTGGTGACGGGCCCATCTGGTGCTGGCCGCTCAACGGCTATAAACGTGCTTGAGGATCTTGACTATGAGGTGATCGACAACATTCCCTTGTCGATCCTGCCCAAATTGCTTGAGGTGTCTGGCAAAGGCCGCCCGCTCGCGCTTGGCCTCGATGTGCGTAATCGCGATTTTTCTGTAGGGGCATTAATCGAGTTGATCGATCAATTGGGGGTAGACCCAGATTTCGACGCTACAGTGCTTTATCTTGATTGTGCGGCAGAGGTGTTGTCACGGCGCTATTCTGAGACGCGGCGCAGGCACCCGCTGGCCCCCGCAGAAACAGCCCAAGAAGGCATCGCACGCGAACAAGATCTTTTGGTGCCGATCCGTGCCCGCGCAGATATCATCGTCGATACAACGGATATGAGCCCCCATGAATTGCGTGATGAGATTGAACGATGGTTTGCCATTGGGCAGCATGCGCCCATGGCGATTTCCGTTCAGTCCTTTTCATACAAACGGGGTATGCCGCGAGGCCTCGATATGGTGTTTGATGTGCGGTTCCTTGCGAATCCCTATTGGGATGTCTCATTGCGAGGCTTAAACGGACAGGATGTGGCGGTTCAAAATTATGTTATGAACGATGCGCGGTATGAAGCGTTTTTCCAAAAAGTGTTGGAACTCACGCTTTTATTGCTACCAGCCTACCGTGAAGAGGGTAAGCGGCACCTGTCTATCGCGTTTGGGTGTACTGGCGGGCAACACAGGTCCGTTGCCTTGGTCGAAAACCTATCAAAGGCCCTTGCGAAACATGATTGGCCAGTGTCAATAAGGCATAGAGAAATGGAGCGGCGTCAGTTGAACGCGCCGCAGGTTGTGTCGGAGACTGAGGCTTGATCGGAATTGTCATTGTAGCACATGGTGGTTTGGCGCGCGAATACCTCGCAGCGATTGAGCATGTCGTTGGTGTGCAAACGGGAATCGAAGCTATTTCAATCGCTCCGGATCATGATCGTGCGGCGAAACAGGCCGAAATTTGCGCTGCAGCTGACAGTGTCGATGAGGGGGATGGCGTCGTGATGGTCACGGATATGTTTGGTGGAAGCCCATCGAATCTGTCTTTGATGGCCTGCAATCCCGATGACCGGAAAATCATTTATGGTGCAAACTTACCGATGTTGATCAAACTGGCGAAGTCTCGTCATAAAACCGTCTCTGAAGCTGTTGCTTGCGCCTTGGCAGCAGGCCGCAAATATATCGATAGTTTTGAGTCTCCGGGCCACTAATTTAAGGATTGAGACATGTCATCTGTCGTTCGTACGCATGAAATTTTAAATGTCAAAGGTCTCCATGCCCGCGCATCTGCTAAGTTCGTTGAGGTTGTGGAAAGTCATGACGCTACGGCTGTCGTTGAGAAAGATGGCATGGATGCTGGTGGCGATAGCATCATGGGGCTTTTGATGTTGGCAGCCTCTAAAGGAACATCTATTGATGTGACAACGAAAGGTGCTGATGCCGTAGCCTTGGCTGATGCGTTGGAAGCCTTGATCAAAGATCGGTTTGGCGAGGGGATGTAACCCCCAAAGCGCAGGCCCAAAGAGGACAGTATGAAACAGGACAATCAGGCGACAGTGACGTCCAAAGTCGGGGATCCTGATTTCGTGCGCTACGATGCACGTCGTCTGTCTTATGCGGGGACGTTTTCGGACCCATCCAAAGTTCTCATTATTCGTTCGATTGAATGGGTCACGGGTAAGCTACCGCTTTTGCGCCATATTCGGCGGTTTGAAAAAATGGGTGCCCCTGATGGGCAGCCGTTTTTCACCCAAGCGCTCGATGTTATGGGAATCACTGTTGAAACGTCCACAGAGCAAGTCGCAAAAATCCCACCAACAGGACCTGTGGTCGTCGTGGCCAATCACCCGCATGGATTGGTTGATGGTTTGGTGATGGCCGAATTGATCGGCAAAGTGCGCACGGATTACAAAATTTTGACACGCTCTTTGTTGACCGGTATTCAAGAAATTGATCCGTTCATGTTGCCTGTCCCCTTCCCGCACGAAGAAGACAGCCACCGTAAATCTATCCGCATGCGCAATGAGGCGATGGATCATCTCAAGTCAGGTGGCGTGATTATTTTGTTTCCAGCGGGGGCTGTGGCAACCTCTGACACGTGGTTTGGGCCTGTGAAAGAAAAGTTGTGGAACCCGTTTACGGCAAAGATGGTGTTGAAATCGGGCGCTCAGGTCGTGCCGATCTATTTTCCAGGCCGGAACACGCGTTTGTATCAAATTGCGGATAAAATTTCAGCAACAATCCGGCAAGGCCTTTTGCTACATGAAATTGTCCACGCGTTGAATAAACCCCAGTCCCCAGTGATTGGCGATCCATTGTCACCCGACCAATTTGGCGAATGGAAGTCTAAGCCGGGCGGCTTTATGGCATGGCTGCGCAGCCACACGCTTGCTTTGGGTGGCCGCACAGACTGATGACCGCTCCCCCTAGCGCGTGGGCACAGGCGTCTCGCCTCGGTAGTCGTAAAAGCCACGTTTGGTTTTGCGGCCCAGCCATCCAGCTTCAACATATTTTGTGAGCAAAGGGCAGGGCCGGTATTTGGTATCGGCAAGCCCGTCATAGAGCACGTTCATGATGGCAAGGCAGGTGTCGAGCCCAATGAAATCGGCCAGCTCCAGCGGGCCCATCGGTTGGTTCGCTCCCAGTTTAAGCGATTGATCGATGGATGTGACCGACCCAACGCCTTCATAAAGCGTGTAAACGGCTTCATTGATCATTGGCACCAAAATGCGATTGACGATAAATCCCGGAAAATCTTCAGCGCTGGCGGCAATTTTGCCCAAGCTTTCAACAACCTCAAGCAACGTTTGATATGTTGCGTCATCGGTAGCGATTCCGCGAATTAATTCAACAAGTTGCATGACTGGCACAGGGTTCATGAAATGAAAGCCCATGAATTTCTCAGGGCGATCAGTGCGTGACGCCAAGCGGGTGATTGAAATAGACGAGGTGTTGGATGTCAAAATTGTTGTCGGCTTCAAGTGCGGTTGGAGTTGTTTGAAAATCGCGTCTTTGATCTCTTCGCGCTCTGTCGCGGCCTCAATCACAAGGTCGCATTGGCCCAACTCTTCGAGCGCGAGCGTCGTTGTGATCCGCCCCATTGTGGCATCCATGTCTTCTTGCGATATTTTCTCTTTGCTGACTTGGCGATCCAAGTTTTTGCGAATGGTCGCGAGGGCTTTGTCTAGACCTTCTTGAGAAATGTCGTTGAGAAGAACGTGATATCCTGAGAGGGCAAAAACATGGGCGATCCCGTTGCCCATTTGTCCTGCTCCGACGATGCCGACTGTGGAAATTTTCATATCATTGCGCTCCTTGTGCTTAGGTCGACCATAGACCTCATCGCGCGCGCTTCAAGATGGGATGCTCTCTATAGGCCTGTAAAATTTGGTCCAAATTGCAAGTTTAGCGTTTTTGAAACCTGTATCTGCGAATCTCTGAGTTGGGTGATTTAACGAACCAATGGGTGGACGATATGGCTTACCAGAACTCGAGCGATGGCGCTCTAAACTACTTTCCTTGCCGCTATGGAAAATCAAAACTTTTGTTCCGTGGTCCTAAGAAAGACCTACAAGACGACTACATCGCTTTTGTTGGCGGTACAGAAACATACGGTAAATTCGTGGAAACGCCGTTTCCTGATCTGGTTGGCGAGGGGATGAATATGACCTCTATAAACCTGGGATGTGTGAATGCAGGAACTGACGTTTTCTTGACCGATGAAACCGTTTTGAATGTCTGCAAACATGCTAAGGCAACAGTGCTGCAAATTTCGGGCGCTCAAAATATGTCGAACCGATTTTATGTTGTGCATCCGCGCCGCAATGATCGTTTCTTACGCGCTTCGACGCTTTTGAAAACCATTTACCGTGAAACTGATTTTACGGACTTCAATTTCACGCGTCACCTCGTGACGACACTTGAAAACGAGTCGGCAGAAAAATTCGCAATGGTTCGACAAGAACTCAAGGATGCTTGGGTGGCACGGATGAAAACGATGGTCCAAAAAATGCCACCGAATTTGGTCTTGCTCTGGGTTTCAGATCATTCTCCTGATGAGAGTGATACATGCGGCAATACCCACGGTGATCCTCTTTTTGTGGATCGTGAGATGATTGAACAAATCCGTCCATTGGTCAAAAGCGTGGTTGAAGTCGTCGCATCACAAGATGAAATTGAACAGGGATATAACCTTATGTCCTATTCAGACTTAGATGCCTTGTCCGCACGTGAAATGCTTGGACCTGTCGTTCAAGCTAAAGTGGCGGATGCATTGAAATCAGTTCTTACCAGAATAGTGTAATGATTTGTCATGTTTGACAAAAAGGCCCGCCATATTTGGCGGGCCTTTTTAGTTTGGTAAGGTCCTGAATGATTAGAGCTTTTCAAGCAATTCAGGCACAGCTGTGAACAAATCCGCGACAAGACCAAAGTCTGCAACTTGGAAGATTGGCGCTTCTTCATCTTTGTTGATCGCAACGATGACTTTTGAGTCTTTCATACCTGCAAGGTGCTGAATCGCGCCAGAGATGCCGACAGCAACATAAAGCTCAGGTGCCACGACTTTTCCGGTTTGACCCACTTGCAAATCGTTCGGAGCATAGCCCGAATCCACCGCAGCACGTGAGGCACCAACAGCACCGCCGAGTTTGTCGGCGAGCTTTTCAATCAATGCAAAATTGTCTTCTGATCCAACGCCGCGACCACCGGAAACCACAACGCCCGCAGACGTCAACTCGGGGCGTTCGCTTACGGCGACATCATCGCTGACATGTGCTGATAGTCCTGCATCGCCTGCACCAGAGGCAGCGTCTACAGCTGCAGAGCCGCCATCGCCTGCCAAATCAAATGTAGATGTACGGAATGTCACAACTTTGACTGCATCCGATGTTTTCACCGTTTGCACCGCGTTGCCTGCATAGACGGGGCGTTTGAATGTGTCGGCGTCTACAACCTCGATCACGTCTGACAAAACCATCACGTCCAAAAGCGCAGCCACGCGGGGCAGCACGTTTTTCGCAATAGATGTCGACGCGGCTGTGATGTGGCTGAAATCGCCGGCAAGGCCAACGATCAAGCCTGCAATGTTTTCGGCCAAACCGTTGGCATAAGCGACGTCATCAGCCAGCAAGACCTTTGAGACGCCTGAAATTTTAGCAGCTTCATCGGCGGCGGCAGCAGGGCCACACACCAACACTGTGACATCGCCGAGTTTGCCAGAGGCAGTGACAGCTTTGGATGTGGCATCAAGCGCCAATGCGCCGCCGACAACTTCTGCAAGACAAAGTACAGCCATTACACCAGTCCTCCTTCTTTGAGTTTTGCGACCAATTCATCCACAGATCCAACCATGATCCCAGCAGCACGACCCTGAGGCTCTTCTGTGGTGACGATTGTATGACGTGGGGTGATATCGATGCCAAAGTCCGTGGCCGATTTTTCTTCCAGCGGTTTCTTTTTGGCCTTCATGATGTTTGGCAAAGAGGCATAACGTGGCTCATTCAAGCGCAAGTCAGCGGTGACAATCGCGGGCAGTTTCACAGAGATCGTTTGCAATCCGCCGTCAACTTCGCGTGTGACAATCGCAGCACCGTCTTCGACTTTTAGTTCAGAGGCAAAGGTCGCCTGACCCCAGCCGAGCAGAGCCGCCAACATTTGGCCTGTCGCGTTCATATCATTGTCGATCGCCTGTTTGCCGGCAATAACCAGCTCAGGGGCTTCTTCATCGATCACAGCTTTGAGCAACTTGGCCACGGCCAAAGGCTCGATATCAACGCCTTGATCTGTGGTGATCAATACAGCACGATCTGCACCCATCGCCATCGCAGAGCGCAGCGTGTCAGTGGACTTTTTCTCACCGATAGAGACGACCACAACCTCGGTGGCGACGCCGGCTTCCTTAAGGCGGATCGCTTCTTCGACAGCGATCTCGTCAAATGGATTCATCGACATCTTAACATTCGCAAGATCAACGCCGCTGCCGTCGGCCTTTACTTTGACCTTAACATTATAGTCAATCACGCGCTTGACTGGCACCAAAACCTTCATGCGGATACTCCCTCAAATTCTTATGCATTAAACTGCGGGGGCACTGTAAAAAGCCCGAACCGCAGTGTCAAAAACTCTCTCCGCACGTTTATTACTCTTTCGGCGCTGCAGAAACACCCCAAAACGTCGCGGCGTTGGGTCGAGACGCAACGTTTGATCGCGTACTTGGGGGGAGGTCACGGGTGAGGAATGGTTTTAATCGTATTCTGCTCATACTTTGGGCGTTTGACCGAAACATGAGAGGGTTATCGATTGGCGCCGGGCACCCAGAGTACATCGTCCTTGCCACCGTTATTGGCAACACGCGAGGCAACAAAAAACCAATCTGACAAACGATTGAGGTATTTGATCGCATCAGGGTTAACGTCTTCTGCTGTGCTGAGGTCAATCGTAAGGCGCTCGGCACGGCGCGCAACGGTGCGGCACAGATGCAGGTGCGCAGCCAATGCGGTGCCTCCGGGTAAAATAAACGAACGCAACGCCGTGAGGTTCGCATTCATGGCGTCGATTTCGGTTTCCAATCGATCCACTTGTGTCGCGATCATGCGTAGGGGCGCGTATTCGACCTCGGCGTCTTTTTCCATATGCGGACGACACAGGTCCGCCCCGAGATCAAAGAGGTCATTTTGTATGCGTGACAGAGCGTTGTCCATGTCGTCAGTGGTATGCAGTCGGGCAAGACCTACAGTGGAATTCAATTCATCAACGGTGCCATAGGCATCGACACGTGGGGCGAATTTCGCAACGCGACTGCCATCTCCCAGTGCGGTTTCGCCTTTGTCGCCTGTCCGTGTGTAAATTTTATTGAGAACGACCATGGTTAGCCTCCTGTTTTGCGCAGGGCGACGAAAACCACCACGAGAATGACCACAATGAGCTGCGCTATAATGCGATACTGCATCATTTTGTTAGATTTTTTTGCCCCCTCTGGCCCGCCGCGCCCCATCAGGCTTATGCCGCGGGCAAGGATCAGAGAAACGATGGCGCAACCGACAATCACGGCGATGAAAAGAGGGTCTTTCAGCATGATGCTGTCCTTTGACTGAATACGTTGTAATGGACATAGCGCGTCTGGCTGCAAAACCAAACACGCGAAGTGCCGCGCCTTGAAATCGGGTAGAGTTGGCAGCTGGCTTTACGCCTTGGCCAATATAGCATCAATCATCGATGTGGGCAGAACTCGTCGCAGGGTGGCGGCGATCCACGTCGGTGTGGTGACATAATAATGTGCGCGGGGGCGATCAGATTCGAGCGCCTTGATCAGTTTGTCCGTGACAGCTTGTGCCCCAAGTTCAAATCGATCGGGTGCTTTATTGGCCGCGTGCAGGCGTGGAACCAAGGTGGTGCGGTATTGCTCTGCGCGCACAGAGGTTTCCCATTTGATCCATTTATCGAATTCTTTGCGTGCGTTGAGGCGAAAGTCGCTGGTGATCGGGCCTGGTTCAATCGTAACGATATGAATACCCGTGCCGCGCATCTCGAGGCGCAGTGTATCGGTGAGGCCCTCAAGTGCGAATTTTGTAGAATTATAGGACCCACGCCATGGCATGGCCACAAGACCCAAAACAGACGAACATTGAATGATGTGGCCGTGACCTTGGGCGCGCATAATGGGAATCACGCGGCGGGTGAGGTCATGCCAGCCAAAGAAATTGGCCTCAAAATTTTGGCGCAACGCGTCAACCGGCAGGTCTTCGACAGCGGCGGGAATGGCGTAGGCGCCGTTGTTGTAAAGGGCATCCAAGGTGCCCCCCGTCAAAGTCATGGCCTGATCAAAACCGCGCTCAATGGATTGGGGGTCTTCGTAATCAAGAACAAAGCTGTCAAAGCCTTCACCATGCAGCCTGTCACAGTCTTCTTGTTTGCGACAGGTGGCCAAAACGCGCCATCCCATGGATTTCAATGTCGTTGCGGCATGATAGCCAATGCCTGTTGAACAACCCGTTATGAGAATGGAACGCATCGAATACCCTTTTTGAAACCCCGATCACTGCCCTTGATAGGGTAAGCCCTGAGTGCGTGCTAGGGGGAGGGTGGCTATTCGGCGACGGGCGTCAAAAAGCGAGAGGACATGAAACCTTGGATGCCATCGCCTTCGATAATAATTTCGACCCAGTCGTTTGCAGGATTAGAGACAACGCGCACGATGTCGGCCCGCACAACTTGGCCCAGCACGGGGTTTGATGTGGACGGGCCTGAGCGCACATTGACGCGGTTTGCTGAGACTGCGCGCAAAATCATATCACCTGTCTGGCTGCCCATGAGGGCGGCAAGTTTGGCAGGATCTGCAACGGTGGTGGTGGATACAATATTTGTTTTAGAGCCATTTTGTTTGGGTGTGTAGCTGGCCAGCTGAACAGATGGGGTGCCGTGGTGAGGCGTTTTGTGCGGCTCGACTTGTGCAAAGGTTGCGACATAGGTCGGCGCACGATGAGACGTGTCAGTGAAGGCATCGGACATGAGCGTCACGATGGGTGTGCGCTGAGAACGCAGCGAATCTAATTCGGCTTTTTCGTCAGGTGATAATTCGCGCCCGAACGCTAGAAATGAAATAAACAGACCAACAATGGTCAACATAGAAAGACGCAGCATACCAGTTCCCCCGAACACACTTGTTAACACCGTCATTTAAACAGAGTTCTGGCAGATGTTGCGGGGAAAAAAGTGAGAGTCTTCCCGCGAAAGGGGTCTGTGCCGCATTTGAGCACACGAGGCCGCTTGCTCGTAACGTGCGCCGCTTGTATCACTTATGCATGAGCAGTGATTTGATAGATAACAATGGCGGCCAGAGCGATGTCCCTGGCGAGACCTTTGAACCTTTGCGCCGCGCCATTGGCGAGCGGTACCTGACCTATGCGCTTTCGACCATTATGCACCGGGCCTTGCCGGACGCGCGTGATGGTTTGAAACCTGTGCACAGGCGTATTTTGTACGCGATGCGTGAATTGCGCTTGGCGTCCAATGGCGGGTTCCGCAAGTCGGCTAAAATTTCCGGCGATGTGATGGGCAACTATCACCCGCATGGGGATATGGCGATTTACGACGCGATGGCGCGTTTGGCCCAAGACTTTAACGTGCGCTATCCGCTGGTGCATGGGCAGGGGAACTTTGGCAATATTGACGGCGATAATCCTGCTGCGTCTCGGTACACTGAAGCGCGCATGACTGCCGCCGCTGAGGCTTTGCTTGAGGGCCTCAACGAGGACGCGGTTAATTTTCGCCCCAATTACGACGGCACGCTGACCGAACCCGAAGTGTTGCCTGCGGCCTTTCCGAACCTTTTGGCGAACGGATCTACGGGGATCGCTGTGGGCATGGCGACCAATATTCCGCCGCACAATGTGGTCGAATTGGTTGATGCCAGCCTGCACATGATCAAAACGCCAGATGTGCGTGACGAGACCTTGTTGAACTATGTCAAAGGGCCCGACTTTCCCACCGGCGGTGTGATTGTTGAATCCCAAGAAAGCATGACAAAAACCTATGCCACGGGGCGCGGATCATTCCGTCTGCGTGCCAAGTGGGAGGTTGAGGATCTGGGGCGGGGCGTGTGGCAAATCGTTGTCACCGAAATCCCTTATCAGGTGCAAAAGTCCAAGCTGATTGAAAAGTTGGCCGAGCTGATCCAGCTGAAAAAGGTGCCTATTCTCGGGGATGTGCGCGACGAGAGTACCGAAGATGTACGCCTGATTCTGGAACCCAAATCCAAAAACGTCGATCCTGATATGTTGATGAACACTCTGTTCCGAAATTCCGATTTGGAAACGCGGTTCTCGATGAATATGAATGTGTTGATCGACGGACGCACGCCCAAAGTGTGTTCGCTCAAAGAAGTTCTGCGTGCGTTCTTGGACCACCGCCAAGATGTGTTGTTACGTCGCTCACAGCACCGAATGGAAAAGATCGATCACCGCTTAGAGGTTTTGCGCGGTTTCATCATCGCCTTCCTCAACCTGGATCGCGTGATTGATATCATTCGTTATGATGACGACCCTAAAAAGGCGCTGATGGCCCAAGTCTGGGCGCCTGATCTCGCCCGAGCGATGACTGAGGCGGACTATGTTTCACCTCTGCCCGCAGCAGAGGGTGTCGGCGAGTTGTCCGAAGTGCAAGCCGAAGCCATTCTCAACATGCGTCTGCGCAGTTTGCGCCGCTTGGAGGAAATGGAACTTGTTCGTGAACGGGATGCTTTGATTGAAGAACGTGCCGCGATTGCAGAGCTTTTGGCGACTCCAGGCGTGCAATGGGACCGCATTTCCGAAGAGTTGAAAGACATTAAAAAACGCTTTGGCAAAGACTACGAACGCGGACATCGCCTGACGCAATTCTCTGAGGCCAAAGAGGTCGAAGATGTGCCACTTGAAGCAATGATCGAACGTGAACCGATCACGGTGGTCTGTTCGCAAATGGGCTGGATACGCGCCATGTCAGGCCATATCGATCTGACGCGCGAATTGAAATTCAAAGACGGTGATGGGCCACGATTTACCTTCCACGCTGAGACCACGGATCGTCTGTTGTTGGTCGGATCAAACGGGCGTGTGTTCACATTGTCTGCTGCCAATTTGCCTGGTGGGCGTGGCATGGGGGAACCTGTGCGCTTGATCGTCGATTTGCCCAATGAGGCCGAAATTGTTGATCTGATTGTCCACAAAACGGGTGAAAAACTGTTGTTGGCGTCGAGTGCTGGTGATGGATTTATTGTACCGGAAAATGATATCATCGCGCAAACACGGACCGGCAAACAGGTGCTCAATGTCAAAGATGGCGCTGTGGCGGCTTGTGTGCGCCGTGTCGCGGGCGATCATGTTGCGGTGATTTCTAAAAACCGCCGCTTCCTTGTGTTCCCGATTTCCGAAGTGCCCGAATTGGGGCGCGGCAAAGGCGTGCGATTGCAAAAGTACGGCCAAGCGCGGGGCGCCCAAGGGATGCTTGAGCTGGATGGCGGGTTGAGTGATATCACCACCTTCAATCTTGAACAGGGTCTGAGCTGGACCATGGGCGGTGGTGGGAACACCCGCACCGAAAAAGATCTAAGCCCATGGATTGGAAAACGGGCAGGGGTTGGCAAACAGCCGCCGCATGGATTCCCACGTGATAACAAATTTGGTTAAGCAAAAAGGGCGCAGAGACACTGCGCCCTTTTTGCTTTGCAGTGAGCTGTGTCGTGCCCGTATGAGTGCCGAAACCCTAAATTTGATTCGCCTGAAAAGATCGGATTGGTCGCGCTAATACGCAGCGTATACCTTGTCCAAGATGTCGGGGCGGGCGGGAGAGCTTTGGCGTTCAATCTAGAATTTTGAGCTGTGTTTTTGCTATGTTAGGGCATGCAAGCGGGGCTTTTGCACCAATTGCGGCTCATTGAGCGGTAAATGTCAACTGACGCTTGATTTTATGTCTCGAAAACAATAATTAGCCCGCGATGGTAATTCGGGCCACTCTCGGCCCCTTCTAGATATAAAGGCGCCTTGATATGGCTAAGGAAAAGTTCGAGCGTAATAAACCGCACTGCAACATCGGCACAATTGGCCACGTTGACCACGGTAAAACGACGCTGACAGCTGCGATCACGAAACAGTTCTCTGACACGTTCAAAGCGT
>JBLHXX010000052.1:0-18705 GCA_047630475.1 Celeribacter sp. | reverse complement strand
TTACCACGCGTCGCGGCTTTGCTGGATGTCATGGTCATCTCTGACGTCATCGAGGTGGTCGATGCACAGACATTCAAACGTCCTGTCTATGCTGGCAACGCCATTCAAACTGTGAAATCCAACGATGCGGTTAAAGTGATCACGATAAGAACGTCTGCATTTGCCGCTGCAAGTACTGGTGAAAATGCAACGGTTCAAACGATACCAAGTCTGAGCGATACCAGATTATCAGCCTTTGTCGCAGATGAAGTGTCATCAAGTGACCGACCAGAATTGACCTCAGCACGCGTGGTCGTCTCTGGCGGGCGTGGTGTCGGATCCAGTGAAAACTTTGACATTATCACGGCACTCGCGGACAAACTTGGCGCAGCAGTGGGGGCCTCGCGCGCCGCCGTTGACAGCGGCTTTGCCCCAAATGATTGGCAAGTGGGGCAAACAGGAAAGGTGGTCGCACCTGACCTTTATATCGCGGCCGGTATTTCCGGGGCCATCCAACACCTTGCGGGTATGAGCGCCTCAAAAGTGATCATCGCCATCAACAAAGATGAAGAGGCGCCAATTTTTCAAGTGGCCGATTTTGGCTTGGTGGCGGATCTGTTTGACGCGGTGCCAGAGCTGACAGGCAAACTCTGAACTCGCACAGCATCCTCAAATTTTTACCGATGTAACGGCTCCGCACTCTTGCACCTGCGGGGCCGTTTTTGTTGGCCGTGCCACCCACAGCTGACGCTTGTGTTTGATGACACGCGTCAGCTGATTTTTTTTGTGATCGCGTTTAGTTTCGCAACCGGCCCGCTGTTTTTGTGTCCAAGCTTTTTGAGACATCGAAAGCATGGATCCAACCAAATTCGGTAGGAAAATTTTCCAAACGACGTGCGCGGGCTTGCAGATCGGCATCATCATGTAGATGCAGCGTGTCATTGGTTGCGGTGGCGCTTTTTTGGATGGCTGTGGTGCGCAAACGGCGCAGGTGTGAAAAACGTGTCAAAAGTCCGTCCATATCGGATAGGCCTTCTTGCGCGATCAACTCTGCTAAAGTCACGGCGTCCTCGATCGACGTGTTGGCCCCTTGCCCGTGATGCGGCAACATTGCGTGGGCCCCGTCACCAATCAACACCGCGCGGCCTTTGTGCCAATTGCGCAAAGGTTTGGTGGTGAACAGACCCCAACGCGCAAACATATGCGACTGACCCACCATTTCTGTGATCGCGACATCCCAGCCTTTGAATGCATTCAGGTGATCATCGCGCGTGGCCTCGACCACCCATTTTGACATGTCCGGCCAAGCATCTGGCCCCTCAACAACTGCAAAATAATTGACATCACCGCCATCGGGGCCAATCGCGTAATGCAGCATATGAGCGTCAGGGCCCATCCAAAACTGGATCGCTTGCGGGTCAGGCAAATTTGGCAGGTCTTTTGCAGGGACAATGCCGCGAAACGCAGACGTTCCAGAATACCGGATCGCGCCCGCGCCCGCGACATGATCACGGACCTTGGATTTGATGCCATCTGCACCGATAACGATGTCTGCGATCACACTGTCTTGGCCCGCAAAATCAAGTCGAATGCCCTGCGCCGTCTCTTGCAATCCCGTAAGGCGATGACCAAGACGTACCACGTCTCCCACCATTTGCGCCCGCATGACCTTTTGCAAATCCGCGCGGTGAATTCCAAAGTATGGCGCCCCGTAAGCCGTTCGGTAGGCGTTGTCCTTGCGCACCGGATGGGCGGCGACGCGCGCCTGATCTTTCCACCCACGCCAGATCAATTCGGTCGGCTCGCACGAGGCCGCTTGCAATCCTGGCAAACAGCCAAAACGCGCCAGTTCCCGCGTGCCATTGGCCGACAGCGCAATGGCCGCCCCAATCTCTGTCAACGCGTCAGCTTGTTCATAGACCGTGACAGGAATGCCGCGATGTTGAAGCGCCAGCGCGCAGGCCAATCCGCCAATTCCGGCCCCAATGACAGCAATACGTGGTTCAGGCATTGTAATGTTTCCTTAGTCGTAAACGCATCAAAAGCGTTGTGTTTATGTGTGGTTATGCGGCCGTCACGCGACGTGACAACCTACAAAGGTCTCAAACCATGCGGTTTAGGGCATCCACAAAGAAGGGTCGGAACGCTTTGGGATGCTCGGACATCGGGAAATGTCCAACCTCATCCATGACTGACAAAGTGGCCCCCGCAATTGCATCTGCGGTGCGTTTTGCATCCTCTGGCGTGCAGGTGAAATCATAGGCCCCAACGATCAAATGCACGGGCGTTTTCGCCGTGTTTATATCCCCAAGGCGACCAATAAGACTGTCATCTTGGGTATAAAAACTCAGATCACCGCGAAAAACACCGGGCCCACTTTGCATGAACATCCAAAGTGTGTTCCAGCGCTCTTCATTGGGCGCGTGCGGGCTGATATTGGTGCTGACCAAAGCCGCGCCCATTTCGCCGCCATGCCCATCGGGGCGGTGGAACCAATCGATATCGTACCATGCCGCTTGGAAATCAGAGGCCTCGATGGCGATAAACCCCGAAAATGCATCGCTGTGCAGTGCGGCCATTTGCAACGCAATCCGCCCGCCCATGGAACACCCCGCAAGGATCGGTTTATCCAACCCCATGCCTTTGATCACGGCCAAAACCGTTTCAATGTAACTGTTCGTGGTCAAAAGATATTCTTCGGTCTCAAAGCCCTCAGGCGGTAATGATTTTCCGTGCCACGGCATGTCAAAAGCAATCAGACGGTGGTCTTTGGTGATTTCGGCATCGCACATCAAATGACGCCACTGGCGCGTATCTGCCCCTGCAGTGTGCAGGCAAAGAACAGGACGACCTTGGCCAGACTCTTCAACATAAATGCGCCGCGGCGCGCCCTCTACCGTGACGGTGAGATAGCGGCCAATGATAGGTTCAAAGCTCATGTCAAAGCTCCTTTTTCACGGCCAAGCGCCATGAATTCTTTGAAGAAACGCAGGTTTTTGACGAGTGCTAGAATGTCGCCTGTGATTTCACCTTGGCCAATTTTGGCCATAGCAAAAATGTCATGAAATCCCGCCTCGGGGCAGGGTTGCCAGAATTTTTGCAAAGCAGCCGCAGTGGTTTTATAGGCAAACCGATAAGGCGTTTTTTTACTTGGCCCTTGGGTCAATGTCGCCAATTCGCCTTTGTCGAAGGTCAGATAAAATTCATCCCCGTCGATCTCAAGCAATACAGTCTCATTAAAAAGACGCCCCATACGCAACAGATGCGGTGTTGCGTTTAGGCGCGTCTGCATCTGTTTCAATGTCTTAATCATATTATTAACCCTTTGGCTGTCCGGCCTAATCTTGCAAAGAGCCACGCTTCGCTCAATGCCGCAGGGGGTATTACGCGATACTGTCAGGGGCATTGGACATTTCGAGGATTCCAGTAAATCTAGTCCCAACGGAACAGACCGGCCTGTCCGGTCACGCCAATTCTGGGAGGATACCATGGCCAAAGTCACACTAGACAACATCACCGATGTGGTGATCGCAGCGCTTGGGCGCAACGGCGACGTTAACGATCGCCAACGCGAAATAATGACATCGCTGATCAAACATTTGCACGGGTTTTGCAAAGACGTAAAATTGCAGCACGGTGAATTTATTGAGGGCTGCGAATTCTTGCGTCGCGCAGGGGACACCTGCGATGAAAACCGCCAAGAGTTCATTTTGTTGGGCGACATTTTAGGTGTCGAAGTGCTTGTGGATATGCTGACAAACCCTGTCAGCGGTGACGTGAGTGAAAGCACAGTTTTGGGTCCGTTTTACCGCGAAAACCCACCTGCCTTGCCCAAGGGCGCGTCGATTATTCTCAAGCATTTCGACAACGAGGAAACCGCGCTTTACGAGGGCGTTGTGCGCGACGCCGAGGGCAAGCCTTTGCCTGGCGTTATGATCGATGTGTGGGAAGATGCGCCAAACGGCGTGTATGAAAACCTTGACCCTGATCAGCCCGATTACAACCTGCGTGGCCGGTTTGAGACGGATGAGAATGGCGAATATGCCTTTGTTGCGGTGCGCCCTGTGCCCTACCCTATTCCCGACAATGAAACAGCGGGCGAGCTGTTGCGCTACATGGGTCATCACCCAAATCGCCCTGGTCACATGCACTACATCCTGTCCAAAGACGGCTACCGTCCTTTGATCAGTCAGATCTATGACGGCAGCTCCAAATGGCTTGATGACGACTCTGTCTTTGCCGTGAAAGACAGCCTTGTGGGTCACTTTGAAAAAGGCGACGAGACGGATTTGAAAGTGACGTTTGATTTCGCCCTCAAAACGGAAGACGCATAGGTGGCAATCGCTTAATCGTACTGGCGTTTATTTTAAGGCCCCCGCCAAAAGGTGGGGGCCTTTTTTGCGATCACTATGCTATGGTTTAGAGACGGGGGGATCACGATGAACTTTAAACAACTGACCTATTTCATGGCTGTCGCGGATGAGCTGCATTTTGGTCGCGCGGCTGAGCGCCTTGGCATTGCCCAACCGCCACTGTCGCGCCAAATCAAGCAGATGGAAGACGAAATAGGCGCGATCCTGTTCAACCGTGGACGATCATCGATCACGCTGACGCAAGCGGGTGAGCGGCTTCAGACCCGTGGGCGGGACATATTGACGATGCTCGATGACACGCGTCTTGAAATCAAACGTATCGGCCAAGGCGCCGAAGGTCGCTTGCGGATCGGGTTTGTTGGTTCATCAACATATGGAATTTTACCCAACATTATCAAATCGTTCCGTGCATCCTATCCTTCGGTAAACCTAAGCCTTTCGCCTATGAATAACGCACAGCTTCACCGGCAATTGGTTGGACGGGAAATCGATGTCGCCTTTTCACGACCCGCGTTGAATGATCCTGAATTTGTTGTCAAAAAACTGATGGACGAGGCGCTTATCATCGCGCTGCCAGATTCCGTTGATACCGGATCGCGGCGCGTGGCTGATCTGCGTCGGTTGATGACGCACAACCTGATTTTATACCCAGAATACCCGCGTCCAAGCTACGCCGATGTGGTGATCAATGCCTGCCAAGAGGCGGGATTTGACGTGCCATTACGGGTTTTCACGATGGATTTACAAACAGCCCTGAGCCTTGTTGCAATTGGCGAAGGCGTTTGTATTGTGCCGGAATCTGTCGGCACAGCACAGCGCAACGGGATCAAATATCTACGGATCGAACCCGAGATTGCCCGCACCGCTTTGTCGATCAACTACCGGCTTGACGAGCAAGGCGTGCATGTGCGCAACTTCATCGCCGTGGCCCAACGGGTTGCGCGGCGGTTGTTTTAACGCCCGCGCAAACCTGCTTTTTAACCCTAAACGCCCAGCCACGTATGCTGGACCTCAGCATCATTGCGAATTTGATCAGGCGTTCCCGTCCAAACCACTTGGCCTTTGCCCACAACCGCCACATCATCGGCAAGTGCGGTGGCAAAGCCAAAGTTTTGTTCAACCAAAATGATTGATTGCCCTGCTTTGCGCAGCTCTTGCAGTTTGTCGTGGATCAGTTTGACAATGATCGGGGCAAGGCCTTCCGTTGGCTCGTCAAGGATCAAAAGCGCAGGGTTCAACAGCAGCGCCCGCGCCATCGACAGCATTTGCTGCTCGCCCCCCGACAGCTGTTGCCCGCCATTTGACATGCGTTCGCCAAGGCGCGGAAACAGATCGACCACGGTGTCCATAGTCCACGCGCCAGACCGTCCACGACTGGCCGCCAGTTCCAAGTTTTCGCGCACAGTGAGCGACGCAAAAATATCGCGCGTCTCGGGCACATAACCGATCCCAGCCGCCGCAATTTGAAACGGGGCTTTGCCATTCAGTTTGTGCCCCTCAAGACGGATCTCGCCGTCGCGCACAGGCAACAGCCCCATAATGGTTTTCAACGTCGTGGTTTTGCCCGCGCCATTGCGACCCAAAATTGCGGTAACACGACCCGTTTGCGCGCTCATGTCCAGCCCATACAACACTTGCGTTTCGCCGTAGCCAGATGAAATTGCGTTGAGTTCAAGCATCTTCCCAGCTCCCCAAATAAATGTCGCGCAGCAGCGTTGATCCGCGCGCTGCCTCTGGTGTGCCGTCAAACACCACCTCGCCGTAGTTGAGCACCGTGATGCTGTCGGCCACATCAAAGGCGAGGTCCATGTCGTGTTCGATGATCAACAAAGTCAGGTCTCGTGGCAAGTCATTGATCATGCTGTGAAAGGCGTGGCTCATTTCTGGCCCAATGCCCGATGTTGGTTCGTCCATCAGCACCACAAGCGGCTTTGTCGCCAACGCGACGCCGACCTCAAGTTGCCTGCGAATGCCGTATGAAATTTCGGACACGCGGCGATCCAGATAGGGTGTCAGGTGCACCAATTCTGCCGTCTCCTCGACGATCTCGCGCACCGCTTTGTTGCGCATCGCGTCGCGAAAAATCGACCGCACAGCCCCCGTTTGACACGCCGCGGCCAATGCTAGGTTTTCACGGCACGTCAGCCCATCAAACAGCGTGTTTTTTTGGTAACTGCGCGACAGACCTGCCCGCGCACGGGCGGGGACATCGAGTGCTGTAATGTCTTGCGCGTTTAAAATCACTTTGCCTTTGTCGGGCGTCAATTCGCCCACCAATTGGTTGAACAGAGTTGTTTTGCCTGCCCCATTGGGTCCAAGGATCACACGGCGTTCACCCGCCTTGAGTTGTAAAGAGACATCTTTGGTCACATGGATCGCGCCAAAACGTTTGTCTAGGTTTTTGATCTCAAGCATTGGGGGCCTCCGCTTTTGTCTTTGGTTTGGCTTTGCGGGCCTCAAGGCGCGCCTCAAGAAATCCGAAAATCCCATTGGCACGGCTCATCACCACAGCGATCAAAAGAACACCCACAAACAGATGCCAATAGGGCGTGATCGCACTAATTTCGTGACGCAGTACAACGAACGCCACAGCGCCAACAATAGGACCAACAAGCGTACCGATGCCGCCTAAGATCACCACGACCAAGGCTTCACCAGAGACGGTCCAAGACAGCAAGTCGGGCGAAATATACATGATATGCTGGGCGGCCACGACGCCGGCCAGACCGGCAATAAGACCCGAAAGCCCAAAGGCATGCGCTTTGACGCGCCATGTCACAAGGCCCAAAGCGCGCATGCGTTGCTCGTTTTCGCGCAACCCCACCAAGGCCCGTCCAAGCCCCGATTGCAGCACATGAGCGGCAAACAGATAGGCAATCACAAGGCAAATCAGCGCGTAAAGCGTAAAGCTCATACTGTCGTTCAAATCCACGCCGATGGCGCTGAGATCAGGCCGTGTGATGCCCCCCAAACCGTCATCGCCGCCAAGAAATGCACTTTCAAATACAAAAGAATAGGCCATTTGCCCAAAGGCCAAGGTGACCATGATGAAATAGATGCCGTGGCTGCCCGAACAGACAGCGCCAATGCCCCAACCGACAGCGCCCGTGATCAAGATCGCGCAGAGCATTGCAGGGGCAGGATCAAACCCAAGCGTGGCAGTCAAAACCGCATAGGCATAGGCCGCAAGGCCCAACAGCGCGCCGTGCATCAGGCTGATCATACCGCCAAAGCCGGCAACAAGATCAAGCGCCAACACCAACATGGCCAGCACCATGATTTCGGTCAGGATTTCGAGCCCAAAATAGCCTGCCGTGAGTGTGGCGATCAAGAGCCCGCCCAACACAACCGCGAGGGTGATCAGGCGAAAGGGTGTGTGATGAAACATAAGATCAAACCTTCGCAGGAAATAGGCCGGTGGGGCGCACGACCAGAACCAGCGCCAGCAGCGCATAGATCAAGACCGAGGCAAAACCGGGCAAAAAGACAGCGCCAAACGTCGTCACGAAACCGTAGATCAACGATCCGATAATCGCACCTTTCAGCGACCCAAGTCCGCCAATAACGATGACGATCAAGGTCGGAATGAGAATTTGCAAACCCATGTCTGGCGTCACAGACAGCACGGGGGCGGCGACAACACCGGCAAGCCCCGCAAGCGCGCATCCGACACAAAACACGATGAAAAACAGGCGTTCCACATTGATGCCAAGGCAGGCGGCCATCTCGTCATTGTCAACGCCTGCACGGATCATCGCGCCGATTTGCGTGCGATTCAGCACCAAAGCGAGGGCTGCAAAAATCACGATACCCAAAACAATCGTAAACAAACGGTAGAGGGGATAATCGAGCACACCAATGGTGAGACGTCCTGCCAAAATCTGCGGACCATCCATCGCCAGAGCCAAGTCGCCCCACAGGATACGCGTCACATCCAAGAGCGCAAAAATCAATCCGAACGTCACCAGAACCTGTGCCATAGGACCCGATTTGCGCATTGAGCGAATGAGGGTGGCATATAAAACAAATCCCACCGCCGCGACGGCGATCGGCGCGATGACAAACGCCCCCCAATATCCAAGATGTACAGACACACTCGCAGCAATATAAGCCCCAAGCGCATACAGCGCGCCATGGGCCAGATTGACGAAGTGCATTAGGCCGAAAATGACGGTTAAGCCCACAGAGAGCAAAAACAACAACATCGAAAGCTGCAGTGCATTCAAGGTCTGGAAAAGCCAGAATCCGAAGTCCATTTCGACCTCCTTTTGTATAAGATAAAAAAGAGCGCGCGCCCTATGGAGCGCGCTCAGTTGGGGAGGTTTAGTTGCCCAAAGTACAGCCGTTGGCGGGGTCTTGCTCAGGGGCAAGCGAGGCGAGAACCTTTTGCGTCATGCCCGCACCATCAGCGGCCGCAACAGTTTCATAGACATAGATCGGCTGCACAATATTGTTGGTCGCAGGGTCGATAGATGTCGCGCCGCGTGGCCCGTCGAACGATGATGTGCTCAAAGCTTTGGCAAGCGCCGCCCGATCAGATGCCCCATTTGCACTGGCCAAAACAAGCGCATGTGCCGCGTCATAGCCCGCAACGGCAAACTCAGACGGCAGGCGATCATTGGCCGCTTTATATGCGTCTACAAAGGCCGCATTTTCTGGATTGTCGATGGTCGGAACATAATAGCTGGCGGCTTTGACACCCTCCGCAGCAGCGCCTTCAGCGTTGACATAAAGCGCCGATGTCAAAAAGCCAGACCCATAGAGCGGCAAGTTTTCTTTCAGGCCAAAGCTGTCATATTGTTTGACGTATGAAATCGCCTCGCCGCCTGCGTAGAACACGTAAACCGCTTGGGCCTCGCTGGATTTTGCATTGGCCATGTAGGGGCCAAAATCTTGGGTCTTTTGAAATGGTGTAAACTCTTGGCCAACAATCTCGCCACCTGCGGCTTCAAATGCGGCTTTGAACGCACCTATTTGTTGATGGCCCGCCGCGTAATCTGGCGCCATTGTGAACACTTTGGTGATGCCTTGATCCACCAAATATTGCCCCATTGGGCGGTTCACTTGCGAGTTTGAGAATGAAAAGCGTGTGATGAACGGGCTGCAATCTTCGCCTGTCGCTGCATCGTTGCCTGCATTGGCCACAACCAACGGCACACCAACGCCATCAACGAAATCGCGCACAGCACCCAAAACACCAGAGCTGACCACACCCACAATGACATCGGCTTTGTCTTGCAGCGCGAGTTTTTTGGCCTTGGCCAAGCCCACTGGCGGTTTCACTTCGGTGTCTTCTTTGACAACCACAAATGTATCATCCGTTTGCCCGCCAAAGGTTTCAAGCCCAAGGGTAAAGCCCGCTTCAATCTCGCCGCCGAGCGCCGCGTAGACGCCGGAATAGGGCAGCAAAAGCCCCACCTTAATCTCGTCCGCGAAAGCTGTTGTAGCTTGTCCCGCGATGAGCGCCGCGATGGCTGCAGTTGTAAATCGTGTCATGTGTTTTCCTCCCAGAAAATTATAGTCATGTGCGTTTGAAACGTTTTGCGTTACCCGAGGTCTCCGCCTCCGACGGGCAGCGTGACGCCCGTGATGTATGAGGCGTCATCAGACGCCAAAAACAGGATCACGCCCGCCTGTTCATCCAATGTCCCATAGCGTTTCATCGGGCTGGATTGGATGGTTTGATCAACGATGGTTTGGTACCAATCTGCGCGTTGATCGTCGTCTGCATTTGGATTGCGCGGCACCACACGGGGCGGGGCTTCGGTGCCGCCCGGGGCGGCGGCGACAACGCGAATACCGCGTTCGGCCACTTCCCACGCAAGGCTGGCGGTCAACGCATTGACGCCGCCTTTTGCGGCCGCATAGGGACCACGATTCAACCCGCGTGTCGCGATCGAGCTGACGTTAACAATAACGCCAGAGCCCGCCGCCAACATCGGTTCAAGCGCCGCGTGACAGCCGTAAAGTGTTGGAAACAAAGACCGGCGCACTTCGGCATCTATTTGTGCGGGTTCGTAGTATTCATAGGGTTTGGCCCAAATCGTGCCGCCCACATTGTTGACCAAAATATCGATCCGCCCCCAAAGGTTAACCGCTTTTTGCATCGCAGCAGCACAGCCTTCGTAAGTCTCAAGATCCACAGAAATCTCATGGGCGACACCGCCCGCATCGGTAATGGCCTTGACCACATCATGGCGCGCCTCAGAGCGGTCCACGACCAAAACCATCCCGCCCTCATCTGCCATGCGTTCGGCCACGCGCCGCCCAATGCCTTGGGCCGCGCCCGTGACCACAATGGCTTTGTCTTGAAACCGCTGGCTCATGCCGCGTCCGCCTGTACTTCGGTAGGGGCGAATTTTTCAAAATAGAACGTGGCAGGCTCTGTGCCTAGTGTTTTGAAATGTCCCCGCACCGCTTCGACCATGGGGGGTGGGCCGCACAAATAGACATCGACATCGCCACCATTCAATTCATCGGCAGTGATATGATCCGTCACAAACCCTGAGCGCGCGTGGCCCTCATCCGCGTCTGCAACAATCGTGATAACTGTGACTGTGCCAATCACGGCGGCAAGTGTTTTCACCCGCTCAAGTTCGACCAAATCAGCAGCTTTTGTCACGGCATAATACAGCGTGATGGGTTGATCTGTGCCTTGCTCGGCAAGCTGTTCGAGCATCGACAAAAATGGCGCAAGCCCTGTGCCGCCGGCCAACCAAAGCTGAGGTCGCGCAATGGGACGCAAGTAAAACGCCCCCATCGGCCCCGTCAACGTCACGGGCGCATCTGTAGCCCCCGTGGCCAGATAACTTGACATCACACCGCCCGGCAGATTGCGAATAAGGAAGGTGGCGGTGGCGTCATTGGGCTTGGATGAAAACGAATACGAGCGGTGCATGTCCGTACCGGGCACAGAAATATTCACGTATTGGCCGGGCAAAAATCCGAGGGCTTTATCCAGCGCAACAGTCAGATTGAACGAGGTATCAGACAGCGCATCGATGCCTGTGATCATGCCGTTCATCGATTGCGCGCCGGTTTTGCACATCTCGGACGACACAGGGATCGACAGCACGCAGTCGCTTTCAACCGTCATCTGGCATGGCAACACGAAACCCTCGGCGGCCTCCTCTTCGGTCATCGCCTCTTCCATGTAGAACTCAAGCTCATACGTGCCCGTTTCGGCCTTGCACTTGCAGGTGCCACAAACGCCATCGCGGCAATCCATCGGCAAATTGATCTTTTGGCGAAACGCGGCGTCTGTGACCATTTCGTCTTCTTCGACGTTGATCACACGGGTGACGCCATCTTCGAAATTCAGTGCGACTTGATACGGCATTTTTGTATTCCTCCCCTTAGCCGATCCAGCGTGTGGCTGGATCGGTGCGTTTTGGTGCCCTCATGATGAGGGATCAGACGTGGTAGACATCCACAACGTGGTGAATGTGATCGTCTTTGAGGACGACTTTTTTGTTCGCAATCAATGGTTTTGGACCTGAGCAATCGATTTTGTAGAACGATGTGCCCCAGTGGCGATCTGTTTCGCCGTAGCGAAAGGACAGCGTTTGCCAATTGAATCGCACCTGCATCTCGGTGCCCTCAACGCCTGTGATTTCCACATTGGCGATGTAATGCGCCGTGCGCGGTTCGGGCAAAGATGTGGCCGATGAACGATCGGTTTTAATGCGAAACACGCGGTCTTCGATACCGGATTTGTCTGGATACCAAATCAGCGACATTTCCGATTGCGGATCTTCGGTCAAGGTGTCGAAATCATCCCAAGCAGGCATCCAAAATTCGCAATCCGCATGATAATAGGTCAACCATGTGTCCCAATCGCGATCATCCAGACTGCGGGCTTCGGCGCTTAGGAATTGGCACAATTGGCCGTAGTCTAAAACGTTTGTATCGGTGCTCATGTGATTTACTCCGCCGCCACGTCATCTGGGTTTGAAATCAAAGCGCGTTCGTCTTTGATCGCTGTGCGCATGCGTTCAGCCCATTGGCTGTGTTGAATGACAAAAAGGCCTTCGTCTTCGGTGCGCGCACCTGACAAGATAGGGTTGATCCCAAGCGCTTTTGCATCTTCGTCTGGCCCCGTGATCCACTGCTGTGCACCGCGTGTCAGATCGTTCCATTTCGCATGTGCGCCGCCTTGGTAACCACGCTGTGTGGCGCGGAATTCTTCGGTGTCATCGGGGGTAGCCATGCCTGAGGCGTTAAAGAAATCCTCATACTGGCGGATACGACGGGCGCGATCTGGCGCGCTTTCGCCTTTGGGCGCGATACAGTAAATCGTGACTTCTGTTTTATCGACAGAAATAGGACGGAACACGCGCAGCTGACTGGAAAACTGATCCATCAAGAACACGTTCGGATAGAGGCACAGATTGCGCAGAACGCCCGTCATCCATTCGGCTTTTTCCTTGCCAAATTGCTCTGTCCATGCCCCAAGTTTGTCGTAGTTCGGGCGATTGGTTGGATCGGCCCATGTGGTCCACAACAGCAAGTGCCCGTTGACATAGGAATGAAATCCGCCCTTTTGCTTGGCCCATTTGGACGCATCTGTGGCTTTGATATTGTCTTCTTTGCCGTCCTCGGTGCGCCGGCCTGTGGTGGCGACATAATTCCAATGCACCGCAGACACGTGATACCCATCCGCACCATTTTCGGCCTGAAGTTTCCAGTTGCCATCATAGATATAAGTCGATGATCCGCGCACGACCTCTAGGCCTTCGGGCGATTGATCGGCGACCATATCGATCATTTTGGTCGCTTCCCCCAGATAGTCTGTAAGGGGCTCCACATCAGCGTTCAAAGACCCGAACAAAAATCCACGATAGTTTTCAAAACGCGCCACTTTGGTCAAATCATGACTGCCATCTGTGTTGAATTGCTCGGGGTAGCCCGCGCCTTTGGGGTCTTTGACCTTCAACAATTTTCCTGTGTTGGCAAAGGTCCAGCCATGAAAGGGGCAGGTGAATGTCTTTTGATTGCGGCGTTTGAAACGACACAGCATCGCACCACGGTGGGAACATGAATTCACCAGCGCATGGAGTTCACCGTCTTTGTCACGGGTGATCATCACCGGCGTGCGCCCCATATGCAGGGTGAAATAATCGCCAGGATTTGGGATTTGGCTTTCATGCGCCATGTAAATCCAGTTGCCCTCAAAGATGTGTTTCATCTCGAGGTCAAACATATCTTCGTCAGTGAACATATCGCGTCGGGCGCGAAAGATGCCATTTTCAGGATCATCTTGCACCACATCTTTGAGACGGTGTTCAAGCTCATCTAGTTTTGGGTGTGTTAGCATTTTGGGTCTCCTCCCTAAGTCGTGCCGTGCTCAACAGGTCAGACACTTGCCTTGACGGGTGTCAGACGCGGTGCGCCGCGCCTATAAAATTTGATTTTGTCTTGGTCCAACGTCACGCCGCATCCCGGCCCCTCAGGCAGATGCACTTGAAAATCGGCATAGCGCAGCGGTGTTGTCAGGATGTCGTCTTTGAACAGCAGTGGCCCGAACAATTCGGTGCCCCATTGCAACGTTTCTACCGTGCAAAACAGTTGCAACGCGGCGGCTGTGCCCACACCAGATTCCAACATCGTGCCCGCATACAGGCCAAGACCCGCCGCCTTGCCGATCGCGATCACGTCACTGGCAGGGCTCAACCCACCAGATTGGGCAATCTTGACCGCAAAGGCATCGGCAGCATGATAACGCGCATGGTTGAGCGCATCTTCAGGGCCGCGCAGCGCCTCATCGGCCATCACCGCGATCTCGTAACTTTTGCTGAGCAAAGCCAAATCCGCGCGCTGGGACGCTGGAATAGGTTGCTCGACCATCGCCACGCCAATGTCTTGCAACCCCTTGAGGCCCCAGCGCGCAGAATGGATATCCCACGCTTGATTGACGTCCACGGTGATGACGGCCTTGTCGCCAAGCGCCGCTTTGATTTTGCCAACATGGGCCAGATCATCACGGACCGCGCGTTTACCGATTTTCAATTTAAACTGGCGGTGGCGGCGGCACTCGAGCATCTCAAGCGCCTCTGCGATGTCTTTGTCACTGTCGCCAGAAGCCAAGGTCCACGCCACGTCCAACCCTGTGTGAACCGCGCCACCCATCAATGTGCTGACAGACAAACCAAGCCGTTTGCCAAGCCCGTCCCACAGTGCATTTTCAACAGCGCAGCGTGCAATCGGATTGCCCATCACCGCTTTTTCAGCGCGCAACCGCACGGCGTTCACCGCATCACCGTCCATGCCGATGATGGCGGGGCCAATGTAGGTTTCAATAGCAGATTGGATGCTTTCAGGGCTTTCCGCGCCGTAACTCAAACCGCCAATGGCAGTGCCTTCACCGATACCCACGGACCCATCAGAGAATAAAATCTCAATCAAAACAACAGACTGTTGGGTCATTGTCGCCATCGACAAGACATGCCCCCGGATGGTGGGCAAGTCGATAATCTGCGTTTTTATGGCGTCAATTTTGATCACAGCGCTTGGTCCTTGTGGCGATTGCGTTGTCTCAAACGATGCCGAAAAGGCCGCCCAGAATCCAATACCTGTTGGGTCTGACGTGATACCCTAACGCGCGGCAGGATTTGGTATGGGCCGATACCCACGCAGGCATTGCGCCGCAGTGCACGATCGCACTAAGATCACGTTCAGCGTTGCTTTTGAGGGGGAGGATCGCGATGCAGCACATAGGCCAACCGCGCGATGGGTCTGGACCAGTTGAAAAACTGATCGAGTACCGACAAGCCCATTATGCCGCCCAATCAGAAGCCGCAACCTATACAACCAACACGCCCGCACAGGCCCAATTCCGGTTCTCCAACCCGATCTTGTGCCAGCTTGTGAGTGGCTTCAAACGCATGACCGTCGCCCACGGGGCCAGTTTTGATTTTGGACCCGGGCAGGTGATGTATGTCCCTGCAAATGCATTGATTTCTGTTGATTTGTCCGCCGCAGGCCCAAACGATCCAATATCGTGTCATTGCATCGAAATCGAAAACGGGCGGTTTGAATCTGTGGTCACACGCCTCAATGAGGCGTTCAATGCCCGTGGCCAAGGGGGCATCGCCCGCCCCGATTGGAGTGCCTATGCGGTGCTGGAACCTGATCAGGGCCAGGCTATTGGGTTGACACATCTGATGACTATTTTTCAGCAAAACGACAGCGTATTTCGCGACCTGCAAGTGGACAGCGAAATTGACCGCGCGATTCTCAACTTGCTACAAGTGCGCCATCGCAATTTGCTCAGTATCTCGGATGATGCCCCCTCTGACACAGGGTTTTCCGCCGCGGTACGCACTATTTTAAAGGACCTTGATCGACATATCTCGACCGAGGATTTGGCTCGCAAAGCCGCAATGAGCGTCAGCAGTTTACACCGCCAGTTTCTGCGCCATTTCGGTGTTGGCCCTGCGCGCTTTGCCAATGAACAGCGGATCAATCGCGCGCGTCAAAAACTGCGCGACACTGACGCCTCGATAGAACAAATCGCCGCCGACATCGGCTTTTCCAGCGGCAGTCATCTGGGCCGTGTCTTTCGTCAAATCACCGGCGAGACCCCCGCAGCCTTTCGCAAACAGCGCCTAAAATCCCCCGACGTGACCGTGTGGGAGAAACGTACCAGAAATTGACACTTTGGGTTCTGGCGCACGGGCCTGACACAAGCAAAGATTTGAAACGATTACTCAGGGAGGAGTTTCAAACATGCTTGACCGGTTCAAATCCAAACCATCCAAATCGGGTGCTGGTACGCGCGATCTGTTTATCAATGGGGCGTGGATCAAAGCCTCTGGTGGCAAAACCTTTGACGATTTCAATCCAACAACGGGCGCGTTGATCGCGCATGTTGCCGATGCCAATCAGGCCGACGTCGATGCCGCGATTGCAGCAGCCAAAACAGCACAACCCGCATGGGCCACCTTGCCCCCCGCCGCGCGCGCCGCCGTGTTTCACAAAGCCGCCGCTTTGTTCACCGAGCGCATGACAGATTTTGTCGATGCGATGATCACCGAGACGGGATCAGGCTTTGGCAAAGCGATGTTCGAGGCCAGTCTCGTGCCTGTCGCGTTGCACGAAGCCGCCGGTCTGACCACGCACAACATCGGGGCCATATTGCCCAGCCAAGTGCCGGGCAAAGTCAACCGCACGGTGCGCAGCCCCCGCGGTGTGATTGGCGCCATTTCACCATGGAATTTCCCGCTGTATCTGTCTTTGCGCAGCTTTATTTATGCCATGGCGCTTGGCAATACCGCAGTGTTGAAACCATCAGAGGACAGCCCCTTGTCGGGTGGTCTGATGATTGCGCAACTGTTTGCGGATGCCGGCCTGCCCGCTGGTGTTTTGAACGTTGTCACAACAGGTCGCGACGGCGCACCAATGGTGGGCGACAGCTTTGTCAGTTCTCGCGACGTGGCGGGATTGAGCTTTACAGGGTCCACAAAAGTCGGCCAAATGTTGTCGATGGCCTGCGCGCAGGCATTCAAACCTATCATGTTGGAATTGGGCGGTAAAAACCCGATTATTGTACTTGAGGATGCCGATATCGACCGCGCCGTTGACTTGGCGTTCTTCGGCGCGTTTTTGCACCAAGGCCAGATTTGCATGTCCGCTGACCGCATCATTGTGGCCCAGTCGATCTATCAAAACTTCTTGGACAAACTCGTCGCAAAAACGAAAAACTTTGTGCCAACCCCACCCCATGAGCAGACCTGCGTGATTGGCCCAATCATCAATGACCGCCAGTTGCAACGCATCGCGAGCATGGTGGATGAGGCACAAACCCAAGGCGCGACAGTCCACTGTGGCGGCACGACCCAAGCGCCCTACTACACCGCAACCATCTTGACCGATGTGAGCCGTGACATGCGGGTGTGGTCCGATGAAATCTTTGGGCCTGTGACCTGTGTTGTGCCTGCGCAAAATATCGAAGAGGCCCTCGCGATGGCCAATGACACCGAATACGGGCTGTCGGCGGCGATCGTCACCACGGATTTGGTCCAAGGCGAAATGCTGGCCGAGCGGATCAACGCAGGGATGGTGCACATCAACGATTCAACTGTGCATGACGAACCCCATTGCCCATTCTCGGGCATGGGTGCCTCGGGCGGCGGCGGTAAATGGGGGCCTGCGGGAGCCATCGAAGCCTTTACCACCCAGCGGTGGATTTCAACGCAGCGCATCGCGCATCAGCTGCCGTTCTAAGGGCAAGCACGGGATGCGCGGCAGTGGTGCGGCGCATCCGCATCGGGCGTAGCACGCCCACATCATACCTTGGAGGAGGACCTTACATGAAACCTATTATCACGGGTGCGCTCGCTGCGGGCGATCGCCTCAATGTGCTTGAAACGGCATTGGTACACGGCAAACTTGGCCGGCGCAGTTTTATCAAAATGGCTGTGGCCACAGGCGCGATCAGTCTACTGGGAGCGCAAGCGCGGGCCCAAGAGCTGGGCGATGCGGCGATCACCCAACGCTATAATGCCCAAAACCTCAAATCCAGTTACGACTATATCGTCATTGGATCAGGCTCTGCAGGCGCTGTCGTGGCGGGGCGTTTGGCGGCTGAATCGGACGCAAGCGTGCTGGTGCTTGAGGCGGGTGACACCGATCAACTTGACGCTGTTCTCAACCCATTGATGTGGGGCTCAAACATCAGATCCGAGCGCGATTGGAACTATTCGTCTACGGCCAGCGATGGTGTGAACGGGCGCGAATTGATTTTGCCAATGGGCAAAGTGGTCGGCGGCGGATCGTCGATCAACGTGATGATCTGGGCCCGTGGCCACAAAAACGACTTTGATTTTTGGGCGGCTGAAGCGGACGACGATGCGTGGAACTATGACAATGTGCTCGATATTTATCGCCGCATTGAGGATTGGCAAGGGGCCCCTGATGAGGTGCGACGCGGCACAGGCGGCAATGTTTATGTGACACCCTGCAAAGACCCATCCGCCGTGGCCCCTGCGTTTTTGGCAGGCTGTGAAAGTATTGGTATTCCAAAATTTGACGACATGAACGGCGCGCTGATGGAAGGCGACGGCGGCTGTGCCATCGCCAATGTGCGCATCAAAGATGGCCAGCGTTTGAACGTACCCTCGGCCTATTTATGGGAGGTGCTCAAACGCCCGAACATCACGCTATTAACCGGCGCACATGTGCAGCGTTTGGATTTGGACGGCACCACTGTGACAGGGGTCACTTTTGCCAAAAACGGCCAAACCCACAGCGTTCAGGCCAGCAGCCGTGTGGTTTTGTCCGCAGGGGCGATCAACACGCCGAAAATTTTGATGCAATCGGGTATCGGCCCCGCCGCGCATTTGGCGGACCACGG
>JBLHXX010000051.1:0-18838 GCA_047630475.1 Celeribacter sp. | reverse complement strand
AGAAAAGCGTTTGCAGGCATGTTGCGAAAGTCATCTAAAGCGCCGCGCAGCTGATCATGCGGCCAATCCCACCATGCCAATGCCATCATTCTGTCGGCAATATTGACTGCAAACCGTGGACGCATCGGCACGGCAGGTAGGCCTGCGACGATCATGTAAGGTGGCACATCTTTGGTCACGATCGCCCCGCCAGCAACGACAGCGCCATGACCGATCCTCACACCGGGCCGCACCTGTGCGCCATGTCCCAGCCATGTATCGTGGCCGATAATTGTGCGGCGAGACCGCCTGTGTGCGAACCACGCCTCATCTTTTTCGGCGTCGTCGAAATAATCGTCCGAGCGATAGTGGAAATGATGTAAGCTGGCCTTGTCCATCGGGTGATCTGTGGCGCCAATGCGCACGAAGGCCGCGATGTTTGAAAACTTGCCGATGCTGGTGTTCGCGATGTCGGCAAAGCGATCACAATAGGAATAATCCTCAAAATGGCTGTGCGCCAAACGGCTGCCACGTCCGATTTCAACATAAGCGCCAAATGTGGTATCCACGACATCGCAATCAGGGTGCACAAAGGGGGTGTCTGCTATTAAGCGTGCCATCAATGTCCGCCCTCGTCGCCTTTGATCAACTTGCGACGCAACCACCCTGACAGCGTGTCCATCGACATCACCAACAAGATGATCAAAACGATGTAATAGGTCACTTCTTCCCAATCTTTTTGGGTGGCAATGGCTTGGGTCAACAGCAATCCAATACCGCCGCCCGTGATCGCGCCGATGATCGTGGCAGAGCGTGTGTTGGATTCAAAGTAATACAAAACCTGCGACAAAAGCACGGGCGTGATTTGCGGGATCACCCCAAATCGGTGACGTTGCATTGGCTTTGCCCCTGTTGAGGCGATGCCTTCAATTTGTTTCTCATCAACGTTTTCAAGCGCTTCAGAGAACATTTTGCCGAACGATCCTGTGTCCGTCAACAAAATCGCCAAAGCGCCTGTCATCGGCCCTGGACCAAAAGCACGACTGAGAACGATGGTCCAAATCAGCCCATCTACACCGCGCAGAAAATCAAACACGCGACGGGCGGCAAAGCGAAAGATGCCAAGAGGGGTGAAATTACGCGCGGCCAAAAACGCCAAAGGCAGGGCAATGATCGCGGCCCCAAAAGTGCCTAGAAATGCCATCAACAGTGTTTCGAACAACGCCCAAACCACATCGCCATGACGCCACATTTTATTGGTCCAAATGTCACGGATAATGGCCCCAAATTCACCACCGATTGCATGGGACACCAGCTGTCCCACACCCATGCCGTGATAGGGGCTATCCAAGGTAAAAAAGAACAATTCCCACCCGAAACTGTATTTAAACACCTCGGCGCGAGAGCGTGTGATGGTGAACCGTCCCGCATCTGATTTGATCATAACGCGGTTTTTCGACGCGCTGATATAATCCGGCATATCGCCCGCAGGAAAGACCGCGTTGACCCCTGCCCCATCGGGCTGTGCGGTGATCACGCCGTAACCCGGAATGTCGTAACTGATGTGCGACCCCAAGGTGATCAGATGGCCTTGGCCCAAATCCACCGTGGTCGTCTCGCCGTTTGTCGCAGTGCCGAGGCTCACCCAATTAGGGGCCGCCCCGTCGGGATATTGCCCTTTGCGTTCGCCCTCAACTGCGATGGACAATGACCCGTCGCTGTTACTTTGCGTGACATGGGTTTTGTAACTGTAGGTGTCCGACACCAAGGTTTTGGCGTTGTTGAGATTGATCCGATCCTTCAGCCCCGCCATGTCAAAGGACACGAAAATATAGGCAAAATAGGCTAAGACAATCAACGGCACAGCGATGGCCGTGATTTTTTGGCGATTGAACTGCGCCGAGGCCTGCGCGTGTAGCGTCGCAGTGGTCATAGCATCACCTGTGCGCTTGATGTGCCGTTGGTCAGCCGGTGGCGTAGAGCGCTCGACAGTTGGTCGATCACAACAATGGTGACAAACAGCAAAATGAAAATCGCGGCGGCTTCGTCATATTTTCCGACGCCCCAACTCATAGTGTTGCGCAGGTCGTACCCAATGCCGCCCGCGCCGACAAAACCCAAAATCGCAGAGGCCCGAATGTTGATTTCAAAGCGCAAAAACGCATAGCTAAAGTAATTCGGTGCCACCTGCGGGATCACGCCAAACCACATCCGCTGGGTCCAGTTGGCCCCGACAGAGGCCAGCCCCTCGACAGGTTTTAGCGACGCGTTCTCATTGACCTCGGAAAACAATTTTCCCAAAGCCCCCACCGTGTGCAGTGCAATGGCGATCATCGCCGGCACAGGTCCGCCCCCAAGCATAAAGATCAACACCAACGCGATAACGATTTCAGGCAAAGCCCGAAAGATATCCAACACGCGGCGCAAGGGTCCCACCAGCCATGGCACAGGGGCCAGACCGCGGGTGACCAGCAGCGACATCACCAGCCCAAATATGGCACCCAATAGGGTTGAGGCGGCGGCGATGTTGATGGTTTCAATCAATGACGGAAAATATTTCACAAAGTAACCGGGCACCAAAGGCGCGCGGTCTATCGTCTCAGAAATTAAAACTTTGGGGAAATCAAAAACGTTGCTCACCCCATCCCAAAACCCACCCGCATTGCGACTGTCAGCGGTGTAAAACCCCGCCACGAGCAGCGATAAAAACAGCACCAACAAAATAAAATTCATCATGCGTTTGGTTTTAGTCTGCGCAAGGTACTGCGCGCTGAGTTGCGCGACATTGCCCTGGGTCTGTGCCCCGTCGATCATGGTGTGCCCCCGAAATTGACGCGCTGGCCCCAGAAGCTCTGGAACCAGCGATAAGATTTGTAATATTTTGATTTAGTTAGATTTTGCTTTGCGCGCTTCGACGATGGAAACATATGCGTCATGCGTGATTGGGTCAAAGCCGCGCACTTCGCCGCCCGCGATGGCCGTAGCACAAGCTGGATCAGTTTCGCCAATGGTGTCGATGATCGCGATCACTTTTGCGCGCACATCGTCGGGCAAAGCGTTGCGCAAAACAACAGGCTCACCTGGGATCAATTTTGAACGCCAGATTTCAACCAAATCGTTCATATCAACAAGGCCCGCATCCACAGCTTTGCGCAGCGCGCCAAATGTGTAGCCGTCTTCCCAATTGCCCATGCCGTCTGACCACGTCACGCCGCCGTCTACGTCGCCATTGTTCACGGCAACAATCGTCTGTTCATGGCCGCCGGTGAATTTCACTTCGCCAAAGAAATCGCCGCTGTCCATGGACGCCCCGGTTGTTTGTGGGATCTCGATGGACGGGATGAGGTACCCAGATGTGGAATTCGGATCACCAAAGCCAAAGGTTTTGCCCTTCATGTCGTCAAGCGATGTGATGCCGCTGTCGACCCGTGCAAAACCGATGGAATGGTAGCCGACAGACCCGTCTGTGTTCACTTTGACAAGGATCGGAGACACGGCATCGGCGTCAGCAATATGAACCGCAGCATAAGACGATGCGCCCATGAGAGACAAATCGATTGTGCCGCCAAGCAACCCTTGGATCACGCCATTGTAGTCAGCAGGCGCAAACAATTTTGTCGGCACACCGAGAGAGTCTTCGATGGCGCTGCGCAAACATTCGTTGCTGTTCATGCGGTCTTGAGCGTTCTCGCCCCCCAAGATACCGATACGGAATTCAGAGATGCTTGTGTCTGCAAAAGCGGCGCTTGAGATAGCGGTGCTCATAAGGGCGATTGTGATGATTTTTTTCATGTTCGTCGTCTTTCCATGGTTGAAAAACACCCCACAAGGAGGCGCGAGAGGGAACTGTTGCGCGCTAAAGCGCCGCGATATCGGCCATCATTTTTTGAGCCGCATCGCTTGTTTCAATTTGGGTTGATGTCGTTGCCTCGGAAAAGCTGGCATCTGCGCCATAGATGTCGCGTGCCACACCGGTGGTCAGTTGATCCGACGTGCCATCAAACACGATCCGACCATCGCGCATACCGATCACACGGTCGCAATAGCGTCGCGCCGTATCGAGGGTGTGCAGATTTGCAATCACCATGCGCCCGTCTTGTTCGTGAATGTCGCGTAAGGATTGCATCACCACTTGCGCGTTCATCGGATCCAGCGAGGCGATGGGTTCATCGGCCAAAATAATCTTGGGATCTTGCATCAATGCACGCGCAATCGCGACACGCTGTTGTTGACCGCCAGACAGGGCTTCTGCGCGTTTGGGCGCATGTTCTGCGATGCCCAAGCGGTCCAAAATGTTAATGGCTTGGTGAATGTCGCTGTCAGGATATAAGTTGAACATCGTGGCCAAAGTGGACCTACGGTTCAACGTGCCGTGCAACACATTCGACACGACATCCATGCGGGGCACCAAATTGAACTGCTGAAATATCATCGCACATTGAGATTGCCAGTTGCGCTTGGCCGTGCCGCGCAACGCAGTTACATTCAGACCGTCAAACGAAATCTCGCCAGATGTTGCATCGCTGAGACGGTTCAACATACGCAGTAATGTCGATTTGCCCGCGCCAGAGCGCCCAATGATACCGATCATCATCGGCTTCTCCACGACAAAACTGGCGGCGTGGACGGCGGTATTGGCGCCAAAAGATTTTGTTACAGTATCAAAACGCAGCATCATGTACCCCTGTGTTAGGGGATCGATACGCATCGCTTATTTAAGATTCATGTTGGTTTTACGAAGCTTTTGTAACCACCGTCAGTTATCGGTGTTGTCAAATGTCCCATACGTTTTTCGACGTCTGTGCTTGAGCTTTCATATGGCGGCTGGCATAGTTTCACCGAAAGCGTGTTTCATGATCAAATTACTTCACACCGCCGATATTCATCTAGATTCGCCGCTCAAATCTTTGGCGCTGCGGGACGAAAGCCTGCGCGACACAATTGTGACGGCCACACGCGGTGCTTTTGAGCAAATCGTCGACTGCGCGCTATCGGAACAGGTCGCTGCCGTGCTGATTGCTGGCGATCTTTTTGATGGCAAGGAACGCAGTGCGCGCACGGCTGCCTTTTTGACAGGGCAAATGGATCGCCTGCGCACAGCGGATATCCGTGTGTTCTATATCAAGGGCAATCACGATGCCGAAAACCCCGTAACAGGCACACTTGATCTGCCCGAAAACGTACATGTTTTTGGCGCGCGCGGTGGCAAAGTGCAACTGGCTGATAACCTCTGGATTCACGGCGTCAGCTTTGCGGGCAAACATGCCCCCGATAGTCTTTTGCCCAAATTTGACGCGCCCGTGTCCGGTGCGATGAATATTGCCATGCTGCACACATCCTTGGCGGGCGCACCGGGCCATGACCCCTATGCGCCCTGCACCGTGAACGATCTCGCGGGGATGGGATTTGATTACTGGGCTCTGGGTCATGTGCATCAACGACAGGTCCATAATGAGGCCCCTTGGATTGTGATGCCTGGCATGCCGCAAGGGCGCGATATTGGTGAGTTTGGTCCGAAATCAGCCAGTCTACTGACCCTTTCAGAGGGCAAAATTTCCGTCACTGAGGTACAAACCTCGCGTGTTGAATTTGAACGATCCGAAATGGTGATCACCGACGCCGACAGCGACGACAGCCTGCGTGCACGGCTGCGCGACCGCATTCGCTCCATTGCTACTGCGCAACAAGCCCCGGCTGGCGTTCTTCGATTGACGTTGACAGGGCACCCTGAACGGCATTGGCAAATCCTGCGCGATCAAGACTATTGGCGCGAACAAGTGGCCGAGATGGCGCGCGAAACGGGCTGTCTTTGGCTTGATAAACTGCGTTTTGAATTGGATGCACCGCAAACCCAAACTGGCACGGCTCATGCCACGGATGAGCTGTCCGCAACCATGACGGCCCTGCGTGGCGAAGACGGGTTTTTGGCGGCCGCACAGAGCGAGATAAACGATGTTTTGGCCGACCTGCCAACGACACTCCGCGCACGTCTTATCCCTGATGAAGCCGCGGCCAAGGCACTGACTGATCGTCTGTCGAAAGAGGGCGCGCGACGGGTTTTGGCTTTGATGAAAGGCTCGGAAACCTGATGCGTTTGCGATCCCTCACCCTTGATCGGTTTGGTCATTTCACCGATCAGTCCTATGATTTTGGAGAGGCCAAAGACAGGCCTGATTTCCACATCATCTATGGCCCGAACGAGGCCGGTAAAACCACAACGATGGAAGCCGTTCTGCGCCTGTTTTACGGGTTTCCCACCCGCGAAGGCTATGCGTTCAAACATCAGCGCAGCAATCTGCAAGTGTCCGGTCTATTGGAAATCGATAATCAATTGCGCCGTTTTACCCGCCTGCCCAAACGCAGCGGCGCTTTGTTGGACGATACCGGCGCGCCTCTGCCCGAAGCGGCGCTTGCCGCACATCTTGGGGGCTTGTCCGAAACGGATTATCGCAACCTGTTGTGCCTTGACGACGAGACAATTGAACAGGGCGGCGAAGAAATTGCCCAAGCGCGTGGCGACATTGGGCGCCTGTTGTTTTCAGCCGCCGCAGGGGTGTCCGATCTCAGTATGGTTTTGGAAGGTGTGCGGGACAAAGCGGATGCGATTTGGCGCAAACGGGCCAGCAAAACACGCATTGCACAACTCAAACGCGCTTTGGCCGAAATCGACAAAGACATTCGTGAGGGCGACACCTCTGCCAGTGCGTGGCGTGGTCTGAAAAAAGCGGTAAGTGATGCCCGTGACGTTGAATTCAACTTGAAACAGACCCGCGATGCTCTGCGTGAAAGCCTGCAATCCGTGGCCGCCAAGCGCCGCGCTTTGCCACTATTGCTCGAACTTGATACTTTGGCCGCACGCATTGCCCCCTTTTCAGACTATCCTCAGCAATTGGATTTTGATCCAGAGGGGCTTGTTGAATTGGTGGCGCGTGAAAGCCAAACCAAAGCCGACATCATTCGTCTTGCCCACGAGATCGATGACATGACCGCCACTTTGGCCACAATCAAAATCACCCCAGAGGCGTTTGATTTGATAGATCAGCTGGATGCATTGGACGATCTGCGCAGTCGTGATGTGACGGCTGGATTGGATATTGCACGTCGTCGCGAAACCGTGCGTGAGACCCAAAGCGCGATGGCCCGAACAGCCGCGGATTTGGGCGCAGCACAAGACATCGATGTGCAGACACTTGTTTTGCCACAGACAGCCATTGCCCGACTGGATGCCGCGCGCGAGGCCGTCCAATCGGCAGATATCGCGGCCAAGACCGAGCAACGCGAAGTTGCAGAGCTGACAGAGCGCTGGACCCGTGCGAAAGACGCGTATGATCGCGCGACCGCAGCATGCCCCGACGGGCAAAGCATCACTGATATTTTGGCTGGTTTTGACCTTGATCGCTTGGTCCCTGCATTGACCCAAGCCCGCCACGCGTTCCAAAATGCCGAAACACAAGCGCGCGAGACACTGCGTGCACTTGGCGCGCAATTCGATGCGATTCCGCCCTGCCCGACGAGTTTGATCAAAGCACAAACATGGGCGCAAACCCAAATCGATCTGACCCGGACTATTGCCCAAACAGAAACCCATTTGGCCCAACATTTGGAAGACGCTGCCGCACGTCAAAGCCAAGCCAATGCGATGACTGGCACCGGTACACTGATCCCTGATGCGGACGCAGAAACGTTGCGTGTGGCGCGTGATGCCTTGTGGCAGGCACATCGCCACTCCATGAGTGATGACACCGCCCGTCCCTTTGAGAATGCCATGAACGCATTGGATGCGGCGGCGGCGTCACGTGTGGCACAAGCAAATGAACTTGGACAATTGCGCCACATAGAACAGGCGCGCGCCGAGGCCGAAGCCCGCGCAGATCAAACCGCGATCCGTTTGACGAATCTGCGGGATCAAGGCGCGCAATTGCAGGCCGATATCGATAGGGCCGCTGGCGCTGTGGGTCTATCATTGCCACTCTTGGCTGCGGAATGGTTGGACTGGGTGCAAAAGCACGGCGTGGCCGAACAGGCGGCGCACACTTTGACCCAACTGCGCGCAACTCATCAGCCTGTGCAAGAGCGTGCAAATCAATTGCTTGAGGCGCTGCGCCCGCATTTGGTGGGCGATACCCCAGACTTTGAAAACGCCATCGCCGCTGCCCGAACAGTGTCGCAAGCCGAGCAAAAGCACCTGCACACAGCAGACAAAGCCCGCGATATTTTTGAGGCTCTTGATGCTGATTTGAAACGGCGCATAAAAAAATGTGATGAGAAACAATCCCTTAAAAAAGAAGCCCGAGACAGTTGGCACGCTGTGGTTGCCGAGTTGTTGGGCCATGCCCTAGCCGCTGAGACCTTGATGTCTGCGCTCACCCCTTTGCGCGATTTGCGCGAACAGGATGACAAACGCGCTGATGCCACACAGCGGGTCGCCAGAATGGAACAGGATCAGGCTCAGTTCAAAACGTTGGTCACGGCACTGGCAGAGGTGCAAAACGTCGCGTTGGCCGAGACGCCTTCGGCAACCTTTGCAGCCCTGCGCAACCACGCTGATGCCGCAAGAACGGCGCAGCGACAAGCAGAGGATTTGGGTGAAAAAATTGCACAAGCCCGTACAGCGTTGCAAGAGAAACAAGATATTTTGGAAACCCTCAAACAACACGTTATGGCCATGGGTCGCGTGTTTCCAGCAGGCACACACGACAATATGCTCGAGACTTTGCGCCCCGCTGTGATCCAAGCACAGCAGGTTATTTTGGATCGATCCGAGCACGCAAAACTGGAATTGTCTCTCTGTTCTGAATTGGGTGCCGCGAATTTAGGGGGTGTACGTCAAATGCTTGAGGGGGCGTCGGCTGTGGCATTGACTGCGCAAGGCGAAACGCTTCAGTCGGATTTGGCGACAATCGAAGATCAATTGACGGGTGCAATCGAAGCCAGGATCACCACCACACAGGCTTTGGCGCAAGTCACCGGAGATGACGCCATCGCAACCCTGACCGAATGCAAAGCCACGCTAGAGCTAGACCTTGAAGACGCCGCCCTTGAACATCTGGAACTTTCACTGGGGCACCGCATTGCACAAGAGGCCATCCGCAGGTATCGCGACACCCATCGCAGTGGCATGATGGCCGCCACCGAGCGCTGTTTCACCACGTTGACCAAAGGCGCCTATACGCGGTTGATCACCCAGCCCGAAGGCGACGCCGAGACTTTGTTGGCCGTTGATGCCGCAGGCACGGCCAAGCGGGCGGCGGATATGTCCAAAGGCACAAGGTTTCAACTGTACCTCGCACTGCGCGCCGCCGCACACGAACAATTGGTTGCACAAGGCACATGTTTGCCGTTTTTTTGCGACGACATTTTCGAAACCTTCGACGAAAATCGCACCAGTGCCGCCTGCCGTGTCATGGAACAGATCGGTCGCACGGGCCAAGCGATCTATTTGACCCATCACCGCCATGTGGTCGAGATCGCCCAAAAGGTGTGTGATACACCGCCAATTGTGCATGAAGTCTAGAGAACTGCCTGCGATCTAACACAAAGGCCGCAGTCCTATTTTGCAAAATGACTGCCCGCCAACCCCAACTTAAACCACATCCACCCAAGTGCGCATCCCACCGACAGCGTGGCTCAACATATGGCAGTGCAGCAACCAACGCCCGGGGTTGTCAAAGACACATATAACATCGCGGCTTTCGCCTGCGTTGATCAAGGTTGTGTCACGCAAATCCCCGAGTGATCCATCCTCGCCAAGCTCGTAGAAATGATGGCCGTGCAGGTGAATACCATGCGCGAATGCGGTGTCGTTGACCATGGTGATGCGAACGGTTTCGCCGCGCGTGATCGTTGCAAAAGGGTCTTGCGGCAAATCAGAGATATCGTTGAACGCCCAGATATTATCGCCCCCGTGACGCCCACTCATCGCGCCGCCCTGCATTGTCAAAGTGAGGTGCTGCGTTGGATTGTTTGGCTGTGGCAGCCCATGCGGTGCAAGTGGCAAAATCGGTGTGGGGTGTCGGGTCGTGTTGCGTCCCTTCACCATCACATCGGCCAAACGATATGCACTTTGCGGGGACAGCATGTCAAATTCAACAGGCCCTGTAACATCGACGATCACATCGGCACGTTGAGCGGGGGCAAGCACGATTTCAGTCAAAACACGAGGCTCTGCCAAAGCCATACCATCAAGCGCAACAATCATGCCACTGCCCCCCGAGAGAGCCACGGGAAAGATGCGATTGGTGGCCGCGTTGATCAGCCGAAACCTAACACGGTCCCCCTGTTTCACCTCTGAGCGCGACAGAAATGCCCGCGCAAAATTTCCCATATATCCACCGTGGGCCATGCTGTGCATATCGGCAAAATCTTCGCTCAGGCTGCCATCTTCTTGCATCAACCAATCCGAAATAAGCACGGTAATATCGTGATCTGTATCTGGAGGCGTCTCGTCCTCAACAATCAAAGGCCCCATCATCCCGCGGGCAACCTGTTCTTGTGAAATGTAATGCGAGTGATACCAATAGGTGCCCGCATCAGGTGGCGCAAAGCTATAGGTTTTGGTCTCGCCCGGTAGAATGAGATCCTGCGTCAGCATAGGCACCCCATCCATTGCGTTTTGCAACCGGATACCATGCCAATGAACCGCTGTGCCCTCTTCCAATCCATTCTCGACATCAATAGAGGCGCGCACACCACGGCGCAGGCGCACTGTAGGCCCCGGCATGGATCCATTGAACCCAAGCAGCGTGGTGGCCGCTTCGCCCTCTGGCAAAATCTGTTGTGTCACGATTTCGGCCCTCAAATGCCATGTGTCTTGTGTCGCCCATAGGGGTCGTGGCAAAAGTGCTATGGCAGATGCTGAGGCCAAAAAGTGCCGTCTGTTCATGGTCATCAGTGGATCCCGTTGGCGCGTTGTAAGGTTCGGACATAGGCTATGATCATGGTCACATCGCCCCGTGTTATGCCCTCAACAGGCGGCATATTTCCAAACGGCCAATGATGTGCACGCACACCATGAGAGGCTGCGACCTGAAAACTTTCATCACCGTGGTGGTTTGGTTCGTAAATTTTATGTACCAAAGGCGGCGCGGTACCGTCTTGGCCTGCGGCGTTTGCGCCGTGACACACCGCACATTTGGCATCAAAGGCCAGTTTACCGATTTGCGCGTTTGGCGACAGCGTATCAGGCAAAAGGACCTCAACCAATCCGCCCCCTGCTGTGCTCTCAATGGGTGTGGTTTGCGCTGTTTTTTGTGAAACGGGCCACATGGCATAGGCCAAGCCCCCCACAATAACGATGGCAGTTAAACTGATTGCAAATTTCATTGAGGCCTCAGGCTTTTGTTGATTTTCAACGACGCTACACTTTCCCGTTGGGGGAAGGTCAACCAGAAGCGTATCACAACTTTGAGAGCCCCACGCATCAAGGCCTGCCCAAATTTTCAATATCATGCGCCTTGAAATTCACCCGCTCACACATTAATCTTTCCAGTAACTGGAAGGTAAAGGATCACCTCTATGAATATTTCGTCTGCCGCAAAAGCTGCGGGTCTTTCGGTGAAAACGGTGCGCTATTACGCTGACATTGGTCTGGTCAAAGCGCCCTCGCGGTCTGACGCGGGCTATCGCACCTACGACGATGTCGCAGTGCGTAAACTGGTATTTGTGCGCAGATCTCGTGCGTTTGGGTTTAGCATCGACGAATGTCGCGAACTTTTGGGATTGTACCAAGATCAACACCGCACCAGCGCCGACGTCAAACGCATCGCCGCCAAACGCTTGCAAGAAATCGAAGTGAAACAGCAAGAACTGCAATCTTTGCGTGACGAGTTGGCGCATTTGGTAAAATCATGTCGCGGGGATCACCGACCAGATTGCCCTATTATCAACTATTTGGGCTAGGCGTTGAGTCGCCGCAGTTTTATAAACCTACAGCTTTTGGCACTGGTCAAAGAATGGTGCATTTAAGACATCTTAAACCGACTTACGTTCCCGCGTGACGTGAGCTGTCTGTGACCTTTGGCTTTAAAAGACTGGGCCAGTAAAGCAGAGCAAACCCGAAAAATGCACCGACCCACAAAACCCCGGACACAGCATAAAAAATCATCGCTGCATCGGGCCAAAATGCGGCCGCCAGTCGTGTGAAAACCGACGTGATCAAAGACACAAACAAGACCACAGTGCCGCGCCCAGCATGCAGTTTTTGCCCCGTGTGGCCCAATGTGGCGCGGCTCATCATAGCCATGCTCATCACCCCAAACGCACCCGCCATCCAAAGATGCTGTGCGGCGGCACCAGAAAACACATCGGGGTACAAAATTGATCCGGCGATCATCACCGCGCCAAGCGGCACAAATGCGTACCCCACATGCAATATCCACAACAGTGGTTGTGCCAGTGTTTGCACGCCTTCCCACCGGCCTAAGCGGACAAAGTGCAACATACCAATCATCAATAAAGCAACACCTGAGGCCACGGCGCTGGGAGCGATAACCCAAAGCAAAAGCGCGATTACGGTGATCAAAAGAACCGCCTTATCAAAGCGTTGCATTGGTGGGACGGGAAGACGTGTTGCACCCTGTTGAACCAACCAATTGCGGGTGAACGATGGAACGACACGCCCGCCAATGACACACATCATCATGATCAGCGCAGACATGCCAACGCGCATGCCTATACCTTGGGCCGCAATATTCCCACCTGCGGCATCCAAGTGAAACAACAGATTTGCCAAGGTGAAAATCGCCAAAAGGATCAAAATCACAAGGTTTCGCCAATTTCTGCCAGCAATAATTTCACGCAAAAGCACAGCACCCAGAACCACCGGAAAAGATAGATCTACCAGCTGCGCACTCACATTGGGCCAAAGTGCTGAGGTTGCCATTGCAAACCGTCCAGCAAGCCATAGCGCGAATAGAGCCGCCAAACCCCAGCCAACAACCGGCAATCGCCCCGTCCAATTGGGCACCGCTGTTAACAAAAAACCGGCAATGATAGCCCCCAAAGACCCAAACAGAAATTCATGGGCATGCCAAGAAACTGGTTCCAAATGGGTCGGCAAGACGAAGCCAGTCGATAACATGAAAATCCACATCACCATAGCCACCGCCGCCCACACAGCCCCGAACAAAAAGAAAGGTCGAAACCCATATGAAAACACAGCGGGCCCTTGCCACGCGCGGCATTGTTCGGACGTTGTTTTGCGCATTTTCAAACCACCACAATCCATACGATGATCAGACTCATCACGAGATAAACCAGCGTGTTGACCATCCAACGGATCAAAGCGGCTTCGCCTTCTGGGTTGACGCCCAAACGTTCACAGAATTTTGTTCCCGGCCATAGAATAGCTTCGGACAGTGTCATTGACTGGCTCCATAATGGGTATTTTATATGCGTATTATATATCGCTTTTAATTACGCATTGTAAATGCTAAATATAAAATCATGCAATTGGACAAATTCACCGATTACGCCCTACGCGTTTTGATCACACTGACAGCGCGAGCCCCAAACCGCGTGCCGACGTCAGAGATTGCGACGATTTTTAACGTCTCAGAAAACCATCTGTCGAAAGTGGCGACACAGCTTGCCCGAGAAGGCTTTGTCATATCAGAAAGAGGTCGCAATGGCGGTCTGACCTTGGCGCAGCCTGCGGATCAAATCCGCATCGGCGATGTGGTGCGCGCGATGAAACGCAACGATCCCGTGGTGGAATGTTTTGGCCCCAATCAATCGTGCCACATTTTGCCTGTTTGCGGACTGCGCGGGCCGTTGGCACAAGCACAAGACGCATTTTTTGCGGCGCTCGATCAGTATACGCTGGCGGATGTCACACGATCACGCACAGCACTTACGAGTTTGCTCAACGCCTAATTTGCAGATCCTTGGGGACGATGGCGGACACACAGGCGAGGTTAAACTCTAGCGAACCTTTGCCCAAAAAGACGATTTACGATCATGCCGCCTTTGCAGTTTTTCGATGTAAGTCGCGTGCGTTGAAAAAATACCATAATCTGCGATCTGTGCATCCAATGCTGCGCAATCGGCAAGGTGGTCGGCAGCCGCAGCATAGCGCGAGGGCCAAGTTTGCTCGAGCGTCTCATCAATCATCGCGCGCCACAAAAGCACGGCGGCACGTGGATACCGTGATCGAAGGGCCTCGGCAGCAGGGGCCAACAGATTGTAATGGTTGCCATTTAAATCTTCCGCACGGGCCTCAATCAATTGCGCTGCAGTCAATAAATCTGGCCAATTCATGCAAAAGTTAAGCGCCGTTGAAATGTTTGGAAAGGCAAAAACATGCATTTTTGCGCGCTCTTCGGCCTCGACGTCGTCGAAATCCGGCAGGCCTTTTAAATACTCTCGCAAATGCTGTGCATTTAAGGTTTCTGTGAAACAGCTCCAGCGGTGATCTTGGGCATCTTGTGTACGTCCAAGAGCGGTCAAACTGGCAATATAAGCGCTGTCCCACGCCGTATCGCCCGCAGAATGCGCGTCTTGATCTACATCCAGCAACACATCCAATGCGGCCTGTGCGCGACCGTCGTTAAGCAACAGCGTTGCCACCTCAGCGGCGATTGCTTTGCTCTTCAAATCCTCAGCCGAATACTGAGCAATATAGGCATCGGTATCACCCGCAGCCTCGGCTATGTCTTGCAAACACGATTGGACAAAACGCGCTTTGCGATCCACTGCAAAACTGTCTTCGCCACGCAACTGGCGCAAGAACTGGATCGCTTCGTGATCTTCTGTATCTGGCGCAACAGGTATCGCGGCATAGGTTTCAACATGTATCGCCAATGAGGCAAGCCCCACAGGTCCAAGCGCCGGCGCCATCATGGAAATTAGACCGTCCCATTCGCCATACCCATTGTCCAAAATGGCCGTCCAAACACGCCCGGCCAAAGCCTCCACATCCAGCTGTGCCTGCGGCGCGATGGTTTTGAAATGATCAAAAGCCGCATGAAAAACTTCGCGGACATCGCCTTTTTTGTCATCCACACGACCATAAATCGATGGGACCATTTCGATGAATTGCCACAAAAGATCAAAGGCTGTTGTTGGGTCTTCGGGCGCAATTTTATCAACGATCATCGTAACTTGTGTGTTCAGATCTTTTATCAAAGCTTTGCGTTTGCGCCAGCCAATAAAGCTGGTTGATTTGCGCAGCGATACAAGCCGTTTACGCACCTCATGCGCCAACTCAAGCCCGCCCACATTGTGGATCAATTCCAACCGCAACCTGCGTTTTATATCAGCGCTACCAACGCTCACTTCCATTAGCAATTCGGCCAAACGCTGTGCTCCAAGCGCTTCGAGATTGGGTGTGTTTAGGGTCTTTTTTGACATTGTCAGATGTTGGCACTTGCAGTGTCAAAAGGAAAGCGTTCGGGCACGAACATTCTTAGGTTTTGGTTGGGCACCCCAAAAAGGGCCAAACGCGTATTGGTTTGGCCCTTTATTTGAGGCACATCAAATTCACCTAATCTTGTATGAGCGTCCGTAATGAACAGCTCTTAAAACGGGTATTTCTGCTTTGGGTCTTCCACCGTAATCCACCGCACAGATGTGAATTCTGCAATCCCGGCTTTGCCACCAAACCGCCCATACCCCGACGCTTTCACACCCCCAAAAGGCATTTGAGGTTCGTCAGAAACCGTTGGGCCATTGATGTGGCAAATCCCGCTTTCAATGCGGTTGGCCACCTCAAGCGCGCGGGTGATGTCTTGGGTAAACACCGCCGCAGACAGGCCGTATTCGGTGTCATTGGCCACTGTGATCGCGGCGTCTGTGTCAGCAACACGCATGATGGATTTGACAGGGCCAAAACTTTCCTCAGCATAAATGCGCATATTGGACGTTATCCCATCCAAAAGCGTCGCAGAATGGATCGCGCCAGTCCGCGTTCCGCCCGCCACAACGGTGGCCCCTTTGGCCGTGGCATCTGTGATCAACTCTTCCATTTTATCGGCAGAGGTTGTGGTCACCAAAGCGCCCAAAACCACCGGATCGCGCGGATCGCCAAAAGACAGATCCGCGGCACGGGCCGCGAGTTTGGTCACGAATTCATCCGCAACGGCATCGACCACGATGATGCGTTCGGTGGACATGCAAATCTGACCTTGGTTCATAAAAGCTCCAAAAATGGCGGCATTCACCGCGCCATCAATATCTGCATCCTCCAACACAATCAGCGGTGCCTTACCCCCCAATTCCAACAGTGCAGGCGTTAGGTTCTCGCCCGCCAACCGGCCAATGATCCGCCCCACATCCGTCGATCCTGTAAAGTTTACATGACGCACTTCGGGGGCTTCAATCAAGGTTTTTACGATCTGCGGTGCATCCTCTGGGGCGTTGGAAATGACGTTAAACGCGCCTTTGGGCAGGCCCGCATCATTCAAACATTCGCCAATCAAACGATGCGTGCGCGGGCACATCTCGGATGATTTCAACACAACAGTATTGCCACACGCCAAAGCCATCGCCACCGCACGTGTCCCAAGAATGACAGGCGCATTCCACGGCGCAATCCCAAGGCACACACCGCGCGGCTTGGCCACGGACATTGCCAATGTCCCCGGTTTGTTTGCCGGAATAACCTCGCCACCAATTTGTGTGGTCATCGCACCCGCTTCGCGCAGCATGCCCGCGGCCAAATGCACATTGAACCCCGCCCAAATTTTGGTCGCACCAGTTTCTTCGATCATGGCTGTGACAAAATCTGCGGTGCGCGCCTCCATAATTTCGGCCGCTTTGGTCAACACGGCCCGCCGTGCGTCTGGGCCTTGTGTTGACCACTGCTCCAACGTGTTTTGCGCCGAGGCAACAGCCCGCAAGGCATCATCAACACTGGCCGCCGCGGCTGTTGTGGCGATCTGTCCCGTCACAGGATCGCGGCGTTGATAGGTTTTGTCATCGCTTGCAGGTGTCAATTCACCCGCGATCAAAAGATCCAAAGTCATTGTGATATCCTCACATCAATCCGTTGCTGGTTGCATCAATATTGGCCCGCATTCCGCCATCGCAAGCGATGTTCACGCCGCGCAACCACACAGACCCATCCGACATCAAAAACGTCACCAAAGGTGCGATATCAGCTGGCGTCCCCGGACGATCCATGATGCGCATGTCTTCCTCGGCGCGCGCCCCAAGCGTTTCAATGAAATCGCCTAAAATCGGCGTATCGACAGGCCCTGGGCTGACGGCGTTCATACGAATGCCACGCGCCCGCCACGTCCAACGGTTTTCCAACGTCCATGCGACAAGTGCTTGTTTGGTAAAGAAATAACTATTGGAATCGGTGATCTCTTGGGCTGTACAAAACGCCGAAATATCCTCAAAGGTGAGGCTATCGCTGGCTTTGATTTTAGTCACTTCACCTTCCCAATCCAAGCCCGCCAGTGAGGCCAGATTGACGATGGACGCGCCGTCTTTCAAGCTGTCCACCACCCCAAGCGTCAGCTTTTTAAGCGCCACCAGATTGACGGCCAGAACCACCTCTTTGGGCGCCGTTGGCGGCACGCCCGCAATGTTGGCCAGCCCATCGGCATTTTCAGATTTCAACACATTGATCACGGCCTCAAGAGCCGCATCATCTGTGAAATCAACTTGATGAAAGACGTCAAGGTCTATCGATGGCGTGTTGCGATCAAGGCCGATGACGCGGGCGCCTGCGGCTTTGATTTGTCGTGCCGTTTCTTGGCCAATACCCGATGAAACGCCCGTGACGATAATCGTTTTTCCTGTCAGCATATCATTCACTCCGCTGCGGTTCGTGTTTGGGTTGCATAACCTTCGGGGTGGAACGTGCCGTTTTGGTCGCGAAAACTATGAGCAAAATCAGGCCAGATCAGTGTCAAGCGCCCGGAGCGTTCATCGACGTACCAAGATTTACACCCCCCCGCGAGCCACACAGTGCCTTGCGACATCACATCTATTTTTTCCATGTAGGCGTCTTCAGCGTCACGTTTGACTTCGATCACGTCCACCTTTTGGCTGTCGATGTGGTTCAGGGCGCCGAGGATATAATCGACCTGCGCCTCGATGATGTAGACCACCGAATTATGCCCAAGCCCTGTGTTCGGCCCGTTGATGATGAACAGGTTTGGATACCCACTCACCGCAATGGAATCGTAGGCCTGCATACCTTTGTCCCAATGCGCATCCAAACTGATGCCATCGGTGCCAAAAATGCGCGTGGCAAAAGGGGGGCGCACCGCTTCGAACCCTGTGGCAAACACCAACACATCCAGATCATGCGCGGTGCCGGACGCACCGATGGCTTGGCCGCCTTCAACCCGCGCCAAAGCCGAGGCTTCAAGCGTGGTATTCTCAGCAGAAATTGCAGGATAATAAGCGTTTGAAATCAGCAATCGTTTGCAGCCAATCTCGTAATCAGGTGTGAGTTTTGCCAACAAATCGGGGTCTTTGATATGAGCCTCGCGATGCTCTACGGCCATCGCTTTGGCCTCATCCAGGAACCGCGGAATATTACGCCGCTGCGCAAAATTGAACTCGCCCGCCCAGAAAATTTCAGAACGCATATCGTCGATCACACTTGGGTCACGTTGACACATCCGGCGTTCGCCATCTGAATAGGCCCGATCCCAACGCGGCACCATATAGGGCGCAGAGCGTTGAAACACGACCATTTCAGAGGCCAATTCTTGCATCTCGGGCACGATCTGAATCGCAGACGCCCCAGAGCCGATGACCCCAATACGTTTGCCTTTCAAATCAACCGAATGGTCCCAATTTGCTGAATGGAACACATCGCCGGTAAAGGTCTCAAGACCCTCGATGTTTGGCATATGCCCATCGGCCAGATGCCCCGTTCCCGTGATCAAAACCTTGGCGCGAT
>JBLHXX010000050.1:0-18839 GCA_047630475.1 Celeribacter sp. | reverse complement strand
CATAGAGCGCGTCTGTTTCCGCATAGAGCGCGTCTGTTTCAAAGCCTCACGAAAAGTTACCCCCCGCAGGTCACTGCGGGGTTTTGTTTTGCGCCCATGATGGCTACATCTGGTGCCAACTTAGAAATATTCCAAATCGGGTGATAACAGATGGCTTTTGACTTTGATCTCTTCGTAATCGGTGGTGGCTCTGGTGGCGTGCGCGCCGCGCGGCTGACGGCAGCTGGGGGGGCTAAAGCGGCCTTGGCCGAAGAGTTCCGCATGGGCGGCACCTGTGTGATCCGTGGCTGCGTGCCCAAAAAACTGATGGTGTTTGCGTCGCAATACTCTGGTGCTGCCGTTGAGGCCGCTGCCTATGGTTGGGATATTTCCATTGGCGATTTCAACTGGGCGTCGTTCCAAGAGCGTCTCAAGGCCGAATTGTCCCGTCTTGAGGCCATTTACACCAAAAATGCAGGCAACGCAGGTGTCGAAATTTTCCACCAACGCGCCACCGTCAAAGATGCGCATACGGTTGTATTGGCAGATGGCACTGAGGTCACTGCGAAACACATCTTGATCGCAACGGGGGGCACGCCGTTCGTGCCGCAAAACGTGCCGGGCATTGAGCACGCGATCACCTCGAACGAGATTTTCGATATTGCTGAATTGCCCAAACGCATCTTGATTGTTGGGGGCGGCTATATCGCGTCTGAGTTCGCCTGCATCTTTAATGGCTTGGGCTCTGAGACCGCGCAATACTACCGCGGTGCACAGATTTTGCGCGGCTTTGATGGCGAGGCACGCGGGCATATTGCTGAGTTGATCAAAGACCAAGGCATCAATCTACACCTTGGTACCGATGTGGAAAGCATCACCAAGCAAGATGACGGTCTGCACGTGAAATCCACTGATGGCAAAACCAAAGTGTTCGACGTGGTGCTCTACGCCACAGGCCGCACGCCCAATGTCGACGGGCTTGGGCTCGAAGAGGTCGGCGTCAAACAAGGGCGCGCGGGCGAAGTTGTGGTCGATGACTACAGCCAGACCAACATTCCGTCCATTTATGCCGTGGGCGATGTGACCAACCGCATTCAATTGACACCTGTCGCCATCCGCGAAGCTGTGGCGTTCCACGAGACGGTGTTCAAAGGAAATCCGATGACGCCGGATCACGCCAATGTGCCGTCCGCGATTTTCACCCAACCGGAATACGGTGCCGTGGGACTGTCCGAAGAACAAGCCCGCGAAGAGGGCCCCGTTGAGGTCTATTCGGCGGCCTTCCGTCCGATGCAAAACGCGTTCATCGACAAGAATGAGCGGGTGATGTTCAAACTGATCGTGTGTTCCAACACGCGCAAAGTTCTCGGCTGTCACATCATCGCGCCGCATGCGGGTGAAATGATCCAGCTGGCGGGGGTCGCCGTCAAAATGGGGGCCACCAAAGAAGATTTCGACGCCACAGTGGCGGTGCATCCGACCATGGCCGAAGAAATTGTACTGATGAAAGAGCCCGTGCGCGTTCACAAATAGGATTTTTGTGCAGCTCAAGGTCACGAAATCTGTGGAAAAACACACAATTGCAGTGCGCATCTGCGTGCTGCCCTTGAAACCTGCGCCTAAAAAGAACATTTTAAGCCCAAGCCTTGGCAACGGGCGGACATCCGTCCCAGTGCCAATAGTTTTTGAGAGAGGAACAGACCTAAATGGCCAGCAATAACGGCGGACCATGGGGATCGGGCGGCGGTGGAAATCGCGGCAACGGGCCTTCGAATGATGACAAAAAATCCAGCGGCGATCGTCGCCCCAGTGGAGGCAATCAGCCCCAAATCCCTGAGATCGATGAGTTGCTGGGCAAAGGCAATGAGTACCTCAAGGTTTTGATGGGCGGCAAAGGCGGGGGCAATGGCTCTGGCGGGGGCCGTTCTGGTGGCAATGGCGGCATCCCCAAAGGCATGATCGGACTTGGTCTTTTGGGCGCTGTTGGCATCTGGTTTGTCAGTTCATTTTACACCGTTCAAACCGAACAAAACGGTGTTGAGCTGTTCCTTGGCCAATATCACCGGACCACTGCTGAGGGGCCGCATTTGGCGCCTTGGCCGTTCGTGACCTACGAAAAAGTCAACGTCACCGGCCAGCGCTCTGAAAGCATTGGTGTGGCGTCTTCTGGCGATGACGGGTTGATGTTGACCACGGATGAAAACATCGTGGACATCGATTTCCAAGTGGTTTGGAACATCAACGATTCATCCAAATACCTCTTCAACCTCGCGGATCCTCGCGGCACAGTGCGCGCCGTTTCTGAATCCTCGATGCGTGAAATTATCGCGTCCTCGCGGTTGTCACCGATCCTCAACAGGGATCGTGGTTTGATTTCCGACACAGCAAAATCACTGATCCAGTCCACTTTGGATGATTTGGATTCAGGTATTTCTATCGTGCGTGTCAACCTCGACAAAGCCGATCCGCCAACCGAAGTGATCAACGCATTCCGCGACGTACAGGCCGCTGAACAAGAACGTGATCAGTTGGAAAGCCAAGCGGACGCTTATGCCAACCGCGTTGTGGCGGGGGCACGTGGTACGGCTGCTGAGATTCTGGAAGAAGCCGAAGGCTACCGCGCTCAAGTGGTCAATGAAGCCCAAGGTGAAGCGTCACGTTTCACGGCCGTTTTGGGTGAATACAAACTCGCGCCCGAAGTGACACGCAAGCGCCTATACTTGGAAACCATCGAAGAGGTTTACAGCGGCGTTGATAAAATCATCTTGGATGAGGGCAGCGACGGATCTGGCATCGTGCCGTATTTGCCGCTCAATGAACTCAAGAAAAACGCGGGGTCCAGCGAATGAAAAAGCTTCCAGCACTTTTTATCGGCCTGATCGTCATTGCTGTTGTTATCTTGTCGTCCGTCTACATCGTGGATGAGCGTCAAAAAGCTTTGGTCATCCAGTTCGGCCAAATTAAAGCCGTCAAAGAAGATCCCGGCGTGGCGTTTAAAATTCCACTGATCCAAAATGTGGAATACTACGATGACCGCATTTTGTCGCTTGATACAGCAGAAACCGAAGTGACGCCCTCTGATGATCGTCGCCTCGTTGTGGATGCCTTTGCACGCTACCGTATTGTGGATGTCGTGAAATTCAAACGCGCTGTGTCCACCGGCGGTTTGCGCAAAGCCGAAGTTGACCTCAACGGCATTATCATTGACCGTATTCGGGCCGTTTTGGGGGCCGATGGTGTAACATCAAACACCATTTTATCCGCCGAACGGACTGTTTTGATGCAGCAAGTCACCACACAAGCTGGCGCACGTGCCGCCCAGCTTGGGGTTGAGATTTTGGATGTGCGTCTCAAACAGACGAACCTACCAGAGCAAAACTTGGATGCCACGTTTGCGCGGATGCGTGCCGAACGGGAACGCGAAGCCGCTGACGAACGTGCGCGTGGTGAAGAAGCCGCCCAACGTGTGCGTGCGGGGGCTGACCGGACTGTGGTTGAACTTGAATCAGATGCCAGCCGCAAAGCGGAAATCACCCGTGGTGAAGCGGATGCCGAACGCAACCGTGTCTTTGCGGATGCCTTTGGGGCGGACCCTGAGTTCTTTGAATTCTACCGTTCGCTCAATGCGTATCGTGCTGGTTTGTCTGGCAACACCACCACGATGGTGATCTCACCAGACTCTGAATTCTTTGATTACTTAAAGTCCTCAGACGGTCGGTAAGCTCAACAGCTGCCACACTATCTTGAAACATTTCCTAAGGGCCGGTGCATGCATCGGCCCTTTTGCATGGGCCAACCTCTACCAAAGATAAGAAAATTAACCCGATTTGTGCTTTGGCCTTTCACGCAGTGATCACATGCTGTTGACTGAACGCGACAGACATTGCGTTGCAGTAAATCGTGCTTATCTCTACCCATAAGGTAGTTCTAAGCGTCGTGCGGTTTTGATGTCGCACGCATTTCGGAGGAAAGAGTCCTATGACCACGGCAATCGCCATTCCATTTCAAAACGGCACCAAAGGCACCCAGATGCGGATGCTGTTTGTGGCCTTCATCACAGCACTCGCTTTGCTGTTTCAAACGGCTGCGGCTGATGCGCGCGGCGCGCCTGAAAGCTTTGCGGATTTGGCTGAAAAAGTCAGTCCCGCCGTGGTCAACATCACCACGACGACCATCGTTGAAGCGTCAACAGGCAACACGCCAATGGTGCCCGAAGGGTCGCCTTTCGAAGACTTTTTCAAAGACTTCATGGATCGCGGTGATCAAGGCGGTAACAACAAAGCCCCACGTCGCAGCAACGCGTTGGGATCAGGCTTTGTGATCTCTGAGGATGGTTATATCGTCACCAACAATCACGTGATTGAGGGCGCCGATGAAATCGAAATCGAATTTTTTGAAGGTTTTGTTTTGCCCGCCACTTTGGTTGGAACCGACCCCAAAACAGATATCGCCGTGCTCAAAGTTGAAAGTGACAAACCGCTTAAATTCGTATCCTTCGGCGACAGTGATGTGGCGCGTATGGGTGACTGGGTCATGGCCATGGGCAACCCGCTTGGCCAAGGGTTCTCGATCTCTGCGGGCATCGTGTCTCAACGCGGCCGTGCGTTGCAAGGGGCCTATGATGACTACATTCAAACCGATGCGGCGATCAATCGCGGTAACTCTGGTGGGCCGTTGTTCAACATGGATGGCGATGTCATCGGCGTGAACACTGCGATTTTGTCGCCCAACGGTGGTTCTATCGGCATCGGCTTTTCAATGGCGTCCAATGTTGTGTCACGTGTGACGGATCAATTGACCGAATTTGGTGAAACCCGCCGTGGGTGGTTGGGTGTGAAAATCCAAAGCGTATCTGATGATGTTGCTGAAGCTATGGGGCTTGAGGCCGTTTCCGGTGCTTTGATTACGGACGTGCCTGAGGGGCCATCCAAAGAGGCCGGTATCGAAGCTGGTGATGTGATCGTATCCTTCGATGGCAAAAATGTTGAAGATGCCAACGGTTTGGTGCGCACGGTGGGCGAGACCGAAGTGGGCAAAGCAGTCCGTGTTGTGGTGTTCCGCGATGGCAAAACCAAAACGCTGATGGTGACGCTTGGGCGTCGTGAAGAAGCCGAAAACGTGGCCTTCCCCGTGCCAGAGGCCGAAACTGTTGAACCTGAGGACACAACGTTGTTTGGCCTCACTGTGATGCCATTGACGGATGAGTTGCGTGAGCAGCTTGGCGTTGCGCGCGGTACGGATGGCTTGGCTGTGGTTGCCGTTGACGAAGCCTCTGAAGCCTTTGCCAAAGGTCTGCGCTCTGGTGATGTGATCGTTGAGGCCGGCCAAGACGTGATCGCCTCAGCGGATGATCTCAACGCACGAGCCCAAGATGCGCGTGAGGCGGGACGCAAAACCGTGCTCTTGCTGGTGCGGCGTGCTGGCGAGCCCCGCTTTGTGGCGCTTGGCATCGAAGAAAAATAACGCCAACCACTCTAGGATACAAAAATGGGCGGCCTGTGGGGCGCCCATTTTTTATAAAAATCAAATATTTGAGCCTACTCTGGGCGCGCCATTTCCACCAAGCCCAGTTTGCGCGCAGCGGCCAAAGACAACACATCGCTGTCCAATCCTTCGGCGTTTTGATAAGCGCGTACAGCTCGCCGTGTGGCGCGGTCATATTTGCCTGTGACAGGCCCTGAATAGATCCCGCGCACGGCCAAAGCGCGCTGCACTGAGCTGATAAAATCTGGCGTCAATGCCTCGGTGCACAGCGTCTCGAACCACAGCTCTTTGCGTTCGCGTATGATTTCTTGCCGGGTTTCTGTGCGATAAATCGCAGGATAGGACACCGTGCCATCCGCTGTAATTTGGGGGGGCTGAACCAACACCTGTTCGGTGACCGTTTCCACAATCGCAGGCGTTGCATGGCGACCATAGCACGCATCGGGATCTGCCCCGGGGGGGGATGATTGCGCATCGCCTGCGCGCAAGACCTCATCCGTTGGCGTTGAAACCTGACAGGCAGACAGGCTTGCGCACAACGCGACACTGACGCAAAAACGCGACGCCGTTTGAGTCGGGGTCATGAAAGCCTGTAACATTTGCTCGCTGTCCATTTTTGGATCGTTTAAACACTCATAGCGCGAAAACTATAGTGGCGAAAGACCCGTGCCATCTGGCGGCAGGCTTTGAGATGTGACGCGCAAGCCTATGATGCAAAATTTTGCATAATGTCCAAAGCTTAGATTTACTTGTGTGCAAGCACAGGCGCGTGAGCATTGTAATGCGCTCTTTTCATAGGCGCGCCCGCGCTATAGTTTCTGCCCAAACTTAAGTTGATGAGAGATAGGATTCCCAATGGCGAAAATCACATATGTCGAATTTGGTGGCACAGAGCATGTCGTCGACGTTCCAAATGGCCGCACCGTTATGGAAGGCGCGCGCGACAATGGCGTGCCCGGTATCGATGCGGATTGCGGCGGGGCCTGCGCCTGTTCAACATGCCATGTGTATGTGGCCCCTGAATGGGTGGAAAAACTCGCGCCCATCGACCCGATGGAAGAAGATATGCTTGATTTTGCCTACCAACCAGATCCAGTGCGTTCGCGTTTGACCTGTCAAATCAAAGTGACCGATGCTTTGGATGGCTTGGTTGTGAACGTGCCTGAGAAACAAATCTGATGCGGATTGGGGCTGCGGTTTTTGTGGGCGCGGCCCTATTTGCAACGTCATTACAGGCGCAGTCCATTGTGTCTGCGCGCTATCTTGAGCCAACAGATGTTTACGGCCACGGCGCGGTGTCACAGGGCGAATACGCCCGCTTGAACGTGACGCTCAACGATGGAGTGGTGTTGAACCTATCCTATGAAAACGCCGTGTTCGAAGACACAGTACCGCGCTTGCATGATTTTGATAATGATGGAGCGCCTGAGGTTGTTACCGTGGTGTCGACCTTTGATGCTGGTGCGCGGGTGCAAATTTTCACTCTGCGCGATGGAACGCTTGTGCCCTTTGCCTCAAACCCGCCTATTGGCACCCGCAATCGTTGGCTCGCCATTGCAGGAATCGCAGATTTCAACGGCGATGGCATAGATGACATTGCCTATGTTGATCGTCCGCATTTGGCCAAAGTGTTGCGGATTTTGTCCGTGGAACGTGATGGTTCCGAGGTCAAAATATGGGAATTGGCAACCAAAGAGGGCCTGAGCAATCACCAGTATAAGTCACCCAAAATCGAGGGCGGGGTCCGGCTGTGCGAAACCCAAGCCCCAGTGATTTTGACCGCCAATGCCAATTGGACATCTGTGATGGAAACGGTTTGGCAGGGCGGTGGTTTGGTGTCAAAACGCATCGGGCCATATGTGGACGATGGCAGTTTTGCAGCCCATATGGAGTGTGACGCGGTTCAAACATCTGTGACCCGCAAAATTCTCCCTTTAGATTAACGATTTCTAATGGCAATTGCCGCCCCATATGGCAAAACCCTTAGACGCAATACATTCAAGGAAACGCTCCATGACCTCTCATGTTTTAACGGTAACGTGCCAATCCAAACGCGGCATCGTGGCGGCTATTTCTGGTAATCTGGCTGAACTTGGTTGCAACATCACAGATTCTGCGCAGTTCGATGACCCCGGCACGGGGCAGTTTTTCATGCGCGTCAGCTTTGTTTCTGAGCAAGGTCTTGATCAGGCCGCGTTGGAGGCTGGTTTCGCTCCTGTGGGATCGGATTTCAACATGAATTGGGCGATACATAATGAGGCCCAAAAGATGAAAGTCATCTTGATGGTTTCGCGTTTTGGCCATTGTTTGAACGATCTGTTGTACCGCTGGCGCATCGGTGCTTTGCCGATTGATATCGTTGGTGTGATCTCGAACCACATGGAATATCAAAAGGTTGTGGTCAATCACGACATTCCGTTTCATTGCATTAAAGTGACCAAAGACAACAAACCAGACGCCGAGGCCGCGATCATGCAGGTGGTGCGTGACACAGGGGCCGAATTGATTGTTTTGGCGCGCTACATGCAGATTTTGTCGGATGATATGTGCCAACAGATGTCTGGCCGTATCATCAATATCCACCATTCATTTTTGCCCTCATTCAAAGGTGCGAACCCTTATAAACAGGCGTTCGAGCGGGGCGTGAAACTCATCGGAGCGACGGCGCATTATGTTACCGCCGATTTGGATGAAGGCCCCATTATTGAACAAGACACCGTGCGCATCACCCACGCGCAAAGTCCTGAGGATTACGTGTCATTGGGCCGCGATGTTGAGGCGCAGGTGTTGAGCCGTGCCATCCACGCGCATATCCATCACCGCGTGTTTATCAACGGCAATAAAACCGTTGTGTTTCCTGCCAGCCCGGGCAGTTATGCAAGTGAGCGTATGGGATAAGACCTTAATACATTAAAACAAAAAGGCGCGCCATTCGAGCGCGCCTTTTGCTTTTGCAAGAACCCACCGGCGGCTTTGCCACCTGTATCATTCGTGTATTTCGGGTTTCACCCTATTGGTTCTTAGATCCTTTATCAGGGATTAACCTTAAGATTTGGTAAACAAGACCAAAAGATTAAAGAAGCCATGACAATTGCGGAAAAAATCTTCACCAAAGAAAAACGCCGCTCAGGGTCTGAACGGCGTTTTGGTTTCCTGAATCTGACCTGATTTTAAAGGGCGCGCCAACCAATGTCTGTGCGATTGAACCCCTCGGGCCAATCAATCCCGTCAATCATCGCATAAGCTGCCTCACGCGCCTCGGCCAATGAGGCGCCGCGCGCCGTCACGTTCAACACGCGGCCCCCGTTCGCCACGACCATGCCGTCTTTGGCGGCGGTGCCAGCGTGAAACACCATGCGGTTGCTGTCGGCAGGCATGGCGTCCAAGCCTTTGATTTCAGTGCCCTTCGCATAAGCCGCAGGATAGCCATCGGCCGCCATGACCACGGTCAGCGCATGATCATCGGCCCAATTGGCTTGGGCTTTGTCCAGCGTGCCTTCGGCTGTGGCGATGAGCAAATCAAGCGCTTGCGCGCCCAGACGCATCATCAACACCTGACATTCAGGGTCGCCAAAACGGCAGTTGTATTCGACCAAGCGCGGCTGGCCATCTTTGATCATAAAGCCTGCGTAAAGCACGCCTTGGTACGGCATGCCGCGTTTGGCCATTTCCACCACGGTGGGTTTCACGATCTCGTCCATCGCCTTTTGAATGACGTCCGCGTCCATCACAGGGGCAGGGGAATAGGCGCCCATGCCGCCCGTATTTGGACCCGTGTCGCCGTCGCCCACGCGTTTGTGATCTTGCGCTGTGCCCACGGGCAACACGTTTTCGCCGTCACACAAGATGAACCAAGACGCTTCTTCGCCGTCCATGAATTCCTCGATCACGACCTCTGCGCCCGCCGCACCAAATTCACCGCCGAACATGTCGTCTACGGCATCCAGCGCCTCTTGCAATTCCATCGCCACGATCACGCCTTTGCCCGCGGCCAAACCATCGGCTTTGACCACAATCGGCGCGCCTTGGGTGCGGATGTAGTCTTTGGCGGCCTCAGCATCCGTGAAATGGCCATAGCCAGCCGTGGGCGCGCCCGAGGCATCGCAAATCTCTTTGGTGAAACTTTTTGAGGCCTCAAGTTGCGCTGCCGCTTGTGAGGGGCCAAAGGTCAACACATTGGCGGCGCGCAGCACATCTGCCACACCTGCGGCAAGTGGCGCTTCTGGGCCGATGATGACAAATTCGATGGCGTTCTCTTCGACAAAGCTCAACACCGTATCGCCGTCATTGATGTCAAAGCGTGCGCATTCGGCAATTGCCGCAATGCCCGCGTTGCCGGGGGCCACGATCAGCTTGTCACATTTGGGGTTTTGCAAAACGGCCCACGCCAATGCATGTTCACGTCCGCCAGATCCGAGAATGAGAATGTTCATCGCGCCAATTCCTATGCTTCACCTTTTGTTGTTGGCGTTCTAAAGTCTGACCCAAGCTGACACAAGTGTAACAGACGATCAAACAAGGCGCGCATCCCTCTATGTCTGACCTTTTCGAAGATGAAGGCCCTCAGGGCACCTCAAATGCTCCTGAATTCACGGTCACCGAGCTTTCGAGCGCGGTGAAAAAGATTATCGAAGGCGAATTTGGATTCGTGCGTGTGCGCGCCGAAGTGGGCCGTGTGTCGATGCCGCGCTCGGGGCATATGTATTTCGATCTCAAAGACGACAAAGCCGTGATCAACGCCGTGTCCTGGAAAGGCCAAGTCGCCAAAATGGAGGTGCGCCCCGAGGAGGGCATGGAAGTCATCGCCACAGGGCGTATGACCACATTTCCGGGCGGGTCGCGCTATCAGTTGATCGTCGACAGTGTCGAGCCTGCGGGTGCTGGCGCTTTGATGGCGATGTTGGAAAAACGCAAGAAAGCACTGGCCAGTGAGGGCCTGTTTGATGCGGATCGTAAACAGCCCATTCCATATTTGCCTGACGTGATCGGGGTTGTCACATCGCCCTCTGGCGCTGTGATTCGCGATATTTTGCACCGTTTGCGCGACAGGTTTCCGCGTCATGTGTTGATTTGGCCTGTGGCTGTGCAGGGGCAAAACTCTGCCAAAGAAGTGGCCAATGCGATTACGCAATTCAACGCCATGCCGATTGGCGGCGCGATCCCGCGACCCGATTTGTTGATCGTGGCGCGGGGCGGTGGATCGGTCGAGGACTTGTGGGGCTTTAATGAGGAAATCGTGGTGCGTGCCGCCGCAGCCTCACATATTCCACTGATTTCGGCCGTGGGTCACGAGACAGATACAACGCTGATCGATTTTGCCTCTGACATGCGCGCGCCAACCCCCACGGCCGCGGCCGAATTGGCGGTGCCTGTGCGGCGCGAGTTGTGGGTGACAATCCAAGAACAAAAGGGCCGGATGGCGCGAGGTCTCACCCAAGGGCTTGAACGTCGCAAGCTGCGTTTGAATGATTTGGCGCGTGTCATGCCAACAAAAGATCGGCTTTTGGACATCCCGCGCCAACGGTTTGATCAGGCCGATGTGCGGCTCAAGCAGGCTTTGGTGCTCAGCGTCAGCACCAAACGCAACCATTTGACCACGGCGTCTGCGGGCCTGCGCCCGTCAGTGTTGGTGTCCAAAGTGGATCGCGGTCGCGAGCGGTTGACGGCTTTGTCACGCAGTCTTGATCCTGTGCGGCTCAAAGATGTGACTTTGCGCAAACGCGAACGGTTCGCGCAATTGAGCGACCGTCTTGTGCGGGCGGCGCGAGCACAAGAAACTCAAAGACGTCAAAGACTTGAACGGCTTGAATCCATGCGCCAAGCCATGGGATATGTTGAAACTTTGAAACGGGGCTATGCTGTGATCCGTGATGTGTCGGGGGATTTGGTCACGTCTGTAAACGGGGCTGATACAATGCACGAGGTGCAATTTGCCGATGGCCGCGTTGTGTTGAAAGGGCAAGTTATGCCGACACAAACAGAACAAACCACACCGCCTAAAGCAGCCCCTAAGCCCAAAGCCAAAAAGCCAAAACCACCCACGTCAGACCAAGGATCGTTATTCTAGAGAGCATATGTTCTAGAAACGTATCCCAAGCCTAGACGCCCAAACCCTGCGCCATGCAGGCCAAAGGTCCATCGGTTGTCCAAGCTTCATACAGCTCGGTGCCGCTGTCGCCATTGAAGACAGCTTTGAGTTTGTCATCTTCTAGATAAAAGTTCCAACACTGCGGCGCATCGCCGTCTTGGTAGACGAAACAAATGTCGTCTTCTTTCTCGTACCAAACCCCCTCTAAACAGGTGTCCTCATCAAAGGCCCAGCGTACGCGGTTGTTTGGTAAATATTGCTCGGCCCCATAGGGTTCGCCGTTTTCCGCAAAGGTGAGCGTTTTGCCCGTGGCATAGGCGTCAAATTCAGCGCCGGACAGCGGCTCGGCTGCGGTGGCTGCGGTGGCTGTGAACAAGGCGACAGCGAGGGGCAGAAGGACATATTTAATCATTTGCTAACCTTGCCATCAGAATTTCAATCGGGCCAGTCACTTTGTTGGCAATTGGTTAATTCTTCTGCGCCGTGGCCGAGGTATTTTGCGCCATAATCCGGTCAACGCGGCGGTCCATCACTCTGCGCCAAGCTGTCGGAAAAAGAGCCAGTGTGGCCATCGCGGGCAGGGGGCGTGGCCACATCGGCATTTCGTGCGACACCTGCAAGGCGACATAGGGCGTCATCGGATGGGCGTGGTGATCAGAATGACGTGGCGCATTCAACATCAAAAACGAGCTAAACCAATGCGGACTGTTCCATGAATGCGCAGGCCCCACCGGTTCAAATCCGCCTTGGGGCAAACTGCGGCGCCGCAGCCCATAATGTTGGACGTAGTCAGACAACATCAGTTGGCATGAGGCATAAAGAGATATCGCTATGTATATGATAACGCCTGTAAAACCTCCGATCACTGCGGCCAGTAGGATGCAGCAAGCCGCCCCGCCAAGGTAGGTGGTATAAGGGTGCATTCCACCTTTGTTTGCCTGTGCGCGCATCGTGCTTTCAGCCAAAAGACCAGCCTTAAATGAGCCAATCCATGCTCGGGGCAAAAACGTATAAAAGCTCATGCCTTTGGGGGCTGAATTTGGGTCCATATCGGTGGCGACAAATCGGTGATGCACTTTGGGATGTGCCGAGGCGTGGTGCCCAAACAAGATCGAAATATAGACCCAAACGCCAAGCTTGCGTAAAAACGGCCGCGTGCGGTGGACCAATTCATGAGCGTTGGAATTGGACACCTGACCCAAAAACAACCCCGTGGCCAAAAAGAGTGCACATTTTTCCCACAGTCCTAATGCATCATGTGACAAGGCATAGATCACCAAGGGCAACAGCGCGAAATGCGATAGCGCTAAGGTAACGGACAGCACATTTGCTGCGGGAAACTCGGCTTCGGCATTTTGGGGATCACTTGCCAACCGCACCAACATATCAAGACCGTATGACAAAATCGTCATGTAAATCAATGCGCAAGCTGTCCAAAGGCCGCCGAATAGACCCCCGAATGCCAGCAAGATGACGGGGGCCACTGTTGCGCCTGTGAAAAAGCGCATCACATGACGCGTGGTCTTTGAGTTTGGCTGCTGCATCGATTATCCTTCGTGTTCAGGGTCTTTTACACAGCATAAGACATGAAATCACTTGGTAATTCGACGGATCAAGGGTGCGTTGCTCTTCCATCCAAAGAGATTCGGCATTAAGTCTGCAAAATCTGGAAAGGTGGGTGTCCATGTCGCTGTTTGGAAAGCTCAAAAATCGTCTTTTGAAAACGTCGTCCAAATTGGATGAAGGTCTTGAGGCGATTGTTCAAGACACAACACAAGAGACCGTATCTGAGTCAAATCAGGATGCGACCGTTTCGCATGAAATAGAACCGCCAATTGTCGCTCCCCAAGCTGATAATGGCGCCGGTTCGGAGGATGTTTCATCCCAAACCGTTCAAAATGTGCCACAACCTGTGCCAGATGCGATCAGCGCAGCCGTAAAAGTTCAGCCAGAAATTCAAACAGAAATAGAGGCAGACACAACGCCACAAACTCAGGTCACACCTGTTGACGCCGTAACTCTGGACACCCCGTCCAAAGACAGCACGCCAGATGAGGCCACCCCAAGCAAGCCTGGTCTTTTGGGGCGGATGTTGGGGCGCAAAGCCAGCCCCTCTGCGCCGCGCCGTGTTCTTGATGATGACATGCTCGAAGAGCTGGAAGAATTGCTCATCACCACTGACATGGGCGTTGAAACGTCAATGCGTGTGACGGCTGCGATGGCCGAAGGACGGTTTGGTAAAAAACTGTCCGCTCAAGAAATCAAAGAGCTTATGGCGCGCGAAATTGCGCGCATCATGGACCCCGTTGCCACGCCTTTGCCGATTTACCAAAAGACCCCACAGGTGGTTTTGGTGGTGGGCGTGAATGGCTCTGGCAAAACAACGACCATCGGCAAACTCGCCTCGCAGTTTCGTGCAGCAGGTAAATCCGTGGTGATTGCGGCTGGTGATACGTTTCGTGCCGCAGCCGTCGAGCAATTACAGGTTTGGGGGGAACGTGCTGGTGTGCCTGTTTTGACCGCACCTGAAGGATCTGATCCGGCCTCTTTGGCCTTTGATGCGATGACCGAGGCGCAAAATATTGGCGCTGATTTGTTGATGATCGACACGGCTGGCCGATTGCAAAATCGCGCTGATTTGATGGAAGAGTTGTCAAAAATCGTACGTGTGATTCAGAAAAAAGACCCCTCAGCACCGCACAACACATTGTTGGTTCTGGATGCGACGACGGGGCAAAATGCACTCAATCAAGTTGAGGTTTTTCAAAAGCTTGCAGACGTATCTGGCTTGGTGATGACCAAGCTTGATGGCACGGCCAAGGGCGGTGTTTTGGTGAGCCTTGCTGATAAATTTGGTTTGCCAATTCATGCGATTGGTGTGGGCGAACAGATTGATGATCTGGCCCCGTTTGACCCGAAAGATTTTGCCGCAGCCCTGATGGGTTTGGAGGAATAATGCTCGAAATTCGCAAAGCGATCGGCCCCGACAATTGGGTCTCTGAAGGGGACGTTGTTGAACGCCGCGAAGCCATGCAAGATTTGTTTTACGATCATGCTTTGTGCCCGTCACAGACCGAAGAAGATTGGCCAGATGATCGCCAATTGTATTCCGAAATGGTTGTTTTAGACGGCTCGCGTGTCGTTGGCACGGCGATGTTGGTGCTTGATCCTGACCGCGAAGACATTCAATTGCGGGTGTTTGGTGTGGGGATTTTGGACGCGTATCGCACCAATTTCATTATCAGCGCGCTAGAAGAGCAGCTGATCAAAGACAGCTATCTGGATGACAGTTTTCCGTTTATCGAGGGCGCTGACGGGCGTTTGATCGCCAATCCGTCGGCCGACATCGAAGGCATTCCAATGCGCCCTCGACGTCTTGCGGCCTAGACTGTACCCGTCATGAGCAATTGGATTATCTCAATGGAAGGCACGGATTTGGGCCATCAATTGGCGTTGATCCTTGCGATTTCGGCTGCAATTTTACACGCGTTTTTTGGGGCTCTGCAAAAGGGACGTCATGACCCTTGGTTGTCGCGCGGGGCGATGGATTTTTGTTATGGCTTGATCGCGGCCCCCTTTGCCCTTTTTGTCGTGCCATGGCCCGAGCCGCATATGTGGCTGATTTTTGCGGGCATGTTCGTCATTCACACCGCTTATAAAATCGCCCAAGGGTATACCTATTCCAAAGGCGCTTATACGGTTGTGTATCCTGTGGTGCGTGGCACGGGGCCTTTGTTTACGGTCATCGGCGCAGGGATTGTGTTTGGCGAACATTTCACTGGCGTGCAGTGGTTGGGGGTGGCGGTGTTGATTTCGGGCATATTTGGTCTGGCTGTGTACAACCTGCGCACCATCACCATCGGTCGTGAAACCATGGTGCCGGCCTTGATGTTGGCTATTTTAACGGGTGGTTTTGTCGCCCTTTATACCACTTATGATGCCTACGGCATTCGTGCGACGGCTGATCCGTTTACGTTTTTGGCGTGGTTTTTCTTTCTTGACGGATTTGTGATGCCAGTCGTGGCAACAGTGCGATATCGCGCTATGGTCGATAAGCCAGATCTTGGCCCGTTGATGACGCGGGGGCTTTTGGGCGGTATTATCGCCTATTTTTCCTTTGGGTTCATCATGTTGGCGACCCGTTTGGACAATGTTGGCGAAGCGGCTGTGTTGCGTGAAACGTCGACTGTCTTTGCCGCTTTAATCGGCTGGTTGGTGCTGAAAGAGAAAGTCGGACCGCGTCGTTTGGCGCTCATGGCTTTGATCGCTTTGGGCGCTGTGATAGTAGAAATGGGCGGCTAAAATGAGGGACTGGACATGTCAGAAAAGACCGTAAAGCCTTGGGTGAAAATGGCGCTTGAAATGGGCCCTGTTTTGGCGTTTTTTGTTGGGTTTATTTTGCTTAAAGGCAAAGAATTCGTTGTGTTTGGCGAGACCTACACTGGCTTTGTCGCGATGACGGCCGTGTTTGTGCCGCTTTTGGCGCTGTCGACATTCATCTTGTGGCGTCTGACCGGCAAGCTGTCTGCGATGCAGATTGTGACGCTGGTGTTGGTCACTGTTTTTGGCGGTTTGACGATTTTGTTGAATGATGAGCGGTTTTTCAAAATGAAACCAACGATGATCTATGCTCTTTTTGCAGGTATTCTTGGCTTTGGATTGCTGCGTGGTCAAAGTTATTTGCGCGTGGTTATGGGCGAGATGATGCCTATGGATCACGAGGGTTGGATGAAACTGACCCTGCGGATCGCGCTGTTGTTTTTGGGGCTTGCTGTGGCCAATGAATTGATTTGGCGCAACCTATCGACAGACACTTGGGTCAAGTTCAAAACCTTTGGCCTGCCGATCATTATGCTTGGGTTTTTCATGACGCAATCGGGCCTCTTGGGACGTCACGCGATTGAGCCAGAGGACAAAAAACCGTCCTAAAGCCCTGACACTGTGTAGGGCAGGTAGGCGATTGCGAGGGCGGCTTGACCTGTCAGGCGTACGCCTTCGATCAACAAATCCTGCCCCGGTGCACCAGCGATGATGCGTTCTGTCAGCTTACCTGAGCGGATCATTTTCAACAGCGCAGGCGATGAGGCGTAGGTGTCGTGTTTCAAAAAATCACGCCCACCCACATCGCTGACATCGATGACAAAGACACCAAGGCGCCGCAGCTCTTCGATACTGTTGCCCGTGCCGACACGAGGATGCCCGCCCGTTAGGACACTCGATAACTTTAGCGCACGATCACGCCCCGACGCCAGCACGGCAACGAATTGCTGATCTAAATCGATGTCGGACATTTGACTGCGAAACACATCCACATCAATATCGGGTTGCGCCAAAGCCACGCCGTCAATGCGGGAGAGTGTTTTGGTGTCGCCCTCAAGCGTGAGACGTTTCACCGCTTCCATCGCCAAAAATCCCCCCATTGAATGCGCCAAAATTGTTATTTTACGCGCTTGGGTGCGGGCAAGAGTGGCTAGGGTGTCAGCCAAGGCTTTGCGAGCAAATAAGATGCTGTCGCGGTCATAAGCATAGTGGGACACGCGCGCGGCAGAGGGCCAACTGAACAGCACGACGGGCGTGTCTAAATCAAAGTCAGTTGAAATTTGCGCGGCGCGAAACACAGCACCAGAGTAAGACACATTGAACCCATGCACAAAGACCATAAGATTGCCGCTGGTGTCGGGGACTTGGCCCAATTCGGTGTTCACGCCAGTGATAAACTGTGCGGTTGTGTCATAGTGCTGCGTGCGGGCGACAAAAAACTCTCGTTCAGGATCAAGGTTCTGCTTTGGAAAAGAGTAGGCACCAAGCTTGCGATTGGATGGAATGGAAATGTCATAGCGCAAAAACGATAGGGCGTCAGAGCGCCCTTCAATAAATTGGATTTTGGGGTCGGGAACGATGGTGCGATTGGTCGCGACCAGAACGGATCGCGTGTTTTGCTGACCCGAAAGCGGGGCCGCCAACAGGTGCGGTCGCGGTGTACATCCTGTAGTCGCCGTCGCTCCCATGGCCAAGAGACCCAAGGACACGTTGCGCCGTGAAAGTGTTGTCATGTGCAAAGCGTCCTTGCGATTGAGGTTAGGATTTTTGTCCAAACATATTCTTTTGGGCCTCTTTATCCTTGATGGTGTCTTGGCGTTTGTCCGCCCCCAAAGCGCGGGCTTTGATCACCGCAGGGCGCGCGCCAACTGTGTCGAGCCAACGCGCCATATGCGGTTTGTCATCCAGGGTTTGTTGCTGGCCTTCCCACAAGCTGGCCCAGCCCCAAATCGACATGTCGGCGATGGAATAGAAATCACCTGCCACATATTCGGTTTTGGCCAGTTGGCGATCTAATACACCATAAAGTCTTGCGGTCTCGTTACGGTAGCGGTCTTTGGCATAGGGCAAATCGTGGGGGGGATCCATCGTGGGGGCATATTTCAAGAAATGATGCGCTTGACCAGCCATGGGGCCAAGCCCGCCCATTTGCCACATCAACCATTGATCGACGCTGATCCGATCGCGTTGTGACGGCCCGCAAAACTGGCCAAATTTACGCGCCAGATATTGCAAAATCGCACCGCTTTCAAAGATCGAAATGGGCGCACCATCCGGCCCATCAGGGTCCACAATTGCTGGGATACGGTTGTTAGGGGCAATTTTCAAAAAGTCAGGTGCAAACTGATCGCCAGCACCGATGTCGATGTAATGGGTGGTATAGGGCTGGCCCAGCTCTTCGAGCATGATGGGCACTTTCCAACCATTGGGCGTGGGCCAATAGTACAGATCGATGGGCGACGGTGTAATGGGGGCGGACATGGCTGACTCCTTTTTGGGTCAGAATGTCGCCTTTCTCAAAAATGGCAAGGGGATATGCGTGCCACGCCATTCCACAAGTCGCGACCAGCGCGGCGTGGACGTTTGCGGCAGTTGTGTTTGCAATATCCCGATGGGCAATTGATCGGGCGTGCGGATCAGCGCCGTATAGAAGGCAAAAACACCAGGTCTGATATAGGCGGACCAATGACAAATACGCCGATTGGGAGCCGCGATGCGAAATCCGATCCCGCGCAGTTTTTTCAAACTTTGCGCGTCGTCAATTTGCACATCCACCCAATTGCGCACCGCGCCGCCAAGCCCCATGCCAAGGGCCGTGTCATATTTTTCGGGTGCTCCGACAAGTGTCTCAAGCAAAGCGTCAAACAGATCATTTTCACGCGATGTGATATTGACGACCTCGGCGGTTTGACCCGCAGGACTGGCAAGGGCTTGCATGGCATTGCTGCGAAAATCGGCCGCGGCCAAC
>JBLHXX010000049.1:0-18881 GCA_047630475.1 Celeribacter sp. | reverse complement strand
GCCGCCGCGGCCGTGACAGGAAAAACGGGCCCGACAAGCAACAATGCGGCGGCGGCTCGGGTGACGGCCTCTGTGCCGGCCCCTAAACTTCCCAAAGGCCCCACAGCAACATCCGTTGCGCGTGCTGCGACTGTCAAAAATGCGATCAATTTGCGCAAAGTGAATTTGATGGGGGTCTATGGATCAAACTCAGACAGGCGCGCCTTAGTGCGTTTGCCGTCGGGTCGCTTGGCCAAGGTCAAAGTGGGCGATCGTGTCGACGGTGGTCGTGTTCAATCTATTTCAAGCAGCTCTCTCATCTACATCAAAGGCAGCAGGTCCATCACCCTAAAAGTGGGCGGCTAAGTTGTCTGACAAAATGATGCCAGCTTTTTAAGCGTCACCTCACAGGGACCATTGCTGCGGCCAATTAATGAGACTTGCTCTTGCTGCGCGCTCCCCATGCATTAGGGTAAATGAAACGCTCGTCGTGGTATACAATCGTCGATTTTAGACATTCAAAAATGAGAGGTCCATTTCAAAGATGCTTGGCGTCCTGACACCGTTTTTTATCTATCTAAGCGCCATCGTTGTGGCCGTGCCTTTGGCGCGCCGTTTGGGACTTGGCTCTGTTCTGGGCTATCTCTTGGCAGGGATCGTGATCGGGCCCATTTTGGGACTTATCCAACACAATGAAAGCGAAGATTTGCTGCATTTTGCCGAGTTTGGTGTGGTGATGATGCTGTTTCTTATCGGGCTAGAATTGGACCCGCGCGCCCTTTGGGATATGCGTCATAAATTGCTTGGTTTGGGTGGATTACAGATCGTCTTAACCCTTAGCGCGATTGCCTGTGCCGCCGTATTTATGGGATTGGCATGGCAAACGGCCTTGGCTGTTGGCATGATCTTGGCGTTGTCATCGACCGCTGTGGTGCTGCAAACCCTGTCTGAAAAAAAACTGATGCAAACCGGCGGAGGGCGCGCATCGTTTTCGGTGCTTTTGACCCAAGATATTGCGGTTATTCCGATGATTGCCATCTTGCCCCTTTTGGCCGTTGGCAGCCTGTTGTCGATCAACCCCGATGGGTCAATTTCGCGTGGGGTGCAAACCGTCGCCCATGAAGATCTGACTTGGGTGCAAACCCTGCCCGCTTGGGGCGTCACATTGGCCACTTTGGGCGCTGTCGCGTTGATTATTTTCGCGGGCATTTATTTGACACGTCCCTTTTTCAGGTTCATTCACGCGGCCAATTTACGCGAACTTTACACGGCTGTGTCCTTGTTCATTGTCGTGGGCATCGCATTGTTGATGAGCTCTGTGGGGCTGTCGCCTGCGCTGGGTACATTTTTGGCAGGCGTGGTTTTGGCCAACTCAGAGTTTCGCCATGAATTGGAAAGCTCGATTGAGCCGTTCAAAGGTCTGTTGCTCGGCTTGTTTTTCATCGCTGTTGGCGCGGGTATAAACTTTACGATCTTATTCAATGACCCATTTCAAATCATCGGCCTCACCCTGGGCTTAATGATTTTAAAGGGCAGCATTTTATTGCTGATCGGTCGTTTGTTTTCACTGCGCACCCGCGGGCAATGGCTATTGGCCCTGTCTTTGGCGCAGGCTGGTGAATTTGGCATGGTTTTGACGACATTTTCCTTACAACAAGGCGTGTTGGAACTGTGGCTTGGCGAGCGTTTGTTGTTGATCATCGCGCTGTCCTTACTGTTCACACCGCTGTTTTTCATGTTCCAAGATTATCTGCGCGCGCGTCTGTCCGCAAAGATGGAAGACAATCAGCCCGCTGACGAAATAGACGCCCAGCAGAAAATTATCATCGCAGGGATCGGACGGTTTGGCCAAGCCGTGAACCGTTTGGTGCGCGCCTCTGGGTTTGAGACCACGGTGATTGACCACGATCTTAAGGTCATACAAGTGATGCGAAAATTCGGGATCAAAGGCTTTTTTGGGGACCCAACGCGACCGGACCTTTTGTACGCTGCAGGTCTTGAGAGTGCTAAAATATTGGTGGTCGCAGTGGATGACACCAAGGCCGCACTCAAACTGGTCCACTTTGCCCGCAAAGCCAATCCCGACCTCATGATCATCGCGCGCGCACGTGATCGCATCCATGTTTATGAACTGTACAAGGCGGGGGCGGATAAAATCGTGCGCGAAATGTTTGACTCGTCTTTGCGTGCGGGCCGTTATGTTTTGGAAGAAATGGGCCTATCAGAATATGACGCCGCGATGAGCGAGAAAGCCTATTACCAACACGACCGGACAGCGCTGCGCGAATTGGCGGAATTGTGGCAACCGGGCAAACCAGTGTCTGAAAACCCCGCCTATGTGGAACGTTCAAAAGCGCTTGATATCGATTTAGAGGCGGCCTTGGTCGCTCAATTGCAACAAGGGCGCGAGACAGACACCAAAGTGTCATAGCAAAACCGAGGCGCGCCCATAGCGCACCTCAATAGCTGTGCGTTCATCCCTCAGACACGCCAGCTTCGGCAAAGGTTGCCATGTCAGAATGGCACGCCACGGCCGCTTTGACCAAGGGCAATGCCAATGCCGCCCCTGAGCCTTCGCCCAGACGCAGCCCAAAGTCGATCAACGCCTCTTTTCCAAGGGCCGCCAACAAAGGCCCATGGGCTGATTCCGCTGAGGTATGCCCCGCAATGCAATGATCCAAGGCGCCAGCTTGTGCTTTTTCAAGCGTAGCGGCCGCCGCACAACAAATGAACCCATCCAAAATAACAGGAATACGCAACATGCGCGCGCGGGCAATCGCGCCGGCCATAGCCGCCAATTCGCGCCCGCCCAATGCGGCCAAAACCTGCAAGGCCGCGCGGTCACCGAACTTGGCCACACCTTTGGCCACTACATCTTGTTTGATCTTGAGACCCGCATCATCGACGCCTGTTCCCCGCCCTGTCCAATCTGCGGCCGCGCCCCCAAACAAAGCATTGGCAATGGCCGCAGCAGACGTCGTATTGCCGATGCCCATTTCGCCCACAACCAACAGATCCGCAGCCTCAGACACAGCGTTCCAGCCGACCGTCAACGCCGCGACGCAATCATCCTCGGACATTGCAGGCTCAACAGTGAAATCATGCGTCGGGCGATCCAAATCAATCGCATGTACCGACATAGAGGCCCCTGCATTTTTGGACAGCTGATTGATCGCGGCCCCACCATGTTCGAAATTCGCCACCATTTGCACAGTCACCTCAGGCGGAAAAGCGGACACGCCTTGGGCTGTGACGCCGTGATTACCGGCAAAGATAATGACCTGAGGCGCCTCAATTGAAGGCCGCGCATTGCCACGCCAAGACGCGTACCAAAACGCGATATCTTCGAGACGTCCCAATGAGCCTGCGGGTTTGGTCAGCTGTCCGTTGCGTGCAATTGCCCCCGCTTTGCTGTCGGCATTCGCCTGTGGTGCATTGGCCAAAATCGCGTGAAAGGCATCAAGAGTGGTAAAGGACATGGGGCGCTCCGTCATTGTCTTTGGGGTGCGGTTTGTCTATCTGCTTGGTCTAAGCGATTACAGATCAAATTTGCCGCAGGGAGCATTTTACCGATGACACGCGCAGAGCTTCGCCCCTTTCTTTACACACGCCTTGGCGATGTCAAAACAGCTTTTGCGCTGCTGACACGCCTGCCAGTCAAAGCCAGTTTTGATCGCACGGCCCAAGCCACATGGGCCTTTCCCATTGTTGGCGTGGGCGTGGGCGTGTTTATTTTGGCCACCGCCTTGCTGTGTGATTGGCTTGGCTTGGGTCTTGGGCTGTCTGCGGGTGTGGCGATTGCTGGCGGTGTGATCCTCACTGGCGCACTGCACGAAGACGGGTTGGCCGACAGTGCCGATGGTCTTTGGGGCGGATGGACGCCTGCGCGCCGGTTGGACATCATGCGCGACAGTCACATTGGCACCTATGGTGTCTTGGCGCTGATTTTGGCGATTATATTGCGATTTATGGCCATCTCTGCGGTGCTGAACACGCTGCATTTGGGCGCTATTATTGTTGCTGCGGTATTGTCTCGGGCGGCGATCCCCTTTGTGATGACACTGTTGCCGCACGCGCGCGCCGATGGGCTTTCGGTGCAAACAGGACGACCCAGCCGTCAAACGGTGGTGGCCGGAGCGGTGATCGCCTTGATCCTATCGTGGTTGGCTGGGGGCTTTGTGCCAACTGTCTTTGCGTCCTGCCTATGTGTTTTGATCGTCATCGCCGTGATGCGTATCGCCAAAACCAAAATCGGTGGCCAAACAGGCGACATATTGGGGGCAACGCAAATCCTATGCGAACTTGGCGTTTTGGGCATGTTCGCAACACTTTGAAGCACGCCCCCCTGCCCATAAAAAAGCCGCTGCAAGACTATTCCCGCAGCGGCTTTTTTTATGTGTTTGACTGACCTAAGCCAGCCTCAAAAAATCTTAGGCCGCAGCAGGTGCGCGTGACATCAAAACATCGGTCACGGATTTGCCCGCTTCGACTTCGTCGGTGCCAGCCACAGCGGCCACTTCACGGGTCAAACGCTCAAGAGCAGCTTCATAGAGCTGACGTTCTGAGTAGGACTGTTCGCGCTGATCGTCTGTGCGGTGCAAATCGCGCACCACTTCTGCGATGGCAATCAGATCACCAGAGTTGATTTTTTGCTCGTATTCTTGCGCACGGCGCGACCACATAGCCCGTTTGACTTTGGCTTTGCCTTTGAGCGTCTTCATCGCATAGGCGACAACGTCCGGCGTGCTGAGCGAGCGCATGCCCACTTCGTCCGCTTTGAGCGTTGGCACGCGCAATGTCATTTTGTCTTTTTCAAACGCGATGACGAAAAGTTCGAGTGTCGTCCCTGCGATTTCTTGCTCTTCGATTGAGACAACTTTGCCGACGCCGTGAGACGGGTAAACAACAAAATCATTGGGGCTGTAATCGGGTCTATTGGTCTTGCTCATAGTCAATCATGTTCCTCAAAGGACAGGTATAAAGACCATCGATTTCACGCGATTTTGCCAAATATCGGGGCAATACAATCTGACCTTTGGGCCAAATTTGACGCGAAAAACTCAAGCCCCAGTCAAACGATGCTGGTGGGGTTTGAGGTCGATGGGCCTTGATGGTGTTGGACTATCATACCAAAAAAACGCGCCATTTGAAAGCGTATCCACATAGGCGCGGCATGTTTTGGCCTGTTTTCAAGGCGATAAAGCGTCATATTGTCGTGATGTATGAAGCTTTGGTAAAAGAAAAGCCCCCGCATGTGACACATAACGAGGGCGGTCTTAGCACAATGATTCGCGTATCAGGCATGCCCCAAATGGCAACGCCCCCGAAACGCAGCCAGCCTATCAGCCGCCTTCGCCTGGGGCTTCTGAGAAATCATTCTCAAGCTTGCCCTCTTGGCCGTCTTTTTCTTCATACCCTGGCATTGGATCTTTCTTGGACAAGATCACAGGCCACGCTTCGGAATACTTGCGGTTGAACTCAACCCATTTTTCCATAGCAGGCTCGGTGTCTGGACGGATCGCATCGGCCGGACATTCGGGTTCACACACGCCACAATCGATACATTCATCAGGGTGAATGACCAACATGTTTTCGCCCTCGTAGAAACAATCCACAGGGCAGACTTCGACACAGTCTGTGTATTTACATGAAATACAGTTTTCGATCACGACGTAGGTCATTGCGGCATATCCAGAATATCAAGTATGGCATAAATCAGCTGAGGCCCTAGCTAACGCCCCTTGCGAGATCATTCAAGCATCTCGAAACATATCTTTTGGGGAAAGAAGACCAGTGCGACGATCTTTCTTTGTCGGGCGACCTTTTCCCTCAAATTTGGGGGATTGTGGAACGAATTCCTTGGCCTCGGGTTCGGGCGTGAGATCCTCGTAGAGGGTTTGCGCCTCAGGCGCAGGGCCACGGCGCACACCGCAGGCCGTCACGCGGACTGTTTTGATCTCTTTGGCTTGGGTAAAGACCAACATATCGCCCGCGCCCACAGCGATTGCAGGCTTGGCGACTTTGGTGCCGTTCAACCGAACGTTGCCGCCGCTGACAACCTTGGTGGCCAGCGAGCGGGTTTTGAAAAAGCGGGCATACCACAGCCACTTATCGAGGCGTATCGTGTCCCGCTTTTCCAACTTATTGAGAGTCTTTCAAACCCATCAGCGCAGCTGCGAAGGGGTTGTCAGGATCGATGGCTTTTTCTTTGCGGGCAGGACGTGCAGAGAACGACTGAGGTTTGTTGCCACCTTTGCCGCCATCGCGTGATTTGCCACCGTCACGGCGAGGCTTGCCTTTGCCTTGTGGACGACCACCTTTGCCCTGTGCGCCTTTTGACGCATCACCGTCTTGGCGGCCTTCTGCACGACGTGGACCACGGTTTGCACCGCGATTGCCACCCCATTTGAAGGTGTAGAACACTTCCATGTCTACAGGCGCGACCTCGGTTGGCGCGGCGTCCTCAGCAGCCGCCTCAACAGGAGCCGGCTCAGCAACAACAGCGTCTTCCGCAACTGCGTCATCTTCAGCTGGCGCATCCGCAGACGCGTCAACCACAGCTTCAGCAGGCTTTTCAGGGGCCGCTTTGACTTTGACCCGTTCGCCTTTTTCAGCAGCGTAGCCAAGGCCCGCCATCAAATCAGAGAATTGCTCAAGCGTCATGCCGGTGATCGACAACATGTCAGGGTTGGCTTCAAAGCCAGCACGGCTGTCTTTGGTGCGCAGCAAATCGGCCAAACGTTCCAACATATCGATGCGGATCGCGCGGGTGCCAGCCAAACGGTAGCCAGACATCGCGTAATAGCCCTCGGGCGCATGTGCCATCGCAGGGATGGTCACCAAACCAGGGGGCGGGCTGTCAGGGGCAACATCGTGTTTCGCCGACAAAGACCACAACAACAAACGCAAACGCGTGGGCGCTGGTTTCAAAATCGCAGGCATAAAGATGGTGAACTGACCAAACCGAATACCGTGTTTACGCAATGCGCCACGGGCTTCTTGGTCCAGCTCTTTCACTTCCATGGCCACGGCCCCGCGTTCAATCACGCCGAGGTTTTCAACCAAACGGAACGCAAACCCACGTGCGAGACCTGTCAACGCTTCGTCTTTCGACATCGCGATGAGCGGCTCAAACAACGTCGCAACTTTGCGGTCGATGAAATGCTGCAAACGGCGCGCGACTTTGTCGATCACGTCTTGACCTGCGATCTCGTCAACGAATGCCACCACACGGGGTTTCAACGCGTCGTCGCCAGCCACAAGTTTACCAACAGCATGCTCGCCCCACATGAGGCCGCCCTGCTCGGTGAAATCCATTTCTGTGTCCGGTGCATTGTAGAACCGGTCAGCGCGCAAATGGAATTCCGGCGCCAGCACTGCCACGGCCGCTTGGGCCAATGTCTTTGCTTCGTCCGCGCCCGCAGTCGCATCTTGACTGAAACGGAATCCCTCTAGACGGCCGATGAGTTCACCCTCAACCATCACTTCACCTTTATCGTTCACGTCGGCCACAAGGCCCTCCTTCTGCTTCAACCGCCGGAGGAGAACACTCGTCCGCCGGTCAACAAATCTTTGCGTCAGCGCATTGTGTAGCGCGTCAGACAATCGGTCTTCTACTGCGCGGGTCTCGGCGCGCCAATGTGTTTCATCGTCGACCCAACCCGTGCGTTGCGCAACATACGTCCAAGTGCGCACATAGGCGAGTCTTTTAGACAATGTATCAATATTCCCGTCAATCCGGTCAATACGCTTGATCTGACCCGCCAGCCAATCGTCGGGAATCCGCCCAAGCCCATGAAGGAAATCATAGATTCGCTCTAACAAACTGGTGTGTTCGCCGTGCGAAATACCGCGAAAATCAGGAATTCGGCAAACATCCCACAAAAGGCGCACATCTTTACTGCCGCGAATACGCGGACGCACCGTCTGCAAAGACCCCAGCGTTTTGAGTGACGCCAAATCATCGGCTTCGCGCGCTTTGATCAGACTTGGATCATTCGGCGGCTGTTCCAAAGATCCGATCAGGGTTTCCACTGTGCCAAATTCAAGCCGCGAATTGCGCCAGTTGAGTTTTTTGAGCGGCTCAAATCGATGCTCTTCGATGGCCTCGATCATCATGTCGTCCAGCGGCGACGCCTCGCCTGTCACGCCAAACGTCCCGTCCGTTTGATACCGCCCAGCGCGCCCCGCGATTTGCGCCATTTCATTGGGCATCAAGGGGCGCATGCGCCGACCGTCAAATTTGGTTGTAGCCGAAAATGCCACATGGGTCACATCCAGATTAAGCCCCATCCCGATGGCATCTGTGGCCACCAAATAGTTGACCTCACCGTTTTGATACATCTCGACTTGGGCGTTGCGCGTGCGCGGCGACAGTGCCCCCATCACCACAGCAGCACCGCCTTTTTGACGCCGCAAAAGTTCCGCGATGGCATAGACATTATCCACCGAAAACCCAACAATCGCCGCCCGTTCCGGCATGCGGCTGAGTTTTTTCGACCCAGCATAGCTGAGTTTAGACATCCGTTCACGGTGCATGAATTGCGCTTTGGGCACCAGTTCTGCGATGACGGATTTCATCGTCTCAGCACCCAAAAACAGCGTCTCATGAGTGCCGCGCGCGTTCAGCAATCTGTCGGTGAACACATGCCCCCGCTCAGGATCAGCACAGAGCTGAATTTCATCAATCGCTAGAAAATCAGGGCCAATGTCGGTTGGCATCGCCTCGACCGTGCAGACCCAATATTGGGTGCGCGGTGGTACGATACGTTCTTCACCGGTGACCAGCGCCACCACAGAAGGTCCGCGAATGGCGACGATTCGATCATAGACCTCGCGCGCCAAAAGCCGCAAAGGCAGACCAATAACGCCAGAGCGATAGCTCAACATCCGCTCAATCGCGTAATGGGTCTTGCCGGTGTTGGTTGCCCCCAACACGGCCGTGATACGGGGATTCAACCCCAGTGCGCTGCTCATGGCATCTGCCTCATTCGTCTTTGGATGTCATTTAAAGCGCGGCACCGATAAGTGCCAGTTCCAGATGTTCAATTCTTTGATCAAGCCCGATCATATGCGGGTGAATGACCTGAATGGAACGTAAAGTTTTCAATGCATTTTCAGCTTGTCCCAACTCTTCTAAAATCAACGCCAGACCAGACATGGCCCCGAAATGACGCGGCTCTAACGTCAGCGTTGTGCCAATATCCGCCATCGCAGCCCCGTACAGACCGAAATGATAATACGCCGTGGCGCGAGCGTTATACCCTTCGGCAAAATCTGGCGCATGATCAATCAACGCGCTCAGATGTTCGATCGCCAATAGGGCATCCCCCATATCCATCGCCGCCCTGCCCCGTTCCAACAATAGATCCATCGCATCAGACCCAGAGCGCGACATCTCGGCATAAAGGTTTTGTTCAACCAAATCCGCATTTTCGGCCTCCGCGACGGAAAGTTCGGCGAACAACGTATCAAGTTTATCCGCATCCACAGCAAAGGCCCCTTGTGTCCCCAATAGACACAAAGACGTAACGATACATTTGAGAAACAGTCGCAATCGGTGCATAATATTTGTGAGTGTAGCGCCTTGGCACTTGTGGGCAATGCCCCATATGTCAGTGTAGCCGAAATGACTCCAAGATAACGAACCAAAGGAAGACCTATGAGCGATATCGTAACTGAAGCCGTCAAAGCGTTGAATGAAAAAGTTGATGGCGGATTTGCGGCTGGCACCGCGAAATTCATCATTGCCGACGAAGGCTCTATCATTGTCGACGCAGACGGCGCACGCGCCAGTGATGATGACGCCGATGTGACCCTCACAGCCGACCTAGAGACATTCCAAGGCATGATCGAAGGCAACGTGAACCCAACATCTGCCTTTATGCAAGGCAAACTGACCGTAGACGGCGACATGGGTTTGGCCATGCAGCTTGGGGCGGCCCTTGCTTAAGCTTTAGTGTTTTTTAGCTTTGTCCCGCCATACAGGCGGGGCAGGCATTTTTAATTTATAAGCCATTTTTGAGGACCGTCATGAAATCAGCCCCTTTTTTTGCAGATGTATGTGATGGTCCCGATGGCGGCACTGCTTATTGGCTGACCGCCTCGGATGGTGTGCGCATTCGTGCGGGCGTTTGGCCCTATGATGGCGACGCCAAAGGCACTGTATTTATACTGCCGGGTCGGACGGAATGCGTTGAAAAATATGGACGTGCGGCCGCAGATTTGGCCATGCGCGGCTATGCGTCACTGGCGGTTGATTGGCGCGGGCAAGGCATTGCCGACCGGCTTTTGCCTGATCGCAGCATCGGCCACGTCAATGCCTTTGAGGACTATCAAATGGATCTCGCCGCTGTGATCAACATGGCCCGCGATCTGGACCTGCCCAAACCTTGGTTCATAATCGGGCATTCTATGGGCGGCGCCATTGGCATCCGCGCCTTGCTTGAAGGCGCGCCCTTTGAGGCCGCGTCGTTTTCTGCTCCCATGTGGGGCATCGGCTTGACGCCGATACAAAAAGCGATGGTCCAATTTCTTGCCCCCATTTTGAGCCTGCTCAAACTCGACGACACCCACGCGCCTGGTACAAACAGCGACACTTACATGATGGTGCAGGATTTTGAGGGCAACACCCTCACCCGCGATCCCGACATGTATGCCTATATGCGCGCCCAAGTTGCAGCCCAGCCTGATCTGGGACTTGGGGGGCCATCCACACGTTGGGTGCGCGAATCTATTTCCGAGAACACCTATATCGACACGCTGGCCTCGCCTGATGTGCCTGCGTTGTGTTTTCTGGGCTCGGACGAATCCATCGTCAACACAGCCGCCGTGCGGGCGCGTATGGCGCGCTGGCCCAAAGGCGAATTGGTCGATGTGCCCCGCGCCCAGCACGAGATCCCGATGGAAGTGCCGCAATCGCGTGAGATGTTTTTTGACCGCTCTTGCGCGTTGTTTGATGCCAACCGTTAAAACCCGTGACATCTCGATCTGATCCCGCCGGCCTATAGACATGCAACCCCGCTCAATAGGGTAACGGTTGGCTGCTCTGTGCAGCTTAAAAACTGCGACCAATGCGAAATCTCTGCCCGTCTATGGGTTGCAAATCGGTGCCCTGCGTTCCTAAGTGTAAGGTACCGAAAATAGGAGAACTTTCATGCGTTTCAGCTATACATCTGCCTTTGGTCCCCATGTCATCGACGCCCGCGCCTACGACAGCCGCGTGTTTGATGCGAACGCGGGATCGGCAGCGGGCGATTTCGGCGATTTGCCAAATTGGGATCTCAGCGATCTTTACCCTGCGGTAGATGCGCCCGAAGTGAAACGCGATCTGGATTGGCTTGAAGAGGCCTGTGTCTCATTCGCTAACGATTTCGAAGGCAAACTGGCCGATCTCGACGGCGCGGGCATGTATGACTGTATTTTGCGCAACGAACGCATCAGCCAAGTGGCGGGGCGTCTGGGCTCTTATGCGGGGCTTTTGTACTATCAAAACACGGTCGACGGGACGCGCGCGAAATTCTTTTCCGATATCCAAGACAAAATCACCAACTTCACCGCGCCTTTGGTGTTTTTCTCCCTCGAAGTAAACCGCATTGCTGACGATATAATCGAGGACATGTTGCAGCACGCTGATCTGGCGCGCTACCGTCCTATTTTCGAGCGTATGCGCAAAATGCGCCCCTATCAGCTGTCCGATGAATTGGAACGCTACGAGCACGACATGTCTGTTGTGGGCGCTTCTGCGTGGAACAAACTGTTCGATGAAACCGTTGCCGACTTGAAATTCACTGTGGATGGTCAAGAGCTTGGGCTTGAGGCCGCCGCCACATTGATGTCCGATCAAAACCGCGACAAACGCGAAGCGGCTGCGCGCGAAGTGGCCAATGTCTTGGGACAAAATCTCAAGACCTTCACCCGTGTTCACAACACGCTGGCGAAAATGGGCGATATCGAGGACAAATGGCGCGGCATGCCGACCCCACAAACGGGGCGCCACCTGTCCAACGATGTGGAACCCGAGGTGGTCGAGGCCCTGCGCGATGCCGTGGTCGCCGCCTACCCCAAGCTGTCGCACCGCTACTATGAACTCAAACGCAAATGGCTCGGCCTTGATAAATTGCAGGTCTGGGACCGCAACGCGCCCCTGCCGCTTGAAGACGACAAAGCCATTCAATGGGACGATGCCCGCGCGATGGTGATGGACGCCTACGCAGGCTTTCACCCGAAAATGGCCGAACTTGCGGAACCATTTTTCACCCAAGGCTGGATCGATGCCGGCGTGAAAGAGGGCAAAGCCCCCGGTGCCTTTGCCCATCCGACAGTGACCGATGCGCACCCCTATGTGATGCTCAACTACTTGGGTAAACAGCGCGATGTGATGACATTGGCCCATGAATTGGGCCACGGCGTGCACCAAGTCTTGGCGGCAGATCAGGGCGAAATGCTGTCCAGTACGCCTTTGACATTGGCCGAAACCGCATCGGTGTTTGGCGAAATGTTGACGTTCCAAAAGCTGCTCTCGGGCGCCAAAGATCAAAATGAGCGCAAAGTGTTGCTGGCGGGCAAAGTCGAGGATTCGATCAACACGCTGGTGCGCCAAATCGCGTTCTACGATTTCGAATGCAAACTGCATGACGCCCGCAAAGGTGGTGAACTGACATCTGAAACCATCAACGGGTTGTGGATGTCCGTGCAGGGCGAAAGCTTAGGCCCAGCGTTCGAATTCATGGATGGCTACGAGACATTTTGGTCCTATATCCCGCATTTCGTCCACTCGCCTTTCTATGTCTACGCCTATGCCTTTGGCGATGGTTTGGTGAACGCGCTCTATGCGGCCTACGTGGAAAACCCAGATGGGTTTGAAGACAAATATTTTGAGATGCTCAAAGCGGGCGGATCAAAACATCACAGCGATCTCTTGGCCCCCTTCGGCCTTGACGCCTCTGACCCCAAATTCTGGGACAAAGGCCTGTCGATGATTTCCGCAATGATCGATGAACTTGAGACGATGGATTAAACGACACAAAAACGCCCCCCAAACTTAGGTTTGAGGGGCGTTTTTTTTCAGATCACGATCCGGTCTCGACCAAACACCCGCGTAGAATTTAGTCCAACTCCGTCCACGGCCAAGGTTTCACCTCGCTTGCCGCCGTTTGGTACCGGATGGCTTTGGCCATCCAGATGCCCAAATCCGTGCCAAGCTCCGCCAACCGCACATTTGGTTTGCCTTTGCCAAGCACCACAAACACCAATTGCAGCAATGTCAAAAGCGCCAAAAGCGTCTTTGACAGGCTGATCATGATCGCGATGAGGATCATAAAAAACACCCGATGAAAGATGTTTTCCGCAAGCTGCTCGGGCAACTTAGGGGTCATATTTTCCAGATCGGGCATCACGTCGTCAAATTCATGTGGGTCGGCCATTGGTTTATCCTTTGAGCATCGCTCTAGCGTTTGTCTGCCGCAAACACAGCATCTATCATACGTTGCGTGCCACGGGCGTTTTCCAATGTCCAAGGATAATCGGAATGCGCAGACGTCCCTGCACGTACAGCGGCACAGAAGTTTTCAACTTGATTGACATAATGGTTCTGTCCGCTGAAATGTTCAACTGTTTCATTGTTCGACGCATCCGCCAGATGCACACGCGTTGGCCCAAACAGATTGGCGTTGAACGGGGTTTCGACCGTCAAAACGCCCTTGTTGCCATGAAAACGGATTTTTTGCGTCGGACACAGCCGAATGGACGTCAACGCATGATAGGAAAATGTGTCAAACTGCGCGCTGATTTCGGCGAAAACATCCACGTCATTTTCATAACGGATATTGGTGTGGGTGATCTTTTGTGGCTCTTGCCCCGTGGCCCAACGCGCCGCACCGTAGGTGTAGACGCCGATGTCGCGAATAGATCCGCCGCCTGTCTCGGGACGATTGCGAATATTATCCATATCACTGTTGTTAAAAGAAAAAACCGCATCTACATGCGCCAAGTCGCCAATCGCGCCCTCGGCCAAAAGCTGTTTGACGCGCGCCCATTGGGGGTGATGTACGATCATATACGCCTCGGCGCACAAAAGCCCCGTCGCGTCGCGCATCGCAATCAAATCATCGATCTGGTCTGCGGTCATGGCGATGGGTTTTTCCGTCAACACATGCTTACCTGCACGCATTGCTTTGAGCGTCCACTCAACATGAATATGGTTCGGCAACGGCACGTAAACAGCATCGATGTCATCGCGCGCCAGCAAAGCATCGTAATCTGTCTCAACCTCAAGGTCGGGACAAAACGCTTGGAACCCCACCGCTTTGGCTGGATCAGACGTGGCCAGCGCCACAAGCTGCGCCCCCTCGGCCCGGTGAATGGCCCGTGCCATGTGTTGTTTGGCGAAATTTGCAGCGCCCAAGACGCCCCAACGGATCGGTTTGGTCATGATCGTCCTCCCTCAAAATGTGAGCGCTAGCATGACAGGGCTTTGAGCAAAGAAAAAGGGGCAGCGCGCGCCACCCCTTTTGCAGATTTTATCAGTCAGAGTGCCTCGTAACCCTTTAAGCGTCTTCAAACACACCCGTCTCAGCGGCCAGCTCTTTCATCCGTGCTTGTAACTTTTCAAAAGCACGCACTTCGATTTGGCGAATGCGTTCGCGCGACACAGAGTATTGTTCCGACAAAGCTTCAAGCGTGATAGGTTTGTCTTGCAACCGGCGCTGCGTGAGAATGTCTTTTTCGCGATCATTGAGCACATCCATGGCTTCCATCAGCAAAGCGTGGCGGCTTTCCATCTCGTCTTTGGCCTCATAATCGCCCGCCTGATCCATGCTCTCATCTTCGAGCCAATCTTGCCATTGTGCGGTGCCGCCGTCTTCTGAGCCAACTGTGGCATTCAAAGACGCATCCCCGCCTGACATACGGCGGTTCATTGAAATCACTTCATCCTCGGTCACGCTCAGATCATGCGCGATACGTTTGACGTGATCGGGGTGCAAATCGCCGTCTTCCAACGCGCCAATACGGTTTTTGGCTTTGCGCAGATTAAAGAACAGTTTCTTTTGCGCAGATGTCGTCCCGAGTTTCACGAGGCTCCATGAGCGCAGAACATATTCTTGGATGGAGGCACGAATCCACCACATGGCGTAAGTGGACAGGCGGAAGCCTTTTTCCGGGTCAAAGCGTTTCACCGCCTGCATCAAGCCCACATTGGCCTCGGACACAACTTCGGCTTGCGGCAAACCGTACCCACGGTAGCCCATGGCAATTTTGGCGGCCAATCGCAAATGAGAGGTCACCAGCTTATGCGCCGCGCCGGAATCTTCGTGGTCGACCCAACGTTTGGCCAGCATGTATTCTTCTTCGGGCTCCAGCATGGGGAACTTGCGGATTTCTTGCATATACCGATTGAGACCCTGTTCTGGGCTCGGGGCTGGTAGATTTGTGTAGTTACTCATTGTCGGATCACTCCCATGTCTGGCGCCCGATGTTACAGGCGTTAACATTCAGATAGGTGTACGGTTCTGGCGGTTCAAGGGTTTGCTGGACAAAAATATTGGTTTTTGTTCGCTATCATCAATCTATATACGAAAGATGAACCCGTTTCCGTCGCTTGTCTGCAAACAAACTGACAGATCACAGCAATGTGCGCAATTGCCACAACTATGCCCAAAACGCGCATCAAGCGTGCAAATTAGCGCAACCCATCGATCAAATCAGCCATATCCGCAGGCAAAGGCGCCTCAAACCGGATGTCTTCGCCCGTAACAGGATGCTCAAAGCCCAAAACCGCCGCATGCAATGCCTGACGGGGAAACCCCGCGATCGCCTCACGCGCCGCATCAGAAATACCCGCTTTATGCGACAGTTTGCGTTTGCCCCCGTAGGTTTGATCCCCGATCAAGCCATGACCAGCATGGGTCATATGCACACGAATTTGGTGCGTGCGCCCCGTTTCCAACCAACATTCCACCAAAGCCAGTTGATGCGGTACGCCGTAGATTTCCAAAACGCGCGCGCGGGTGATCGCATGGCGCCCTTCTGAAAACGACACCGCCTGTTTTTGACGGTCATGTTTGTGACGCCCCAGCATGGTGGTGATGCGCATGATGTTCGATCCCTCGAAACTCACCCCTTTGACCCCGCGCAGACGCGGGTCCATCACATCGGGCATGCCGTAAACAAGCGCGGTGTATTTGCGTTCGACGCTGTGTTTTTCAAACTGTTTTGCCAAACCTTGGTGCGCCACATCGCTTTTGGCCACGACCAAAAGACCCGAAGTGTCTTTATCAATGCGGTGCACAATACCGGGGCGTTTTTCGCCGCCAATCCCAGACAGGCTATCACCACAGTGGTGCATCAACGCGTTGACCAAGGTGCCAGAGGGCGATCCCGGTGCCGGATGTACAACCATGCCCACAGGTTTGTTGATCACGATCAGATCGTCGTCTTCATAGATAATATCAAGCGGAATATCTTCGGCCACCAGATGACTGTCGGTGGGTTGCTCGACGGTGATGGTCACTTTCGCACCCTCGGCGATTTTGGCCTTTTGGTCCAAAGCAGGCTTGCCGTTGACCATAACAGAGCCGTCAGCGATCAATTTTGCCAAACGCGAGCGCGACAGGTTCGCATCCGCTGGCACATCGCGCGCAATCGCCTTATCAAGACGCTTAGGCGGGTTTTCCGCGATAATGAATTCAACGGTGATAAGAGGCGCGCTAGTAGACATGACTGATCCGGTACAGGGCGATCCACGGGATATGGATGCAAACGTTGATCCAAAAGCGATGGCAGGGCTCACGCTGATGCGCCGGCTTGTCACATCGCTCTTGGTGGTGATGATTTTGGGGTTCCTACTCCTGATCGGACTGCTTGTCACCCGTTTCCCAACAATGAGTGCAAAAGTCAGCTTTGATTTGCCCGAAAACATCGTGTTGCCTGACGGGGCTACAGCGCAAAACTTCACCCGTGGCCCAGATTGGGTGGGCATTGTGACGACGGACAATGAGATTTTGATCTTTGATGCTCAGACGGGCGCGTTGCGTCAGACGGTTGGGATTGAGTAACCCCGCGCCCTAACTGTCGCGCGAGAACACCAATGTTGTGTCGTCAGACTTTGAGGCATCATATGCATACCCACCGCTGTCGAAATCGCACAGATGTTTGATGTCTTGCACACGGTTTTCCACAATAAACCGTGCCATCGCGCCCCGCGCCTTTTTGGCGAAAAAGCTGATGGTTTTCTCGGTGCCATCGCGGCGTTCTAAGAACACAGGCGTGATCACCTTGGGGCGCAAGATCTCTGTTTTCACCACAGAGAAATACTCCGTCGAGGCGCAGTTGACCAAAAACTCTGACTGGCTGGCCACAGCCGCGTCATTCAAGCTCAGCGCGACTTTATCGCCCCAAAACGCATACAGGTTTTTGCCCTTGGGGGACGCCAGCCTGCTGCCCATTTCCAAACGATACGCTTGGATCGCATCAAGTGGCCGCAAAATACCGTAAAGCCCTGACAAAATACGCAAGTGATTTTGCGCATAAGCGACCGTATCCGCGTCAAGACTTTGCGCATCGAGCCCCGTATAGGTGTCGCCTGCGAACATATACATCGCCTGTTTGGCTGCGTCATGCTCTGGTGTGTCGGAAAAATTCGCAAAGCGTTCGACGTTCAACTCCGCCAATTTTTCGCTGATCCCCATCAATTTACGCAGCGCAGCCACATCCAATTGGCGCGCGAGATCAATCAGCTCTTTCGTCTCTTGGGGAAAACAGGGAACGGTTCGATCAATCCCGACAACAGGGTCCATGTTCAACTTTTTTGCAGGCGATATAACGGTTAGCATGTATGATCCTCTCGTCGCGTCTCGACACAGCTCAGTCCAATGGCCGTGCGTGTCGTTATGGCCGTGGGTGTCGTTGCCAAATGGATGGCGTCTATGCGTTCATGCCACATACAAACGCAAAAGCGAACACCGTGTCTCACGCAAACACACTCACAAACGCGTGCTTGATCAAATTCTAAAACGATAATTGGGGGGGGATAAATGGTACCACCTCCTGGTCTCGAACCAGGGACCTCCTGATCCACAATCAGGCGCTCTAACCAACTGAGCTAAGGCGGCACACTGGGGGTGATTTACGGAAGGTGCTGGATGAATGCAAGAGTAAGATTGCGCATTTTTGATGATTTTTTTATCCGCCCCCGTCAGTCACCATTTGCCCTGCCCCGCGACGCCACAAACCGCACCCTTGCGCACAGGGCACTTTGGCCCTATTTCTGCGGGCAATCCAAAGGAGCACCACCATGAGCATTAATAAAGAGAGCGACGTCGAGGCGAACATCCAAATTGGCCCCACCACGCTTGGCATGGTGCGCATCTATATCGAAGGTGAAGGTCTTGAAATTCCGATGGATTTCGATCCAGAAGAAGCCGAAGAAATCGCTGAAGAAATTCGGGCCGCCGCCGCACAAGCGCGCGCGATGGCCAAGTAAACACCGCCAAAGCGGCGCAAGCATATCGCCAAAGCCACCAATATACGTGGCGCAGATTGCGACCCTGTACCGGCACAGACCCGTCCAAAGGACATATCATGACCGACAACACCATTCGCAAATCTATTTACGTCAAAGCCTCGCGCGTCCAGATTTGGGACCACTTGACCAAGCCTGAGTTTCTCAAGGCGTGGTTTCATGTGCCAAAATCCGAGCTGACTATGGGCGAACCGTACGTGATGTTCGGACGCGACAGCGGGGAAAAAATGTGTTGGGGGCGCGTGCGCGATGCGACGCCATATGACCGTTTGGAATACACCTTTTCGATCGACGCCATGAACGGCGAGAAATCGAAAGTGATTTGGACCCTCAAAGAGGTCGAAAACATCACACGTCTGTCTTTGGTGCACTCAGGCCTGCC
>JBLHXX010000048.1:0-20074 GCA_047630475.1 Celeribacter sp. | reverse complement strand
CGCGCGTGGGGCGCAGACGCGATCCTGATCATCATGGCCTCTGTGTCTGATGCCCAAGCGCGAGAACTGGAAGAGGCCGCGTTTGCGCAGGGCATGGATGTTTTGGTCGAAGTGCACGACGAGCAAGAACTTGAGCGGGCGCTTGCGCTGAAATCGCCGTTGCTCGGCGTCAACAACCGCAACCTGAAAACATTCGAGACCTCTCTGGACACCACGCGACGCCTGTCCAAAATGGTGCCAGAAGGCAAATTGCTGGTCTGTGAAAGCGGGCTGTCCAACGCCGCTGATCTGGCCGCTATGGCCCCATACGGCGCGCGCACGTTTTTGATCGGTGAAAGCCTGATGCGCCAAGACGATGTCACCGCCGCGACACGTAGCTTGCTGGCCAATCCCGTCCCCGCTTAACCACTGCTCGCCCCTCTTTCGCAGTCCAAAAGGATCACACTATGGCAGACCTGACCCACTTCGACGATGCTGGCCACGCCCATATGGTGGATGTCTCGGACAAGGCCGTGACCGATCGTTTGGCCACAGCAGAGGCCGCGATCAAAATGCGCCCCGAAACACTGGCGCATATCACGCAAGGCACCGCGAAAAAGGGTGATGTGTTGGGCGTGGCGCGGCTTGCGGGCATCATGGGGGCGAAAAAAACCTCTGATCTGATCCCTTTGTGTCATCCCCTGCCGATCACCAAGGTCACCCTTGATTTGATCCCCGACGAGACCCTGCCCGGCGTGCGCATCACCGCCACGGTGAAAACATCTGGTCAAACGGGTGTGGAAATGGAGGCTCTGACAGCCGCCTCCACCGCTGCCCTGACCATCTACGATATGCTCAAAGCCGCCGAAAAAGGCATGGAAATCGTGTCTATTCGCCTCTTGCGCAAAGAAGGCGGCAAATCGGGCAGCTATACTTTGGACGAGACGCCCCTATGATTTCTGTCTCAGAGGCGCTTGATCATGTCTTTTCGCTCTGCGGGCCACTTGAGCACGAGACAGTGCCCCTACGCTGCGGGCTCAACCGTGTGCTGGCCACAGATGCCACGGCCACCCGCAATCAACCGCCTTTTTCTGCCTCGATCATGGATGGTTATGCCCTGCGTGACCAGGAAAGCCACATAGGTGCTCAGTTCACGGTGATCGGCGAGGCCGCAGCCGGTCATGCGTTTGACGGTACGGTAAACGCAGGCCAAGCCGTGCGTATTTTCACCGGCGCGCCCCTGCCCAAAGGGGCCTCCCGTGTGGTGATGCAAGAAAACGTGACGCGCGACGGCGATGTGATCACCCAAACGGACATCTCGCGCACCACCAACATCCGCGACATCGGTGCGGATTTCAAAGTGGGTGACACGGTCAAAGCCCCGCGTCGCCTATCCCCGCGCGATTTGGCACTGCTTGCCGCGATGAACATCGACACCCTCACAGTCACCCGCAAACCTGTCGTCGCTTTGATTGCCACAGGTGACGAATTGGTCATGCCCGGTGAGACGCCAAATGACGCGCAGATCATCGCTTCAAATTCCTTTGGTCTGGCCGCGATGGTCGAGTCCGCAGGCGGCATCGCCCGTATGTTGCCCATTGCCCGCGATCATGAAGCATCGCTGCGTTATGTCCTGAGCCTTGCCCGTGATGCCGATATGATTGTCACCATTGGCGGCGCGTCTGTGGGCGATCATGACATCGTGGGCAAAGTCGCCATCGATATGGGGCTGGACCGCGCCTTTTACAAAGTCGCCATGCGCCCCGGCAAACCGCTTATGGCGGGCAAAATCAATGACACGATGATGCTGGGCCTTCCGGGCAACCCTGTGTCCTCCATGGTCACGGCGCATCTGTTCATGCTGCCCGCTTTGCATCATATGCTGGGCCTCGGTGCGACACCGATCGACACGACCCAAATCCCTTTGGCAACAGATTTGCCCGCAAACGGCCCCCGTGCACATTATATGCGCGCTCACGTGACAGACGGCACGGTGACGCCCTTTGACAGCCAAGACAGCGCGCTCATGCGCATATTGTCTGATGCAAACACCCTGATTGTCCGCGCGCCCTTTGCGCCTGCGGTCCAAACAGGCGACCTTGTGGATATTATTTCTCTATAAAATGCATCTCAATCCATTAACGTTAATGATGATTTAACCAAGCCCCCCTCTTCTATGACCACAAGGCCAAGCGCTGGCAATTTTCGACCTGCGCGCCGTGATCGGTCAATCAGGAGAGTATCGTTGACACATTTAGGGAACGACGGTAGAACATTATCAGAACACGATACCCAGCCTCTCTGGAGACAGACCGACACAGGCGGGCCTGTTGGCTTTAAAACCGCTGCACTCAATGCGCCGCGGGTTTTGTCACAAAAGCCAACCAAGCCCTGCGTTCCGGTTCATTATGTCTCGTCCCTGCCCAGTTCTGTGCACGCGCAAACTGAAGCAGACCCAGAACAGCTTGGCGTCGATATGATTTTGGGCCACGGCGGGAGCACACATATGCTGACGAAAAAACAGCTACAATTGTTGGATTTTATCAACACACGCATGCACAAAGACGGCGTTCCACCGTCTTTTGATGAAATGAAAGAAGCGTTGGATTTACGCTCGAAATCAGGCATCCATCGCCTGATCACAGCCTTGGAAGAACGCGGGTTCATCCGTCGTCTTGCGCATCGTGCGCGCGCCATTGAAATCGTGAAACTGCCCGAAAGCCTTGGCGGTCAACCCACCGCCCCGACTGTGGCAGGGTTCCAACCCCGCGTGATCGAAGGCGACCGTCCCAATAGCCCACCGCCGGCACAAGCCATGGAAGTGGCTGTCTCTGCGTTTAACTTGCCAATTATGGGTAAAATCGCCGCGGGCGTGCCGATTGAAGCGGTCGAAGACGGTGCGTTGAATGTGGCGGTCACTGGATCAATGCTGTCGGGGCGTGGCAACCACTATGCGCTTGAGGTCAAAGGTGAATCGATGATCGACGCGGGCATCAACGATGGCGACATCGTGGTCATTCGCGAAACATCTGAAGCCTCGAACGGCGATATCGTTGTGGCGATGGTCGAAGGCTATGAAACAACACTCAAACGCTATATGCGCAATGGCAACATGATCGCTTTGGAAGCCGCCAACCCAGCGTTCGAGACGCGGATGTTCACATCGGACAAAATCGAGGTTCAGGGCAAATTGGTGGGTCTGATCCGCAGCTACTAAAGCGTCCCGCCTTTAACCTGAGGCAGGGAAAAGGCGGGGCGCGGCGGAACCTCTCAATGTTATGGGCGTGCCGCCAAAAACTCGTGATTCAAGTGTATGGCGGAACGCTTTAGCCCATCAATTCAGATCAAAATGAAAGCCATCTCAACCTCGTGTTGCCGTGGCTTTTTTAGTGCGTTGCACGACCACACACATCAATCGCGCCGAGCACGGCCTCATGGAACCGCCTCCCAAACCACGCGTGCCCCCTCGCGTTTGAATGTAAGCCCATAAACGGGGCGTTTTTTCACATCACGAATATCTTGCGCTGAGCGCCATGGATCACGCTGAAATGCGGCCTCGCTCCACAGCCTGACACCCGCCGCACCCAGAGCTGTGCTGACAACAACACTGTCATCTTTGGCCACAAATGACAAAGCTCCGCTTTCCTCTAGATAAGACAAATCGAACATAAAACAGTCGCTCGACCAGTCATCTTCCCATCTTTTATTCACAATAATGACATCATGAGTGGTACAGGCGGCTTTGGCGTTTTGCTGCCATCCGCGCCCTGTCACATGGGCAATGCGAATACCGGACAGATCAAGGGGAGGCATATTGCGCGCAGCAGCCGCCCTTTGATCGGGGGAATCCCCGTCGTTTTCAAGCCAAGACAGAGCTGCAAAACGGCCACCGCTGGCTTTGCTCAACGCGCGCCCTTCGGCCGTCATGCGCCCGAGAAGGCCGCCATCCGAGGACACCAAAAGATTGGGGCGTTCGGCACTGGCCCATAGGACAAACCCAAACAACACAGGGAAAAGCCCAAGCAATTGCGACCGCCCACGCCAAAGCACGACAAAAATCCCCCCAAGGGCAATCAACGGCAAAGACTGCGGCGGCGGCGATGCGATCCATGTCACTGCGCCGTCGATCCCCGCCACGCGGTCGGCCACATATAGAACCCACCGGATCGCAGGCTCCATCACCATCAATGGCAGGTTTTGTAGCCCCAACGGGGCCAACACAGCCGCCAAAACGGCAGCAGGCATCACCACCGCGCCCATGACAGGCACTGAAATCACATTGGCAATCAGGCCGAAATCCGCAATGCGGTTGAAATGTGCTGCGGCCACAGGCGCCGTGGCGATGCCCGCCACAGCCGAGGACAACACAACAGTGACTGCGCCGTTCAGCCAACGGGGCCAACGCGCCATTAAATTGAGACGCCGCACAATGGTAAACACCCCCACGAGCGCAGTTGTGGCGGCAAATGACATTTGAAATCCAGGTTCGGGCAAGACCTCTGGCCGGATCAGTAAAATCAACAGGGCTGCCATGGCCACAGCGCGCAAAGATATGGCTTGCCGGTCAAACAGCACCGCGATGAACATCATCGACACCATGATATAGGCCCGCTCGGTCGCGACGTTCCAGCCCGACAATGCCAAATACAAAGCGCCCGCGATCAGCGCGCAGACGGCTGCGATTTTTTTTATCGGCAGATAGAAAAACGCGAACGGAATAAGGGACAAAATGGCACGGATCGCGGCAAACACAGCCCCCGTTAAAAGCCCCATATGCAGACCCGAGATGGCCAAAAGATGCGACAGATTGCTGGCCCGCAGGTTTTCAGCGGTTTGCGCCGAAATGCCAGATCGGTCCCCGGTTAAAATGGCCGCAGCAAAAGCTCCCGCTTGACCTGCGATCCGGCTTTGCAGCCCCAAAGACAGTTTTTGACGCAAACGGTGAATGGCCAAAGACAGCCCGTCGTCTGTAGGCCCCGCGCGCAACACAGGCACACGGGTATAGCCCACAGCGCCAAGTTGGTCGAACCATGCCATACGTTGAAAATTAAAGCCTGTGGGATCAGCCGCACTGGGCGGAGGCGACAAATGTCCCGTCAATGCGACGCGCAGGCCCGGTTCAGGCGTGATATACTCTTGGTCCCCATGCAATGACACCCGCACCCGTGAAGGGGTGCGATTGGGTTGCATATTTTTCAACACCACCTGATCCAAGGTCAGCCGCACAGCTTCAGAGGCGGATCTGTCGATCTTAACCACGCGGCCCTCAACAGGCCCGTAGTAGCGGAAATTTAACACAGGGGCGGCAACACTATGGGCGCGATACCCAGCAGACAAAACCCCAACAGACACCATCAACACAATGGTGAACGGCGGCGCGTAATAGGCTGGAATAAAGACTAAAATCACAACACTCATGGCGGACACAATGGTCAAAATCACATAGAACATTTGGTCCGGCTCAAGCGGAGCTGCGAAATACAGCGACACCCCCAGCCCCAGCATCACAGGCAGCCATAAAAACAGCCGCCCCCGTTGCCCGTCAAAGATATCGAGAAACCAATACAGCAGGGTCAAAATCGGCGTCACCTGCTGTCCTTACTTTCATGTCGTTGCCCGATGGGATCTATCGGTGCGATCATTGCCGCTATGTCGTGGCGCGCTGCGGTGAAAACCGATTTCCACTTTGCGCGAAAATGGTCTAGACCACGCCACAAGCACCACAGTCTTAACGCTATCGCCAGCATGGTTACCAAAGGGTTAATTTTCGCATGTCAAACGCCTCTTCCGCTTCTAAACCTGTCGTCACCCGCATCGCACCGTCCCCCACTGGCGATATGCACATCGGCACAGCGCGCACGGCCCTGTTCAACTGGCTCTATGCCCGCGCCCGTGGTGGCACATTTTTGCTGCGGATCGAAGACACAGATCGCGCACGCTCTACCCCTGAGGCAACCCAAGGCATTTTGGACGGCATGGCGTGGCTTGGCCTTGATTACGACGGCGAGGCCGTGAGCCAGTTTGAGCAAGCAGCGCGTCACGCAGAAGTCGCCCATCAGATGTTGAGCGCTGGCACTGCCTATAAATGTTTCGCGACCCAAGACGAGATCGAGGCCTTTCGCGAACAAGCCCGCGCCACCAAAACCAGCACGCTGTACCAATCGCCCTGGCGGGACGCTGATCCCAGCACCTATCCCGACGCGCCTTTCGTGATCCGCATGAAAGCGCCACGGGACGGCGTCACCGTGATCAAAGATCAAGTGCAAGGCGATGTGACGATCAAGAACGACCAAATCGATGACATGATTGTGCTGCGCTCTGATGGATCGCCAACCTATATGTTGGCCGTTGTTGTCGATGACCATGATATGGGCGTCACCCATGTTATTCGCGGCGACGACCACTTGGCGAACTCTGCGCGTCAAATGATGGTGTATGATGCGATGGGATGGGATCTGCCTGTCTATGCGCATATTCCGCTGATTTTTGGCCCTGATGGCAAGAAAATGTCAAAACGCCACGGGGCGACAGGCGTGAAAGAATACCAAGCGATGGGATACCCTGCCCAAGGCATGCGCAATTATTTGGCGCGTTTGGGCTGGTCTCATGGCGATGATGAATTTTTCTCGGATGCGCAAGCGATGGCGTGGTTCGATTTGGATGGAATCAACAAATCCCCTGCCCGCTTTGACACCAAAAAGCTTGAAAATATCTGCGGGCAACATTTGGCCGTGATGGAGGATGCTCAAATCTTGAGCGAAATCCAAGGATACCTTGCTGCGTCTGCACAGCCCCTTTTCACAGACGCACAAAACGCACGGTTGATGTCTGCGATGTACTGCCTCAAAGGCTCGGCCAAAAAATACCCTCAACTCATTGAAAAAGCACGGTTTGCATTGACTGCGCGCCCTGTGGACGTGGATGAGAAAGCACAAAAGAACCTTGGGGCTGTATCCAACGGTATACTGAATGAATTGACGCCGCACCTGCAAAGTGTTAGCTGGGACCGCGACGCATTAGAGGCGGCTGTTGGCCGCGTCATGGAGACGCAAGACATCGGATTTGGAAAAGTCGCAGGCCCGCTCAAAGCAGCGCTTGCGGGACGGACCCAAACCCCGAGCGTCCTGGATATGATGTTCGTACTTGGGCGAGACGAAACGCTCGCGCGGATTTCGGACGCAGTACAAGAGTAAAACGATCCAATCGCCGTAAATCGCGCGATTTGTGGTCAAACGGTCAGTGTATTTTTAGACCGCATAAAAATTCTATCGTGACTTTCACAGTCCGGTAACATGGCAGGCCGTACATAACGGTTAAGCCCATTCAAAAGAGCGGCACCGGCCCTCTTAGCCACAGAAGGCGTGCGGATATTCCTTTGCACGCCCTCCCCGACCTCCAGCGGTGCCAGAATTGGCCCGTTGCCAACCGAAGGAACGACCATGGCAGACACACAGAAAACAGCGACGCTGACGCTTGACGGCAAATCCTATGAACTTCCCGTTCATTCCCCAACCGAAGGCCCAGATGTTGTTGATATCCGCAAGCTCTACGGCGAAGCAGGCGTGTTTACATACGATCCAGGCTTTACCTCAACAGCGGCCTGCGACAGCGCGATCACATATATTGACGGCGGCGAAGGCGTGCTTTTGCACCGCGGTTATCCAATCGGTGAATTGGCTGAAAACTCTCACTACCTCGAAGTGTGCTACTTGTTGCTGCACGGTGAATTGCCAACCGTGGCACAGATCGAAAAATTTGAATCCACCATTACGAACCACACCATGGTGCACGAACAGATGCACAAATTCTTCTCAGGGTTCCGCCGCGATGCGCACCCGATGGCGATCATGGTTGGCGTTGTGGGCGCGATGTCTGCGTTCTACCACGATTCAACTGATATTTCAGACCCTTGGCAGCGCGAAGTCGCGACAACACGTTTGATCGCAAAAATGCCAACCATCGCGGCGATGGCATTTAAATATACAGCGGGTCAGCCTTTCGTCTACCCGCGCAACGATCTGGATTACGCCTCAAACTTCTTGCGCATGTGTTTTGCCGTGCCTGCGGAAGAATACGAAGTGAACCCCATTTTGGCCCGCGCGATGGACCGTATCTTTACGCTTCACGCCGACCATGAGCAAAACGCATCGACATCGACTGTGCGCCTTGCGTCCTCATCTGGCGCCAACCCGTTCGCCTGTATCGCGGCGGGCATCGCCTGTCTTTGGGGCCCTGCACACGGCGGCGCAAACCAAGCTTGCTTGGAAATGCTGCAAGAAATTGGCACAGTGGACCGTATTCCTGAATACATCGCCCGCGCCAAGGACAAGAACGATCCCTTCCGTTTGATGGGCTTTGGTCACCGCGTTTACAAAAACTTCGATCCACGCGCGACGGTGATGAAACAGTCTGCTGACGAAGTGCTTGATCTCTTGGGGGTTGAAAACAACCCAACATTGCAGGTTGCCAAAGCGCTCGAAGCGGCGGCCTTGGCCGATCCATACTTTGCCGACAAGAAACTCTTCCCGAATGTGGATTTCTACTCAGGTATCATCCTAGAAGCGATGGGTTTCCCGACATCTATGTTCACACCGATCTTTGCACTGTCCCGCACAGTTGGCTGGATTTCACAGTGGAAAGAGATGATCGAAGATCCAAGCATGAAAATTGGTCGCCCACGTCAGCTCTACACAGGGGCCACACAGCGCGCCTACACAAACGTCGAAGACCGCGGCTAAGCCACAATCCAATCGATTTCAAAATTCAAAGGCCGCCCCAACGGGCGGTCTTTTTTATGCTCCCGCGCATTTATGGCGCGTGGGTTAACCATATATGCAAGTCTTTGCGACAGATTTAGACAAAATACGTCTCAAAGGTCCTTTGCCATGAATGCTCCACTTGCTCTGTTCCCTGATAAAGCCCCGATCAAAATCTCGAACACTGACGCGTGCCGTCAGGCGCAATTGGCGCTGCAAACCTTGGTTCAAAAGGCACAATGGGACGCCGTGATCCCGCAAGCGCGCGCGCTCAATTTAACCTATCCAAACACGCCGTTTATTCACAACGCGTTGGGGGCAGCCTATTATGCCACGCACCAATTTGCCTTGGCACGCGATCACTTTGAACACGCGCGTGCGCTTGCCCCAACCGACGCGTTGGCCTACCTCAACCTATCAAAATCTCATATGCATTTGAAAAATCATGCGCTTGCACTTGATGCGGCCAAACAGGCTGTCCATTTTGCACCCCAAAATTCGGACGCACATAAAGCCCTAGGTCTGGCCAATACCGAGATAGGCAACACAGGCGCAGCTCTCAAAGCACTGGAGGCCTCAGCAAAATTAACCCCTGCACCTGACACATTAACCCGCCTTGGGGATGTCCACCGCAGCCTTGGGGCATTCACATCCGCAGAGCAGTGCTATACCCGCGCTCTGACCCAATCCGCATTTTTCACACCCGCCCATTTGGGCCTCAGCACGGTCCACCACTACACGTCAACGGATCCACATTTGGAAGCCATGGTGCACCTGTATCAATCCGATTTGTCGCAAAATGATCGGCGAAATCTCGGCTTTGCTTTGGCAAAAGCTTTTGATTCAATTGACGAAGTTGAAACCGCGTTTGCTCTTTTGGCCGATGCCAACGCTTTGCACAAAGCCACGATCAAATATCACCCATCCAAAGACAGCACAAAATTTCACGCGCTGCATACCAGTGCCGACAGTTTGGCTCAACTCCCTGATCTGCTGTGTGACCAAGCGATGCCCATTCCAATTTTTCTCATCGGCATGCCACGATCCGGCACAAGCCTTACAGAGCGCATTTTGTCCAATCACAGCGCAGTCATCGGTGCTGGCGAATTGCGCTATGCCGCACAATTTGGCTCGGATATGGTTTTTGGTCGTCATGATATCAACACTCAAGCACTTGAAACCTTTCGGATGGAATACTTCAAAGCGCTCAAAAAACACGCAGGCCAAACACGCTATATTGTTGATAAAATGCCACAAAACTTCACCCTTTTGGGTGTGATTGCCAAAGCGATCCCAGAGGCAAAAATCGTGCATGTCAAACGCGATGCAGCAGCCACCTGTTGGTCAAACTACAAACAACATTTTTCCAGCCCTGGGTTGCAGTATTGCTATGATCTCGGCGACACGGTTGCGTATTACCAACTTTATTCCAAATTGATGAAACGCTGGGAGACACAGTTTGCAAACCGCATCGTGACCTTGGACTACGACGCACTGACCTCAGACCCAGAACACCATATCCCAAGGCTTATGTCTGATTTGGGTCTTTCAATGGAGGCCGCTTGCCTGACCCCGCATGAAAACACCAATGCAACAGCCACAGCCTCAGCCGTCCAAGTGCGCAAAGAGCTGTATTCAGGCAGCTCAAAGCGCTGGCGGCGCTATGAGCCCTTTATCGGCGATGCATTCGATCCACTTTATATCGATCCATAACACCCCCAATGGCGCAGCTGCGATTAGCGCCCTTCAAATTTTGCAGGGCGTTTTTCTAAGAACGCCACGACGCCCTCGCGGAAATCACGCGTGGTGCCACAACGGCCTTGCAGTTTGGCCTCTAACGCCAATTGCTCGGGAAACGTGTTGCTGGCAGAGGCATGCAGCGCCTCTTTGATCGCCGCGTAAGATTGGGTTGGGCCTGCGGCCAAATGCTGTGCCCGGGCTTTCCAATGTGCCTCAAATTGATCGTCTTCGACGCTCTCGTAGATCATCCCCCAAAGGGCTGCTTTATCCGCAGAAATTCCATCGCCAAACAAAGAGGCCCCCATAGCGCGCGCCATGCCCACTTGGCGTGGCAAAGCATAGGTGCCGCCCCCGTCAGGCATCAGGCCAATACGTGTAAAGGCTTGAATAAACACAGCACTCTCGGTTGCAATCACCACGTCCGTCGCCAAAGCCAATGACGCGCCTGCGCCCGCAGCAACGCCGTTGACGGCAGCTATCGTGGGGATTTTACTGTCATGAATGGCGTGCAGCATGGGGTCGTATTCATCGCGCAAAATGCGTTCCAAATCCGCGTTGCCTGCGTTGATACCATCGCCTAAATCTTGGCCAGAACAAAAGGCATTTTGCGACCCAGTGATCACCACAACCCGCGCCTCTTTGCCTGCGGCACCGACCGCATGGGTGATCTCGGCGCGCATTTGCGTGCTCAGTGCATTTTTGACCTCAGGTCGATTGAGCGTGATGACGGCGGTATCGTCACGAACGGAATAGCGGATGGTGTCATACTGCATGTGCGTCTCTCTTTGCTGGGCTTGGGCCTAACTTAGGCATAACGCGCCTGAAAGAAAGAGAAACGCTCCGTAAAAACGCAAATTCTTTTGTCCGCCAGAGATCGCTCCGTCAACGGTTATTCTTTCAACAAAGCCGCAAGGCGCTTGGCCTCATCAGATGACAACTCGTCAATCACCGTTTCATTTTGGCGTCGTCGTACAAACCCGATGCCAAATCCCAATGCCAAAAGCAACATCGCAGGACCAGCCACCCACAGCAGTTTGTTGGCCCCTGTCAACGTCGGCTTCAGCAACACATATTCACCGTAGCGTTCAACAATATAGTTGATCGTTTGCACGTTGCTGTCACCCTCAACCAGTCGTTCACGCACCAAAAGACGCAAATCTGTCGCCAGTTGCGCATTGGATTCGTCGATATTTTCATTGCGGCACACCAAACATCGCAGCTCTTTGGAAATCTCGCGGGCGCGGCTTTCCATCACAGGATCATCCAGAACTTCACCCGGTTGCACAGCGTAAAGCGGCGCAGCTATGAGCAAACTTAAAGCCAATATCAGTGATTTCATTCTGCGGGTACTCCTTTGGGCTCAAGCGCCGCTTTACGTGCGCCTGCGGCCACGCGGTAGCGACGGTCCGTTAAAGACAGAAACCCGCCAAGGGCCATGATGATCGTGCCGCCCCAGATCCAATTGGCCAAGGGTTTGACGTATGTACGCACAGCCCAACCGCCATTCGACTGCACATCGCCAATCACAAGGTATACATCGCGCAGGAACCCAGAATCGATGCCCGCCTCGGTGGTGGGCATCTGCGCTACGGGATAGTTGCGTTTTTCGGGGTGCAGCGTGGCGATTTTCTTGGCCCCTTTGAACAAGGTCATATCGGCCATTGTGGTGATATAATTCGGCCCTTGTTTGCGTTCAACATTGTCCAAAGTGATGGTAAATCCAGCCACATCAAAGGCTTCTCCGACCTGTACCACACGGATGTCTTCGACGGTCCACGCTGTCAGTCCCGCGATACCTGCGATGGTGATGCCCAGCCCACCATGGGCAAACAAACGTCCCCAATCGGCGCGCGGCAACCGCAAGAGACGTGACATATCACGCTTTCTCCCCAGCTTTGAGGCGATGTCTTGCATGGCCCCCGACACCAGCCAAACTCCAAGCCCAAGGCCAATGGGCCCCAGCAGAGATTTGCCTGTTTGCAGGACATAGACCAGCGCCAAAACAGAGATGGCCAGCACCATGGACGGGATCAATTTACGCAACGCCACACCGATTTTCGCCCGCTTCCACGGCAACATCGCCCCGATGGGCAAAATAATCGCCAGCACGGTGAAAAACGGCGTGAAAGCCGCATCAAAAAAGGGCGCGCCGACAGACAGTTTGCGGTCCCAAAAAGCTTCGGCCACGAGCGGCCAAATGGTGCCTATGAAGACAACAAAGGCCGCGACGGCCAGCAGTATGTTATTGATGATAAGCGCAGTTTCACGTGAGGCCAAAGCAAAGACTCCGCGGGCTTCCATTGAAGCGGCGCGCAGTGAGAACAGGATCAAAGCTCCGCCCATAAACACCGCCAAGATCATTAAAATAAAGACGCCACGCTCAGGATCGTTGGCAAAGGCATGCACAGATGTGATCACGCCTGAGCGTACAAGGAATGTGCCGATGAGGGAAAATCCAAACGCCAAAATAGCCAACAAAATTGTCCAAGCTTTCAAGCTTTCGCGTTTTTCAACGACGATGGCAGAGTGCAACAAAGCGGCGGCAAAAAGCCATGGCATGAATGACGCGTTTTCAACAGGATCCCAGAACCAAAACCCGCCCCAACCCAATTCGTAATAGGCCCACCAAGAGCCAAGCCCGATGCCGATGGTCAAAAACACCCAAGCAGCAAGCGTCCAAGGGCGCACCCAGCGCCCCCAAGCCGCATCAACACGCCCTTCCAAAAGCGCGGCGACTGCGAATGAAAAGGTCATAGAGAGACCCACATAGCCCAAGTACAAAAACGGTGGATGGAACGCGAGGCCGGGGTCTTGCAACAATGGATTAAGGTCTTGGCCATTCATCGGCGGGGATGCGAGGCGCAAAAACGGGTTCGAGGTGAACAAAATAAAGGCAAGGAACGCCACACCGATGGAGCCTTGGATTGCGATCACTCGCGCTTTGAGGGTTGTGGGCAAGTTTGCACCAAACAGGGCCGCCGCCGCGCCAAACAGCGCGAGGATCAGCACCCATAAAAGCATCGATCCCTCGTGATTGCCCCAAACGCCAGATATTTTATACAGCATGGGTTTGAGCGTATGCGAATTCTCAACCACAAGTTTCAAAGAAAAGTCAGAAGTGACAAAGGCATACATCAACGCGCCAAAGGAAAAGGCGATCAAAACCAAGTGCACAAGCGCCGCAGGGGCTGCCAAGTCCATCAAGGCACGCCGCCCGAACTGCGCACCGATCAGCGGCAAAATGGTTTGCGCAATTGCCACAAAAAAGGCCAACACCAACGCGAAATGTCCAAGTTCAACAAGCATAGAGTTTCTCCCCCCAAAGCTTTAGCGCTCTGTTGAGAGGTGTTGTAGCTTGCTTGACGCGCGCCGCCAATGGGATGCGCTGCGATGTCGCAAAGAAGTGAGAGTTGTCGGTCAAAAAAAAGGAGGCCGAAGCCCCCTTTTTCATCTGTCTCACCCCACCTTAGGGGATGTGAGTATCCTGCCTCACATCACCCAAAAGACCCCTAGAGACAGAAGCAATGCGCCAATAACCGGCACCAAAAAACTTAAGCCGTGATAGCCAAACGACCCTTGAATAACCGCAAAATGCAATACAGCACCCGCCATCAACAGAGATAAAAAGGCAAATAAAACAGCCGCTTCAACGCCCCAAACGGAGCTGAGGCGCAGCTGCATAGCCCACCACCAGCCCAAGGTCAGACCAAGGCCGGCCCAACTGAACGACATGCCAAGCGCCAACGGCGTGGCGCGCACCTGCCAGAGCCAAAAAAACGTGCCCGAAATCACGAGCGCCATCACGCAAATCGCTCCATATCCGATCAGCACCATTTGTGTGGTGCCGATTGTTGACGTGCCCATGAGCGCCAAGCCCAAGATCACGCCATATAATGTCAGTGCCTGTTTCATTGTTCCAACATCTCCTTCACTGCCGCATCAAGGGCGTGTGCAGCGTCACGATTGCGTTTGACGGCCTGCGCAAGCGGCGTGCCTGCAACCAAATCCAAAAGCCAAATCGAAATATCTTTCAGATGCGATTTCATCGTGGGCCGCCCCCTCTTGGTAGACGTTCACGGATCATGGTCGTCATTTCGATCAAGATTTGCGAGTTTTTATCCAACACGGCACGGGTCGCTTGGTCTTTTTGTAAGTCTCTGTATAAAAGGAAAAAAACCATTATTGCCCACGGCCCATGATCGGCCAAAACATTGATCAGCGCATCACTCATCATTGGGTGGTCCTCCATGCCGCTAAGGCAGGGTTTTCCGCATCAAACCCTGGAACTTCAGGAAAGCTCTGCTCAAGCCTAGGCCCCGGCGCATAGCTGCTTTGCCCGTTTGGTCGAGACGTCACCTCGGCGCCGGCCTCAAGCGCTTTGAGCGCCTCAAGCGTGCGGATATTGGCGGTCACGATCGGCGCTTGCGCGACAGTCGCGGCAATAGAGCGTTGGAAATCTTGGCCTTTTACCTGATAACGTGCGCCAAAATAAAAGCTGACGATCGCCCCCATAAGCCACCACAGCGGCTCTGGAATCAGGGCGATCCCTTGCATGCGGGCCGCGAACCAAATCGGATTGACCATCGCGGTGACACACAACCCAATCGTGCCAAAAGCCATCAACGGACGTGGCACACGATTGAGCCCATCCATAAAACGATCAAATTGATCCATGGCCGCGGCCCGTAAAGACGCCGACCGAATGGAGCCGTTTTCGGTGTTTTCCATAAACACCTCGGCCGTCTCTTTGACCACATTTTGTCCGTTGCCAAACAGCAGCTGCGCCAAAACTTGAACTACCCCCATGATGCCACCCGTGTGGCATGTTCTGCCGGAGTCAGATGGTATCGTTTTGAGATAAAGTCTTCGGCGCGGGTGATCCAACCACCTTTGCCGCCATCACGTCGCTTGGCGTATTTACGGCTTTTGGGACGTTTGTCGGCCAAGGCGTAATAGTAATTGCGTCGTGCGATGCCAAACGCATCCGCCAAATGAAGCGGTGCCAGACTTTGCGCGATGTGACAGGCCTCAATGGTTTGCGGACCAATTTGGCCATCAACCATAATCTTTTGTCCCATATCGACCAAAAGCCGCTGCAAGATGCGCACAGCGTTTGAGCCTGCATTGACATACATGTCAAACACGCTGGCTTGTAAAACAGGCGGCAACTCATCGATGCGCGGCCCGCTAAAATAGTGCTGTATAAAGATGTCTCTGGCTTGTGCACGGGTCAGCATGCGCACATCGGATGATGTGACACGCCCGTCGCCATCATTGTCGATGCCAAGACGGCGCAGCGTACCGATGGTGACGCCAAAGTTGGTAGCACCCCCCAAATCATCAGGATCATTCACATAGCCGCCCTCACGAGCGATGATGTCATTTGCTATTTGTTGTACTGTTTTCATATGCCCCAAACCCACCAATTTGATGCGTTAAGGTTGGGGCAAAAAGGTTAACGTGGGCGGACTAGAGCGTGCGCGTCACTCAGGCTCGGGTTGATAGACGCCTTGTTCTTTCAGCGCATCGACCACCTCTTTGGGCATATAGCTTTCATCGTGTTTGGCCAAAATTTCAGAGGCTACAAACACACCATCTTGCAAGGTACCTGTGCCGATCATGCCCTGATTTTCGTCGAACAAATCGGGCAAAACGCCAGTGTAGCTGACGGGGACAACCGCGTTTGTATCTGTGACTTCAAAGGTGACTGCCGTGCCTGCGCCGCGGATCAAACTGCCCTCAACAACAAGTCCGCCAATGCGAAACACCTCGCCTTTGCGGGGTGGCTCTTCGAGCACTTGACTGGGCGAACGAAACAGGTTGATCCCGTCACGCATCGCATAGCCAATCAAAGCCGTGGACAATATCAATGCAACAACGGCCACCGCGATGATTTGAATACGGCGTTGTTTTTTAAGGTTTTTCATTGAACGACCTCCATCGGTACATATGCTCTATGGGTAAACAGGTGCCAAGGTCAGCCCCGTCACCTCATCCAATCCCAACATCAAATTGGCGTTTTGAATCGCCTGTCCGCTGGACCCTTTGGTCAGGTTGTCCAATGTGCCGATCACAATCGCACGCCCTGAGCGGCGATCAGCCGTGACGCCGATGTGGCAATAGTTGGACGCGCGCACATGTTTGAGCGCAGGCACGTCGCCCATGGGCAGCACCTGGATAAACGGTTCATTTTCATATTGCGCCACAAGCGCCGCATGTACGGCACCAGCATCGCCTTTGACATAGGCCGTGGCCAAGATGCCGTGGGTCGCAGGGATCAAATGCGGGGTGAATTGAATTTCAACGGGGCGCCCCGCAATCAAAGAGAACTCTTGGTCAAATTCGCCGAGGTGGCGATGTTTGCCCCCCACAGCATAGCCAAAGGCATTGTCATGCAATTCCCCGAACAAAAACGGTTCTTTGAGCGAGCGGCCCGCGCCAGACACGCCCACTTTGAGGTCCAAAATGATCTCATCCAGATCAATGACGCCCGCAGCAATGAGCGGGCGCAAAATGAATTGGCCCGTCGCCGCATTGCAGCCCGTCCCCGCCACAAGACGCGCGGATTTGATGTCTTCGCGGTAGAATTCGGTCAGGCCATAAACCGCCTCAGATTGCATCTCTAACGCAGAATGCGGTTGCCCGTACCATTTGGCATAAGCCTCAGGATCGCGCAGACGGAAATCAGCGGACAGATCAACGATTTTGAGCGTTCTTGGCAGTTTTGAGATCACCGCTTGCGAGGTTGCATGCGGCAGCGCACAAAAGGCCAAATCCACGCCTGCGAAATCGATATCATCGATTTTGCACAAAGCCGGCAAATCCAAGTGGCGCAAATGCGGATACACATCGGCCATCGCCATGCCCGCTTTGCGGTCGCCAGACAGGGCCACGATGTCCATTTCCCGATGGGTGGCAATCAAGCGCACGAGCTCGGCACCAGTGTAACCAGAGGCGCCTAGGATGGCGATTTTATGGGTCATAAGTCTCTCTTTGATCTGAGTCGCATCCACATGTCAGCCGCAGCATCGTGTGTTTTCATGACTGTAGGGCCCGCCGCACCAAAGCGCAATTGCGGCAAATGGCGCATCGATAGGCTGTGCTGGCAGGTGTCTTGATTACGCCGTTTGAAACGTCACTTGTCGTTTCAAAAACTGGGTCGCACCGCGGCTGACCTTGGCGGGATCGCCAGTGGTCAAAAACATGTTTTGTGTCCCAGTTCCGATCATTTCGGGGCGACGTTCTAAATAATGTGCAAGGCTTTCAGCCACCAAATTGGCTTGCGAGAACACTTTGACATCGGGGCCAAGCGCGTCTTGGAATTCGGCTTCCATCATCGGATAATGGGTGCAACCAAGGATCGCGGCATCAGGGTGCGGCAGTTTGCGTTTGAGCGCGTCCACATGTGAGCGCACCAAAGCATCGGCCAAAATCATATCGCCATCTTCAATCGCATCGACAACACCACCGCAGGCTTGGGCCTCGACATCGACGCCAATGGCGCGAAACGCCAATTCACGTTGAAACGCGCGCGAGGCCACCGTGGCAGGCGTGGCAAACAGCGCCACGGATTTGACACCCACTTCAGTTGGAGGCGAATTGTCACCCCATTCGCGCTCGGTCAGCGCCTCGATGAGGGGCACAAAAACCCCCAAAACGCGTTTGTCCGCAGGGATCCAGCTTTCTTGCATCCGGCGCAAAGCCGCCGCCGAGGCCGTGTTACAGGCCAAAATCACCAGATCACAGCCCGCATCCCACAAGCGTTCAACGGCCGCTGTCGTCAGATTGTAAATGTCATCAGCATCACGCACGCCATAAGGTGCATGGGCATTGTCACCAAAATAGACCAACGGCAAATCAGGCAAGCGTTTGCTCACCGCGTCATACACAGTCAATCCACCAAGTCCGCTGTCAAAAATGCCCACTGCCATATCAATACCGGTCCTTTAGACGCCTGCGCGGGGCTTTGCCCGCCTTTGTTTTATGCTTGCCTTCAAACTCATACCCCAATGCACATTCGTCAAGGGGGTGTGGCGACAAGGCATAGGTGCGTGCGCGCAGAAAATCCATCATCTTTTTGGGATCTCGGCGGTAGGGCGCCAAATCTTTTGGGGAAAGAGGCGTTCCGATCACCACCCGTACAGGCCTATTAATTTTACTGCGAAACTCGCGGATCAAAAGCCCCATACGCAGGGTCGTGTGAAAGTGGCTTGCCAGTTGAAACAACCGAGAATTCGATCCCTCAAAGTAGATCGGCACCACCTGCGCATTCGATTTGGCGATCATTTTGGCGGTAAAGCTGCGCCATTTGGGGTCCAGCGGCAACCCCATAGGCGTGGCAGAGGTCGACACAGTCCCTCCAGGAAAGATGCCCACACAACCGCCCTGCCCCAAATAGGTGACGGCCTCGCTGCGGGTGTCCAAATTCAGCTTCACCGCCTCTTTGGTTTGATCGAAGGACACAGGTAAAATAACGCGGTCAATATCTTTGGCTTGCTTGAACACACTGTGGGCCAAAATCCGAAAATCCCCCCGCGTGCGTGACAAAATATGTCCAAGCATCAGCCCATCAAGAATGCCGTAGGGATGGTTTGACACCACAATCAACGGGCCAGTTTTGGGAATGGCGTCCAAACTGCCCCCTACGATGTCCAAATCCAAGCCATATCGATCGGCGATCACGTGCCAAATATCGCGATCATGGCGCAAATCATTCCCGTAGCCGCGCACCCGTTTGATCAATCGCAACCGACCCGTTGCGTTTTCCATAGCACGAATAAGCAGACGCCCAGATCGCGTTTGCGCCGAACTGGCATACGAAATATCACGCGCGACACGTCGCTCATACTGGTTGCCTAAGGCGCTCACATCACAGCCTGAGGTACTTACATCGATGTCTTTCATGGATTTCCTATCGCATCACAAATCCTGCGCATAGCTGTCGCTTGGCGGCCCAAAACCACGCAGTTCGGCGTCAGGCAGGACACATAATAAAAATAAATGTAACAAACTCTTAGGGTCAATACGCATAAGCTTCGAGCAAAGCGTTCAAATCTTGACAAAAATGTTGTGAATTAGACATTCGGCTCTTGCACAGGGGGCCAAAATTACGACACAGATCGCTCAAAAACCTCGCTTTGCGCATAGAGACAGCTATGATGCGGGCGTAATGTACTAAGAGGTCACGGGTATGGACTGGGATAAACTACGGATTTTTCATGCGGTCGCGGATGCAGGATCGCTAACACATGCGGGTGACACCCTGCATTTGAGCCAGTCTGCCGTGTCTCGTCAAATTCGTGCGCTCGAAGAATCGCTCAGCACAACCTTGTTCCATCGTCATGCCCGTGGATTGATTTTAACCGAGCAAGGCGAGCTTTTGTTCGAGGCCACCCGCGCCATGGCCAAGCGCCTTGATGCGGCCGAAGCTCGGATCAAAGACAGCGAAGAAGAGGTCTACGGCGAGCTGCGAGTCACCACCGCCACAGGATTTGGCACGCTGTGGTTGGCCCCGCGCCTGTCCAAACTGTATGAAAAATACCCCGACCTCACCATCGATTTGATGCTGGAAGAGCGCGTGTTGGATTTGCCCATGCGCG
>JBLHXX010000047.1:0-20166 GCA_047630475.1 Celeribacter sp. | reverse complement strand
CCAAAAACGGCCAAACCCACAGCGTTCAGGCCAGCAGCCGTGTGGTTTTGTCCGCAGGGGCGATCAACACGCCGAAAATTTTGATGCAATCGGGTATCGGCCCCGCCGCGCATTTGGCGGACCACGGCATCACGGTGAAATCGGATCTCAAGGGTGTGGGGCAAAACTTCCAAGACCACATTCTTGCAGCGGGTGTCGTGTTTGAATACCCCGATGGCGCCGCACTGCCACCACACAATTCGGCCGCTGAGGCGACGTTCTTTTGGAAATCGGATTCGTCTTTGGACACGCCAGATTTGCAACCCTTCCAAATCGAAGTGCCTTTTGCGTCCGAAGTCACGGGGCCGCAATACGCTCCACCAGCGTCATCATGGAGCATCGCCCCAGGGTTGGTACGCCCTGAGAGCCGTGGTCAAGTCACGTTGACGGGGGCAAACCCCGATGACCCTGTGCAAATCGATGCGAATTTCTTGTCTGAGGCGCGCGATATGAAAGCCTTGGTCCATTGTATCGAGCTGTGCCGCGAAATTGGACATTCGGACGCCATGTCGGAGTTCGTCAAACGCGAGGTGATGCCCGGTGCCGTGACTGGTGAGGACATGAAAAACTTTGCCCGCAATGCGGCTGGCACCTATTACCATGAAAGCTGTACCGCCAAAATGGGCACCGATGATATGTCGGTCGTCAACGGCCAATTGTCGGTCTATGGCATCGAAAACCTGTCCATCGCAGATGCATCAATCATGCCGCGCGTGACCACGGGCAACACCATGGCCCCTACAGTGATCATTGGCGAACGGATGGCAGATATCCTTTTGGGGTAACGTAAGATCTATGGGAATACCTCAATAGAAAAGGCGCGGCGGACATATTCCGCCGCGCCTTTTTATCGTATGGGAATGCAGAACCTTATGCCCCTCTGCGCGCATAAAAGGCCGCGGCGACAATAATGGTCACGCCCTTGATGATGATTTGCAATTGGATCGGAAGGCCAAGCTGCAAGACGGAATTGAACACCACAACCAAGATTGCAGCCCCAAGCAAACCGCCCGTGATCGACCCGCGCCCCCCAGATAAGGCCACGCCACCCACAACGGCGGCCACGATGGAATCAATCTCAAAACCGCGTCCAACCCAGTTGTCTACAATGCCAACAAACCCAGACAGAATGAGACCCGCGAGCGCAGCCAAGCTGCCGGAAATCATGTAGCAAATGATGATGGTGCGATCCGCTTTCATCCCAAGCAATCTTGCCGTTTCAGGATTGCCACCTGTGATATAGACCCGCCGTCCAAAAGCGCTTTTGGCGAGAAGGATGGAAAAGAGGGTTGCCACCACAATCGTGACAATCAAATTGTAGGGAACGCCCATCAAGGATTCTGATCCGAGAACCCGAAAAAAGCTCGGAACATTGCCCGAAGGGGCGCCTTGTGTATATGCGGATCGCAGGCCTTGAAGAACGATCATCGTCGCAAGTGTTGCCAAAAAGGGCGACACTTTGCGTTTTGTCACCAAAAATCCGTTCACAAAACCAACGCAGAGCCCCATCGCCAGAACCGCCCCAATGATTGGAATCGCATCCGAATTTTGGCCATTGAAACTGGTGGCAATCACGGCAGCGGTGGCCATGACCGAGGCCACAGACAAATCGAGGCCGCGCACAAGAATAACAAAAACCTGCCCAATAACAACGATGCCCAAGGGCGCATACTGAAGCAGCATATTGGTAAGGTTGCCCGAACTTAGAAAACTCGGCGACAAGCCCGCAGACAAGACAATGAGACCCAGCAACGCGATGTGCAACGCATATTGGCGGGCGACACCGCGCAGCCAATCACCTTGCGACGACTTCGCGCTCATGTTCGGTTGAGAGAGATCAGACATCACAACTTCCTTTTCTTTTCGACGTAGACAGAGACGGCAACAATCACGATCAGCCCTTGGACGATCTGTTGATAATGCGATGATATATCCATGAAATTCAGGACGTTATTCAGCAGTGATATAAGATACACACCCAAAAGCGTCCCGATGACACCCCCACGACCACCCGCGAGAATGGTGCCTCCGACGACAACAGGCGTGATGGATGTCAGGGTGAAGTTCGCGCCGGTATAAGGTTGACCGACCCCAAACCTTGACACCAAAAAGACGGCGGTGAGAGAGGCCATCAGCCCAGAAAACGCATAGACCAAAAGGATGGCTTTGTTGTGGGGCAAACCCATCAGCTTTGCCCCGTCTGCGTCATCGCCAACGGCATATATGTAGCGTCCAAACCGAGTGTAGCGCAGGAACAGTGCCACAGAGAAAAACAATCCAATGGCGACCAATGCACCAACAGGCAGACCCAGAAAACGACCGTAAGCAAAATAGTCAAAGTTGAGCGGCATTTTACCCGCAGGGCCCATCGTGTAGAGCAATGTCGCCCCTTGCAGTGCAGCCCCTGTGCCCAGCGTCACGACCAAAGGGTGCACCTTGAGAAAAAGGATCGCAGACCCATTGATCAGACCGACAAAAGCGCCGAGCAGCAGCACAAACATAACGGCCGAGATAACCATAGAGGGGTCACCGTCTGTGATGCCAGACAGCAAGACGCTTGCCAAGCTGATCATAGATCCGACGGACAAATCAATACCGCCAGTCAAAACGGCAAGCGTTTGGCCAAGGCTCACCAGGGCAAGCGCGGAGGATTGCTCCAGAATATTCATCAGATTGCGCGATGTTGCAAAGCGGTCCGACACAAGTGATCCGGCAAGCAACAAAGCTGCAATCAGGCCGAGAACAATAAACTGATTGCCATTGCGTTTCACAAAGGCTTTCAGCTTGGGTTTTGCGGGGGGAGGCGTATTTGAGACAAATGTCATGGGAGTGTTTCCTCAGCTGGCAAGTCGTTGAGTGGCGAGATGCATGATTTTTTCTTCAGTGACATCTGTCCCGACAAGTTCGCCGGTGACGTTGCCATCACGCATGACAAAAACGCGGTCCGCCATGCCAATCACTTCGGGCAACTCAGAACTGATCATCAACACACCGATCCCTTTTTGTGCAAGCGCGCGCATGATCCGGTAAATTTCGGCTTTTGCGCCAACATCCACACCACGGGTCGGTTCATCGAGGATCAAAACCTTGCGACAGGTACGCGCCCAACGTGACACAAGGACTTTTTGCTGATTGCCACCCGACATGTTCACAACAGGATTGCGCGGCCCCCAACATGCGATCTGATAGGATTTGATCTCGTCGTGGGCGATGGCTTCTTCTTGTGGGCGGTTCAAAAACCCAAGCTTTGTGACCGATGCAAGATCTGCAGCTGTCATGTTGGCAGCAATGTCCAGATGCATCGCAAGGCCCTGTCCTTTTCTGTCCTCCGTCAACAACCCGATGCCTTCACGGATCGCTATGGCGGGGGTCATATGTGTGAAAACAGTTCCACCGATTTCGATCTCGCCAGAGACCATCGGCAGCCCGCCAAAAATGGCCATAGCCAATTCTGTGCGCCCTGCCCCCACCATGCCGGCCAATGCGGTGACTTCACCCGCGAACACTTGCAATGATGCGTTGTGAACCCGCCCAGCAACCGAAATATCGCGAGCTTCCAAAACGGTTTCACCGATGTGATCTATAGATGCTTTGGCAGGGAACAGTTCGGACATATCGCGCCCGACCATCAAGGACACCAATTGATTTCTGTCGACCGAGCTGACATCATGATCGGCCACATAGCAGCCGTCTTTGATGATCGTCACACGATCACATATTTCGAAAATTTCTTCCAAGCGATGTGAAATATAAATGATGGCCACACCATCTTCACGCAGCGCTTTGAGACGCTCAAACAACAAATCAACTTCTTTGCCGGAAATCACCGCAGTGGGTTCATCCAGAATAAGCAATTTGACTTTGTGAACCATCGCCTTGGCAATTTCGATCATTTGTTGATCGGCAACACTCAATTCAACGACAAGCGTATCAGGGTCGATGTTGACACCCAGTCTGAGCAACAATTCGGTTGCGTCTTTTCGGGTTTGTTTATGGTCGACAAATCCGAGTGTATTCCGGCGCTCATGGCCGATGAAAATATTCTCGGCAACGGTCATATGCGGAAACAAAACAAACTCTTGATAGATGACGTGAATACCCGCCTCTTTGGCCGCCCCTGGGGTGGCCCAATGTGCGATTTCACCGTCAAATTCAAGTTGTCCATCATCGGGCTGATGAACGCCTGCAATCACCTTGGTCAAGGTGGATTTCCCAGCGCCATTTTCACCAACCAGTGCGTGTATTTCACCAGCGCGGACATCCAAATGCATGTCGGTGAGCGCTTTAACGCCCGGAAAAGATTTTGAGATATGTGTGAGTGTGAGCATTTTTACCTCCCGTAAATGACTGTCGGGGCCAAAACGGCCCCGACACCCAGCAATGCGTGCTGCGACTTATTGTGGGTAGTCGATGGAGAACGTTGTGGGATCGTAATCTGGCCCCATACCGCCCGTGACCAAAAGGTCCGCAGGCCCGTCCATGATCACCATGTCTTTGATGTGAAGACGGGTATCAATTGAGGGCGTGTTGTCGCCTTCGGTGACTGCAATCTGACTGTTGATTTCAGTGATACACGGCACTTGCGCCCCGTTCAGTACAGCCAACGCCGAATGAATGGCTTCGCCAGCCATTGCAGGGGGGTAGCCCACTTCCAAAAGAGGAACATCATGTTTGAGCGCAAGTTGCATCGGCCCGTTCACGTCAGCTGTGGTGTGCGGCGGAATGGTGCCGTCATCCCAACCAGCCTCGACAAATGCTTCGATTGAGCCAGGTGTCATCAAGCCATGGGCCGACCAAACCGCGTCGATATCGCTGCCGTGCTTTTGGATCATGGATTGGATGACCTGTTTGGATTTCACAGGGCTCCAGTCGCCATAAACCGTCTCGATGATGTTGATGTCGGGGTACTGATTGAACACCTGCATCGCTGTTTTCATCCGAATTTCAGACGGGCTGGATCCAGCTTGGCCACCCAGCATGATCACGTTGCCTTTGCCCTCTAGTTTTTCCACGATCCACTGCGCAAACAGACGACCGGAAATCGCATCAGAGGCCGTCACGAAGGTGACAAAGTTGTCAGATTCGATACGACGATCAACCATCACAACGGGAATGCCCTGTTTCATCACGCGTGTGACTGTGGGGTCCAGCGCTTGGGCGGTGTTCGCAGAGACGATCAAAAGATCCACACCGCGTGAGACGAGATCTTGAATATCTGCGACCTGTTTGGAATCGTCATGACCCGCATCAGTGATCATCAGCTTTTCAATTTTATCGGCGTTTTCCGCCGCAGCTTTCATCATGGAATGCACGGCCACAACGCGCCAGCTGTCACCGAGACCTGCGTTTGAAAAACCAATCGTGTAGGGACCCTCTTTTTTGTACTCAGAGGCATCGTTAAAACAGACATCTTGCGCTGGGTTGAACAAGAAGGTGCGCGGCGCACCTGTATACGAATTGTCGGCATATGCGCTGGCAGCAATCGCTGAGAGCAAGGCTGGGGCGGCTAGGCGCGTTAGAAAATTAGTCATTGTGTCCTCCATTTATTGTTCACGTTGCACCAGAGCTCCTCATCTCTTTTCGGTGCTAACGGTCGACTGACAGCGCATTCCAAAGGGGTGCTTCACCCAGTGTCATCAAGTGCACCCGCCCTGTGACGCAAACCTACGCAGGGATCTGGTGGCGCAGATGCGATCATCTGTTCAGGGGTAATGCGCACCGAGTTCACCTAGATACGCGCTGTGATAAATTAATAAGTTGAGCACGTTGTTTTGGTAAACTGTCTCTTGTGAGACAGCGCGCAGGCAAGCGTCTGTACCGGACATTTTGACTCCCGCCCAAAACCGCTTACCCTTATCTATTTTTGTTTTGAAAACAGGATGTAAAATGCAAAAAGCCCGAGCATACAATTGTGATGCTCGGGCAATATGGGACGATGTTCAGTCTGAAAAACTAGTGGCCTCAACAAGAAGCGGTTCCAGTATCGGTGTTGGGCTTTGGGAACCTCAGTCTAACAAAGTGCGTGGCAACCAGAGTGCTAAATCTGGAAACAAAACAACAAGCGTCAATGCGATCAACTGCAGCCCGACAAAGGGAATGATTCCCAGGTAAATTTGCTGGATTTTGATCTCAGGTGGGGCAACAGCTTTGAGATAAAACAACGCAAATCCGAAAGGGGGGGTCAAGAACGAGGTTTGCAAATTCACAGCCATCAAAATGGCAAACCAATAGATCACCTCGGACTGCATGACATGATCGCCAAAATCCAACGCCCCGATAACAGGCGCAAAGACAGGCAAAACAATCAACGTTATTTCGATCCAATCAAGGAAAAATCCAAGCAAGAACACAATGCCCATGATCATCGCCAACAAACCCCAAGGCCCGAAGCCAAGGTGTTCGATAAAGGCTTCAACCTGCGCTTCGCCACCAAGAGCGCGGAACATATATGAGAAAAGCGTTGCCCCGATAAACAGGCCAAACACCATCGCATTTGTCAAACCCGTGTTCACCAAAACGTCCTGCAACACGCCGCCAAAATGTTTCAAGTCGCGCACAAACCCACGGCCCGTTGCATGATCATCTAAGGTCGTTTGGGCGTCGCCATCAAAATGAAAATCAGGCACGCCTAAAGCAGGCAGCACAACAAGGTTGATGACACCCAAAATGATCGCACCAAATGCACCGACGCCTGCCGCTTCTGTTGGGGTGGCCAGTCCGCCTAAAATAGAGCCCAAAACACAAGCAATCAAAAACACCGGCGGCAAAAAAGACCGCGCAATCATCAGCACATATTGGCCATTGCTCTTAGGCCCAAATCCCTCTGGAAGCTTTGGCGCGTTTTGCGGCTTTAGGATGGCAATCACGATGATATAGAGCACGTACAGACCCGCCAGCATAAACCCTGGAACGATAGCGGCTACAAAAAGCGTGCCGACAGACCGTGACAAAAGATCCGCCATAATCACCAACATAATTGATGGCGGAATCAAAATGCCCAGCGTACCTGAGGCCGCGATTGTGCCGGTTGCCAAAGTTGGCGCATAGCCACGCTGCAACATGATCGGCAGCGCAAGCAGACTCATCATGACCACTGAGGCACCGATGATCCCCGTTGTCGCCGCTAAGATTGTACCCATGATTGTTACCGACAACGCCAAACCACCGGGCACACGGCGCAACAACACCTGTAGACAATTCAAAAGATCGCGCGCGACCCCTGATCGTTCCAACATGGTGCCCATAAAGATGAACATCGGCACAGCTGTCAAAATAAGGCTTTCGGCCACCGAGCCAAAAATACGTGAGGGCAGAACGCCAAACTGCGGTAAATCAAACAGCCAAGGATCAATGGCATATGCAAGGAGCCCAAAGCCCATGCCCACACCCCCTAAGATGAAGGCGACGGGATATCCCGAAAAAAGGAGAAATGCCAAAGTCGCAAACATGAGCGACGGCAAATAAGGTGCTAACCATTCCATCAGTTATTTTCCTTGAGTGGATCAACCAGCGCGCCGCGAAACATCGTGCCTTTGAGCGCGGCGACTGATTTAATGAATTGTGAAACAGCCGCAAAACACATCAACACGAACATAAGAAAGAGAACGGATTTTAAGATCCAAACATTGGGCAGCCCGAGAACAGATTTCGACGTTTCATCCGCGATAAAGGACGTCCAAGCATATTTTCCCGTGTACCACGCGCCAAGTGCGGCAAAGCCAAACAAGAAAAACGCGCAGCCGATAATTTCGATGATCAGTTTTACTTTGCGTGGAAAATAATCGCTGATCAGGTCGATGCGCACATGCGTTTGCCGCGTGTATGCCCAGCCAATCATCAATGAGAAAAGAAACGTGTGCATCCAGTATTCAAATTCTTGGAACTGCGTTGAATTCCAACCAAATGGTTTGGGCACACCAAAATAGCGCGTGACGACATCGACGCAAACGACACAGACCAAAAACAGCCCGCACCACGCGCCAAGTTTACCCAAAAACCCTAAAATGCGATCTATACCGTGGCTAAAAGCAAGAAACCCTTGCATCGAAAACCTCCTTCAAACGGCACCACGTTTACGTGGCCCATATGTGTAATTGTCTGAGCACAGAGAGATGCTGCCCGGCGCGAGGCACCGAGCAGCAAACCTGTTCTTTGTGTTGGGTTATTTCAGGTAACCAACCGCTTTCCATGGCTCATATTCTGCACGGAATTTTGTTAGTGAATTCCACGCGTCATTGAACGCAGGATCTGCTGCGGCTTCTTCGGCAACAACCTCTTCCCAAGTGGATTTGAAAGTTGCGAGAATTTCAGGCGACCAAGTGTGCACGATGGCCCCTTTTGATTCCAGTTCCGCCAATGCAGCCCCTTGAATGGATTCACCTTCCGCAAGACCAACCGTGATATTCGCTTCACATGCCAATTTGATCAGACCTTGCTGAGCCTCACTCATCGCGTCCCATTTGTCTTTGTTGATAATGAAATCAACCATCGTTGATTGTTGGTGCCAACCGGGGAAGTAGTAGTGTTTGGCAACTTGGTAAAAGCCCAGTTTCAAATCGATGGCAGGCATTGAAAATTCTGCCGCATCAATCGTGCCGCGCTCCAACGCTGGGAAAACATCACCGCCGCCAAGCAACTGTGTGTCCACGCCCAATTTTTGCATCACTTTACCGCCGAGGCCAAAAATGCGCATTTTCATGCCGTCGAATTGATCAATCGATGTGATTTCTTCGCGAAACCAACCCGCCGCTTCAGGTGCCAGAATGCCGCAAAGTTCGGAATGGATGTTGTGCTTTTCATAGGCTGCATTGAGAAAATCTTCGCCGCCACCATATTTCAGCCACGCAAGATATTCCCCCGCACCGGGACCAAATGGAACCGAAGACACGAGCGCCAAAGAGGGCTCTTTGCTTTGCCAAAACCCTGGTGCCGCCCAACCTGCATCCACGGATCCATTGGCCACAGCATCAAAAATTTCCAACGAGGGAACCAACGCATTGGGTTCATACATTTTAACTTGAACATCCCCGCCCGAAATCGTGTTCAGATTGGTTTCCAAATTTTTAGCCAACGAGCCGAGCTGCACAAGGCTGAGCGGATACGCAGACGCAACTTTCAAACGCGCCTCTTCGGCCTGAGCGGCCACGCCTGACGACAAAACTGTAAGCGCGGCGACACCGGCCTTAACGAATTTATTCATGTTTCTTCCTCCACTTATTGTACCGAAATGTTTCGGCTTTTGTATTCACCGGCACGCAGTGCGATGATGAATTTTGGTTGAATGCCCCTAGTGAATGTGGCTCCCGCCATTCACATCCAACGTTGTCCCCGTGATGTAGGCGGACATTTCAGACGACAAAAACAGGCAAGCATTTGCGATATCGATAGGTTTGCCCGCACGTTTGAGCGGTATGGCGTCGACGATCGCTTTGAACTGGCTATCATTGACATTGCCGTCCAACATGCCTGTTTCAGTCATCGAAGGACAAATCGCGTTGGCACGGATGCCTTTAGGGCCAAATTCGCGCGCAATCGTTTTGGTCAGGCTCAATACGCCGCCTTTGGACGCCGCATAATGCGCCCCGCCCACCAATCCGCCACCGCGCTGTGCCGCAACCGAAGCCACGTTGACGATTGTGCCGGACCCGTTGTGCTCGAACACTTTCAAAGCACTTCGGCAAATGTTGAACGCGCCTTTAAGATTGATATCAATCATGCGATCGAGATCATCCTCGGCGATATCCAACAGGCCTTGCGCGGCGACAATGGCAGCGGAATTGACCAGACAATCAATCGTGCCAAATTTTTCAACGGCTGCGGAAATAGCCGCATCACAACTGTTTCTATTTTGAATGTCCGTTTGCACGCCGATAAGCTCAGGCACGACACCTACATTGGCGGCGATGTTGGCGGCAATTTGGTCGGTGACCGTGTCATCAATCGCAATGTCGAGGGCCACAATTTTTGCGCCATGGGCCACAAAAAGCTCAGCAGCGGCATACCCGATACCGCGCAGCGACGACGCCCCAACGACAACACAGACTTTGTTTTTTAACAGTGACGAAATTTGCATAGAGATCACTTTTTGGTTTGTATTTGAGAAGAATGCGCGGCGCCCGATGCGATCAGGCTTTCAATGTCTTGCCCTGAGAACCCAGTCTCGGCCAAGACATCGCGTGTATCGAAACCGCGGGGTGCAGATGGGCTGCGTCGCGACAGGTTTTCATCGTTGACCCGCACGGACGATCGTATCGACGCGGCGCGCCCTTCGGTGGGATGGGTCTCGAATTCAATCAAGCCGACGGATTTCAAATGTGGGTCTTCAACCAGTGTTTCGAGCGTGTGACACGGCATGACCGCAAGATCTGCTTGGCGCAGAATTTCGATCCATTTGTCACTGGTGTGCGCCATCAAAGGCGCCCCGCGCACTTCGAACCATTGCGCGACATTTTGCGCCCGCGCGGCCACCGAATTAAACCGCGGATCATCGGCCAATGCGCCGCGCCCTGTGACCTCAAGAAATGCGCGCACTTGCGCATCAGTGTTGATCGTAAACGAGATAAAACCATCTAGGGTCTGGACGGGTTTGTTATAGGGACTCAACAAACGTTGATCGCCTGCCGGGCCAACGGGGGGATCAAAGCTCTGCGCGGCAAGGTGTTCTTGCAAAACAAAACCGGCCATGGTTTCGAACATAGGAATTTCGAGCGATGCGCCAATACCAGACGTTTTTTGCTGCAGCACCGCTGCAACAATCGTGCCCGCGGCAATCTCACCAACGACGTGATCGCAGACCAACATCGGCACATAGGCAGGTGCGCCATCACGCTGCAAAGACAACCCCGCCATCCCCGTCGCGCCCTGAACAACGCTGTCGTAGGTTGGAAATCCAGCATAGGGCCCGTCGGTGCCGTAGCCCGTTAACAAACAATATACTTTCTCAGGCGCTTTTGTGCGAATTGTCTCGGCGTCAAGCCCAAGTCGCTTCAAAGCATCAGGGCGCATGTTCGCAACAATCACGTCCGCCCAAGCGATCAAACGTTGGATCGCGGGCTGCGCATCTGGGTGTTTGAGATCCAGACAAATGTTGCGCTTGCCGCGGTTCAAATGCAGATAGGCCCCTGCGTGTTGGCCGGTTGGCGATGCCCCGCCAAGGCCCCGCATCAAATCACCGCTTGGGCTTTCGACCTTGATGACATCCGCACCATATTGAGCCAACCGCCATGTTGAGACGGGCCCAACCACAACGCTGGTCAGATCAAGAACGCGCACATCGCGCAACGGCTCAAATGTCATCGGACTTCAACTTTCATGTGGGCGGCCAGAACGTTGGCGTCATCAAAAACCGAAACATCCCATCCGCCGTCAAATGGGTTGGCGGCAATCGTCATGTCGCGATTGACATAAAGAGGCGCGGTGTGGCGGGACTTGAGTGTGCGCAGCTCCACCCCAAGATCGTTGCGCAGGGCTTCGGTCACCAAAAGTGTAATCAAGCCCCCGTTCACAACCAGATCCGGCAGACCTTCGACTGTGCGGGCGTAATCGCGATCGAGATGAATTTTATGCGAGTTAAAGCCCAACGCAGAATATTGAAAAAGAAGCGTATCGTCTGGCCGAACCGTCTTTTCAAACTGTGCTTTCGTCCGCTCTTGGGCGGGTTTGGGGTGACCGCCCTGCCCCTCCAACAAAAAATAGGTCTGGGTTTCGCGGATGGCAGCTTCGGAGGCGCCTGATACGGTCAATTCATTTGAAATGTTCACAATAGCCATGCGACCCGTTGCGATCTGCTTTTCAGTGATCTCGCCCAAGCTGCTTTTGCAAACGACCGTATCCCCGACCGCAATCGGATGACTGTAAGTCACCTGACGGCCACCCAACAAAACACGTGGCAACCCTAGATCGGGAAGAGGCACACCAAATCCAGGGAATCCATCGCCGCGCAGATCAGAACGCCTGACCTCGCCCCCCATCAGGGCAAAATGCCACCCAAGTGGCAATTCATTGAGGTCTTGCACGGCACTGGACTCGAAATCCAACATCGCCGCAATGCGGCGGATCAATGCGCGCGAGCAAACGTCGTCTTTCACTCGCTGCGTCTTTTGATGTTCTGTCAATTGGTGCCCTCCCTGTGCTCAATCAACATATCTTATATAAAATTACATTTTCAAGTATAAATTTATATAAGATATTTTCTGGAAGAATTCTGACAAGTTTTTGCACGCAAAAATTACATAAATATCTAAATATAAATGATAAAAAATTATGACCTTTAAAAAATCGATTTCATTTTTTCAGAAATTCTTAATATTTATATATCCATCATTGCAATTATATATAAATAAACTTTATCATCAGTGCACGACTCGTGATGCAGGCCAGACACGCGCAACGCGCGGATTCGATCTGTGGCACGGACCGATTAAGAGCCCTCAATTTGTGCAGGGCATTGCGTAAAATCGCGAGCGGGAGACCGGTCGCTCACACAATAAGGTCTCCAATGAAAATTGAACTTCACCACATCAACCTTTGCTCGAAAGACGTCCCTGGATTGGACAAATTCTACCGTGACGTTCTTGATCTCAAGAATATCCAAGACGACGAGCACGAGCAGGATACAGACAACGGCTATGATGGCGGCGTATCCTTTTTGTCCGACGACAACGTAGAATTTCATCTTGCGACAACAGATCTAGGTGTTGGCCACCGCACGGGTCACGCGGTGAACCCGCTTGAACGCGGGCACATTGCCTTTCGCACAGACGACATCGAAGCCTTCAAAGACCGTTTGAACGCGCTGAACATTCCCTTTTCCGATTATGGAACATGGGCAATGGCCGGATGGTATCAGGTGTTTTTCCAAGACCCAGAAGGTACAATTATCGAGGTTCACCAGATCGGGTGCTGATCAACATGACGGCGAGAACAGGCCTGTTCTCGCCGTATATACTGACGTGCAAAACATCAAACATACACGCCTGAGACACAGAAAAGGGCGTGGTATCATATGATTGAATTGCATTTTTGTCCTCTATCACTCTCTCACTGCACTGCTATGTTGGGCACTGGGTACATACATTCAAACCAGCATATAATGACCACCGAGGGCGTAAGAAAAATGGCAAATGATCCGCGAAGCACCGCACAGACTGAGACCCCTGCGTCAGTTGATAAAAAAGAAAAACCATCCAGCAGCTACTCTGCACCAGCACTTGATAAAGGGCTCGACATTCTTGAGGCTTTGTTTCGCAGTGAAAACGGGCTGACCCAGAAAGAAATAGCCGCGCAACTTGACCGCAGTGTCAGTGAACTTTACCGGATGCTCAACTCTTTGGTGCGCCGCGAGTATGTGGTCAGTCGCAACGATAGGTTTTCCGTGACGTCGAAAATGTTTCAATTGTCACGACAACACCCGCCGACAGACCGCCTGATCACCGAAGCACTTCCCCTGATGCAAGAGCTCGCCCATCAAGTTGGGTTTTCATGTGATTTACGTATCTACAGCATGGGGGCTCAAACGGTTATTGCCTCGGTCAACACCCCGAGCGGCATAGGTTTTAATGTCAGCATTGGTGCTGAAATTGCTGTTGCGCCCTCAGCATCTGGCCGAATTCTCGTCGCCTTTCAAAATGCTGAAACCATGGAGCTTAGACTGGCAGAAAGCCTGAGCACTCTGTCCAGCAGTGACATCAAAGCCTTTCGTAAGGAACTGCATGATGTGGCTTTAAAGGGCTTCGCCTCGATCAAAAGTCAGCAATATGAAGGCATTTATGCCGTCTCTTTCCCTATTTTTGACATGGATCGCCATGCCATCGCCGCCCTGAGCGTCACGATGGTGCCGCGCATTGATGGCGCACCGCAACCCACACGAACCGAAGTTGAAGAGGCCCTACGCCAAACCACGCAGACCCTCAACACGCGCCTGAGTTAGCCCTCAAATCTTGGGCGGCAGGCATCAACCTAAATCTCACGCCAGAACGGAACCCGCCGTGTCTATAAAATTGACAATGACCGACCACCAAAAAGAAACGGCGCGCCTTGCGCTGGAACACGCCGAAGCAACTGCCACACGGCCTGCTTATCTTGCTGATGTTCAACCGCGCCCGTTTAAAAAAACGGGGGTGATCGGCGGCGGAACAATGGGTGCGGGCATTGCCGTGGCGTTGCTGAATGCAGGATTAAGCGTCACGATGATCGAAAGAGACGCCGAATCCGTGGCCCGAGGCCGCGCGAATGTCACCGCGATCCTAGACCGCGATCTGGCACGAGGGCGCATTGATGCATCGGGCCATGCCGCACGGATCAGCGCATTTGTAGCAGGGTCCGAATATGAATTGCTCAAAGATATTGATCTTGTTATCGAAGCCGTTTTTGAAGATATCGCCGTTAAACGCGATGTTTTTCAGTCCCTGAGCGATTTTTGCCGCACCGATGCTATTCTGGCCAGCAACACGTCCTACCTGAATCCCGAAACCATTTTCGCAGGCTTTGCGAATCCTGAGCGCTTCATCGGGCTACATTTTTTCAGCCCTGCAAACATTATGAAATTGCTGGAAATTGTTCCCGCGTCACAAACAGCACCAGAGGTCTTGGCCACGGCTTTCGCACTTGCAGATGCTTGTCGCAAAATGCCCGTCCGCGCGGGAATTTGTGACGGATTTATCGGGAACCGTATTTTAAAAACCATGCGCCAACAGGCTGAACAGGTGCTGATTGCAGGTGCGACGCCGTCACAGGTTGATGAGGCACTCGTTGCTTTTGGCATGAAGATGGGGCCTTTCGCCGCGCAAGATTTGTCAGGCTTGGACATTGCAGCCTATCAACGTAAAGCCGCAAAAGACCAAGGTTTAGAGACATTTGCCCCTATTGGTGACCTCTTGGTCGCGGCAGGCAGACTGGGCCGCAAAACAAACGCTGGCTGGTATGATTATGCGGACGGCACACAAATCGCACAAACACCGCACGCGGTTTGCGAGGCGCTGAATGCTGCGCGATCTGAGGCCAACACCACTGCAACGCTATGGCACGAAAATGACATCGTAGAGGCAATCCTGTTCCCGATGATCAATGAGGCCGCAAACATCGTTCATGAAGGCATCGCTCTCTCGCAAGATGACGTCGATCTTGTCGAAATTCATGGGTATGGGTTCCCCCGTGCACGCGGCGGCCTTATTCAGTTTGGACGTATGGTGGGGTTCGATAAAATCGCCACTCGACTGACCGAATTTCACAGGTCTGGCGTCACCCCACCGCCCGGCCCTGAGCTATGCGCATGGGCTGAGGTATAGCCTGAGGGCCATGGCCACTTGAAGCGCGCGCGATCTATTAACAACGTTAGGTGTCTTTCCAAGGCCGCAAAATTCAGTATGGTCGCTGTTACTGTCTCTGTGTGATGCATTATCTTGGAAAGATGACGATGACCGATGCGACCCCCCAAGGCCACGGGCTTAAATCCCTTGATGCAGCTCTTGGCGTATTGGCGTTTTTGGGCCAACAAAGTGGCTCTATGTCCCTCACCGAGATTGCGCGTGGATGTGGCATGGCACCCAGCAAGGTTCATAGGTATTTGGCGTCTTTCGTAGATGCGTCCTTGGTGAAACAAGAGGGCCGTTCGGGGCAGTATGATCTTGGACCAGGGGCGCTTCAACTTGGCTTGTCCGCGATCGCGCGCCATGATTTTGTCAACAGCACGGCTGACGGTATGGCCGACTTGGCGCGTGAAACTGGCATGACTGCCTTGCTGGCTGTTTGGGGCAACGACGGGGCGACTGTTGTCCGGTGGGAACGCGGCACCTCGCCTATCGTCACATCCATGGGTTTGGGCACGACCTTGCCTCTTTTGAACTCGGCAACAGGCCGGGCCTTTCTCGCTTGGGCACCACGCCCCGCCGTGCAAAAGTCGCTGGACAGTGAATTGCGCCGGGCCACCCGCAATCCCGCCATTGTGATGGATATACATCCCAGTATGACGGGCATTTTAGAGTTGGTCTCCAAGATCAAAAACGACGGGTTTGCCACCGTAGACGGCCGATTTATACCAGGCCTTATCGCGGCCTCTGCCCCCATCCTAGATTGGCAAGATGAAGCGCAGGCTGTCATTACTTTGGTGGGTGTCGACCCTTTGCGGGTTCAATCGGGCACGCCTGAAATCACTGCATTACTGAAGTTTTGTGCCAAATATTCAGTGCGCAGCGATCAACCTTAGAATTTCTAAAGGCCGGTCATTGTAAAAAGACTGAGATGCTGCGCTGATTTTTAATCAGACTGTCGTCATACATCTGCCCTCCAATACATACGCTCACCAAGCTTGATTGCTGCAGCCTTAGCGACTGTGCATCACAAATATTATCACACGCGACTGGCGCGATTGATGAGGAATAGCTCTGCTTGTAGCGGTGTTCATTGATGTGAAAATCTCATTTTCATTATTCAAAATAATTCCGTTATGTATAATCTATTTCACAATATGAAAAAAATGAAGACAAAGCATGAAAACATTCCTATCTTTAATTTGCACAAATTACGCACAATGAATTGCGGAGAGGACGCCGCAAATTGGGAGGGAAAACATGGAAACTCAACTTCACATCGACAACAAACGGATGAACGCCGAAGGCGGAGCAACCTTTGAACGCGTTGCACCCATCACTGGGAAAGTGGTCACGCGCAGTGCCGCTGCGGGCCTAAAAGACAGCCTTGCAGCGGTGGAATCAGCGCACCGCGCGTTTCAGTCTTGGTCAAAAACAGGACCGGGCGAACGGCGGGCTTTGTTGTTGAAAGCCGCTGAAGAAATTGAAGCGCGCACAGGTGATTTTATCAACGCGATGCAATTGGAAGTCGGCGCGAACGAATTATGGGCGGGCTTCAACGTCATGCTGGCCGCCAATCTTTTTCGCGAAGCCGCAGGCCTTGCAACACAAATCCAAGGCGAAACTATTCCGACGGATAAACCCGGAACGTTGTCGATGACAGTCCGGCAACCTGCAGGCGTTGTGTTAAGCATCGTGCCGTGGAACGGCCCCGTTGTTCTTGCCGCGCGCGCCATTGCCTATCCACTTGTCTGCGGCAACACCGTTGTTTTCCGCGCCTCAGAAACCAGCCCCCGCACGCATGAGCTTATTGCTGAGGCCGTCACCGCAGCTGGATTCCCCGATGGGGTTTTGAATTTCATCACACATGATCTTTCAATGGCCCCAGAGGCGATTGAGACGCTGATCGCTCATCCTGCTGTCCGCCGTGTAAATTTCACAGGTTCCACTGCCGTTGGACGGATCATCGGTGAAAAATCTGGTAAATATCTCAAGCGGTGCATTTTGGAACTGGGCGACAAATCCCCTCTCATCGTGCTGGATGATGCAGACATCGATCACGCCGTCGCGGCGGGTGTATTTGGTGCCTTTTTGTATCAAGGCCAAATTTGCATGACGACAGAGCGTATCATCGTCGATGATGCCGTCGCGGATGAATATGTCGCCAAGTTTGCGGCCCGGGCAAAGGAATTGCCTTTGGGGGACCCCGCCGCACAATCAGCTTGTGTTCTTGGCCCTGTGATCAGCACAAATGCCGCCGATCGCCTTAAGGGGCTGCTGGATGATGCCGTTTCAAAAGGAGCGCGTATCGTGGCAGGGGGCCATGGTGACGGCGTCTTGATGCCCGCCACAGTTTTGGACGGCGTGACATCTGATATGCGTATTTATTCCGAAGAAACCTTTGGCCCGATCCTGTCCATCATACGTGCGAAAGACACTGACGACGCTGTGCGTATCGCAAATGACACCGAATTTGGCCTGTCCTCATCTGTGTTTGGCAAAGATGTGACGCGTGTTCTTGATGTTGCACGCCGGATTGACACGGGATCCGTTCACATCAATGGCGCCACCGTTTCAAACGAAGCCCAAGCGCCATATGGCGGCACAAAATCCAGCGGCTTTGGACGGTTTGACGGGCGCGCTGTGATCGACGAATTCACCGAGCTCAAATGGATCACCATTGAGCAAAGCGGCCAAGGATACCCATTCTAAAAATTACACGCTGTTTAAAAATCCGCTGGGCCCCTGCCCAGCGGACCCAAAAGGGAGGACTAAAATGAATAACCATATGGACCGCGCTTTGGAGCGTTTAGAACATTCTTTGATCTCGGGAAAAATGTCCCGACGCGGCTTTATCGCCAAAGCCATGGCACTGGGATTGATGTCTGGCGCGCCGCTACGCGCCTTGGCCGATGAACTGGAAAACCTGCGTCAGGTGCAGGCCGATCGTTTGGCAAACCTATCGCAAAGCTATGACTATATTGTTGTCGGATCTGGCAGTGCCGGCTGCGCCTTAGTTGGCACGCTTGCAGAAAAAACAGACGGCAATATCCTTGTGATCGAAGCAGGCGATTGGGACACCGCGGCATCCATTGAAGACCCGCGTGTTTGGTTTACCAACCTTGGAACCGAACGCGATTGGGGCGATGTTTCAATCCCAAGCGCGGGTGTAAACGGCCGTACAATTCCCGAACACACAGGACGCGTTGTTGGCGGCGGATCAAGCATCAATGCGACGATTTGGGCGCGCCCGATCAAAGCAGACATGGATCATTGGGCTGATGTAACTGGTGACGCGTCATGGAATTACGAGGCCAGCCGTGACATTTTCAAACGCATGGAAAATTGGCAAGGCACACCAAACCCTGAATTTAGGGGCACGGGCGGACCCGTGTGGGTGCAGCCTGCGCATGGTGTGCTGCCTCTTGTCACCGCAACGTTGGAGGCCGTGGAACAAGTCGGCTTGCCGCTCACGGATGATCTAAATACAGATCGTGAATTGACGGGGAACGGTTTTGGACTGATGAACCAAACCATCAAAGACGGTCGTCGCCATTCCATGGCGCGCGCGTTTCTCTATCCCGCATTGGCGCGCAGCAACGTGACGCTTCTTGTCAACACAACCGTGAACCGCATTGTGATCGAAGGCGACACCGCTGTCGGGGTGGAATGTCTGCGTGAGGGTGAAACTGTTGTTTTCCGTGCAGACCGCGAAACCATTTTGTCTGCCGGCGGATTTAACACTCCAAAACTGATGATGCTCAGTGGCATCGGCGATGAGGCAGCCCTCAAAGCCGTGAACATTGAGACAGCTGTTCATGCCCCTGAAGTTGGCAAAAACGTCCAAGATCATATTCTACACGGCGGCTGTTTGTTTGAATCTCCAGAACCGATTGAACACAAAAACAGCGCGGCGAATATGTCGGGATACTTAAAGACAGACTCGTCTCTTGAGCTGCCCGATGTCAGTGTTGTGCAAATTGAAATCCCCTACGCCAGTGACGTGATTGCCAAAGAATATCCCATTGCAAACCCGGGCCATACATGGGCCCTGTGCGGGGGGCTTGTTGCGCCCAAAAGCAAAGGGACGGTCACATTGGCGTCGAATGATCCAACGGCACGACCCATCGTCGACATGCAGTTTTTGAGCCATCCCGATGATGTTGAATACCTTCAACGAGCCATCGCGGTCGCGCGCGAAATTGCCCATGCGCCAGCGCTAAAAGATCATGTCGTGACTGAAATTGCCCCAGGCAAAGATCTCGAAGGTGAAGAATTGGCAAATTTTGTACGTAACGGGGCCACAACCTATTTCCATGCCTCAGGTGCCTGTCGTATGGGGGCCGATGACGCGGCTGTGGTTGATGCAGAGCTTCGGGTCAACGGCATCCGCAATTTGCGCATTGCCGACAGCACCATCATGCCACGGATCGTGTCCGTCCCGACAATGCCGGCCTGCGCCATGATCGGGATGAAACTGGCAGACACTTTGTCGTAAAGCGATCTGATATAAAACTGACATTGGCACATATCCCATCTGTGCCAATGTCGCATTTGGCGCAGTTTCAAGAGTGCCTCAGTTTGGTATATTTATACGACAAACTTGATCGCACACAGGTACTTACAGATGGCGTTCAGAAATAAATCTGTTGGGTTTTGATGTTGATCTCAAGCTCTCAAACAACAAGGAACAGCATCATGACCGACGTCTATATCTGCGACTACATTCGTACACCTATTGGCCGTTTTGGTGGGGGCTTGGCCTCTGTGCGCCCTGATGATTTGGGGGCTGTGCCGCTCAAAGAACTGGCCGCGCGCAACC
>JBLHXX010000046.1:0-20787 GCA_047630475.1 Celeribacter sp. | reverse complement strand
ATGGCCGAAGCCCAAAAATAACGTGCCAAAACGGCGGCAAACACAAAGCGGGCCAACAGCGGCAAATGCGTTGCGGTAAATTGATTTAGGCGCCCACATAGGGCCTCAAGACGATCAATCATTGTCGTACTCCAATTTGGTAATTGCACCGCCGGATATCAGCGCGCCAATAAAAACCGTTAGATCAAGCCCGTCTGGCGCGGCTTCAACGGCCTCTTCAAAGGGCAAGCCCACTTGCAATGCGTCGAATATTGCGGCTGTTCCACTGGGAAATGACGTTGCAATGGGATCAAGATCCGGTCGCGTGATCAGAACGTCTTGGGCGCCGCCCGTGGGCTTTGGTCCGCCAAGAGATGCTGTGCGGATTTCGGTGACGGGATAGGTGAAACGCAACATTGAAACAGTGGGGGCCAATGTCAGAGTTGCCGTAAATATATGAGGGTTTTGAAGCTCATGCGCCTCAACTGCGGTTGTATCCGCACTGTGATAGGCGCACCGCATAGCATACTCTAATCGCGCCACATCTGCCAGATAGGGCAGTGCTGCGGCAGGTTCGAATGAGGCAATGAAGTGTGGAAAATCGACGCCATAAAGTGCAAGAATGGGTGATTTTGGTGGGTTTTGACGGATGAAGACATCACTCATCGCGGCAAAAAAGGCCTCGCCGACCAAGGACGCAACGGCGGGAAATCCGTTTGTCATGGCCTCTTTCAAACTGACGATGATGTTGTTGCGGTAAACGGAAAATCGCTTTGGCGCCGCGGTGCCATCTGGACCGACAATACCGCGTGGTGTCGCAATGTTTGGGTCCATCGCCGCGCGGATAAAGTCGGTTTGGCTGACGTAATCGGTCATGCTGACACCGGCATCAAATAGGCCTCGGCGCGCTTGGCTTCATCCGCAAGGACGGACCAATCGGGCACATCCGTGTCCCATTCGATCAATGTCGGTTTGGCCCCGCCTTTTTGTAAGGTGTGCGCGTAGAGCGCCCAAACAGGATCGGCCACTTCGCGCCCGTGACTGTCAATCAGCAAGGGCGCACCATGATCATCGTGGTCCTCATCATGGCCGCCCAGATGAATTTCACCGACGCTGTCCAAAGGGAACGCATCAATATAAGCGCGCGGATCCATTTTGAGATTGGTGGCGCTGACGAACACATTATTCACGTCCAACAATAGCCCACATCCCGTGCGTTTGACCACGTCGCGTAAAAACGCGACTTCATCCATAGTGCTTTCGGCGAAAGCCAAATAGCTGGATGGATTTTCGAGCAACATTTGACGCCCAAGCGTGTCTTGGACTTCATCAATATGGTCGCAAACGGTGTTTAACGTCGTGCGTGTATAGGGCAGGGGCAAAAGGTCATTGTAAAACCCCATATCATGGGTCGACCACGCCAAGTGTTCAGAAAATGAGGCGGGTGCCAGCCAGTCGTTGAGATGTTTGAGACGGGCAAGGTGGTCTGGATCAAGGCGTCCTTCAGAGCCGATCGACAGGCCGACACCATGCACAGAAATTGGAAATCGGTTCGACAAAGCGCGCAGTTGCGCCAAAGGTCGTCCGCCAGCCCCCATGTAATTTTCAGCGTGAATTTCAAGCCAGGTCACAGGGGCAGGGGTATTTAAAATGTCTGAGAAATGTTGAGGCTTATAGCCCACGCCAACACCGTTTGGCAGCGCGTCAAAATCATGTGTCATCGTGGTGTCCCCTTTTAAAAAGGGTCGCCGCACTTGTGCGCGGCGACCCGTCAGTGCTTAGGATGCCATGTCGCGATCAAGGGCTTTCATCGAGCCTTTGCGCATCATGTTGTCCATGCCTGCTGGCAATTCCATTGTTTCGCATGTGCCCGCTGGAACCAGTGACCAAGCGTTGCCTTGGTAGTCTACTTTAGATGTGCCTGCACATGTTGTGCCTGGGCCCGCTGCACAGTCGTTTTCACCAGCCAGTGCGACACCAAAACATTTTTCAGTGGCACCTTCGGCGGATGCAGTTGTTGCGTGAGCGGACAAAGCAGCGGCAAGTGCCCCAGCAAGAGCGAGTGTTTTTGTGTGTTTGGACATTGTGTGTCTCCCTAAAATCATGCGTTTGCGCCGTGTTTGGCGGTGGGGACAATCTGGCTCAAACGTATTTCACTAGCCATTCACAGGGGCGTGCCCCACGCGTGTGTCAGGGAGTGTAACAAACGAAAACGTGAGTTGTGCGTGATTATCACATGCAAAAGGCGGCCAAAACTTGACCGCCTTTTGTTTGTTTTCAGTGTGTTATCATTTACCTAAGGTCAGGCGCCAAAGCTTCGCTTTTGAGTTGCTCCAAAATCGCATCCAAGGTTTGAACCGAGGTTTGTTTCTCTCCGAGGCGTCTGACTGAAACAGTTTTCTCATCCACCTCACGCGCGCCAACGGCTAATATTACAGGAACCTTGCCCAAAGAGTGCTCGCGGACCTTGTAATTGATCTTCTCGTTGCGCGTGTCTGCTTCGGCGCGCACACCCACGGCACGCAATTGCGCCACAACGTCGTGCACATAGTCGTCGGCGTCTGAGATAATCGTCGCCACAACCACCTGACGGGGGGCCAACCAGAAGGGCAATTTGCCGGCGTGGGATTCGATCAAGATGCCGATGAAGCGCTCGAATGAACCCAGAACAGCACGGTGCAACATGAGCGGGCGATGCTTGTTGCCGTCTTGCCCGACATAGCTGGCGTCCAGACGCTCAGGCAAGTTCGGGTCAATTTGCAACGTACCGCATTGCCAATCACGACCAATCGCATCGGTCAATACGAACTCAAGCTTTGGCCCGTAAAACGCGCCTTCGCCTTCTTGCAACTCATAATCATAACCTGCGGCCTTGATCCCGTTGGCCAACGCGGCCTCGGCCGCATCCCAGCTTTCCTCGGACCCAACACGTTTTTCAGGACGCGTGGACAGTTTCACTTTCCACTGATCAAACCCAAGATCCGCATAGACTTTCGCAAGGAAGGTCACGAATTTTTTGGTCTCGTCCTCAACTTGTTCATCTGTACAGAAAATATGCGCGTCATCTTGGGTGAACCCACGCACACGCATGATACCGTGCAGCGCGCCTGAGGGCTCATAGCGGTTACATGAGCCAAATTCAGCCATGCGCAGGGGCAGGTCGCGGTAGGATTTCAGGCCTTGGTTGAACACCTGCACATGGCACGGGCAGTTCATCGGTTTGAGCGCATTGATCGCCTTTTCGCGGGCGTGTTCTTCGTCGACTTCAACGATGAACATGTTTTCTTGGTAGTTTTCCCAGTGGCCGGATTTTTCCCACAGCTTGCGGTCCACAACCTGCGGTGTGTTCACCTCGACATAGCCATCTGTTTCTTGCATGCGACGCATGTAGTCTTGCAATTGTGTGTAGATTTTCCAGCCATTCGGATGCCAGAAAATCTGTCCCGGGGCTTCTTCTTGCATGTGGAACAAGTCCATTTCACGACCCAATTTGCGGTGGTCGCGTTTGGCTGCTTCCTCGAGCATGGTCATGTGGGCTTTTAGGTCATTGCGGTTTTTAAACGCCACGCCGTAGATGCGCTGCAACATCGGACGCGAGCTGTCACCCAGCCAATAAGCTCCCGCAACATGGGTCAATTTGAACCCATCAGCAGGCACTTGACCGGTGTTTTGCAAATGCGGACCACGACACAAATCTTGCCAATCGCCATGCCAATACATCCGCAGGTCTTCGCCTTCGGGAATTTTGTGGATCAACTCGACTTTGAACGGCTCGCCCGTATCTTCATAGTGTTTGATCGCACGGGCACGGTCCCACGTTTCGGTTTTCACTGCATCGCGGGCATTGATGATTTTCTTCATCTCTGCCTCGATGGTGCCAAGGTCCTCAGGCGTGAAAGGCTCTTTGCGATCAAAATCATAGAACCAACCGTAGTCGCGCACAGGGCCGATGGTGACTTTGACATCGGGCCAAATCGCTTGCACGGCACGCGCCATGATATGCGCCAAATCGTGGCGGATCAGCTCTAGCGCTTGTGTGTCATCTTGCAAGGTGTGGATCGCGATATCAGCATCGGCAGTGATCGGCCATTGCAGATCGAAATGCGCGCCATCAACTGTGGCTGAAATCGCTTTTTTACCCAATGAGGTGGCGATGCTGTTGGCCACTTCGCCCGGCGTGATGCCTGCGTCATATTCGCGGATCGATCCGTCTGGAAGGGTGAGTTTGATTTGATTGACTGTGACTTGGGCCATTTGGGCACTCCTCGTCATTTTGGCGCCTACCAAGCGCCCGGTTGCGGGTCTATGTTCGCCTGCTTTTTGGTCTGAGGTGCAAACCAAGTCAACTGCTTTATCGCAGGCTTGTGTGTGCTTTGTGGGCAAACTATTCTGTCGGATAGGCATCCGTTTAAGGCTGATTGCCCAGATGATGCAGATTATGCCGAGCAGGAGCGACTATGACTGATTTTTTAGACACGCCGTCAGGGCGACGCATTGCCTATCATCAAAGTGGTGGTGCCGGGGTTGGGATCGTTTTTTTGGGTGGCTTTATGTCGGACATGGAGGGCACCAAAGCCGTCGCACTTGAGGCATGGGCCCAAGCGCAAGGCCGCCCGTTTTTAAGGTTCGATTATTCGGGGCACGGCCAAAGTTCAGGTGCGTTTCAAGAGGGCAGTATTGGCGAATGGGCCGAGGATGCGCAGGCCACGATTGAGGCATTGACGCTTGGGCCTCAGGTCTTGGTTGGCTCATCCATGGGGGGCTGGATTGCGCTTTTGTTAAGCCAAAGAGTGTCAAGCAAAGTTGCCGGATTGGTTGGCATAGCGGCCGCGCCCGATTTTACCGAAGACAGTATGTTGGCAGGGTTTTCGCCAGAACAGATGGTCGCGTTGAATGAAACCGGTGTTGTCATGTTACCCTCTGATTACGGCGCGCCTTATCCGATCACATCGAAATTGATCGAAGACGGGCGGCATCATTTGGTTCTGCGCGGCCCGCTGCCTGTGCCATTTCCTGTACGGTTTTTGCAAGGCACCGATGACAGTTCTGTCAAACGCTCTGTGGCTTTGGCGTTGTTGGATCACGCCGATGGCGATGATGTTCGATTGCAATTTGTCAAAGGGGCGGATCACAGCTTTTCAACACCGGATTGCATGGATGTCATTCAACAAAACATCACCGACGTGTTGTCGCGCCAGTAGAACAAGCATGCTGGATGCGTGGGATTTCGGCGTGAAATTGCGCTGATTTGGGCTGGTTGGGCGATTTGATGCCTCTTTATGATTTGATCGCTTGACGCTGGGGCGATCCTTCGCAATCTGGGGCGCAAGTAATTGAATTTAGAACGAGGCGAACAATGAGCGAAGCGGTGGTGTTGCTGCCTGGATTCATGTCCGATGGACGTGTGTTCGTGGACCAAATCGCAGATTTGAGTGGTGCGCATTCTGTGCAGGTGGCGCCTTTGCTTGGGGACAGTTTGGAAGACATGGCGGAGTCCGTTTTGGCCAATGCGCCGCCCAAATTTGCCATAGCGGGGCATGATTTGGGCGCAACTGTCGCAACTGAAATTTTTCGCCGTGCCCCACACCGTGTCACACGGTTGGCTTTGATTTGTGCCTCTGCTCAAGGGGAAAGCCCAAGTGCGGCAGCGGCACGCGAACCGCGCATGGTACGGGCCAAAGCGGGGCGTTTGGGTGAGGTGTTGATGGAAGACATGCCAAGCACAACATTGGCCGACACTGAATACCGCAATGCCATTCGCGACCACTGGATTGATATGGCGATGGAGGCCGGTGTCGAAACCTATCTACGCCAATCAAAAATCATCCAGCGTCGCCCCGATTTGCAAAATGTGCTGCGTCGTGCGCGTTTGCCGTGCATGGTGATTGGCGGGGCTGCCAATACGATTATGCCGCCGCGCCGCCAAGAATTTATGGCCGAGCTGATGGCCTGTGCGCAGTATGTGTTGTTGGACGGGGCAGGGCATTTGCCCATGTTGGAGACACCGCGTGCGATGTCGCGGGCGCTTCAAACTTGGCTCAAGATCGAAGCGCCGCTGGTTTTACGGTAAGCCTAAAGCGTTCCACCATAAACCAGTGTTTCAAGTTTATGGTGGAACGCCCACAACATTGATCGTTTCGTAACGTCACGGTTTTTCCCTGCCTCAGGTTAAAGGCGTGACGCTTTAGCCAGCCTTTTTACTTTTTGTCGCAGGCTTGGTTGCGGTCCCCGCGACAACGCGTGGGCCAGAGTTTTGATCGATGAAATCCAAAACCAACGGACGAATGTTGTTGCGCCAGCTTTTGCCTGCAAAAATTCCGTAGTGCCCCGCACCAGGTTCTAGGTGAAACGCTTTTTTGCTGTCTGGCAGGCCAGTACACAGATCCAGTGCTGCGACACATTGTCCAGGCGCTGAGATGTCATCGTTTTCGCCTTCGACGGTTTTGACGGCCACATCGGTGATTTTTCCGATGTCGACTTTCTTGCCGGCGACAACAAATTCGTTTTTCGCGATTTCAAGGCCTTTGAAAATACGGTCCACTGTCGACAGATAAAACTCGGCCGTCATGTCCATGACGGACAGGTATTCGTCATAGAATTTATTGTGCTTGTCGTGATCGCTGGCTTCGCCTTTGGCCACGCGGCTGATCTGATCGGAAAAGGCTTTTGAGTGGGTCTCGGCGTTCATCGAAATGAAGGATGAGAGTTGCAATAAGCCAGGGTACACTTTGCGTCCGACACCTTTATATTTAAAGCCGACACGCTGGATCATGCTTTGTTCAAGCTGGCCCATGGTGACGCGATTGCCGAAATCTGTGACATCTGTGGGGGTTGCGTCAGGGTCGATCGGCCCACCGATCAAAGTCAACGTACGCGGTTGTGCGGCGGGGTCCTCTTCGGCCAAATACGCTGTCGCGGCCAGAGTGAGCGGCGCGGGTTGGCACACTGCGATCACATGGGTTTGTGGTCCCATATATTTCATAAATTCAACAAGATAGAGCGTGTAATCTTCGATGTCGAACTTGCCCTCAGACACCGGTATGTCACGCGCATTGTGCCAATCGGTGATATAGACTTCGCAATCGGGCAGCAAGGACACAACGGTTGAGCGCAGCAATGTGGCGTAGTGGCCAGACATTGGGGCGACGACCAAAACCTTGCGCGGCATTTCATCGCGACCTTGCACCTTAAAGTGGATCAAGTCGCCAAAGGCTTTGGACACCTCGATGTCGACATCCACAATATGATCGCGGCCATCTTCGCCGACAACGCTGCCAATGCCCCAATCGGGTTTAATAGCCATGCGCGCAAAGGATCGTTCTGTCACCTCACCCCAAGCGGCCATCATTTGCAGTGCAGGGTTGGCAGTCATTGACGCGGCGGGGTAGGAACCAAGCGCCTGCGCAGTCGCCCCAAACCACTGGTTGGTGGTGCGTAGGGTTTCCATAAAGTCATAGCTTGCCATGAATCGCATAGGGTCTCCGTTCTGCCGAAATCTCGGCTTTGCCGCGCTTCTCTCTTGGAAATGTTGCGCTATCGTGATCTCATACTCTTACAGTATATTTAATGCTGCAAGTGCAAAGTAATAAGGGAGGTAACGAGATGACGCTGCAAGAGGACAGTGACATTCGTGATTTGGACGTGATGAACGCCAATATCGCCAAGATAGAGGCGCTTTCTACGCGACTTGCGGCTGCCATGTCTCGACAAAAACCGATCCCAAAAGCGTTGCAAGGACCAAGCGATGATTTATTCGTCAAAGCGGCGTCGGCCTATATGGCTGAGATGGTCAACAACCCTGCCAAAATCATCGAACATCAGATTGGCTATTGGGGCAAGGCGCTGTCCCATTTTGCCGATGCACAAAGCCGTTTGTCCAAAGGCGACCTGACCCCGCCAGAGGATACCACGCCCAAAGATCGTCGTTTCGCCAACCCGTTGTGGGACACGCACCCCTATTTCAATTTCATCAAACAGCAATATGTCGCCAACGCACGGGCGATGACAGACGCCGTGCAAGATATCGAAGGGTTGGAGGAAAGTGATCGCAAACGTGTCGATTATTTCACCAAACAGATGGTCGATATGTTGGCCCCGACCAATTTTTTGGCCACCAATCCTGATGCTCTTGAACAAGCGGTTGCCACCAATGGTGAAAGCCTTGTGACGGGGTTGGAGAACCTTGTGCGTGATATTGAGGCGCATGACGGACAAATGGTTGTCAGTCTTGCTGACACAGAAGCGTTTGAAGTGGGGCGCAACCTTGGCACCACCAAAGGATCTGTGGTGTTCCGCAATCGTATGTTTGAGTTGATCCAATACGCCCCCAGCACCGAGACCGTGCATGAGGTGCCGCTGTTGATTTTTCCGCCTTGGATTAATAAATTCTATGTTCTTGACCTTAAAGATAAAAACTCTTTGATCAAATGGATCGTTGACCAAGGCTATACGTTGTTCGTGGTGTCTTGGGTCAACCCAGATGAAAGCTACGCCGACGTTGGTATGGACCAATATGTCGAAGAGGGCTTTTTGACAGCCATAGATAAGGTCAAAGAAATCACAGGCGCGCCCAAGATCAACGCCACCGGATATTGTATTGCGGGCACGACTTTGTCGATCACGCTTGGACTTATGAAACAACGCGGCGATACATCGATCAACTCGGCGACGTTTTTCACCACCTTGACCGATTTCTCTGACCAAGGCGAAGTGGGTGTGTTTTTGAACAACGATTTTGTCGACGGGATTGAGGCAGAGGCGACGCGCGCGGGGATCATGAGTTCGCTTTATATGTCTCGCACCTTCTCATATTTACGGGCCAATGATTTGATTTATCAGCCCGCCATCCGGTCTTATATGTTGGGGGAGGCGCCGCCCGTGTTTGATCTGTTGTACTGGAATGGGGACGGCACCAATTTGCCCGGAAAAATGGCCATCGAATACCTGCGACGCTTGTGTCAGGGCGATCTTTTGGCCACGTCTGGATTTCCAATTTGTGACACGAAAGTTCACCTATCAGACGTCGATGTGCCTATATGTGCGATCGGATGTGAAACCGATCACATTGCGGCGTGGGACAGCTCTTACAACGGTGTGCGCCAAATGGGATCAAAGGACAAAACCTTTATTCTGTCAGAATCAGGTCATATCGCTGGCATCGTCAATCCGCCGAGCAAAAAGAAATATGGTCACTACACCAATGATGACGTGACCCTTGCGCCGCAAGAGTGGAAAGAGGCCGCGACATTTAACCAAGGCAGTTGGTGGCCTCGTTGGGAAGCATGGCTTAAGGCGCGCTCTGGCGGCTCTGTACCTGCACGTCAAATTGGTGATTCGGGCGCCAAAGAGATCGTTCCAGCCCCAGGCACCTACGTTAAGGCGAGTTGAACTCTCTGTTTTCGCTCTGTTTTAAAAAATTCATGCTGCGGCGCAGAGAATTTACTTGATTTGCTGCATTGCAGCATTCATATTATATGCAGACGAAGCAAAGCGGATCTGCTGGAATGTCCCAGCCCCTCCGCACAGAACAATAAGTTCAGGAGATACGATCATGGCTGCTACAGAAGACTACACAAAAATCATGAAAGACATGATGGGCGCATTCCCAATCGACATGACTGCATTCCAAGACGGTTTCAAAACCAATGCATCCCTTGGCGATAAAATGTCCAAAGTTGCAATCGCAGCTGCAGAAAAATCTTCAGAGATTTCTTCAAAATGGACCAAAGAAACACTCGCAAAAGTAACAGCTGTGACTGGCGTAAAAGACGAACCTGCTGATTACTCCAAAGCGTTCACTGATTTCGCATCTGCTCAGGCTGAGCTGGCTGCTGAAAACATGGCTGCTTTCGCTGAAGTTGCGAAATCTGTTCAAATGGAAACTGTTGAGTTGATGCTTGCCGCTGGCAAAGACATGGGCGAAGACGTGACGGCCGCTGCTAAAAAAGCAACTGACGAAGTTACGAAAGCTGCCAAAAAAGCGACAGCTCCAGCCAAATAAATGCTTGCGCAACTGGCGCGCGCCTCCTCCCTGCGCGACCATTGCACCAAAACGGGCCCCTCATGTGAGTGGGCCCGTTTTTGTTGCTTGTTCTGTGTGAACAATCTGTTTCGCGAAAATACGCCTTTTCTTTTGCTTTTCCAAAACCGCGCGCATAGGCTTTCTGCAATGCAAAATTTAGGGAGGGGAGCCCATGGTTGACTCGAAAAACGGGACGCTTTTGATCAAGCGGTATGCCTCAAGGCGTTTGTACAATACCGAGACATCAGACTATGTGACACTCGAAGACATCTCTGGATTTATTCGTGCTGGGCGCGAGGTGCAGATCATTGATTTGAAATCAGGTGACGATCTGACGCGCCAGTATCTACTTCAAATCATTGCGGAACATGAGGGGCGCGGCGAAAGTGTTTTGCCGCTAGGCGTGCTCACCGATTTGGTGCGCAGCTACACGACCGAAGTGAATTCTGTGGTGCCGCAATTCTTGGCGCAAAGTTTTGAAATGCTGCGCGGTGGACCTGCCAGTGTGATGGAAAACCTTGGATCTGGCATGCCCGCAATCCCTGGATTGGAAGCTATGCAGGCGCAGCAAGAAGCCTTTCTTAAGGCTATGACTGGCGGCATGCCTGGTGCATGGCCCGGTGTGGCAAAGTCCGCGCCCAAAGAAGAGAAAGCCGAGGACCTTGGCGATATCAAACGTCAGCTTGCCGAATTGCAAGAAAAACTATCAAAATTGTCTTGAGGCTGACACATGTTTTGCAAAAGGCCTGCCATTTTGGCGGGCTTTTTTGTGGCTCTGTCCGAATTCCATATCAAATTCACTCTGATTTTCACCCAAAAAGGGGCTGACATCTTGTGGCCTGCCCCCTAGCGTGAGCGCAAGCAACGTAAAGGGTGTAGTACAAATGAATGACACGGTCGGACGACTGAGCCTTTGGGGCATCGAAGTGTTCTTGGCAGCCGCCGAAGATGGCGCCGTGTCGGCCGCTGCCAAACGGTTGGGGACTTCGCCGTCGTCCGTTTCCCAGCAAATATCCAACTTGGAAACGGCACTTGGCGCTGAATTGCTGAACCGCCGAGAGCGCCCCATGACCTTGACCCCTGCGGGGCGTATTTTGCGCAGTCGTGCCCAAACCATCCTGAGCGAGGCCTCTCAGGCGCGATCCGAAATTGCAGGGCTTGATCTGTCGCAGCTCGGCTCATTGCGCCTTGGAATGATTGAAGATTTCGAAGCCTCAGTGACGCCCAGTTTACTGTCGGGCATGGCTGATACGCTGACCCACACGCGGTTCGAACTTGAAACCGGTCCATCGCACCGGCTTTTGGATCATCTGGAACATCGCAGTCTGGATGTGATCGTCGCTGCCGAATTTGCTGCGTCCAATTGGATGAAAAGTCTGCCTTTGCTCGATGACCCGTTTGTGGCGATCACGCCCAAAGGGCGGGGCGCATCTTTGAATGATCTCAAAGGATTGTCTTTCATTGAATACACGCGCCGTCATGCGATGGGGCGTGTATTGGCGCAGCATTTAACGGGTGAGGGCATCAATCTGGTGCACCGATTTGAACTGGATAGCTACCGTGCCATGATGGCGATGGTCGCAGGCGGCACGGGGTGGACCATTTTGTCGGCCATGGGGGCACAGCACGCGGGACGCTACGCCGGTGATATCGAAATTCATCCCTTGCCCTTTGCCCCTATGTCGCGCCGTATTTCGGTGTCTGTACGCAAAGACGGAATGGAAGAGATGGCAGGCGATATCGCCGCGCGATTGCGACCTTTGATCGACGCGCAAGTGGTTGCCCCCGCGGTGGCCGCCAGCCCATGGCTTGTCGGCCAGCTCACCGTTCTGGCGTAAAACACCGCCAAGTTCATATGGCGATGTTTTGAACATTGATGCCGTATTTTTTGTATTATTGGGCGGCTTGAACCAAACCTTTTGCATCTGCTGCGGCGTCAATCAATGCCGCTGCGATAAAGTCTAGATCCTTTTGTTTCAAGCGTGCAGGCAGGCGAGTGTCGCAGGCTTTTGACAGCATTTCACGTGTTTTTGGCAAGTCAGGCGTGTCGCCTAAAAACTGCCAGTTCCAAAAGGCGCGCGCGTTGTCGGAGGACAGGCCAAAGACCTGAACAGAGACGCCGCGCGCTTTTGCTGCGGATTGAAATGTCAGTGCTTCCTCAGGTGAAAAATCGACCAAATTGAACTGAAGACTGTCTGGCGCACGCATCTCTTTTTCGAGTTTATCAGGCACGTCTAAGAATGGTGTGGCTTGCAGTTTTGCCGCGACATAATCGTGGTTCATGCGTCCATCACGCACACGACGCGGCACTTCGGCCAATTGTGGGCGCACAACGGCAGCCGCCAAATTGGACAGGCGCTGATTGTACAGTGGAAGCTGATTTTGCACGCGGTCAAAGGCCGCATCCAAAGCCGCACTTGGAGACGCATTGTGTTTTTTCCAATTGTGCTCATAGGCACCAGACATGATCACAGCGCGGGCAATGATGTCATCATCATCGGTGATCAAAATCCCGCCTTCGCCAGCGTTCAAAAGCTTGTAAGACTGGAATGAAAAGCAGCCAATTTTGCCAATGGTGCCGATGTTTTGGCCATCCCAAACCGTGCCCAAAGAATGCGCGGCATCTTCAATCAGCGGCACATCATGCGCTTTGCATAGCGTCAAAATGGCATCCATGTCAGAGGTATGTCCCCGCATGTGCGAGATCAAAACAGCACCAATATCGTCGGTTAATTTGGTTTTGAAATCATCCATATCGATGCGGTAATTGTCACCGCATTCGACCAAAACCGGCACGCAGTCTGCATGCACAACAGCCGATGGCACGGCTGCGAATGTAAAGGCGGGGATCAGAACTTTGGTGTCGCGGGGCAGGCCGAGCGCCTTTAGCGATAAGAAAAGTGCCGCAGAGCATGATGAGACGGCGAGGGCGTATTTTGCCCCAAGCAACTGGGCAAATTCACGTTCCAATAGGGTGACGGGGGCATTTTCAGGCGCTGTGTAACGAAACAAATCACCAGACCCGAGCAAACGTTCGATCTCGGCGCGGGCGCTGTCTGGGATCGGCTCTGAATCGTATACGTTGGGACCAGAAGTCATGACTTTCACCATTTTTAAATTCTCTTTTCGAAATAACTGTAACTGTATGTCGTGCAAAAATCTACTGCTGTCACCACGCACAGGCGAAATTTCGCAAAAGCGTTACAGTATGCTGTGTGGTCAGATGGCCTTGGCGCAACCTGTCGTGTCGGCGCAAGGGTTATGCCGTCCAACCCGATTTCAAAAATGAGACCAACATGGTTGCCATTTGTGCATCGTCTGTTGGGGCATTGTTGTGCCGCAAGGCTTGTGTGATCAACTCAGGGGGGTAGTTTTTGTCGCCTTGAGCCATGGTCAAATAGTCTGCGGTTATCGCAGGTGAAATTTCCGGATGGGGCTGTACCGTTAAAATACTATCGCCGTAAAGCAATCCAGCATTTTCACAAAACGCGTTTCTGGCAATGACTTTAGCTTCAGGGGGCCTGGCGGTGACTTGATCTTGATGCCAAGCGTTGAGATGAATTTCACCAAGTGCATCAAAGTCATAAGCGGTGCGACCAATGGCCCAGCCTTTGGTAAATTTTTCAACGGTGCCCCCCAAAGCTTGCGCCACGATTTGATGCCCGAAACAGATGCCAACCATGCGTTTGGGGCTGGCATGAATGTCGCGGATCAAGACCTCAAGGGGTTTGATAAAGGCGTGATTTTCATAGGCGCCATGTTTTGATCCCGTCAAAAGCCATGCATCTGCGGCATGTGGATTTGTGGGAAACACGTCATCGACGACATTGTAGGTTTCAAAGGTCACCTTATGGGGCGTTAAAATTCTGGCAAACATCGCATCGAAATCACCATGATTGCGACGCGGAAGATCCGGCGCATGGCCGCATTGAAGAATACCGATTTTCATAAGTCACCGAATGATCTGTGGTTTAAACCGTAGCTTTTGTCGCCGTTCGCTGGGCAAATGCCGGTTCAATCGCGTGTTTATCAGGCCGAACAGGCCAATCACCACGACGATCAACACAATAAAATACCCTGCCACAATCGGGTAAGGTACGAATGGGTTAAAGGTCTTTTCGGCAAAATAAGACGCATAATACAACGCATCGCCCTTTTGTTGCCATGCGGGAAAGCCTGAGAAAAATACCAAGGCGGTGGCGTGAAATAGGAAAATGGCCTCATTGGTGAAAGATGGCCAAGCAAGGCGCAGCATGGTTGGCCAAGTGATCCGCCGAAACCGCGTCCAGCCCATCATGCCGTAGGCATCGGCCGCCTCAATATCGCCCTTGGGGACCGTGCGCAGCGCCCCATAAAAGATTTCGGCTGAATAGGCCGAGGTGTTTAAAAACAAGACCACCAATGCCCCGGCCCAAGCCCGGGTCAAGTTGCCCGTTTCAAGTGTCAGCCCAAAGATGTCGATGCCTGCCTTGGGCAATTGCACGAACAGCTCATAAGCTAAGAAAAACTGGATGAACAAAGGGGATCCGCGAAACACGAATATGAACCAATCGCTGGGTTTGCGCAGCCAAGGGTTGCTGGTGTTTTTGGCGACAGCCAGCAGGGTGGCAAAGACAAACCCAAAGGCCAAAGCCAAGACGCCAAAATAGATGTTCCACAGCATACCCGACCCGATCAGCGTCACCTGTTCACACAGGGTGATATCGGTTTTAGGCAAAAGCCGCGGGCCATAACCGATCGAGCGAAAAGCATAGTCCGAAATGGTTTGCAAACAGCTCATGACGCTTTCCTCATTTGCGCGCCTGCCATCGTGGCTTGGCCGCGTGACAATCGCGTGGAGATACGGGCCAGAACGATCTCGGACAGCTTTGTAAAGCCAAGGTAAAATACCAATAGCCCAAGGAAATACCACAGCCGCCAATCAGGGTGGGGGTAGTCAAAGTGGCTGGTTTTTGCGCCCCCAAGTTCGCGGGCCCAATAGACAATGTCTTCGACGCCAAGCAAGAACAAAAGCGGCGTGGCTTTGATCAAAATCATCCAAAGATTGGACAGGCCTGGCAGGGCATAGACCCACATTTGCGGCACCATGATGCGCCAAAAGCTTTGGCGTGGCGACATGCCATAGGCTTCGGCTGTTTCTATTTGTGCACGCGGCACGGCCCGCATCGCGCCTGAGAGCACATTGGCTGCAAAGGCACCAAACACGATGGAAAACGCAATTACAGCGAGGATGAAACCATAAATTTCATGCACAGATTGTGGGGCGGATCCCAGCGGCAGTTTGGCCGCAGAACAAACTAAAAAGTCATTGCCCTGACGAATGGGTTCAGACCAGTCACGGCACAGGGTTTTGTGTCTGATCCATTCGACCCCTTGATCCATCGCAAGCGGGACGAAGAGAAAGAACACAATGTCGGGGACGCCGCGCACCATCGAGGTGTAGAGCGTGCCAAGCCAACGTACAGGGGCGATTTTGGAACGTGCGGCCATGGCGCCAGCAAACCCCACGCCAAGCGCGATTGGGGCGGTCACGGCCAAAAGCGTGAGCACCACAAGAAAACTTTTATAGAACAAAACATGCTTGCCCGTTGTCATATAACAGGCGAGCCAATTGAGACCGTCAAGCGTTGAGGGATCTGTGCAAGATGCAAACATAAAGGGTGTGAAAGGGGGCCAGATATCTGGCCCCGCAATCGCTTAGTAAGTGGCCGTTTCTGCGCCGAAGTATTTGATCAGCAAAGCGTTCAAAGACCCATCAGCTTTCATCACGTCGATGGCCGCGTTGAATTTGGCTTTCAGCTCTGTGTCGCTTTCGCGCAGGCCCATGCCAATGCCGTCGCCCAAGGGCACATCATCGCCAAGGAACGTGAACCCTTGTTCTGCCACGAAGGGTGCAAGCGCGTCTTTGTCGGCAAACACAGCGTCAACTTCACCGTTTTTCACGGCTGCAATGGTGTCATCCAATGTGGCGAACTCAACCAAGGTCGCGCCTGTTGTGGCAACATGGCCCGCTTGGATGGTCGATGTTTGCGCTGCAATCACGCCGCCCATCACATCCACATCACCGGACATAGCTGCATAGGCGGATGCTGTTGGTGGATAATAGTCTGATGTGAAATCAATGACTTCATCGCGCTCGTCCGTGATGGACATGCCCGCGATGATTGTGTCGTAATTGCCAGAGAGCAGGTTCGGGATGATGGTGTCCCATTCATTTGTGACCCACTCACAGGTCAATTCCGCGATGCCGCACAATGCATCGCCCACTTCGCGCTCAAAGCCCGCCACTTCGCCGTCATCATTGATGAAGTTATAGGGAGGGTAGGCGCCCTCGGTGCCCATGCGCACGGTGTCGGCGAAAGACGCACCAGCCGTAAGGGCCAAAACTGCGGCGGAAAGGATCATTTTTTTCATTGGTCTAAGACTCCCGTTGATAACGTTTTAAGCTGGCACAGTTGCACTTAGGAACTGTTGCAAGCGGTTGGATTTTGGTGCGCCGAACAGATCAGCCGGTGGGCCTTGCTCTTCGATCAAACCTTGGTGAAGAAAAACAACATGGTCGGAAATATCCGCTGCCATGCGCATGTCGTGGGTGACGATCATCATCGTGCGGCCCTCGGCGGCCAAAGATTTGATCACCTTGACCACCTCTTGTTCCAATTCAGGGTCGAGCGCCGATGTGGGTTCGTCAAACAAAAGCGCTTTTGGTTCCATACACAAAGCGCGCGCAATCGCGGCGCGTTGTTGTTGGCCGCCTGACATTTGCGCCGGATAGACATCACATTTATCGCCAATGCCCACTTTGTCTAAATAGGCGCGGGCGCTTTTTTCAACTTCGGCTTTGTCGCGGCCCAGAACCGTAACAGGGGCCTCCATGACGTTTTCCAAAATGGTCATATGCGCCCATAAATTGAACTGCTGGAACACCATCGACAGATTGGTGCGAATACGCATGACCTGTTTGCGATCTTTGGGGCGGCGGGCCAGCCCTGTGCCCTTCCACTTGATCGGTTCACCTTCAAATAAAATATCGCCGCTCTGGCTGTCTTCCAACAAATTTGCACAGCGCAACAGCGTGGATTTTCCCGATCCAGAGGACCCGATCAATGACACCACTTCACCGCGCCCAGCCGCCATAGACACGCCTTTGAGCACGTCTAAGTCGCCGTAGGACTTGTGCAAGTCTCGGATTTCGATGACAGGCGTATCGTTTGCCGCGCTGTCTGCCGGTTTTTTTGAGTCATTGGTCAACATTAAAAAGAGTAAGGTGAAAATCTACGTCAGATGCAATGAGGTTTGACGAGGTTCCGCTACGTTATGTACTAAAAATGGGTAGAATGACTGCCAAAGGATCATCTTTTTCGAATGTTGCGTACAGAAAATGCAATTTTGACGTGCGCCATGGTGGATGTTGAGGGCGGCCTTTAGCCTATTTGAGTCGCAACACGTTGGCGTGCCAAGGCACTGTCTTGGTCGCTGACCCCCAACAGATTGGACACCAATCGCAAGACGGTGTCCTCAGCATGGTCGCGTTGCCCATCGGCCAAAACCACAGACCAAAGACCCTCAATCACGCTGATACGGTCCTCGTAAGGCACCGCGTCTTTGATCGCTTTGGTAAAGCGCACGGTGTCTGGGGCCTCTGCCTCTAGGGCCTCTGCCTCACCGCGCAACGCGGCGGCCGCGGCATCATCAAGGGCGTAGCGGTCACGTAAAACCACATCGATCCGCGCGGCCTCGGCGGGGTCATAATACCCATCGGCGCGCGCCACCCGGACCAATAGCGCCGCTAGGGCTAGATGAGCATCGGCACCCGACAAGCGCTGTGGTTGGGGCTGAATCAGCCTATTTAGAAAATCTGCAAACATGAGACCTACATAGGGGGTGTGACAGCAAAGGAAAAGCCGCCACAGATCACATGCGCGTCAATATTTTGACGGGACATACAGCTCGGGCGGCAAAACGGCACGCTCGTAATCCTTGTTGTACACGCGCTCAGGCAAGGTGATTTCTTCGTGGGGGACATCGGTGTAGGGAAACAGTGACAACAGGTGATCGATACAATTCAAACGCGCCCGTTTTTTGTCATTGCCTTCAACAATATACCACGGGGCCTCGGGGATATTGGTGCGTGCAAATGTGTCTTCTTTGGCTTTTGTATACTGTTCCCAACGCACCCGAGATTGCAGATCCATTGGCGACAGTTTCCACTGTTTCATTGGGTCATGAATGCGCATCAAAAACCGCATTTGTTGTTCTTCGTCGGTGACAGAAAACCAGTATTTCACCACCTTGATCCCAGAGCGTACCAGCATGCGTTCAAAGTCTGGCACATCTTGGAAAAACTGTTCAACCTGATCTTCGTCTGTAAATTCCATCACGCGCTCAACGCCCGATCGATTGTACCATGAGCGATCAAACAGCACGATTTCACCCGCCGCTGGCAGATGCGGCACGTAGCGTTGAAAATACCACTGTGTTTTTTCGCGGTCAGATGGCGCAGGCAGTGCGACAGTGCGCACAATACGAGGATTGAGGCGCTGGGTGATGCGTTTGATCACGCCGCCTTTGCCCGCAGAATCGCGTCCCTCAAACAAAACAACGACCTTTTCGCCCGTGTGTTGCACCCAATCTTGTAGACGAATGAGTTCGGCCTGTAGGCGTAAAAGATCTTGGAAATAGGCCCCGCGCGTCAAGGCGTTAGGGTGTGCCTTTTGATATATCTTTTTGATTTCCATAGATAAAAGAGCATCTTCGAGTTCCAACTCAAATTCTTCATCTAACGAGTCTGCAAGTTCCGCCTTGAGCCAATCTTGTGCGTCTTTCTCGAATGCCATGGTGCTCGGTCCTTATGCCTGTCTTGCGTGCTGTGTGCTGCAAGCCTGCCTTAAATCACAAGATTATGACAGTTTCTTAATGCCTCAAGATTGGCACCAAGGATGCCACCAGCAACCCCGCCATGGTCCAATTGAAGATGCTCAACCGGCGTGGATTTGTCAAAAAACGGCGCAATTCGGTGCCCATCCACGCCCATAGGGTGATCGCGGGAAAGTTGACCATCAAGAACCCAAGCCCGACAAAAAGAGCCGCCGTCCAACCGTCGCCTTGGGCGTAATTCGTCTGCGCCCCGATCGCCATGATCCACGCTTTGGGGTTGACCCATTGAAAGGCGGCAGCTTGTAAAAACGTGAACGGCTTGCCGCCAACTGTGCCCTCTTTTGGCGGCGCTGCATGAGCAATTTTCCACGCCAGCCACAGCATATAAGCAATGGACACCACCATCAAAATTTTGCGCAACACCGGGAAACTCGTAAAGGCCTGTGCAAGGCCAAGACCAATGACGAAAACCATGAACGAATGGCCAAGCGAGATGCCCAACATATGGGGCAGGGTACGTTTGAACCCGAAATTGGCCCCAGATGCCAGCAGCATCAGATTGTTGGGTCCAGGGGTGCCAGAGGCAACGAAAGCAAAGCCAAGAAGGGCGAAAAATAATGTTATATCCATAGAGGGGAATATGGATGGCTTTATCCAGTGTTTGGTTGCAAATCACGCTTGATTGAATGATTTTTTGCAATATATCTCAAGTATGGATCACATTGACGAAAATATATTGCGCACACTTGAACGCGACGGGCGGCTGACCAATTTACAACTTGCCGATCATATCGGGTTGTCGCCCTCGGCCACATCGCGGCGTGTCGCGGATTTGGAACGCTGCGGTGTGATCACGGGGTACCGCGCGATTATTGATCGCACCAAGGTGGGCTTGAGTTTTGTGGCCTATGTCACGGTTGGGCTGTCCAAACACACCAAAGAGGCGCAAATGGCGTTTGAACGTGCCATTGCGCAGGCGCCACAGGTCAAAGAATGCCACAATGTGACAGGTGTGTTTGAATATATCCTGCGCGTCGAGACCGCCGATTTGAGCGCGTACAAAGTGTTCCACACCGATGTTTTAGGGGTTCTGCCGCAGGTGAACTCGATCACGTCCTACATTGTCATGGAAAGCCCGAAAGACATGCGCGCCTGATGTAACTGTGGCGATTTGTTGCTATTTTTTGTGCGGGTCGAACTGAACGCTGTGGTTTGCTGGGGCACGTGTTAAGACGGGTCAAACCCATCATAAAGGCCCTGTCATGTATCGCCCTAAAAATTCTGCCATAGATGATCCAAACGTGTTGAGCGCTGCGGTGGATCAGATCGGTTTTGGTGCTTTGGTGACCTTTGTCGATGGGGCGTTTGAAACCACATATTTGCCTGTCGTGGTCAAACACAGTGGCACAGGTTTCGTGATCGAAGCCCATTGTGCCCGTGCCAATCCCCATTGGAGAATAGCGGGGCAAGGCACGTCGATGTTCATGTTCCAAGGCCCGCATGCCTATGTGGCCGGTGGTCTGTACCCCTCCAAAAAGGATGACGGAAAAGTGGTTCCGACATGGAACTATATCGTGGTGCATGCCCATGGCACGTTAGAAGCGATTAAGGATGGCGATTGGTTGCAAGGGCATTTGAATGAATTGACGGCCAAAAACGAAGAGGGGCGGGCAGAGCCTTGGGCGGTGTCTGATGCACCGGTGGCCTATATTGCCGCGATGAAGCGTGGCATCGTGGGCCTGCGTTTGACGGTTTCCAAATTTGAGGGACGTTGGAAGCTTGAACAAAACGCATCTGCCAAGGACCGAAAGGGGCTTGTCGAGGGGCTGTCACAAGAGGGCGATATGGCGCGCGATCTGGCTGAGGCTTTGTATTATTTCCCCGCCGCAGAAGAGTGATCTTTAGCGCGG
>JBLHXX010000045.1:0-21071 GCA_047630475.1 Celeribacter sp. | reverse complement strand
GTGACTGCGCATCGCCTCTGTGCGCCACTTGGTGTTGGGCGTGGACATGCGGATCAATGGATCAACACGATACGCGGCGGGCAACGGAATATTGGACGTATTGGTTGGCATTTTGACAATAGGTTTGGCCTCGGCACACGAAGGTGTCGCAAGGTTACCGAGCGGAGGCGTTTGAAATATTTCTGTCGTCATGGGGACGCTGCAAGCCTGATTGTTCTTGTGTGCGCTCAGTTTAGAGAGTGTATTTCAGAGGTCAATGAAATTAATACTTTAAAAACAATATGATATGGGTATTTCCTTGCTGTCCACTAAGGGTTGTTATGGCAGCGATATCTTGTGGTAACTTTTCATACGCGCCCTAAACCAAGTGCGCTGACGTTTGGCAAATTGACGTGTGGCAATGGTCGCGGCCTCTTGTGCGGCCTCTAATGTTAGTGTGCCTTGCAGATAGGCGATCAATTCAGGTGCGCCGATGGCTTTGGAGGAGGGCAAGCTTGGGTCCCAAGTCGGCACATTGGCTTTTGCCTCTTCCAAGGCGCCCTCATCAAGCATCATTTGAAACCGCTGTGCGATTCTTGCGTTTAACCAGTCTTTGTCGGTCTCCATAACGATGGGATAGGCTGTGCTCAAAGCAAGTGCGGGGGGCGGTGTCATGGCTTGCCACGCGACCAAACCGCGCCCTGTGGCACGCAGCACTTCCCAGGCGCGCTGCACCCGCATCGGGTTTAGGCGATCGACTTTGGCCGCTGTCTCAGGATCCTCAGCATCCAGTTCCGCCAACAATCCCAAATGATTGCCGTCTTGTGCCCGCCGTGCATTGCCGTCGCTGCGAATGCTGTCGGGGGTGGCGGGGATGTCCACCAAACCTTCGGTCAAAGCCGCAAAATACAGACCTGTTCCGCCAACAAATATTGGACGCCGAGGACCATTGAGATAGGGCACGGCATCGCGCAACCAGTGACCGACTGAATATCCTGAAGCGCCATCCACGTGGCCATAGAGCGCATGAGGCGCACGAGTTTCATCGCTGAGGGACGGTCGCGCCGTTAAGATGCGCCAGTTGTCAAAGACTTGCAGCGCATCCGCGTTGATGATCACACCGCCTTGAGCCTGCGCAATTTCCAGCGCCAAAGCCGATTTTCCCGATGCTGTTGGGCCCGCGATCAACACAGGTTGATCTGGCGACAAAGCTGACAAATGGTGTGATAGTTGTGCGGACAGAGACATGTGGCAGCCTTAAATAGAACGTCAGTGCAGGCAGCAAAGCCGCCACCAGAGATTTTTATCGGCAAGAGCAACGGTTTTTTGGCTCAGGCTCATTGAATATTGCCACGAATTGGCGCATTTTGCGCAAAATCAGCGGACACATTAGGGGATACCTCATGAGCGATCAGGATCAAGGCCAAACCAGCAAGAAATATAAGCGCGTGATGCTTAAAATTTCTGGTGAGGCGCTGATGGGGGATCAGGGCTTTGGCCTGCACCCGCCCACCGTTGAGCGCATTGCGCGCGAAGTCAAAACGGTTCACGACATGGGTGTCGAAATTTGTATGGTCATCGGGGGCGGTAATATCTTCCGTGGTTTGCAAGGCTCCGCGCAAGGGATGGAGCGCACAACAGCCGATTATATGGGCATGTTGGCGACCGTGATGAACGCTTTGGGTGTTCAAGCCGCAATGGAAGATTTGGGCATTCACACCCGCGTGATTTCTGCGATCACCATGAACGAGGTGGCCGAACCCTACATTCGCCGTCGCGCTGTGCGTCACCTTGAAAAAGGCCGCGTTTGTATTTTTGCAGCAGGCACGGGCAATCCCTATTTCACCACCGACACGGCTGCGACGTTGCGTGCCAATGAAATGGCTTGTGAGGCGATTTTCAAAGGCACCAAAGTGGACGGTGTTTACGACAAAGATCCCGCCAAGCATGAGGATGCCGTGCGCTACGACAAAGTCACATATGACGAAGTTCTGGCCAAGCATTTGAATGTTATGGATGCCTCTGCCATTGCTTTGGCGCGCGACAATAATTTGCCGATCATCGTGTTTTCACTGGATGAACCAGGTGGGTTCAAAGGCATTTTGGCGGGCGAAGGCACATACACAATCGTCAGCTGATCGTTTGAGCGGCGTGTTTTGGACGAGCGTTGCGCCGATGTGCGCCGCTTGCCTAGACCACGCCGCGTCTATACAAATGCCCGCAGACCGCTTAACGACTTAGACACATACCATTACAGCCGAGGCCGCGAACACTATGTCCGAAGATTTCATGCTAGATACCGATGATCTGTCAAAACGTATGGACGGTGCGATCGCCAATCTGCGTACCGAACTTGCCTCTTTGCGCACGGGGCGTGGTTCTGGCTCTATGTTGGAACCCATTATGGTTGATGCTTACGGCTCTATGACGCCGATCAACCAAGTCGGCACAGTGAACGTGCCGGAACCGCGCATGGTCACCATCAATGTGTGGGATAAAGGTCTTGTGGGCAAAGTCGAAAAAGCCATCCGCGAAAGCGGTCTTGGCATCAATCCTCAGTTGAACGGCACTATTATTATGTTGCCGATTCCTGAATTGAACGAAGAACGTCGTCGCGAGTTGACCAAAGTGGCCGCTGGCTATGCCGAAAACGCCCGTGTGTCTGTGCGCAACATTCGCCGTGACGGGATGGATCAGATTAAGAAAGCCAAAAACGATGGCATGTCTGAAGATGATCAGAAAATCTGGGAAGACGAAGTTCAAGACATGACCAATATCCACATCAAAAAAGTGGATGATACGCTTGAAAACAAACAATCCGAGATCATGCAAGTCTAGAAGTCTCAGCGTGTTATTGCTTGTGTGAACGATTTCTCTGGCACGGCGGGCGGGGCTTTGGTCTTATAAAACCATCCCGCGCGTTTTGCGTTGTTACCCAGACCTTTGAGGAGACCTTGGTTGATGTCCGACAGTCAAACTGGCCCAAAACATGTCGCTATTATCATGGACGGTAATGGTCGTTGGGCCCAGATGAAGGGCAAGCCACGCTTGTTTGGACATCACGCAGGGGCCAAACGTGTCAAAGAAATCGTGCGCGCATGCCCTGATTTTGGCGTTAAATATCTGACTATTTTTGCCTTTTCGACGGAAAACTGGAAACGCACCCAATCAGAGGTCTCCGGCCTGATGTCGTTGTTTCGCCGCTACATCACGGGCGAGATGAAAGACCTGATTGCCGAGGGCGTGCGGGTGCGTTTCATCGGGGACCGCCCACGTTTGGATGCCAAATTGATCAAACTGATGGATGGTCTCGAAGAGGCCACGGTCATGAACGACAAAGTCCATCTGACGATCGCGCTGAATTATGGTGGGCGCGACGAAGTGGCCCGTGCCGTTAAAGAAATGGCGCGCGATGTGGCCTCGGGCGATTTGGATGCGGAAACGGTTGATGAGACCACGCTGACCCAATACCTCGACACCCGCGTTTTGCCCGATCCCGATTTGGTGATCCGAACGTCTGGTGAGGCCCGCATTTCCAATTTCTTGCTCTGGCAATCGGCCTATTCAGAATATGAATTTATCGACACGTTGTGGCCAGATTTCACCAAAGAGGTGTTTGGCGAATGCGTTGCGCGCTATGGCGCCCGCGATCGCAGGTTTGGCGGAGTACCAGCATGAGTGAGACCGATCCTAAACCTGCACGCAATTGGCGTGATCTCGGGCCGCGTGTGCTGTCAGCCGTTGTCATGATTGTTGTGGGATTGTTCGTTATCCTGTCAGGTCATGTTGCGTTTGAGGGGCTTTTGTTTGTCCTATCGGTTGTTGGCGTTTGGGAATTTTACAATATGGCACGGTTTAAATCGCGTGCGGGCGAGGGGCTAAGCCCCGAAGATTTCTATGCCCTCGGGGCCTATTTTGTGTTGTTTGTTCTTGGCATTGCAGGACTTTGGGGGCTGTCTCTTTTGACGGGCCCTGCCGGTTTGTTTCTTGTGGTGTCCATTGTGGTCGCGACAGATTCTATGGGGTATTTCGTTGGTCGTACCATCGGTGGTAAAAAGTTTTGGCCAAGTGTCAGCCCTAAGAAAACATGGTCAGGTGTGGTTGGCGGTTGGGTCGGTGCGGCTATGATCGCCACGATGACCGTTTTGATCCTGCGTCTGGAACCTTATGAAAGCCTGATGATCATCGTGTTCTCAATCTTGTTGTCTTTCGCGTCTCAAATGGGGGACATCGCGCAAAGTGCCGTGAAACGCCGCATGGGCGTCAAAGACAGCTCAAACATTATCCCCGGTCATGGCGGCGTTCTGGACCGGTTTGATGCGCTTTTGGCGGTTGGGGCTGTGTTGTTTTTCTTGCGTTTGATCACATGGACCATGTGGGGCGCATCTTGAGACGCATATCAATTTTCGGCGCCACAGGATCTATCGGTCAGTCCACCATTGATCTGATCAAACGCGATCCATCCGTCTACGATGTTGTGGCGTTGACGGGGGGGGCGAATATCGCGCAGCTGGCGCAAGACGCGCGTGATTTGAACGCAGATATTGCCGTCACCGCGTATGAGGATCGCTTGCCTGATTTGCGTGATGCGCTTGGTGGCACAGGTATTGAAGCCGCCGCGGGGCAGGGTGCGTTGATCGAGGCCGCCGCGCGCCCCGCCGATTGGATCATGTCTGCCATTGTCGGCGCGGCTGGCCTTGCGCCCGGATTTGAGGCGCTCAAACATGGCACCTGTTTGGCGCTGGCCAACAAAGAAAGCCTTGTCACCGCTGGACCACTTTTGCTGGCCGAGGCTGCAAAACATAGTGCCCGTATTTTACCCGTGGATTCAGAACATTCCGCCGTGTTCCAAGGCCTTGTTGGCGAGCAGTTGTCTGAGGTCGAGCGGGTGATCATCACAGCCTCAGGTGGCCCGTTTCGCACATGGTCGGCAGAGCAACTCAAAAGCGCCACGCTGGCGCAGGCCTGTAAGCATCCGTCGTGGGATATGGGACAGCGGATCACGATTGATAGCGCTTCAATGTTCAATAAGGCGCTGGAAATCATTGAAACCAAAGAATACTTTGGCCTGACCCCAGATCAAATCGAAGTCATCGTTCACCCCGGATCGTATATTCATGCGCTTGTCGGGTTTAAAGACGGGGCCCTGATGGCCCATATGGGCGCGCCCGATATGCGTCACGCCATTGGTTATGCGTTGCACTGGCCTGAGCGGCGCGACTTGCCTGTTGAACGGCTTGATTTGGCCAAACTGGGCAGTTTGCAGTTTGAAGCGCCTGATGAGGTCCGCTTCCCTGCTTTGCGTCTTGCGCGTGAGGTGATGGAAATAGGTGGATTGGCTGGTGCGGTGTTCAACGCGGCCAAAGAATCCGCGTTGGATTTGTTTATTGCGGGCAAAATTGGTTTTACCGATATGGCCGATGTGGTTGAGCGTGTTCTCGCGCAGATGTCACCAGACTTAGGGCAACAAGAGGCCGATATCACCCTCGATATGGTGTATGAGGCCGATGCAGAGGCGCGCGCCCGCGTGCTGTCCTTGCAGGCACTTGCGTAACGGCATAGCCTGCGCCGCAGATAACGGCCAAAAGAGCCAAGACATTAGTAAAATAGGACGTTTTTAGACCATGAGCAGTCTCTTATCCCTTTTCAGTGGCGGTGTTTTTACGGCGGTGGTGTTTATCATTGCCCTATCGATCATCGTCGCGATCCATGAATATGGTCACTATATTGTCGGACGGTGGTGTGGCATCAAAGCCGATGTGTTTTCGCTTGGGTTTGGCAAACCGCTGTATCAGCGCACCGACAAACGCGGCACTGTATGGCAACTCGCGGCGATCCCTTTGGGTGGGTATGTGAAATTTGCAGGCGATGCCAATGCCGCCTCTGCCCCGGATGCGGCGTCTGTCCAAGATTTGCCAGCCGATGAGCGCCGGCACACCATGCCCGGCGCGCCACTTTGGGCCAGAACCTTGACCGTGGCTGCGGGCCCTGTGTTCAATTTCGTGTTCTCATTTTTGATTTTCGTCTGCCTTATGTTGTTCTACGGTCAAGTCCAAGATCGTCTGATCGTAGATGAAATCACACCATTACCCAGTGCAATCGGGTTGATGTCTGGTGATGAATTGCTGACGATCGAAGGTCAAACCGTGCCAGATGTAGCCGATATTGGCGCCTTTATCACCGAGTTGCCGCGTAAAGATGTGCTCAGTTACACCGTTTTGCGCGATGGCGCTGAGATGACCGTTGAGGCCCCACATCCGCATCCTGTGTTGGTTTCAAGCGTGACGGCCAAATCTGCCGCGCGCCGTGCAGGCATCGAAGTGGGCGATGTGATCACCGCGATTGATGGCGTTTTTGTGCCGAGCTTTTTCGATTTGCAGGATGCCGTCAAAGCCAAAGAGGGCGCCGATATGACCCTGAGCGTTTGGCGCGCAGGCGAAACGTTCGATGTCACGCTCGCCGCATTGCCACGCGATTTGCCATTGCCGGATGGCGGGTTTGAGCGCCGTTGGCTGATCGGCATCGGGGGCGGATATTTCTTTACGCCAGCCACCCAAACCTTGCCGTTCTTGGATGCGGTGACGTCCTCTGCCCGCCAAGTTTGGGGCATCATCACCATGTCTATATCCGCGATTGGTCACATGATCACAGGCGCGATTTCGACGTGCAATATGTCGGGTGCGATTGGCATGGCACAGTTTGTCGGCAGTGCGCCGACCTTGGCCGACTACATTGGCAATATCGCATTGATTTCTACCGCGATTGGGCTGTTAAACCTGTTTCCAATCCCTGTTTTGGACGGTGGGCATTTGGTCTTTTACGCTTATGAAGCCATTCGCGGCAAACCGCTGCCGGATCGCGCTGTGAACCTGATGATGATGGTGGGGATGGCGCTTATTTTGTCTGTGATGGTGCTTGGGTTGGCCAGCGATTTGTTCTGCAAATAAGAACAGATCGCTCAGCTTGATCTAAAAATACAGAATTGATTTTTTTAGGGCCGCCATGTGCGGCCCTAATCTTGCCATATTCGGTCGTTAACACTTTTGACGGGGACCGCCCCTCACATTCACGATACGTCACGCAAAAAGGCGCTGACACAACGACATGAGGTCTGACATGACAACCATCATCGCGAGCTATAACAGCCTATCTTTGCTGGCCAGTTTAAACTGGGATCGTTTGTTATATGGGTTGACCATTGCAGTGGCTTTGGTGGCGGGATCTGTGTTCGGCAATCTCTTTTTATAAGACCCTATGCGGCCCGATTGTACAGCCGGAGACCGTTGCAACACATTCGTAGGTTCCACATTCTATAATGACGCGAATGACAAGGGCAGCCAATTGGTCGCCCTTATTCATTTAGTAGCAATGGCCTGCCGACATACAAGGTCTAGCAGTACATACTTTTGACAAGGGCAATTATTCCCGTTACTCAAGCTATAACTTGGGTAAATGGATGATCTGACATGCGGTTTCAAAAACGTGGAATTCACACTGTACTGCGCGGCGCACTGCCACGTGCCTTTGCGCTGTCATTTGCAACTTTTGCATTGGGATCAACGGCTTACATAGTCACTCCAGACGCAGCTTTTGCGCAAGAGTTCCGTTTTACGACCGTTGTGATCGAAGGCAATGGTCGGGTCTCTGCTGATACTATTTTGTCTTATGCGGGAATCGCGCGGGGGCAAGGTGTCTCTGCGGGTGAATTGAATGACGCATATCAACGTGTTTTGGGCTCAGGATTGTTCGAAACTGTCGAATTCTTGCCCCAAGGGTCACGTTTGGTGATCAAAGTTGCCGAATTCCCAACGGTGTCGAGGATCAACATCGAAGGCAATTCTAAACTTAAAGACGATAACCTATTGCCGGTGCTCAAAACCCAAGTGCGCCGCGTTTATTCGCCGTCTACCGTTGAATTTGACGCCGCCGCCATCACTGAGATTTACGAGACCAAAGGCCAATTGGCCGCAACCGTGACCCCGCGCATTATCCGGCGGTCCGACAATCGTGTGGATGTCGTATTTGAGGTGACCGAGGGCAAAGGCGTTGAGGTTGAACGCTTGACGTTTGTGGGCAACCGCGCCTTTCCTGACACGCGGTTGCGTCGTGTTTTGGAAACCAAACAAGCGGGACTTTTGCGTTTTGTGGTTGGCCGGGACACCTTTGCTGAGGACCGCGTGGAATTCGACAAACGTGTTTTGACAGATTTCTACACATCCCGTGGTTATATCGATTTTGAAATCTTGAATGTCGCTGCTGAGTTTTCGCGCGAACGGAACGCGTATTTCTTGACCTTCAATGTGCGCGAGGGCCAAAGTTTTGATTTTGGCACTATGACCACAGTGTCTGAAATTGACGCGGTTGAGACGGCTGAGTTTGACAAGGTTTTGAATATACGCAAAGGCCAAACATATTCTCCTGTCGCGGTTGAGAATGTGGTGGAGCGGATGGAACGTCTTGCCACCAAAAAAGGTATCGACTTTTTACGGGTTGAGCCACGGGTGACACGCAACGATCGTAAACAAACCCTTGATATTGAGTTTGTTTTGGTGCGTGGTCCGCGGATATTTGTGGAACGCATTGACATCGAAGGCAACGCCACCACGCTGGACCGTGTGGTGCGCCAACAGTTCCGTGTTGTCGAAGGCGACCCTTTCAATCCTCGTGAAATCCGTGAAGCCGCCAGCCGCATTCGTGCGCTTGGGTTCTTTTCGGATGCCCGTGTGAATGCCCGTGAAAGTGCAAATGGGCAGCAGGTGATTGTTGATGTTGATGTTGATGAGGCGCCAACAGGCAGTTTCTCATTCGGCGCCAACTACTCTGTTTCATCTGGCGTGAACTTTATCGCGTCCTATTCTGAAAAGAACTTTTTGGGGCGTGGGCAGCAACTGTCATTCAACCTGACCACCAAACTGGATGATGGCAATCTGGGCTTTACCTTTGTGGAACCGGCGTTTTTGGGACGCGATGTCGCATTTGGTCTGTCGGCGGGCTATGGTTTTGCGCGGCCGGCATATGCAGATCATCTTGAAAAGCAGATATATGTATCGCCAAGCCTCACGTTCCCTGTGTCTGAACGCGGGCGGTTGTCATTGCGGTATCGTGCAGGGCTGAACACGCTATCCAATCCAGATGACAATGATTTACCACAGACGTTTTTGGACGACATCGCCGACGGCGAGATGTTCCAACAATCCGTTGGTTACACCTATTCCTTTGATACGCGCCGCAATGGTGTGAATCCCAATGCAGGGGTCTTGTTTAAGTTTAGCCAAGATTATGCAGGGCTTGGTGGGGATGTTGATTACCTGCGCAGTTCTGCTGAAATCGCCGCTGAGGCAAAAGTTCTCAATGAAGCGGTCACCATTCGCGCCAGCGTTGAAGGGGGCATGATCGAAGGCTCCGGCATGAACACACGCGTTTCGGACCGTTTCTTTTCAGGGACGTCGATCATTCGCGGGTTCGAGCCGGGTGGTATTGGTCCGCGTGACAGCGCCACAGATCTTGCTCTGGGGGGCAATTTCTATGCTGCCGCGCGTCTTGAAACAGATTTCCCTTTAGGCTTACCTGAAGAATACGGCATCAAAGGTGGCCTGTTCTTGGATCACGGCGCGGTATGGGGATTGGACGATGTCACGGGCGCTGACGGCAGTGAAGATTTGAACTGGCGCACGGTCATTGGGGCATCGGTCTTTTTGAAAACACCTGTTGGTCCTTTGCGTTTCAATTTCTCGCGCGCTTTGCAAAAAGAAGACTACGATGTCGAGCAAACCTTTGATTTGACGATCGCGACACAGTTCTAATGGGGCGCTGGGGCTGGATCATTCGCGTGGGTGTTATAACCTGCATGTCCGGCCCTATTTTGGCCCAAGATGCGTCAACTGATGGTTTGGATCAGCCTTCAACAGCTGCCGTTGGTGCCCCGCAAGAGGCCGCGCAATCAAAAAACATCGTGATCCAAGTGCCTTTGATTGCATTCGACAGGGACCGTATTTTTACAGAGTCTACTATCGGGCGTGATCTTGAGGCAAAAATAGAGGCTTTGCGCACTGCTCTTGTTGCGGAAAATGATACAATTTACACCACTCTTGAAGCTGAAGAAAAAGAACTATCCATACTGAAAGACACTTTGTCCAGCGAAGCGTTTTCTGTGCGGGCAGATGCGTTTGATGCCAAAGTGATTGCCATTCGCGCAGAACAAAAGGTCAAATCTGAAACGGTGCAGCAGGCTTATGATCTTGGGGTGCGTGATTTTGAGCAATCTCTCAACACAGTGTTGACGGAAATTGCTCAAGAAGTGCGCGCTGTTGCGGTTTTTGAGCGCAAGCAAATTTACCTAATGTCAGGATCAATCGATATTTCACTTGAGGCAATCAAGCGGCTCAATGCACGCAGCACAGAAAATGCCGCGCAAAGTGATGATGCAACACTTCAAGACGCCCCCATCGTTCCTGCGGAGCAATAAATCCCATAAACAGGCAAGCTGACTTGTCACGGCTACGCGCCATTGTTACAGAAACACTCTGGAGCATTGGAGTGACGGCACGCGGTCTAAATTGAGACCTGCCAGTAAACAGTTTACGCGACAGCGCTGGACATATGTTTGGCGCCTGAGCATGATCATCATGCGACACATTTCCCGTAGCGGGACAAAAGAGACGAAAAGACAAGGGACGGACATGACCGAGAGCTTCAAAACAGCAGATATCGACCTGATTCAACGCATTATTCCCCACCGTTACCCATTTTTGTTGGTGGACCGTGTTGTGGATATCAACGGCGCTGAAACCTGTACGGGGCTCAAGAACGTCACCTTTAACGAGCCGCATTTCCAAGGCCATTTTCCCGGTGCGCCCATCATGCCCGGCGTGACGATTGTTGAGGCAATGGCGCAAACTGCAGCTGTGATGGTTGGCGTTGAAAACGGTCTCGCGGATAAAGATTTTCTTGTCTACTTTATGTCGATCGAGTCCTGTAAATTCCGCCGCAAAGTTGTGCCTGGCGATGTGTTGAAAATGCATATCACCACCAAACGCGGCGGCGGCAAAGTTTGGAAATTCGATGGCCGTGCCGAAGTGGATGGTGAATTGGCCTGCGAAGCGTCCTTTACCGCGATGATGGATTTGCCGAAAGATTGATCGAACCGATCGCCCTTGTTGCCTGCATATCGGAGCCTTTTATGAGCATCCATCCAACTGCTAAAATTCATCCCTCAAGCGTTATCGAGGACGGTGCCGTTGTTGGTGAAAACTGCACCATCGGCCCGTTTTGCCTTGTGGGGGGCAATGTTGTTTTGGCCTCTGGGGTTGAGTTGAAAAGCCATGTTGTTGTGACGGGTGACACAACAATTGGCGATGACACGGTTGTTTTTCAGTTCGCCTCCATCGGGGCTATTCCGCAAGATTTGAAATATGATGGCGAGCCGACAAAGTTGATTGTCGGCAAACGCAACCGTATCCGCGAATATGTGACGATGAACCTTGGCACGGCCCAAGGTGGCGGTGTGACGCGCATTGGCGATGACAATTTGATCATGGCCAGCGCTCATGTTGCCCATGATGTGCAGATCGGCAATCGGGTGATTTTGGTCAATTCTGTTGCTGTCGCGGGGCACTGTATTGTGGATGACGATGTGATTATCGGCGGGTTGTCTGGCATCCATCAATGGGTGCGCATCGGGCAGGGTGCCATCATCGGCGCGCTGTCTATGGTCACCGCCGATGTTTTGCCGCACGCTTTGGTCCAAGGGCCGCGTGCCGATCTGGATGGGCTCAATTTGGTCGGCCTCAAACGCCGCGGTGTTGCGCGCGATGATATCAACCAATTGCGGGCTGCGTTCCAGATGCTCAAACAAGGCGAGGGATCGTTCAAAGACCGTGCGTCGCGTTTGCATGAGGATTTCGATAGTGATTACGTGGCCCGCATGGTGGCTTTTGTCATGGGTGACAGCGATCGCGGGTTTTTGACTCCAAAATAGGGTGGTGCCTGTGACCAGAACGGCCATCATTGCGGGATCAGGGGCGCTGCCGACACTGTTGGCAGACGCCTTGGATCAGCCTGTCTATGTCACGCTGGACGACAGTTCGGTGCCAACAGGTATCGATCATATCTCCGCCCGCATCGAAAAACTTGGGCGTCTGTTCAAAGACTTACATGCCCGTAATGTCACATCTGTTGCCTTTGCAGGGGCTATGGCGCGTCCGAAAGTGAACCCTGTGTTGTTGGATCGCCATGCGCTGCGTTTGGCGATGTCGATGGGCAAAGGCGATGATGCGCTTTTGCGCGAAGTTTTGGCTGTGTTTTCAGACCAAGGGTTTGCCATCAAAAGTGCCGTCGATATTTGCCCCGATCTGGTGCTGCCCCAAGACGCGCTTTGGGGGGCAAAACCCAGCAAACAAGACATGCAAGACATCCAGCGCGCGCTTGATGTTCTAGGCGTTCTTGCCCCGCATGATGTGGGCCAAGGTGCTGTTTGCGCGGGCGGGATGATGCTTGGGATCGAGACGCTGCAAGGCACGGATTCGATGCTGTCATATGTGGCCAGCACACCAGAGCATCTGCGCAGGTCCAAAGGTGTGTTTGTCAAAACACCAAAACACGGCCAAGATCTGCGCATCGATATGCCCACCATCGGCCCTGACACCATCGAGGGCGTGATCAAGGCAGGCTTGGCCGGATTGGCAATCCCCGCGGGCCAAGTGATTGTGCTGGACCGCGCGGTGGTCAAATCCCGCATCCAAGAGGCAGGCCTGTTCCTGAAAGCGTTATGAGCACACTCAAGGTTTTTATCATCGCTGGCGAACAGTCTGGTGACAAGCTTGGGGCGGCTGCTATGGTGGGGCTGAAACAGCTCTCGGATGTCCAATTTCGCGGCGTCGGTGGACCGCTTATGGCGGAACAGGGCTTGGACAGTTTATTCCCAATGGATGAGCTGTCGCTTATGGGCATCATGGAAATCCTGCCCAAATATTTTCATCTCAAACGCCGCATTCGCGAGACGGCAGAGGCCGCGATCGCATGGCAGCCTGATGTGATTTTGACCATCGACAGTCCCGATTTTTGTCTGCGTGTCGCAGATATCGTCAAAGCTCAGTCCGATCTGCGGGTGTGCCACTATGTTGCGCCCACGGTCTGGGCATGGCGACCTGAGCGGGCGGCTAAAATGGCCACGAAAGTCGATCAGGTTTTGGCGTTGTTTCCGTTCGAGCCACCGTATTTCGAGGCGGAAAATTTGCGCTGTGATTTTGTCGGCCATCCTGTGTCGACCGAACAGATTGCAACCGATGCAGATGTCACAGAGTTTCGCAGTGCTTTTCAGATCGGCGATGCCCCTTTGGTTTTGGTCCTGCCAGGATCGCGTAAGGGCGAAGTTGCAAGGCTGTCTGATGATTTCGGGCAATCGCTTGGCCTTTTTGCAAAGTCGCACCCTGATGCCCGCTTTGTCTTGCCCATGGCTGGCCCCGTTGAAGCATTGGTACGTGAAAAAACCGCCCATTGGCCTGTGCGGCCAATTTTGATCCAAGCCTCTGATAAAGATGCCAAACGCGCCGCCTTCAAAGCCGCTGACATTGCGCTTGCGGCCTCTGGCACGGTGTCATTGGAACTTGCTGCCAATCAAACGCCCATGGTGATCGCCTATAAAATGCACTGGCTGACGCAAAAGATCGTTGAGCGTAAACTGCTGATCGACACGGTGACTTTGGTCAATCTGGTGTCCGAGACCCGCGTGGTGCCAGAGTATTTGGCGCAGAATTGTCAGCCGAATGAGATCGCAAAAGCACTCAGCGAGGTTCTACAAAACCCCGATGCCCAAAGTGCCGCGCTTGATCTGACCATGCAACGTTTGGGGCAGGGTGGCGAAGCCCCCGGGTTGAGGGCCGCACGTGCTGTTTTGGATGGGATTGAGGCCATACATTAAAAAAGAAGGCCACAGGCCCCCTTTTGAAAATTCTATTTTGATGCGGCCCTAATACCCACGCCAAATCCAACCGCCGCCAAAAATCCGCGTGCTGTCTGCATCGTAGAATACGCAAGCTTGTCCTGCGGACACACCTTCTTCAGCGACAATCAATTCAACTTCGGCCTCAGTGTCAGAAATAGGCCGGATGATCGCCTCACGCGGGGGGCGGGTTGAGCGCACACGCACCAACACATGCCATTCTTCGCGGCTGGACAGCGGCTCATCCCCCAGCCAATTGATTTCCCGCACAGGTATTTTGCGGGTGGCGAGCATCTCTTTCGGCCCAACGATGACCTGTTTTGCATCGACATCCAGTTTGACCACATACAAAGGGTCCGCCAAGCCACCAATGCCAAGCCCGCGCCGTTGACCGACAGTATAATGCAGCACACCGTTGTGTTGCCCCAAAACGGTGCCATCGGTGTCAACAATATCGCCCGGCTCCGCCGCCCCAGGGCGCAGTTTTTCAATCACAGAGGCGTAGTTGCCGTTTGGCACGAAACAAATGTCTTGGCTGTCGGGTTTATCCGCCACGGCCAGACCGTATTTTGATGCCAGAGCACGGGTTTCATCTTTGGACGCGAGATGCCCCAAAGGAAAGCGCAAGTAATCGAGTTGTGCCTCGGTCGTCGAGAACAAGAAATAGGACTGATCACGGTTGGCATCGGCTGCGGAATGCAACTCTGCGCCGTCTTTGCCCATCTTGCGCTGAATGTAGTGCCCCGTGGCCATACAATCGGCGTCCAAATCTTTGGCCGTATTCAAAAGATCCTTGAATTTCACCCGCTCATTGCACCGAATGCAGGGCACAGGCGTCGCCCCCGCCAGATAGCTGTCAGCAAACTCATCGATCACCGCGTCTTTAAACACGTTCTCGTAATCCAACACATAATGCGGAAAACCCATTTCTTCGGCCACGCGGCGCGCGTCATGAATATCGCGACCCGCACAGCAGGCCCCCTTTTTCGACAACGCAGCCCCGTGATCATACAACTGCAAGGTGACACCGACCACATCATAGCCCTCTTCCGCCAACTGTGCGGCCACGACCGAACTGTCGACGCCGCCAGACATGGCAACGACAACGCGTGTCTCGGACGGGGGTTTGGCAAAGCCAAGGGAGTTGATTGGATGTGTCTTTGTCTCTGTTGCAGCGATAACCATGAACAAAACCTTTCCAGAACATGCTCAGAATATATGAAAATCCTATATATTCTCAATCACAGGTTTCACCACCCATTAAGATCATTCCGTCACAACAAATGTGTAAAGTTGATGAGGGTGAGACCTATGTATTTGAAAAAAGTTGATGGCCCGCGCGCCGTAACCCTGCCTGATGGCAGTATTATGACACGTGCGGACCTGCCGCCGCCGACCACGCGTCGCTGGGTGGCCTCGCGTAAAGCTATTATTGTAAAAGCTGTTGCTTTTGGCCTGATGCCTTTGACCGAAGCTCTAAAAACATATGGATTAAGTGAAGAAGAGTATAATTCGTGGAAAAATGCCATTCAGAATCATGGCGAAGTCGCCTTAAAGGCGACTTCTGTGCAGAAATATCGACAACCTTAGGTTGAAAGTGCTAAAAGGTTAAAACTGGTAACGTGTAGTTAACCATTTTTGATCAATATTTTACCGAACGAACGCTCGATAAAATTTAGCAACGGAGACCCTTAAATATGCGCATTTTGCTGGTCGAAGACGATCCAACGACATCCAAAAGCATCGAATTGATGCTCACTCATGCAAATCTTAACGTTTATACGACGGATTTGGGTGAGGAAGGGATCGATCTCGCAAAACTCTACGATTACGACCTCATCCTTTTGGATCTTGGTCTGCCCGATATGAATGGCCATGAAGTGTTGCGCCAATTGCGTCTCGCGCGAATCGAAACGCCAATTTTGATTCTTTCTGGGGCGGATGACACTGAAAATAAAATCAAAGGATTCGGGTTCGGGGCAGATGATTATCTGACAAAACCGTTCCATCGCGAAGAATTGGTGGCTCGTATTCATGCCATCATTCGCCGCTCCAAAGGCCATTCACAATCCGTTATCGGCACAGGTAAAATTGCCGTCAATCTTGACGCAAAAACGGTGTCCGTGGCTAACAAAGCTGTTCATCTGACAGGCAAAGAATATCAAATGCTCGAACTCCTTTCTTTGCGCAAAGGCACGACTTTGACCAAAGAAATGTTCCTCAACCACCTGTATGGCGGTATGGACGAACCTGAACTCAAAATTATTGATGTCTTCATTTGTAAGTTGCGTAAGAAACTCTCAAACGCGACTGACGGTGAGAACTACATCGAAACAGTTTGGGGGCGGGGATATGTTTTACGTGATCCCGAACCCGCTGATATGGAAAACCCCATCGCGATTGGGGCTTAAATTTTTGTAACGGATGATGCGTTTTTTTACTGTGTCATCCGTTTCCGTTGCATTCTCCGACTAGACCTCTCCGCTATGCTCTCCTAAAGATTTAAGGACGTAAAGTTGGAGAGGTTTTTTATGTCTGCTGACGTCGCTGTCGAACACTTGACCAAAGAACAAGCCCGCGCAGAGCTCGCACGTTTGTCAAAAATCCTGTTGGCAGCCAACAGCGACTATTACACGGCTGAACCAAAGCTAATTGATGCCGAGTATGATGCGCTGAAACTCAGAAACAGCGCCATCGAGGCACGTTTTTCATCCCTTAAACGCCCTGATAGCCCATCAAACAATATCGGAGCTGCGCCTGCATCTGGGTTTGGTAAAATTACCCATGCTGTCCGTATGCTTTCTTTATCGAATGCGTTTGAAGACAGCGATGTTGATGACTTTGATGCTTCGATACACAAATTTTTGGGCTCTAATCTTGCATTGCGGTATACGGCAGAACCCAAAATTGACGGGTTATCGTTATCTTTGCGCTATGAGCATGGCCAGCTTGTCCATGCTGCAACACGCGGTGATGGTGAAACGGGTGAAAATGTCACCGACAATGCAAAAACCATCACGGACATTCCACATGATATTCAAAATGCCCCCGACATTCTGGAGGTCCGCGGCGAAGTCTACATGAGCCATGCTGATTTTGAGGCCCTCAATACCCGCCACCAAGAACGTGGCGGCAAGGTTTTTTCAAACCCTCGCAATGCGGCGGCTGGCAGTCTGCGCCAACTTGATGCCGAAATTACGCGCGCACGCCCTCTCAAATTTTTCGCTTATGCATGGGGCGAAGTGTCTACACCTTTATCTGACACACAAATGGGCGCAATCGACGCTTTGAAAACGTTTGGGTTTTCAATAAATCCGCTCACCAAGCTTTGTGCGTCGCCTCAAGAATTGATTGAACATTATCATTTAATCGAAGAACAGCGTGCCACGCTTGGCTATGACATCGACGGGGTCGTCTACAAAGTCGATGATTTGGCGTTGCAAGCCCGTCTCGGATTTAGATCCACAACCCCGCGTTGGGCTATTGCTCATAAATTTCCCGCTGAATTGGCATGGACGCGGCTTGAAGCTATCGACATTCAGGTTGGGCGCACTGGGGCACTTAGTCCCGTAGCTCGGTTGATGCCAGTCACGGTTGGCGGTGTCGTCGTGTCCAATGCAACGTTACACAATCAAGATTATATCGAGGGTCGTGACAGCAAGGGCGTGGAAATTCGCGGCGGCAAAGACATCCGTATTGGCGATTGGGTGCAGGTCTACCGCGCTGGCGATGTTATTCCGAAAATTGCAGATGTCGATGTCAGCAAACGCACAGGCAATGAAATTATTTTCACCTTTCCAACGGTGTGTTCTGAATGTGGGTCTGACGTTATTCGCGACGAAGGCGATGCTGTACATCGTTGTACTGGTGGCATGATATGTCCGGCGCAAGCGATTGAAAAGCTTAAGCACTTTGTCTCTCGTGGCGCGTTCGATATCGACGGGTTTGGTGCCAAACAGGTTGAGCAGTTTTATAATGATGGATGGATCAAAGAACCCGCTGACATTTTTATGCTCGAAGATCGATATAGCACCGGACTTCAGCAGCTTAAAAATAGGGACGGTTGGGGCGCAAAATCAGCACAAAAAGTGTTTGAGGCAATCAATGACAAGCGTGAAATAGACTTGGCGCGGATGATATTTGCCCTTGGGATACGCCATGTTGGCGACAGCTCTGCCAATTTACTCGCACTCAATTATGGCACTTGGTCAAATTTCGAGACGGCCATGACACACGCTGTGGTCGGGGAAGGCGCAATTTGGGATGATTTGCTTGCCATTGATGGTGTCGGCTCTGTGATGGCAGGATCTATCGTCACGGCGTTTCATCAAGATGCTGAACGCGCATCCATTGATCGTTTGGCCGCACTTTTGACAATTCGCGATGCCAAACAGCCTGCCAATGATAGTCCTGTAACTGGAAAAGTTGTCGTTTTTTCTGGAACATTAGAAAAAATGAGCCGCGCTGAAGCGAAAGCAAAGGCCGAAAGCCTTGGTGCCAAAGTTTCTGGATCTGTGTCTGCAAAAACCGATATTTTGGTGGCCGGACCTGGCGCGGGATCAAAAGCAAAAAAGGCTGCGGAGTTGGAGATTTTAACACTGGATGAAGACGGTTGGCTCGACCTCATCGGCGCGCAATGACACGCGCGCGCCCTGAAATCCTATACCCGCTATTTGCAGGGCTTGAGTCCTTGATCGGGGTCGGACCGAAGACGGCGAAGGCATTGTCGGGACTCTCAATTGAAAAGCCCAAAGATCTTTTGTTCACCTTGCCCCATTCACTGATTGACCGGCGTCGTATCGCATCTGTTGCAGGGAAAAATTCAGGCGATATTGTTACCGTTGAAGTGACGGTTCTGCGCCATTTAACCCCTAATCGTAAAGGGTTACCCCATCGTGTGTTTGTTGGTGATGCCGCAACCGAATTCCAACTTGTCTTTTTTAGGGGCGGATCTGATTGGATTGAAAAGCAGCTCCCAGTGGGGGAGGTGCGGCTTGTGTCAGGTAAAATAGAGTTTTACGATTCTCAAATACAAATGCCGCACCCCGATCATATTTTGACACCGGACAATGAAAACACATTGGCAAGTTTTGAACCGGTGTATCCGCTCACGGCTGGCGTGACCCAGAAAGTCATGGCAAAGGCCTGTTTGGATGTGATCACAAAAACGCCGGTGTTTGGCGAGTGGATTGATGCGAATTTATGTGCACGAGAGAAATGGTCGCCATTTAGAGATGCACTCATCGATGCACACAATCCTGTCGATTTCGAAAAACTATCGCCAACATCTAAATCACGCCAACGGCTTGCCTATGATGAATTGTTTGCGCACCAAGTGACCCTGGCGCTGGCGCGAAAAACCGTCAAATCAAAACCGGGACGCAGCTCAACGGGAACGGGTCAACTGAGAGCGAAAGTTTTAAAAGCTTTGCCGTTTGAGCCAACGGGGGCGCAAGGACGCGCTATGGGCGAGATTGAGCATGATCTTTCAACATCAGAGCGGATGAATCGGCTGTTGATGGGGGATGTCGGATCGGGCAAAACTTTGGTCGCGCTGATGGCATTGCTCATAGGTGTTGAGGCCGGTGGGCAAGGTGTTTTGATGGCGCCAACTGAAATTTTAGCACGTCAACATTTGGCTGACCTACGTCCATTGGCAGAGCAAGCAGGCGTGGTTCTTGAACTGCTGACTGGCCGCGATAAAGGGAATGAACGCAAGGCTAAACTGGCGGCTTTGGCGCAAGGCAAAATCCAAATTCTTGTGGGGACACATGCTGTTTTTCAAGATGATGTCGTGTTTCATGACCTCAGATTGGCGGTGGTGGATGAACAACACCGGTTTGGCGTAACACAACGTATGGCTTTGGCGGAAAAGGGACATTTCGTTGATATGTTGGTGATGACTGCAACGCCGATCCCCAGATCCCTATCTTTGGCACAATACGGCGACATGGATGTCTCGATATTGGACGAAAAGCCCGCTGGACGCACACCGATCAAAACGGCGTTGAGTGCCACACATCGTATGGATGATGTTATCGCCCATTTGATCGATGCTGTTGCCGCAGGAAAACAAGCATACTGGGTGTGCCCACTTGTGGGTGAAAGTGAAGTCATGGATTTGATGGCCGCGGAAGAGCGGTTCAAACATTTGCGCGCGGCTCTTGGAGAGGCAAACGTCGGGTTGGTCCATGGTCAAATGGCCCCAAATGAAAAAGATGCAACCATGGCGGAATTTGTTGCTGGACGGTTGTCAGTGCTTGTGGCCACAACTGTTATCGAAGTCGGGGTCAATGTGCCCAATGCATCGATAATGGTGATTGAGCGCGCAGAACATTTTGGATTGGCACAGCTGCACCAGTTACGCGGTCGTGTTGGCCGTGGGACTGTCGCGTCCACGTGTTTGTTACTTTACCAAGCCCCTTTGAGTGAAACGGGGCGCAGGCGGTTGGAAATTTTGCGCGAAACAGAGGACGGATTTCGAATTGCAGAGGAAGATTTGGCAATGCGAGGGGCAGGGGATGTGCTCGGGACGGCCCAATCCGGGGTTCCAAAGTTTCGTATTGCCGATATTGAAACACAATCGGCCTTGATGGCGTTGGCCCAAAGTGATGCCCGTAAACTTTTGCACGATGATCCTGATTTAAAGAGCGAGCGCGGTGAGGCTGTGCGTGTTCTTCTGTGGCTTATGGAAAAAGATCGAGCAATTCGTTTAATGTCAGTGGGTTAAGTGGTTTTTAGTAATTTTGTTCACTAATGTTCTTAAAAAGTTCTTTACATAGGTTGTTAAAAGTGAGAACAAATAGGCAACAACTTATTAACCTCTCAAAAGGACGACACAATGATCCGCGATATAAAATCCGTTGTTGAGCGCTCACAGGGCAATTTGGTCGAAGATATGATCGGTGCTGCCGCCCTTTTGGTGATTTTGTTTGGTGGGCTTATCGCCCCTGCATTTTTTTAAGTTTCTGCCTGTGATCTAGACAGCCGAACGACGCCTCATGTCCCAATGGGCGTTGCTGACAACTTACCTATTCCTGTCCGCCTGCGGAGCCTCATCTCGCTGAAATGGTGTCTAGATCCCAACTTTACCCGCCGCCTTCAAATTGAAGTGCGGTGGGTTTTTTTATAGAGAGTGGATCAATGAGGTTTG
>JBLHXX010000044.1:0-21384 GCA_047630475.1 Celeribacter sp. | reverse complement strand
AAGATGCGGGCAAAGGTTTGATCGTGATGACAAACGGCCCCAAAATCTCAGTGTTCGGTCCTGACTCTCGTTTTGGCTGGGTCCACGCGACATTGGGCATCGAGCCGTTGTTTGAAGAGGTCGAAGCCCAGACACACGGTGAGGCGATCAGCTTTGAATTTCTACACGACGCCAATCCCGATTGGATGATTATCTTTGACCGCACCCGCGCCACAAACAGCGATGGTCCTTTGGCCAATGAAACGCTCGACAATGAATTGGTGGCACAGATCACAGCGATGAAAAAAGGTCAGGTGGTGTATGTAAATCCTGCGGATTTCTACATTGCGACCACGGGTGTGCGGTCGTTGCAAGACACCGTGGATCAGTTCATCGAAGCCTATAGCATACCACGCTAACACCGTATGAAATCTCTCTCCTTGCATATGTTTTTGGCGCTTTTCGCAATCATTGTGATGGCTGGCGTCAGCATAACCGTGGGCGTGGCCGACGTGTCGTTCCAATCTGTTGTGAACGGGCAAGGAGATGATACCCTTATTTTGCTTGCCAGCCGTGTGCCACGCACGTTGGCTATTGTCCTCACGGGGGCATCCATGGCTATTGCAGGTTTGATTTTTCAAATGCTGACTCGCAATAAATTCGTTGAACCCTCTACAGCGGGCACAGCCGAAAGTGCGGGGCTTGGGCTGTTGGTTGTGGTGTTCTTTTTTCCATTGGCGCCCTTGATGGTAAAGATGTTGATCGCATCGGGATTTGCGGTCGCGGGCACGTTTTTGTTTTTGCGTATTTTAGACCGTCTGCCTGCACACGAACCCCTGCTTGTGCCGCTTGTCGGGCTGATGCTTGGAGGGGTGATCGGAGCATTGGCAACGTTTTTCGCCTATCAAGCCGACTTGATGCAATACCTTGGCATTTGGACCACGGGCGAATTTTCAGGTGTGCTACGCGGGCGATACGAGAGCCTTTGGATCACCGGAATTTTGGCAATCGTCGGTTATATTTTTGCAGATCGGTTTTCGATCATGGGCATGGGGCGGGATGCCTCTATCACGCTTGGGCTGAATTACCGCGCTGTGATGTGGCTAGGGCTTATGATCGTGGCGGTGATCACCGCGTTGGTGATTGTGACTGTGGGTATGATTCCGTTTCTTGGCCTGATCGTGCCCAATATTGTCAGTCGCATGGTCGGCGATAACGTGCGCGCGGCGGTGCCTTGGGCGGCGAGCCTTGGGGCGGGGCTTTTGCTGTTTTGCGATATTCTCGGGCGGGTGATCCGTGCGCCTTATGAAATTCCGATTGGCACTATTTTTGGCGTGCTTGGATCGGCTGTGTTTCTTGTATTGCTGTTGGGGCGCCAAAGCCATGCACCCAGATAATATGTCCCCGACCCTGGCCGTTGCGCGCCGTTTTACCCCCACCATGAAACGGCTCGCGGGTCTTGTCGTGTTGGCAATCATTGCGATGATTTTGTTTATGACATTGGGCGTGCCTGCGGGCGCTTGGGGGTTTGCGCTGTCGTTTCGGATCGGCAAACTGGCTGCGCTTGTACTTGTCGCGTTTGCGATTGCCGCGTCAACGCAGCTGTTTCACATCGCCACCCGAAATCAAATTTTGACACCCTCGATCATGGGATTTGATTCCCTCTACTTGATGATCCAATCAGGTTTGGTTTTTGGCCTGGGTGCAAGCGCCACTCTTGGTCTTGATCCTGTGTTGAAGTTTTCCGCCGAAGTCGTCGCGATGATGGTGTTTTCAACGGGGTTGTTTTTGTGGTTGTTCACTGCGCGGGCCCAAGATTTACATCTTTTGGTCTTGGTTGGTATCATTTTTGGCGCCCTGTTTCGAAGCCTATCGACGTTCATTTCCCGCATGATTGATCCGAATGATTTTGTCGTTGTGCAGGGGGCCATGTTTGCACGTTTCAATGCGGTCAATATTGAGCTGCTGTGGATTTCGATGGGGCTCTGTGCCGCGACCTTGCCGATTTTGTGGACGCTGCGCCATCAGCTTGATGTGTTGGCTTTGGGCCGTGATGTCGCGATCAATCTTGGGCTTCGGTATCGCCGCGTGATGTTCATCACCTTTGCCATCATTGGATTGTACGTGTCAGTGTCCACCGCCTTGGTGGGCCCTGTGACCTTTTTCGGGCTTTTGGTGACGCACCTGGCTTACCGGCTTTTGCCGAACGCCCGCTTTGGGCCGCTTTTGGTGGCCAACACGTTGATTGCCCTCATCACCTTGGTTGGCGGCCAAGCGATCTTTGAACATGTGCTTGGGTTTAAGGGCAGTTTGTCGATCGTGATCGACCTGTTGGGCGGGTTGATGTTTCTATTTTTACTACTCAAAGGAGCCAGACGATGATCCGCATTTCAGATGTGACGCACCATATTTCTGGGCAGCCTATTTTGTCGAATGTCACCCTAACACTGCCCAAAGGCGGTATAACGGCGCTTATCGGCCCCAACGGAGCAGGCAAATCGACATTGTTGTCTTTGATGGCACGGCTCACGCCACTGCAGTCAGGCATGATCTCGTTTGACGGCGCGGATGTCACCACGACCCCCACGCAAGATCTGGCCAAACGGCTGTCTATTTTACGACAAGAAAACATGTTGTCCTCGCGGCTGACCGTCGAAGATTTGGTGACTTTTGGGCGGTATCCGCATCACAAAGGGCGACCCAATGCGACAGATCGCCAATGTGTTGAGCAGGCGATGGACGCCATGGCATTGCGGCCATTGCGCAAGCGTTTTTTGGATGAGCTGTCCGGCGGACAACGCCAACGCGCGCTTGTGGCAATGGTGTTGGCACAGGACACGGATTATGTTTTGCTGGATGAGCCGCTCAACAATCTTGATATGAAACACGCGCGCCGCATGATGATGCAGCTCAAGCAGGCCGCGCATGAAACAGGCAAAACCTTTGTGATCGTCATCCACGACATCAACTTTGCCGCCGCCTATGCCGATCACATCGTGGCGCTCAAAGAGGGCAAAGTTCTCACCACGGGCACCCCCGCTGACATCGTCACGCCTAAGACGCTTTATGATATTTTTGATCTCGATATTGCTGTCGAAACCATTGCAGGGCTGCCCTTTGCGGTTCACCAAATTGCGCCGGAGTCTTTATCCATTCTTGATCGGGGTATCGCATGACAGAATCATTTTCTTGTTCAGGCGTTGCGGCGGGACAGTTTACGACCGCCCGTCTTGATCTGGTCGCCAGCGCCCTTGGCGATCATAGCGTGCCGTTTGATCGCCATAGTACGACCTTACGCGGGATTTCTGAGCATGGGCACTTTGACATTGTCCAAGACGGTGAGGATTTCTGCGTTACATTGACCGCGTCCGCCACGCCTTTGCTTTTCGCGTTGCACGGCCAAATATTACACATCATGGAACATGGCGATCCAGAGCTTGTGCGGCAATTGGCGTGGTCCGGCACGCTGCCTGATCAGGGACCCCCCGTTAATTTTCGCCTTGCCAATGTGGTTGAGGTGACGCGTCCGTTTGCGAATTTTTGCCGTGTCACCTTGCGGATCGAAAACGTAGCGTATTTCAGCGATGGCGGCATGCATTTTCGCCTGCTTTTGCCCCCCGCCGGACGCACGCCCGTTTGGCCCCATGTGGATGAAACGGGGCGCACGCGATTTCCCACTGGGGAGGATGTTTTACACAATCCTGTCTATACGTTTGTCGCGATGGATGTCGCCGCCAACCAATTCACATTTGATGTGTTTATCCATGCAGGTGGGCGGATCACCGAATGGGTATTGGCCGCGCAAATCGGCGATACAATCGGAATGATGGGGCCCGGTGGTGGCCAAATGCCAGACGCCCGACAGATTGTTTTGGTGGGGGATGAAACGGCACTGCCCGCCATACGCCGCATTCTGGAGACACTCGAACCGACGGCAACGGGACGCGCTTTGATTGAGGTGCAATCCCGCGAAGACATTCAACAGTTGGCGCATCCAAAGGGCGTGGATGTGACATGGGTGATGCGGGGTATCGATCCTTGTCCTGTTGAGACGATTTTGTCTGACTACGCGGATGCGACGCCACAAACGGCGCCATTTTTGTGGTGCGGCGCTGAGAAATCAAAGGTCCAGCGCGCCCGTAAACATTTCCGCGACGCCTGCGGGATCACCGCCGACCAAAGTTATTTTTCGGGCTATTGGCGTAAATATCAGGCCTAAGATCCCAGTGTTCAATCTAAAAAGCCGCGCCCTTTATAATAAGGCGCGGCTTTTTGATTTTGTGTCACGTGTTAAAACAACGCGTTTTTGGCTTAATCTGTGCCGAAAAGATGCAAAAGTCCCTCGGCCAGCGCCCCGCGCCACACAAGGTAATCATGCCCGCCTGCGTATTCGCGATAGGTGACATCCTTAAGACCCTTAAGGCGCATCACATCACGCAAATGCCGCGTGGTTTCTAGAATGGACACGGTGCCAGGCTCACGGCCCACTTCAAAAAGCCCTGCAGACATCCACAGACGCACATTTTGGGGCGCCTGATCGGCCCACAAGGATGACATATACGGCAGGCCTTGGCCGTCATAGTCTTTGGGCGCCCACCAAAAACTGCCCGATAAAACGACAGCGTTTGCGAACAACTCTGAGCGGCGCTGTACTAGGCACGCAGACGCTAAACCGCCATAGGATGAGCCAGACACCACACGCTGTGACGCTTTGAACGTTATGCCAATTTCGGATTCGATCTGCGGCAACCAGTCATCGGCCAAGACATCCAAAAATTCAGGATTACACGTTAGATCAACCCCGCGTTGACGGTTATCGACCGGATCGATCAACGCCACCACAACTTGTGGCAATTGTCCTGTCGCGATCAAACGATCCAAAATATCTGGCACGGGGGCGCGGTCGGTTTGATAGGCAGGTCCATCAAACATGACGAGCAACACAGTGTCGGGATCGGACGGATCAAACCCAGCAGGGCGATAGTAATCGACGTGCCGTTTGGGGCGCTTGTCCGAGGTCAAAACACCCGCGGCTATAGTGCCTTTGGCGACCACATCCACCGTATTTTCACCTGAGGTCATCCCCGGTTGCAGCGGCGCGTTTTCACCTTCCAACATCGAGCGTTGCGCCCATTTGTCGACCTCCCCCGAATAAATCGGCGATGTGTTCAACGGATCGGCTTGTAAACTGGCCAGCAACGCCACGCGGTTTTCACGTGCCGTGCCTTCAAATTGTGGCACATCAGGGGCCATGCCATAGGACATGCGTGCAGTATCTGGCATCTCGAATGTCACGTACCAGACATCGCTGTCTGCCAATCGCAACATCCAAGTGTGATCCGGCGCAGGTCCGCCCCATAGACGTACATTCTTTTTCGCCCCCCGCCACAGATATGTCACCAGAACTTGGCCGGGTTGATCGAGGGGTTCGATCATGGGTGTGCCGGCTTTGGCACGGGCGCGCCAAAACGCATCCGTGGAGCCGCCTTGCGCCAGTTCACCCGCCAATTTGGCAATTTCAGGACTGCGATAGTGCTGTGTTGGGCCGGTCATGTCGGCGGGGGCAACAATCCGTTCGATCTCAAGTTCAGCAGTGAAATCCGTATTGCCGGTGTTTTGCAAAACAAAGGTGACATTATCGGATGACGCCACAAAGTGAAACTGCCCAGATCCGGTGTTATTTGTCAAAAGCTGGCGCAATCGCGGCGTCTGTGCATCGCCAACGGTCAAATCAAACGGGTGCCCAATACTGTGCAATCGGCCTACCACATAGGCCCCTTGGGGCACTGTTAAAATCTGCGTGGCAACCTGACCCGCAGGGACAGAGTCAGAATAAATCATGTGAGCGGTGCCTTCATCACAATAGCCAATCCCAGCACTCAAGACGAGTGCTGGGAGGGCGGCGCATATACGCCAACGAAAGAAACGCATTACCATTCGTATGTGAGAGACGCGTTCCAGTTACGTCCTTCTCCCAACCAGCAATAGCTGCGCACACAAGATGTCACGACCCGTTCATCTGTCAGGTTTTGCACCGCAACTTTCGCTGTGACACCACTTGCATCAGACCAAAACTCACCCAAGTTTACGGATAGGCCCGCATCAAAAAGCGTATAGTCGGGGACTTGAAAATCATTGGTGGAGGCATTCCAGCTGGTGCCGACATAGCGTGCGCCGACTGAGGTTTGCAGACCTTCAAGCAAATCGTATTTCAACCACAAAGACGCTGTTTCTTCTGGAACGGCGTAGAAGGCATTGCCCTTGTTGCTGCCGGTTTCGTATTCGCCTTTATTGTATCCATAGGCCGCAACGACAGACAATCGATCGGTCACTTGTCCTTGGGCTTCCAATTCAAAGCCTTTCGAGCTGACGGCGCCGATTTGTTCCGTGATCGTTACACCTTCATCTGTGTGACTTTCGACGATGTTTTCTTTGCGGATGTCGAACAGAGCCGCAGAGACAAACACGCGGTCGTCGGCTGACGCCCATTTCGCCCCGAGTTCCCATTGACGCGCCGTTGTGGGATCATAGCTTGGGTTGCCGTCAGTATCGAGCTGGTTCACAGGTTCAAATGAGGTGGAGTAGCTCAAGTAGGTCACCAGACCATTGTCAAACTCATAGCTTAACCCCAAACGCCCTGTGAGGGCTTCGGATGTGTATGTCTCCGTGGTGCTGGTCTCGGCCCAATCATAGCGCAGCCCCGCCAAAACACTCCATTGCCCCAAAGCGAATTGATCTTGCGCGTAGATCCCCGTTTGTGTGGACGTGGTTGTCGATGCGCTGACGTAGCCATCCAATGTGACCGCTTCGATATCTGCAACACTTGGCGTGATGTTATCGGCAAAATTATAGGTAAACACGGCACCGGATCTTGCGTAAGCGCTAGAGTCTTCTACGCGTTGTGAATCGAGGCCCAAGGTCACATTGTGCGTCACTGCCCCTGTTTCAATTGTGCCAGCCAGAGACACATCGCCGATGAGCGACGTCGTCGTGCCTTCGTCCACGAAGACATAAAGCGGGTAATTCCCTGCGCCGTCATCAGACGATGACCATAGGCCAAGCTGACTGTGTTCCATATCGACTTCTGACCAGCGCAATTTGTGATTCAGGGTCCAGCCGTTTGAAAGTTCATGTGCAACCTCATAGCCCAAAGACTTTGTTTCGCGATTTACATAGTCATAATCGGGGGCATAGGATTGAAAATCTTCGTCGATCCAAGCACCATTTGACGTTGAAACCATTGTCCCGAGATAGGGCAAGAATCCCCGCTGACCCGCCTCTGGTTCATTTTGATACAACGCTGACACAGTCAAAGTGGTGGCAGGGGAAATGTCCCATTTCACCGATGGGGCAATCATGTACCGACTTTGATCAAACGAGTCTTGCAGATTTTTTTGCCATGCTGAGCCAACAAACCGGTAGCTCAATGACCCGTCCGCATTCAAATCGCCCTGAAAGTCGCCATTGATACGCTGGTAATTATCAGACCCCAACGACAATTGGAGTTCGTTGCTTTGATCCTCTGTAGGGCGTTTGGATGTCATCGCGATCATCCCACCAGGCGTTGCCTGTCCAGACACAACCGAGTTGGGGCCTTTCACCGCTTCCACGCGTTCTAGGAAATATGGATCAAGCTGAAATGCTGAACTGCCAAGTGCCATACCGTCCAAGGACTTAGGCACAAAGCTGCGATCGCCAAACCCACGCATAACAATCTCGTCGCGTAAATTGGACGTGCCGCGGTATTCGCCAAACACGCCTGCTGTGTAACGCAAGGCTTCGACAACGGATGAGGCGCCCTGATCTTCAATTTGATCGGCCCCCACCACAGACACAGACACAGGTGTCTCAACCCGCGACAACGCGCCGGTTGTGGCGGCCGAGGACGTGGCCGCCGCATAGCCGTCGACAGCACCGCCATCCTCAAGAGTTCCATTTTCCACGACAATGGCGTCAAGATCGGTGACGTCTTGTGCGTGGCCTGCCCCGACCAAAGCCGAGCTTGCCATAAGGCCAACCCAGACGACGCCGAGTGCCTTTAGATTGATTGAAGTTGTTAAGCGTGTAGCCATTTTTTCGTTTCCCGATCGTGCACGTGCTGTGTGAATTTTTCTTGAGTGTTTCTGTCGGGTTTAGTATAGAAAACTGGCCACCGCGTCCACGCGCCAGCCCCCTGCCCGCACGACTCGTCACAGTGTGCAGGCGACAATTTGCAATATCTCACACCCTACAAGGCCCGCATTCATGGCAATAAGTATCTTTCCAGGCGATCTACGTATCGGAGTTCTTGATGAAGTTGTCGCTTCAAAACCACAGCGACCCGTCGTGACAATTGGGCCAAAATTTCAGGTTATGGTGTTGCTCAGTGGACAGCAGAAGTTTTTCATCGATGACATCGTATTCGACCTTGATGCCACGCGCGCGCCCCAAGCCTTTATGATGCGCTTGTCACGCCCTGCGCAGCTTAAATATGACGTGGCACGTGGAAATCCCTACCGAAAAGTGGCTCTGGCTATGCCTGTCGAATGGCTGGAACAATTGGCTGACCGCGATAGCCCGCTTGTGACGCATTTGGATCAACCCCAAGATCTCATAAAACATCTGACGTGGTCACCCGACGCACAAATCGTGCAACTTGCGACCCAAATCTTAGCCCCCCCACCACAAAACAGTGCCGCACAAACCGAACTGTTTCGCATGTCTCGCGGGCTAGAATTGTTGCGCAGATCGCTCATGGTGGTGCCGCAGACCGTGACAAAACCGATCCGTGACCCACATCCCATTTCAGAACGCATTCGGCTCTATGTTTTAGAAAACCTTGATGGTGATTTGTCTCTGCCAAAGATTGAAACAGATCTCGGGATGAACCGTCGATCTTTGCAACGTCACTTCAAAAACGGCACTGGAAACACGTTGAGCGATTTCATTAGAAGCCACCGCCTGACCCGGGCGCATCGCGCCTTATCAGAAGATGGCGTGTCAATCTCTGAAGCTGCATATCATGCAGGATATGCCTCAGCCGAAAATTTCTCGGTCGCGTTTCAACAGGCCTTTGGATTGCAACCTCAGCAATTGCGCAATGGATCGTTTTAAGGCGAGGTTATAACCTTGCCAATTTAGACACCTCGTTTGGTCCCATCGACGGCAACGATATATGGGATAGGTTCCAACCATTTGCCGACCCTTTCACGCGGGCATAAACTTTCGCGCAACAAGGAGGAACTCATATGACACAACGACTGTTGGGAAAACGTGCCGTGGTGACTGGTGCGGGACGTGGTATCGGGCGGCAAATTGCGATCATGTATGCGGCCGAGGGGGCGCAGGTTCTGGCTGTTGATATGAATGCTGAGGCGCTTGATAGTCTTTGCCAAAAGACCCCCGGAACTATGCCTTATGTTGCTGATTTAACGGATGAAAAAGACGTTGCAAATGTTTTGAGCGCCGCGCAAGAATTCTTTGACGGTGGCGTTGATATTTTGGTCAATGCTGCCGCGATTGTGAAATTTGCACCCATTTCAGACATGAGCAAAGCGGATTTCGACATAACCATCAAAGGCGAGATCGATACCGTGTTTTTGATGACCCGCGCGTTTTGGCCAATGCTAGAACGTTCAGGGCGTGCTGCCATCATCAATTTCAGTTCTGCCAACGCCCATACGGCGCTTAAAGGCTTGCCTGCGATTGCGCACACTGCGGGCAAAGGGGCCGCTTTGGCGATGACGCGACAGATGGCAATGGAAGGCGGCCCCAAAGGTATCCGTGCCAACTCTATTGCACCAGGGTTCACTGTGACAGAAGAAACAGAACAGCACCTAGACACATCCCTCATGACAAACGTGCGTGATAAATTGATGGTGAACCGTCTCGGAACGACGACAGATATTGCCTATCTTGCGCTCTATCTTGGGTCAGACGAAAGCGGCTATGTCACGGGGGCAGATTTTCGCATCGACGGGGGCGCGACCGCGTGGTGAGCGATCCTTACGTTTTCACGACAACGGCCCGAGGCATACCCCGGGCCGTTTTTTCATCTGGATTTTTCGTAAAATGCGTCGTGTTTAGAACGTCATTTTCAAGCCGACTTCAAACGCCGCATCCCGTGCCGGAGCGTGGGGAGGTGGAAAGCCCGCAAAGTCAAACCCTTCGTCTTGGTCAAAGCCGGTATCGGCCCCGAACAAAAAGTCGATCGTGTCGGTCAGTTTCACACTGCCTTCCAAGGCAAAATCACCATCCATGTCTGCGCCGAGTCCGAAAGACCATTGGTCCGTGCCAAAGTTCGCCGAAAACACCGCATTTTGGTCTTCTTCATCGCGCACAATAATGGCTGTCAGCCCTTGGAATGTCCCCATGTCTTTGGGTTTCCAGTCGAACACCAAGATATCAGAGTTTTGGTTGCTGCCCACGTTTTTATACTGGTGCTCATAAATCACCGTCAAATTAGACGTTGGCATGGGCACAACGGCACGAGTCAGCCAGTCACCCAAATCGTTTGTCCCTGCAAACAAAATCGCTTTGGGAAAAGCATAATGAACCAAAACTTCAGCCTGCGCTGGTAGGTCACCATCGCCTGGTATCGTCATGTTGTTGAGCGTGTGCGCATCGTCACCCGACCAATCACCATAGCTCAGATCAGGATCATAGTAGAGATCAAGCGCGAACGGCCCCCGATGGTATTCATAGGCAAAATAGCCGTTGGAATCGACCACCAAAGGTCCAGCGTTAAACAGTGGCGCATTGCCGCCAACACAACGGAATTTCGGCGCTACTCGCGGATGAACCGCCACAGATCCACCGTTGCCAAGGTCTCCGTCGACCCAACTGTTTGGCCGTTTGGCATCGCAGCGCCCGTAGGTTGTGTATTTCAAAACACCGGCAGCTCCGAAATCAAGACCGAGCTCAACATCATAAACTTCATCGCCTCTGAGCGGTAAATCATCTTGGTTTGTGCGCCCATAAAGATCGCCTTTAAAGATCAAGTCGATACCAGAGCCTAACTCTTCACGCCCCTCAACGGAAAGGTTCAAAGTTCCGACACCTCCCTCTTTGCCCCCTGCCCCGACATTGCCATATCCAACATAGGCCGAGCCCGCGAATTTCACATCTGCCATCGCTGCCGTCGGCAAAATCAGCGCCGCGATTGCGGCACTCATAAGTTTATTGTTCATATTTTCCTCCTCCAAAGCAGACCGCCACAGTGTCGGCGATCTGATAGAGAAGTTATTTAGTTGATCGTTCAATTAAGCGTGAGCTGTTTGTGTGACTAGCTCCTATCGGTCAAACTGATAATTTGGTGCATGCGAAATCAACTACCGTCTGAAATAAGCGTTCCGCCATCAATCACCAACGTCTGTCCGTTTATGAAAGCCCCACCAGCGCTGGCCAGAAAAACAGCCGCCGCTGCGATCTCTTCGGGTTGACCAACACGGCGCAAAGGTGTCGCTTGCAAGCGCCGCGCAAGAAAATCTGTGTCCGCCAATAACCCCTTTGAAAACGGTGTTTCGATCAACCCCGGTGCAATCGTATTGGATCGGATGTTGTCAGGGCCAAGTTCCACCGCCAGATTGCGTGCCATTTGCGCCAACGCCGCCTTGGACATCGCGTAGGGCCCAATCATGCGATTGCCGCGCATCGCCGATAGGCTTGCCATCAAAATGATTGCACCGCCACCCTGTGCGACCATGGCCTTTTTGCAGGCCCCCACCAACCAGTAAGCCGAGTGCAGGTTGATATCGAACACGCGCTTGTAATCCGCCTCATCGGCGTCTCCGGTCAATCCGACAGGGCCCTCTATGCCAGCATTCGACACCAGAATATCGATACTGCCCCCCATCAAATCCTCTGCCTTTGTCACCAATGCGATGGCCGCCGCACGATCACTCAATCGGTGCTCCAAAGCCTGCGCGCCCTCGCAAGAGAATCGCGCCACGTCACCTGCACGGTCAGAACAGGTTACAACCTGTGCTCCAACGGCGACCATGGCCTCGACAACAGCCAGGCCAATGCCCGATGTCCCGCCCGTTACCAATGCCCGCTTGCCCTGAAGTGAGAACAACCCATTGATATTATTGCTTTTCGATATATCGCCCATGTTTTTCTCCTAATTGCTTGCCTAAATTGGTCGATTGTTCAATATTTGGGAAGCGACTATTTGCGTCGCGAGCTATCAGGTTAATCGATAGGAGGTGTCATGCGGTTCAAGGGACTTGATCTCAATCTTTTGGTTGCACTGGATATATTGCTGACGGAAAAAAACGTCAGCAGGGCGGCTGATAAACTATGTCTGTCGCAATCTGCCGCCTCTGGGGCATTGTCGCGATTGCGTGACTATTTTGAAGATGATCTTTTGATACAGGTCGGGCGCCAGATGGTGCTGACGCCCCGTGCGGCATTTCTTGCAGATAAAGTGCGTGCTGCTTTGGTGCAGATTGATGGTACAATTTTGCGCGCTGCCGAATTTGACCCTCTCACCGTCACGCGCAGAGTTAAAATCATTGCCTCTGATTATGCGACCATCGCAGGGTTGCAAAAACCGCTGCGGGCCATGTCAGCCCTCGCACCGAACCTCAGCTTTGAAATTCACAATCCGGGTCCAAATCCACAAGAGCTACTGGAACGTGGCGAGGTGGATTTATTGCTTATGCCCGAGCTCTATCTGGCGCAAAAACACCCGTCGACCAAACTGTTCGAAGAGACCTATGTTGTTGTGGTTTGCGCCCAAAATGATCGGTATGGCGACACAATGTCCGAACAGGAATTTTATGAAGCCGAACATGTCACTGCACGGTTTCCAACCATCACGCCAACTTATGAAACCTGGTTCCTAAAACATCGTGCCAAGCAACGCCGCATTGCCTGCAAGGCGGAAAGTTTCTCCGCCGTGCCCTTTTTGGTCACGGGCACATCCAGAATTGCGCTGATGCATCGGCGATTGGCTGAGACATTTCAAACCTCATTGTCTTTGCGATTGATTGAACCGCCCCTCGAAATTCCACCTTTGGTGGAATATCTACAATGGAACACCTTCAACATCGGCGACGACTGTTTGAGATGGGTCAGGCAGCAGATTTGTGATGCGCATGGAGTGCCGTCTGAACAATCTTGAAGCAGACGAAGATCTATCAGGGAGACTGATACATAGGATTTAAACAAACGATTTTATCAATTCATTGTTGCGCTTTATTCTTTTCCAGAACACATTTTCTGGGAGGACCTCATGCAAATCATCGGCCCTGATGAGATTATTTTTGGCGTTGACGATATCACCGCCTGTACAGCGTTTATCACCGATTATGGCCTCAAGCCCATGGGCGACGGATTTTTTGAAGCCCTTGATGGCACCGGGATTCGGATTAAAGCCAAAGATGACCCCAGCTTACCCCCCGCCTTGCCCACAGCAACGATGCTGCGCAAAACAGTTTATGGCGTCACCGATCAAGCCGCGCTTGATGAGGTCAAAGCCGAACTGGCAAAAGACCGCGACATCAAAGAGATGGAAGATGGCTCTTTTGAAACTGTAGACAATTCCGGTTTTGTCCTCGGGTTTCGGGTCACCACCCGCCGCGCAATCGATCTGCCGGCGGAGTTGGTCAATTCACCCGGAGCGACCCCTCAGCGCCTTGAGGACAAAATAGGCGCAAATGAAGATGCCGATGCACTGCCACGCACGATGTCACACGTTGTCTACTTTGTGCCAAATCTGCGCGAAGCTGAAAGCTTTTATGTAGACCGTTTGAAATTTTTGGTGACGGATCGTTTTGATGATGCGGGCCCGTTTCTGCGCCCGCGCGCGTGCCGCGACCATCACACATTGTTTTTGATTCAGACCCCCGATTACATGCAGGGTCTTGAGCACGTCGCCTTCCATATGCAAGGACCAACCGAATTGATGCTCGCGGGCACGCGTATGGTCAACAAAGGCTATGAGAGCTTCTGGGGGCCTGGGCGACACAAATTTGGCTCCAACTGGTTTTGGTATTTCAACAGCCCCTTCGGCGCCCATATTGAATATGACGCGGACATGGACCTGCACAGTGACGATTGGGAACCACGTGTGTCACAGTCTGGCCCAACAAATTCGCAAATTTTCTTGTTCAAAAGCACGCCCAAATGGGCGCCGGGCCCCGACTCGGACGAGCACTAATGACAGCTGTGTTCCGCACGCCCCCTATCGAGCCCACTCCAGATGGCATGGTGTTTTTGTGCCATCTGGACGACTTGACCGATGGTGAGTCTAAAGGGTTCGATCCCGAAGGCTCAGGGCGGGACACAATGTTCATTGTGCGCAAAGGTGCGCGCCTTTTTGCATGGCGCAACGCATGTCCGCACCAACGCGGCGCGCGTATGGGTTGGAAAAAAAATGCTTTTTTGAACGGCGACAAGTCCCGCATCATGTGTTTCGCACATGGTGCGCTGTTCGATATCCAAACAGGTCTTTGCGAAATTGGGCCCTGTATTGGAAAGCATCTCAGTCCGGTGCACATCAGCCAGAAATCAGGCCGCGTTTTTTGCGCGGTCCCAAAATAATCTCCGCAGACGGATCACACGCATCCTCAACGGGCATAAAATCTTACATCTTAGGGAGGAACCCAGATGGCAAAGTCACATCTTGAAACTCACATGAAATCCGTTCTGATCATCGGTGGCGGCATCGCAGGAATGGCCGCTGCCATCCGTCTGTTGGAAGAAGGTGTTGACGTTGAAATCGTCGATATTGATCCGAATTGGCGGGTGTACGGCACGGGGATCACCCTGTCGCCTTTGACCTTTCGCGCCCTTTGCGACCTTGGGTTCACCCAAGAATTGATCGCCCAAGGCCATGGGCACGACGGTGTGACACTCAATGACATGAAGGGAAACTTGATCCGCGAAGTGCGTAGTGAACGGATTGTGGCACCTGATGTGCCCGCCGAAGGGGCTATTTTGCGGCCTGTTTTACATGCGATGATGTCGAAACGGGTCACCGAACTGGGCGCTAAGGTGCGCTTGGGTTTAACACTGGCACGCTACACACAGGATGCCGACGGCGTCGATGTGGTCTTCACCGACGACAGCACTGGGCGCTATGATTTTGTGATCGGGGCGGATGGACTTTTCTCGACCATGCGCGACATGACACTGGAAAATGCCCCCAAGCCCAAGTTCACAGGGCAAGCCTGTTGGCGGGTTATGTTCGACACACCCAAGGACTGGCATCAGGGGCAAATGTTCCTTAGCCCAGAGCTTAAGGTTGGGTTTAACCCGTGTTCTCCTACGCAAATGTACATGTACCTGCTCGAAAGTGTACCGGACAATCCATGGCGTGAACCAGAAGAACTTGCGGGCATTTTGCGCAATTTACTCGCGCCGTTTGGCGGTATTGTTGCAAAACTCCGGGACACCATCACGCAGGACAGCGAGATCATTTATCGTCCTTTAGAAAGCATTATGGTCACCAGTGATTGGTACAAAGGTCGTGTTATGTTGATTGGCGATGCTGTCCATGCAACGACGCCGCACTTAGGTTCTGGCGCAGGGATGGCAGTCGAAGATGGGATCGTACTCGTTGACGAACTCAAGCGCAGTCCCGTTCTTGAAGACGCGCTGCACAGCTTTATGAAACGCCGTTTGCCACGTGGGCGGCTTGTTGTTGGCAATTCACTCAAGATTGGTGAAATGGAAATGGCAGGCGATCCGATGCCTGAACAAGCGGCTCTGATGGCCGATAGCCTAGACGCGATTTGCGAACCTTATTAAAGAATCGTATCGGCGCATCAGCCATTGAAAAAGGGCGGGACCGCATTGGGCCCGCCCTTTTTTTCATGAAAGTGTGGTTGGTGAAGCGGGCTTACGCCTGCACCACCTTTTGTGTGATTGCTCCGAAAAGCGGCGTGCCGTCAGCCGCGACACATTCCATTTCAACCGTGTCTCCATAGGACATGAACGGTGTTTTTGCAGCGCCCTCATCCAGCGTCTCGATCCCGCGACGTTCTGCGATACAAGCCGATCCAATCTCGCGGAAGTTTTCATTGGATACGGTGCCAGAGCCGATCACAGTGCCCGCAACGAGATTGCGTGAATAGGCGGCGTGGGCCAAAAGATCGTCAAAACCGAACGCCATGTGATAGCCGTTTGGTGCGCCGAAATGTTCCCCATTCCATGACACATTCAGCGGCAAATCAACCCGAGCATCGCGCCATGCCGTCCCCAACTCGTCAGGCGTGATCGCGACTGCGGCCATCGAACAAGCGGGCTTGGCCTGAATCCATCCAAAGCCCGTTTTCATTTCAATTGGGGCCAGTTTGCGCAGTGACCAATCGTTGATTTGCACGACCAATGCGATGTGATCTGTGGCGGTTTTTTTGGTGCCCATCGGAGTGGCCTTACAGATGACACCAAATTCGCCTTCAAAATCAATGCCGTCATCGGTTGTGGGCATCACCGCATCTTCGCAAGGGGCCAAAAAGCGGTCAGAAACGCCTTGATACATCAACGGCCGGCCTGTCTTTTCTTTTTTATCAAAGCCAAAGACGGCATCCATCAGATCGCCATGGCTTTCAAACGCGGAACCATCCAGCCACTGCCAAGCGCGCGGCAAAGGTGCCAGCGCGGCGGCGGCGTCGAATGGGGCACCACCGCCCGTATTGAGCGCATCATATTCGCCCTGAAGCGCGCCTTGCAAAGCGTCCCAGGATTCAAGCGCGCTTTGAAGGGTTTGCGCCGCTTTTGCAGGGGCGCAACGGCTATTGTCACGGCTGACAATGTGCAAGCGGCCGTCGGGTGTGCCGTTTGGTAGGGTTGCAAATCTCATGTGAGTGTCTCCTCAATCAGGGCATTTTGAACAAGAGCATCCGCATCCGCATCGCGGGTGAAGCCAAGGCCATCTGCCGTTTCAGTTATTAGGTTGGGATAGCTGCCAAACAAGCTGACGATCTCTGGGTCCGGCGCAAAGGTGACCTTTGACGTGCTGTTTGGAAATTGACGCATAAGTGCGTCGGCCAATGCGCCAAAGGTCAGTGACAGCGCGGGCAAGGTAAAGGCACGGTTTGAGCCGATCTCAGGCAACATGGCACCATGCACAAAGTTTTGAGCGACATTCGTGACTGAGGTCAACCATGTCCGGCTGTCTTGGGCGACGGGTAAGGTGATGTCCTCGCCGCGCTTCACGCACCAAAAGAGCCGCGACATAAACGCGGTTTTAAGGGCCGCATCCGCTCCATCGCGCGCCATCACGCCCGAGGGGCGCAAAGACACCGCGTCAAGCCAGCCTTTGGCGGCAAAATTCGAAAGCGCCACTTCCATCATCAACTTTTGCGCGCCGTAAACCATGGTCGGACCAAGCGGCGTGGTGTCCGTCACGGGATCGGGTAAAGGTTTGGCATAGGCGGCAATGGTCGAGGCAAATACAAAGCGCGTTTTGGGGGCAGTGTCCCGCAAATACTCTGCCAGATCGAGCGACGCATCCAGATTGACCTGCCGTGCAAGCCGGTAGTCCGCTTCTGCCGCCCCCCCTAGAATCGCAGCGAGGAAAATCACCGCATCCGCCCCGTCGCAGATTTGAGTGCGCAGCTTAGGGTCAGAAAAATCTCCAACAACAGCCTGTGCTTTGGGGTCGCAAATGCTTGGCACAACGCGATCGACCATCGTCACATGGTCGATTTGTGCGTTCTGGCACAAGAGTTTTGTAACCTGCGTGCCAACAAAACCGCCCGCTCCGATCACGGCAATTTTCATCCTTTTTCCCTTCGCTTAAATTATTTGGTTGATCGACCAACTAATAATAGAATAAATCAAACGGAGCAAGCAAAACAATCCCTTCGGTATCGACCGAAGCGGCAACTTGTATTGTGAAAAACGATAGGACTTTCGCTGTCCAATCGGTTTTACCAAACCGTGAACGCATCCCATTGAGGAGAAATAGTAAGATGGCACAATGGCTAAAAGAGGGGGCAGAGCCCTCTGCTGTCGCAGCAATTAACAAATCCGTGCGCGAAACAGTTGAGGCGACACTCGCCGATATTGAGGCACGCGGGAACATTGCGATTCGAGAATTGTCCGTGAAATTCGACAAATGGGATCGTGACGATTACCGTTTAACGGAAAAAGAAATCGACGCCTGCATGGCGCAGATGACCAAACAAGACATCGCAGACATTGAATTCGCGCAAAAACAAGTGCGTAATTTTGCGCAGATCCAGCGCGACTCGATGAAAGACGTCGAAGTTGAAACCATGCCCGGCGTTATTCTTGGCCACAAACATATCCCGATTCAAAACGCTGGCTGCTATGTGCCTGGCGGGAAATACCCGATGCTTGCCTCTGCGCATATGTCGGTTTTGACGGCCAAAGTTGCCGGTGTTCCGCGCATCATCACCTGCGCGCCACCCTACCAAGGACGCCCTGCCCCTGCGATTGTTGCGGCTCAACACATGGCAGGCGCGGATGAAATCTATGCGCTTGGTGGCATTCAAGCCATTGGCGCCATGGCCATTGGGACAGAAACCATCGATCCCGTGGACATTCTTGTTGGGCCAGGCAACGCCTTTGTGGCAGAAGCCAAACGCCAGCTTTACGGTCGCGTTGGCATCGATTTGTTTGCCGGTCCGACTGAGACAATGGTCATCGCCGATGAAACTGTGGATGCAGAAATCTGTGCAACGGATATTCTGGGGCAAGCCGAGCATGGTCCCGACAGCCCTTGCGTTTTGTTGACCACATCCGAAAAACTCGCACGCGAAACCATGGCCGAAATTGAGCGTCTTTTGACCATCCTGCCAACCGCTGGCCATGCCCGCGTGTCATGGGAAACCTACGGCCAGGTCATCGTGGCCGATGATCACGACGAGATGCTCAAAATTGCCAATGACATCGCCTCCGAGCATGTTCAGATCATGACAGACCGTGATGATTGGTATCTTGAACACATGGTCGATTACGGTGCACTCTTTCTTGGGCCGCGTACCAACGTGGCGTATGGCGATAAAACCATCGGCACCAACCACACACTGCCAACGAAAAAAGCAGGCCGTTACACTGGCGGTCTTTGGGTGGGTAAATTCATCAAAACCCACACATACCAAAAGGTCACCACGGACGAAGCATCTGCAAAAGTGGGCCGCTATTGTTCACGCCTGTGTATGCTCGAAGGGTTCCAAGGCCATGCTGAACAAGCCAACGTACGTGTGCGCCGCTATGGCCAGCAAAATGTGCCCTACGCGCAGGGTGCAACCCCTGTTGCGGGCATCGATATGGTCGAGGAGTGATCATGGAGCTTCCAACATCTCCGGGATTTGACCTTTCCGGTCAGCGGGCGTTGGTGACAGGCGCAGGACGGGGCATTGGCCTCGCCTGCGCTTGCGCACTTGCAGAGCACGGCGCTGAGGTCACCCTTGCCGCGCGCACCTTGCCCGAAATCGAAGCCGCCGCGCGCGCCATCCGCGCCCGTGGTCAATTGGCCAATGCTCTGCCACTGGATGTCAGTGATATCGATACGGCAATGGCAGCCATCAATGCCGCGGGACCTTTCGATATTTTGGTGAATAACGCGGGCACCAATCGCCCCAAAGCGATGCAAGATGTGACACTCGACGATTATGATACGGTGTTGAACCTCAATTTGCGGTCCGCGTTTTTCGTGGCGCAGGCTGTGGCCAATGGTTTGATCGCTGCTGGAAAGTCTGGCTCGATCATCCATATGTCGTCGCAAATGGGGCATGTAGGTGGGCCAAATCGGTCGCTGTATTGCGCCTCTAAATGGGGTCTTGAAGGCATGTCTAAAAGTTTTGCGCTTGATCTTGCCCCTCATGGCATTCGGTCCAACACCATCGCACCAACTTTTATCGAAACACCAATGACCAAGCCGTTTTTTGAAAACAAAGCGTTTTTAGACAGCGTGATGTCGAAAATCAAAATCGGCCGGCTTGGACAGGTCGAAGATCTTATGGGCGCGGTGACTTTTCTCGCGTCGAAATCATCAGCGCTTGTGACCGGCACGTCCATCGTCGTCGATGGCGGCTGGACAGCAGACTGAGCAAAGGAGAAAGACTATGTGGGAACCATTTGCAGGCAATTACATCTGGAATCTTGGCACCAATTTGAACTTGATGTGCGGCGGCAATATCGGCGAAATCACCGCCGCTTGTAACCCAATCATTGAGGCCGCGAAAAAAGGCGATGATGCCGGCACTGCGCTATACTTTGACAGCTGGATCGACATGGCGGGCAAAGTTTTGGCGTCCGCTGATGCGGACCTTGCCAAAGGGCGCAAGCTGTCAGCAGGCATCAAATACCAACGGGCTGCCAACTATCTTTTGACCGCCGAGCGCATGCAGGCGCGCGACTATGCGCCGCGCCGCAAAGCCTATAACGATGGTCTGGCCTATTTCAAAAAGGGCGTTGAATTGCAGGGGCTTGCCTGTGAATTTGTACAGATCCCCTATGAAGGCGCTTTCTACACTGCGCTTTTCGTTCCCGCCGAAGACACGGCAGATGGCCCCGCGCCCTGTGTCGTGTCGTGCAACGGTTTGGATTCGATGAAAGAGCAAATCTTTGGTGCGGGCAATCCCGAGGCCAACCGCATCCGCGGTATGTCAACGCTGGTGATCGACCAACCTGGCACAGGCGAAGCCCTGCGCAACCTTGGCTTGCCTGGCCGTTATGATGCCGAGGCTTGGGGCTCTGCCGCCTACGACTACCTTTTGACGCGCGATGATGTGGATCATGATCGTATTGGCATGTTTGGTCTATCCCTCGGCGGCTACTTTGCCCCACGCATTGCCTCGATGGATACACGGTTCAAATTGTGCTCTGTCATGGGCGCGAACCACAACTGGGGCGAAATGCAAGTGCGCCGCCAGCACCGCGAAGGCGACAATCCCGTGCCGCATTACTGGGACCACGTGATGTGGGTGTTTGGCAAAGACACCGTCGAAGAATTCATGGACTGGGCGCCAAACATGGATCTCACGCCTGTGATCGGCAACATGACCTGCCCGTTCTTTATCATGCACGGTGGCGGGGATCGTCAAATCCCAACCGAATATGCCGAGCAAAGCCGCGATCAGGCCGTCAATTCCAAACAGGTCGATTACTTTATCACCGGCCCCGAGCACTTTGAAGTTGAACATTGCGGCGCCGACAACGGCACCTTTATGCGCGACATGTTGGCCGATTGGATGGCGGAAACATTCGCGGAGATGAAGGCATGAGCAAAGGCAAAAACCCGCTCGTCGGCTTTCAAGTCGACCCCGCGGATTTGGCTTATGTCGGCCATGATCTTGAACGGCCCGAGTGTATTCTTGCCGAGCGCAATGGCACACTTTGGACCGCAGATGGACGTGGCGGGGTGGTGCGTATCGACCCTGACGGCACCCAAGAACTGATCCTGCAAAAGGGGGTAGCGGCAAACACCGCCGCCTCTTTTGAGGA
>JBLHXX010000043.1:0-21750 GCA_047630475.1 Celeribacter sp. | reverse complement strand
GCGGTGTTTTGGAACCTGCTATGGTGGCGCATTTTGCCGAAATTGATCATCCTGCCATGAAAAATTGCTTTCGCACCATGAAAGAAGTCGGGGATCATATCGCAACAGGTTTGGGTGATAAGCTATTTCTTTTGGGGGATAAAATCACCTTGGCTGATATGATTGTCGCGTCCTCATTTCACTGGGCGCCACATCTGACGCCGGATTTTGACACTGTAAAAGCGTGGCTCAAACGTGTCGCGGATGCCCAAGATGGGGCCGCGGTGATGGCCTATGAAACCAAAGCAAAAGCCGCGCTGTCACAAAGGGCTTAGGTCTTTTCAGCATCGCCAAATTGCTTTTGGCGATGCTTATTTGTTTGGGATTAACGGTCTTACGGGCGGGCGCGCCTGTTCAGACCGCTTCGATCATATCCGCGCGTGTGGCATGTCGTCCGCCTTCAAACTCGGCGTTGAGGAAGGCGTCCACGATGTCCAACGCCAAACCTTCGCCTGTGGTGCGTGTGCCGATGGACAGCATATTGGCGTCGTTGTGTTGGCGGATCATGCGGGCCGAAAATGTCTCGGAACACACACCGCAGCGGATGCCCGGAACCTTGTTGGCCGCCATCATGATGCCTTGGCCCGTGCCACAAATGATAATGCCAAAGCGGCAATCGCCCGAGGCGACCCTCTCAGCCGCCGCTTTGCCGTGGATTGGGTAATGGGTGCTCTCGGTGGTGGTCGGACCAATGTCGACAGCCTCCCATCCCGCCGCTGTGATATGCGCTTTGATCGCCGCGCGCAAATCAAGAGCAGAATGGTCGCTGGACAGCACGATGCGTTTGTTTTCGGTCATTTGGAGAGGTCCTCGTCTCATGAGATCGGTTGGCAGATCATATGGTGGGGAGGGCGCTATGGCCCCATATATGCTTGCCCGATTGGTACTGTGTGGGCTTGTGGGGAGTCAACGCCAACGACAGCAAAAAGCCCCACCAAATTGGCGGGGCTTTCTTAATGCGTGAGGCGTAGGGTTTACGCTTCTTTGGCGAGGTTGCGCAGCACGTAGTGCAAAACGCCGCCGTTCTCAATGTATTCAATCTCAGGCGCTGTATCGATGCGGCACTTGAGCGTGATGGTTTTCTTTGTGCCATCCGCATAGGTGATGTCACATGGCAATTCTTGCAGTGGTGACACTGAGTCGAGACCCAAAATCGTCACTGTTTCATCGCCGGTGAGACCCAAAGATTTGCGGTTGTCATCGCCAGTGAATTCGAACGGTACAACGCCCATGCCCACCAGGTTAGAGCGGTGAATACGCTCAAAGCTTTGCGCGATTACGGCTTTGACACCCAAAAGCGCTGTGCCTTTGGCCGCCCAGTCACGAGAAGACCCCGCACCGTATTGTTCGCCCGCAAACACCACCAATGGTGTGCCCGCAGCTTGGTACGCCATGGACGCATCGTAGATCGCCGCTTGTTCGCCGTCGGGGCCTTTTGTGTAGCCGCCTTCAACACCATCGAGCATCTCGTTTTTGATGCGGATGTTGGCGAATGTGCCGCGCATCATGATCTCGTGGTTGCCACGACGTGAGCCGTATGAGTTGAACTCACGCACAGCCACACCCGCATCCGTCAGGAATTTACCTGCTGGTGTGGATTGCGCAAAACCGCCCGCAGGAGAGATGTGGTCGGTTGTGACCATGTCGCCCAATACGGCGAGCACTTTCGCGCCCTCAACGTTTTTGATCGTGCCCTTGCCCGGAGCCATGCCTTGGAAGTAGGGTGGGTTTTGGATGTAGGTGGAGTCTGCTGGCCAATCGTAAGTTTCTCCGCCAGACACCTCAACCGCTTGCCATTTCTCATCGCCTTTGAATACGTCTGCGTATTTCTTAAGGAACGCTGCACGTGTCACGGTTTTCTCAACAAGATCAGAGATTTCCGCGTTTGTTGGCCAGATGTCTTTGAGGTAGACGTCATTGCCATCTTTGTCTGTGCCGAGCGGCTCAGTTGTCAGGTCAATGGTCATGTCGCCCGCCAAAGCATAGGCCACCACGAGGGGCGGTGAGGCGAGGTAGTTGGCGCGCACATCGGGGGAAATACGACCCTCGAAGTTGCGGTTGCCAGACAAAACAGCCGTTGCCACGAGGTCACCCTCAGCGATGGCGTCAGAGATTTCAGACTGGATTGGGCCAGAGTTACCAATACAGGTCGTACAGCCGTAACCCACGAGGTTGAACCCAACCGCGTCCAAGTCTTCTTGCAGGCCTGCGGCCTCCAAGTATTCGGTCACAACCTGTGAGCCTGGTGCGAGGGATGTTTTCACCCAAGGCTTACGGTTCAGACCCAATGCGCGCGCTTTGCGGGCCACAAGGCCAGCGCCGATCATCACGTAAGGGTTTGATGTGTTTGTACAAGATGTGATGGACGCGATGACAACCTTGCCCGATGACATGGTGTAATCTTCGCCTTTGACAGCGACTTGTTTGCCTTGCTCACGTTTGAATGTGTCTTCCATCTCATGCGCAAATGCAGCTTTGGACGCGGTCAAGGCCACGTAGTCTTGTGGGCGTTTTGGACCGGAAATCGCAGGAACGATTTCACCCATGTCGAGCGCAAGTGTCGAAGAGTAAACTGGGTTGTAGTCCGCATCGCGCCAGAACCCGTTTTCTTTGGCGTAGGCTTCAACCAATGCAACGCGGTCTTCGTCACGACCTGTTTGTTTCAGGTAGCGGATGGTTTCCCCATCGATGGGGAAGAAGCCACATGTCGCGCCGTATTCAGGCGCCATGTTGGCGATGGTCGCACGATCCGCGAGTGGCAATTTGTCGAGGCCGTCACCGTAGAATTCTACGAATTTGCCAACAACGCCGTGCGCGCGGAGCATTTCAACAACTTTCAGCACGAGGTCGGTGGCTGTTGTGCCCTCAACCATTGCGCCGGTCAGTTTGAAACCCACAACTTCGGGGATGAGCATTGAGATCGGCTGGCCAAGCATCGCTGCTTCGGCTTCGATGCCGCCAACGCCCCACCCGAGAACAGCCAAACCGTTGACCATTGTTGTGTGCGAATCTGTACCAACGAGTGTGTCAGGGTAGGCAACCTCTTCGCCGTTTTGGTCTGTGTCGGACCAAACAGTTTGCGCGAGGTATTCCACGTTCACTTGGTGACAGATGCCTGTGCCTGGGGGCACAACACGGAAGTTTTCAAACGCGGTTTGACCCCATTTGAGGAACTGGTAGCGTTCCATGTTGCGTTCATATTCGCGGTCCACGTTCATTTGGAACGCACGTGGGTTGCCAAATTCGTCGATCATCACAGAGTGGTCGATCACAAGATCAACAGGCACAAGTGGGTTAATCTTTTTCGCGTCGCCGCCCAAAGATTTGATGCCATCACGCATCGCTGCCAAATCCACAACAGCTGGAACGCCGGTGAAATCCTGCATCAAAACGCGGGCAGGGCGGTAGGCGATTTCGCGGGGGTTCTTGCCGCCTTTGTCAGCCCATTCAGAAAAGGCTTTGATGTCGTCTGTGGAAACAGAAAACCCGCCGTCTTCGAACCGCAAGATGTTTTCAAGAACAACTTTCAAAGCGGCTGGCAATTTTGTAAAATCGCCCAAGCCTGCTTCTGTCGCGGCTGGAATGGAATAGTATGAGATTTTTTTGCCGTTTACGTCGAGTGTCCGGCGTGTTTTGGCGGTGTCATGTCCGACAACAACTGTCATGGGTGAGCTCCCTTGGTGCATGAAAAAGATTGGCTTGCCTGCTTTTGACCCATCCGATGAGTCCAATCAAGAGGCATATGTTGATTTTTGTATGCCGTTGTACACAATTGGCTAAATAAGTATTTTAGTCAGGTTTTATTGGCCGTATTTCACACCTAAAAGCCCCCGAAATGTATAGCGACACAGTCATCCTAAGCAAGATCTGGCGCTTAGATCACGCAGCGCTTAAGATTCTGTAACGCTTTCTCGCAATTGCTTGATTGGCCAGAGCTGCGCCAAGGCGCTAAGACTGTCCTACAGCAACCGGAGCACGCATGAAACACGCTATGGCACGTCCCAAAACCAAACGACCTTCGGCCAAAGCCCGCATTTTTGCTGCTGTGATGTCATGTTTTGCTTTCGGTTCTTTTGCGCAAGCCAGCGCCGCACAGGACGCGCCTCAGCCTTTTCCTGTGGTGGTCGAATTGTTCACCTCGCAAGGGTGCTCATCTTGCCCGCCCGCAGATGCGTTGTTGGCACAATTGGCCAAACGCGATGATGTTTTGGCCTTGGCGCTGCATGTTGATTATTGGGATTATATCGGCTGGAAAGACATCTTTGCCGATCCCCGCTTCACTCAGCGTCAGCGCCTGTATGCGCGTGCTGCGGGGCATCGCACCATCTATACGCCGCAGATGATTGTGAACGGTCAAGAGCATGTTGTTGGCTTTAAACCAATGAAATTGGCCGATTTGATTGCGATGCACAGGCGCAAATTTGAAAAGGCCCCATTGGCCATGACGGCTGTGCGATCTGGCAATATGCTGTCTATTGCTCTGGATCCGAACGGGGCTGCGCCTATGGATATGCAGGTGCAAATTGTCGGATTCCGCCCCTTGCAAAATGTTGTCATTCGGGTTGGTGAAAACGCGGGGAAATCAATTGATTATGCCAATATCGTTACCGCGTGGACGAACGTGGGGCAATGGGATGGAGTGCACCCGATCACGCTAAATACGGCCCTGACATCCGATGATCCCGTTGCTGTTATTGTGCAACAAAACTTGAGGGGGCTGCCCGGCGCAATTGTGGCGGCCCTGCGCATCAACTGACACAAATCTCACCCTATAGATTTGGAAAGATAGACCCCTGAAAGCTTTCGTTTATTATTTTCTGTCATCTTGGCGGACAGAATTTAATGGGAGATTATCATGTTACATAAAACGATGCTGCTCTGTGCCCTCTTTCTGGCCTCTGTGAGCACGGCGCATGCGCAAGACGCAGATGCACACAGCAATGTAAACGGAACCTTGATCCAAGCCTTCTTTCAAGAAGAAGTCTCAGGGTGGGTCTTTGATGAAGCTTTGCTCAGCGCAATCCGTGTGCGCAATGTGATTGACCAAGCTTTGACACCCGAAGACATTATCGCCAAAGACAAACAGTGGCGCGCAGAGGTTGACACCGATGTTCATCCGCTTGTTGACACTGTTTTAAACAATGATGCCTCTGATTTCTTACGCCACCGTGTGGCTGATTCCGGCGGATCCATCACGGAAGTTTTCATCATGGATGCTCACGGCCTCAACGTGGCGGCCTCGACTGCGACCTCTGACTATTGGCAAGGTGATGAACCGAAACATATTGAAACCTTTGGCAAAGGTGCCGGTGCGTTGCATATGTCAGACCTCGAAGTGGACGCCTCGACAGGTGTGTACCAAGTCCAAGTGTCCTTCACGATCACAGATCCCAATACAAATGAACCTATCGGTGCGATCACCGTTGGTCTCATCGCTGACGCAATTTTGTAACAAACTTAATGGGCCAGCGGATCAAGTTGGCCCATTGCGCGTCTCAGCTTTCCAACGACGGTGAATCCAAAAATACTGATCCATATGTGCCCGTGCTTGACGCTCTATTGAATCGTTCACAGCCTGCATCATCTCATGGGCCGTTGTGTGTGGAATGGGCGGCTCAATCACCAGTTCATAATGCCCATGATCATCAAGGCGAATGCCATAAATCGGCACAAGAGCCAAATTATGCTTCAGCGCCAAATCCGCAGCCGAGGTCGCTGTCGCGGCGCGTTTTCCAAAAAATTGTAAATGCGGTGCGGCACGCGTGTGCACATCAATCAGCATGCCAACCATGCCGCCTGATTTCAAAAAACGGATCATTTTGACAAGACTGGCGCGCTCTTTGGATGGGATAATCGGTTGAGAGATTTCACCGATTGTTTTGCGGTAGTAGGCATCGAAAAAGGGGTTGGTAAACGGCTTGTAAAGCGCGCCGATCTTAAACCCGCGCTCTGACAATACGGCGCGCGGTACATCATAATTGCCAAAATGCCCCGAGGCAAAAATCACCCCTTGGCCGTTGGCCATCGCATGTTCCAAAGCCTCCAACCCACCACCGGTAATTTTGGCCGTTTTAGCACGCGATTTGAAATCCGCCCCTGAATACACTTCGGCCAAGGTGCGCCCCGCATTGGCAGGGACGCTGCGCGTGAGGCGTTTGACATCTGATTTTGGCAAGTCGGGCATCACCAAAGCAAGGTTTTCACGCACGCGCGTGGTGTAGCCGGCAAGCGGCGCAATGATGCGTGAGGTTACAAAACCTATGAGCTTCAGGCGTAGTGCAAAGGGCAAGAGTTTCATGAATTCTAGCAACCCACACAGCGCAAGGTATGCAAGATAGTCCGTTAAGCTGCCTTCAATGTCACCGCGTTTGATCGTCATAAGATGTCCCGTTTGACCGCCAACTCATGGTTCCAAATTTGGTTTGAGCCTTAGCAGTCTAAGTCTGTGTGACACGCGCTTGGCGTGTTTCTCTGTGCCACACATAAAGTCCTGCAACAACGATCACAAGTGCGCCGACACAGGTCCAAACATCAGGCCATTGGCCAAAAAACAAAATGCCCCAAAGCGTGGCCGTGATCAAACCCGCATAGGTGAAAGGGGCCACAATGGACGCGGGTGCCGTTGCATAGGCTTTGACCATCATCAGTTGGCCTATGGTGCCAATGCCACCAACCGCGATCATCATCACGGCACCAACACCGTTTGGTCCTGTCCACTGAAAGGGGACAATGATGCTCATGATCGCGGCACAAACGATGCCAGAATACAGCAATGCTGTCAGTGGAGATTCTGTTTTTCCGATATGACGTGTTGTGATTGCAAACGCGGCAATACAGGTGGCCGTACCAAGGGGCCAAAGTGAGCTGAGCGCAAAGACGTCTGAGCCCGGTCGGATGATGACCATAGCCCCCAAAAGAGCGGCGAACACGCCAAGCAGGCGCCGAATACCAATTTTTTCCCCCAACACAACCGCAGCAGCAATGGTGATGAAAACAGGTGCAAGATCCGCCACGGCTGTGGCTTCGGCCAAGCCTTGGCTTTTAAGAGCAATGAAAAAGCAGGCCGCAGCGCCCAGTTGCATCAAGGCGCGAAACACTTGCAGTCCGAGATGTGAGGTTTTGAGTAAGGGGAGAGTTCGTTTTCCGCACAATATCAATATGATGACAAGCTGTCCGAAATACCGCGCCCATAGGATTTGACTCACATCCATATGATGCCCAAGCTGTTTTGCAAAGGCATCCATCAGTGAGAAACAACTCACGGACATCATGACAAAAAGGATACCCTGAGATGCGGCGGGCTGACGCGAAAACCATAACATGGGGCGACTGTAGGGGCTTGGTGTGCGGGGTGTCTACCGGGTTTTCATGCTCAGGATCGCACAGGCGTTAGTCGTCTCCGGTCAACAAAAACAGTTCACCGTCGGCTTCAAGTTCGCGAATGCCGGCCACGACGGCATTCATCGCCTCTTCGGCGTCGGATTCTTTGACTTTACCCACGGCTTCTATTTCTTCGCGCATGCCGTCTGCCATGCGTTTGGACATATTGGTTAGAATAAATTCTGTGGACTTTGCTGCCTCGCCTGAGGCCCCAGCAAGCGCTTTAATCAGAACGTCTTGTTCAACGCCGCGCACCACTTTGGCCACATCGCGCCCATCCACTCGGGTGGCGATATTGGCAAAGGTGAAGATATTTTTACGCACCTCTTCGGCGAACTCTTTGTCGGTCTCGTCCAATCCTTCGAGCACGCCATCGCGGGTCGAGGAGGCCGAGAAATTCAAAATAGCGCCAACACGTGCGGTTGGGGCATCGGTAAACGCCTTTGTCGGTTGGGCATCCAGCTTGGCGGCAATTGAGATGCCAATGCGTTGCACCACATCGGGGGCAATCGCAGAGGTCAAAGAGATGGCATAGGCAATGCGGCGCGCGCGCTCGCCGGGTAATAAGGACAACAATTGCGCCGACTTTGACACTTTGAGTTTCGACAAAAGCACAGCGCCCACTTCGACGCTTTCTTCTTCAAGAATGGGCAAAATGCGACTGGTATCAAGGTCTGCAATGCGTTCCCAAGGGTCGCCAGTCAAAGAAAACCCAGCATTTTTGCGCAATTTTGCAGAGGTGGAGGGCGAAATGGCCCCTTCGAGCACGGTCAGCGCGCCCTCTAGGCCGCCGGGGAACGACAGGCCGATGGCTTCGAGTTCTTCAAGGAATTCTTCGACAACAGTGGTGAGCGTGTCTTTGTCGATGTAACGCAATTCGGTCAGTTGATGCGCCAGCTCGACTTGCATTTCTTCGGGGAAAGACGACAGAGGCAGTTTGACCTCTTCGGCGGCGAGCAATTTAACGATAACAGCCGCTTTGGCTTGTTTCGACAATTTTACGGGCATGCGTGTGATGGTGTCGGGCATATCAAAGTCAAAATCACCTGTGTCGCCACCGCCCCCGAAAGAGCCAAGATCGGGCAGGGCGCCCATGTCGCCAAAGTCTTGGGGAAGTCCGTCCACGCCGATGCCTCACATTTATTCTAACTTGGAACCAACCTGCCTGATCAACCTTAACGCAAAGCTACCAGCATGCTGAAATTACATTAAATTTGAGACGAATTGAAAAGAAAACGCCCACCTCGGAAAAACCGAAGCGGGCGTTGGTCGTCTTTTGTATCACAGGCCACGTTGCGGCCGAGAAATCGGTTTAGCCGAACACGCGTTTGAAAATCGTATCAACATGTTTGGTGTGGTATTCCATGTCGAATTTTTCGTTGATGGCATCGACGCCCAAAGCTGCGACAACCTCTTTGTCGGCCAGCAATTCTTCGCGAAAGTCTGTGCGGAATTCCCAGACTTTCAAAGCGTTGCGTTGGACCATGGCGTATGAATCTTCACGGCTGACGCCCGCTTGGGTCAACGCCAAAAGAACGCGCTGGGACATCACGAGACCTGGGAATTTGTTCATGTTGTCGAGCATGTTTTCAGGGAAGATCAACATCTTGTCGATCACGCCCGTCAAACGATTGAGCGCAAAGTTCAAGGTGATTGTGGCATCTGGCGCGATTGTGCGCTCAACAGAGGAGTGCGAGATATCGCGCTCGTGCCAAAGCGCCACGTTTTCCATCGCAGGGATCACAGCCATGCGCACGAGACGCGCGAGACCGGTGAGGTTTTCTGTGAGGATCGGGTTCTTTTTGTGCGGCATCGCGGAGGAGCCTTTTTGCCCCATAGAAAAGAATTCCGCACCTTCAAGCACTTCTGTGCGCTGCATGTGGCGGATTTCGATCACGATGTTTTCCATCGAGGAGGCAATCACACCGAGCACTGAAAAGAACATCGCGTGACGGTCGCGCGGGATCACTTGGGTGGAAATCGGCTCTGGCGTCAGGCCAAGTTTTTCACACACGTGCTCTTCAACACGTGGATCAACGTTGGCGAATGTGCCGATCGCACCAGAAATAGCGCCAGTGCCGATCTCAGTGCGCACCGCTTTGAGACGCGCCAAGTTGCGGTCCATTTCGGCGTAGAAACGCGCAAATGTCAGACCCATTGTTGTGGGTTCTGCGTGAATACCGTGTGAGCGGCCAACGCGCACTGTGTCTTTGTGCTCAATCGCGCGTTTTTTCAACGCAGCGAGCAAGTTTTCGAGATCTTTGATCAAGATGTCAGTTGCACGCACAAGCTGCACGTTCAAACAGGTGTCCAAAACATCAGAAGAGGTCATGCCCTGATGGACAAAACGCGCCTCGTCAGAGCCAACATGTTCCGCCAAATGCGTCAAGAACGCGATCACGTCATGTTTGGTGACAGCTTCGATTTCGTCGATGCGCGCCACGTCAAACTCAACGTCTTTGGCTTTCCAAACAGCATCCGCGTTTTCGCGGGGGATCACACCCAGATCAGCCATCGCGTCACAGGCGTGCGCTTCGATTTCATACCAGATTTTGAATTTCGTTGCGGGTTCCCAGATGTCGACCATCTCTTTGCGGGAGTAACGGGGGATCATAGGCGTGCCCTTTATATCTGTGATGATGTTTGACGCGTCTTTAGAACGAACAAGACGTGGGGGCAAGAGGGGCAGGGTTTTATAGGGCTTTTGATGCAAAATGTATGAGGCCTTGTGAGAGGCTGTGATATGTTAGGTGATGAGTTGGATGAAATGAAAGGGGCTCTATGTTTGTTTTTGCAGATCCGCGTGTCGTGGCGATTGCCGATAGGGTGCAAGAAACGCTTGCCCCCTCTGGTGTGGTTGTTTGGTATTTGAAAGGTGAGTTCATACATGTGATCGCCCATACCAATTCGCCCATTGATCGTCCGATGAAACGCATCATGATTCGCCAAAATTCGGTGGGTCATTTGGTGTGCGAGATGAACAAGACTTTGGTGCTTGATGACACCTTGTCCCACCCGTTGATGAAAACCTCGAATGTCGTTTTGACCTATGGCGTCATGGCCTATTTGGGCACCCCCTTTCATTTGGGGGCTATACCTGTGGGGGGGATTTCCGTTGTGCATCAACACCCACGCCGTTGGGATGTCAGTGATGTGGCCTGTCTTGAGGACGCCGCGCAGCAGATGTCAGATTTGGCCGAAAACGATGCCCAGAACAGCCCCCATAAACCATAGGTTTAGCGTTGCTATAGCTCACATCGCCCAATCTATGATCCCATTGGCCAGCGCAATCAGCCAGTGTAGAAAGCTGAACAAAAACGCATTCACATCAGCGCCGCTTAAATCCAGACGCATTAAGCCAAATATAAGGATCAGCGCGGCCGGAAGACTGAGGGCGCGTGCCCAAGCGGGGGCGCCCGCAGCCTTTTCGCCGGCGTCTATCGCACGGAATTTGTTGAGAATACTCAATGGCCCATGACGCAGCCACCACGGTTGACTTTGCCAAAACGCTTTCTCGCCTTGCTTGCGGGCCGGATCAATCAGCCGCTTTTGCAATGTCTTTTGAGCGGCCAAATCCACCACAGGGGCGCGCTCGACATCGTGCAGCATATCACGAATATCATCTGCCGTTTGGGTGTTCAGCATCCCGCCAGACACGGCTTTGCGTTTGGCGCCGCGCGTCTCCGAAAAGCGCCGCGTTTTCATCTCTTTGGCTTTGGCGCGATTGTTCGGGTGGCGTGCATCCATCGGGTGATAGTGTTTTGCAAACATTGTGAAACCTGCCTTAGAAATTCGAGGAATATTTTGACGTGGACTGCATTAAATCGACAGAGGTGCTTGTGGTCAGTGTGCCCAACATATCGGTCAACATGCCGGGTTGGGTGAGGATGAAAATGACTGCGGCGATCAACATGCCAATGCGCAAATTGCGATCAAAGTTTGCGATGATTTGAAATGCTTTTGAGAGGCCACTGCGTGACGTATGTCTCGCTGTTGTGGCGGGCTTGAGCGCGGCTTTTTGGGGGGCGTTTGGTGCCACAAAAGGCGATGTCACGGCGTGTTGTTTTGCGGCTGCCAAGCGCCGCTCTTGGGTTTGCGCCGCCAGTGTGGCCATGCGCGCGCTGTCTGAGATTTTTTTGATTTTATCTGTTTTGTGCGCAGACTTGGGGGCGGTTGCATCACAGGTCGATGACGCCGCGCATGTTTTTACGCGTGGCGTGCGCGCCGTCTGCACGCGATTGCGTGGATGGCGTTTGTCTAAGGGGTGATAATCTTTACTAAAAAGTGCCACGGGCCGCCTCAATATCACAAACTTGAAATTAAGGTTACTGGGTGATCAAGGCATAAATTCGACATGGGATTGGCAAATTTGGACAGTGTTTTGTCACCAAGGCAAAAGAAAAGGGCGACCCAAGGGCCGCCCGTTCCAAAATAACACCCGTCCAGCGATTAGCAGGAGTAGTACATTTTGTATTCCATTGGGTGTGGTGTGTGCTCGTAGGCGTACACTTCTTCCCATTTCAGGTCCATGTAGCCCTGAAGTTGGTCTTTTGTGAACACATCGCCCGCTGTGAGGAAGTCCATGTCCGCTTCAAGAGCTTCCAAAGCTTCGCGCAATGAACCACAAACTGTTGGGATCGCTGCGAGTTCTTCTGCTGGCAGGTCGTAGAGATCTTTGTCAGACGCGGGGCCTGGATCGATCTTGTTTTTGATGCCGTCAAGGCCAGCCATCAACAATGCCGCAAAGCACAGGTATGGGTTGGCTGCTGGATCAGGGAAGCGTGCTTCAACACGTTTCGCTTTGGGGGATTCAGCAAACGGAATACGCACACAACCAGAGCGGTTAGACGCAGAGTAGGCGCGCAAAACAGGAGCCTCAAAACCAGGGATCAAACGCTTGTAAGAGTTTGTCGATGGGTTTGTGATCGCGTTCAACGCTTTGGCGTGCTTCAAGATACCGCCGATAAAGTACAAAGCTTCTTGAGACAGATCAGCGTATTTGTCGCCTGCGAACAATGGCTTACCATCTTTCCAGATGGACATGTTCACGTGCATACCAGTGCCGTTATCGCCTGCGATTGGCTTTGGCATAAATGTCGCGGATTTGCCGTAAGCTTGCGCCACGTTGTGCACAACGTATTTGTATTTCTGGATTTCGTCGGCTTGTGTTGTCAACTCACCAAAGATCAAACCAAGCTCGTGCTGACAGGACGCAACCTCGTGGTGGTGCTTGTCAACTTTCATGCCCATGTTGGCCATTGTTGTCAGCATTTCACCGCGGATGTCTTGCGCGTCATCGATTGGGTTGACTGGGAAGTACCCGCCTTTGATGCCTGGACGGTGGCCCGTGTTGCCCATCTCGTACTCAGTGTCAGAGTTCCAAGCACCGTCGAGCGCGTCAACTTGGTAGGACACTTTGTTCATGGACACTTGGAAACGCACGTCATCGAACAAGAAAAACTCAGCTTCTGGACCAAAGTAGGCTGTGTCGCCGATGCCAGAGGATTTCAAGTAAGCTTCCGCTTTAGACGCAACAGACCGTGGATCACGCTCATATGGCTCACGTGTGTCAGGCTCTACAACGGAACAGTGAATACACAGTGTTTTCTCTGCGTAAAACGGATCGATGTAGATGGATTCTGTATCTGGGATCAGTTTCATGTCTGATTCATCGATGGATTTCCAACCCGCGATGGACGAGCCGTCAAACATAAAGCCCTCTTCCAAGAAGTCAGCGTCAACTTCTGTGTAGCGCAATGTCACGTGCTGCAACTTGCCGCGCGGATCGGTGAAACGAACGTCCACGTACTGAACTTCTTCGTCTTTCATGGTCTTGAGAACGTTTTCGATGCTCATGGTGACCTTATCCCCTTAAAATTGTGTATTGGATGGAAAAAACGACCCCAAACAGAGCCGCTTTATATTTACAGCGCGTCTTCGCCAAACTCGCCAGTACGGATCCGAATGGCCTGTTCAACAGGCGATACGAAAATCTTGCCGTCGCCGATTTTGTCCGTTTTTGCCGCAGCAACGATCGCTTCAATCGCGCCGTCCACTTGATCGTCAGACAAAACAACTTCGATTTTAACTTTTGGCAGGAAGTCCACGACATATTCCGCACCACGGTACAGCTCTGTGTGGCCTTTTTGACGGCCAAAGCCTTTGACCTCGACAACAGAAAGACCCTGCACGCCGATTTCTTGCAGCGCCTCTTTCACTTCGTCGAGTTTGAAAGGCTTGATGATCGCTTCGATCTTTTTCATGGACCTTAGACTCCCTTAAATTCGTTCACATACGTCAGAACACTTCTCTTGAGGGGTCACAATCGGCTACACTCAGCCAAGATGAACCGCCCACAGAATTCACACTTATTTGCATAATATTTAGGCGAAGTGAATTCAAAAAGGGCACTTTAAAAACATTTCGAGTATTTTATGATCGAACGCCCGACATCTGCTCAAATGCGCGCCAGTCCCGCAGCGACTTTTGCCACGGTTGCGCTGATTGAATTGGAGAATGACAGATGACCGAACTCCTGACTGCACAACAAATGCGCGCCATCGAAGCCGCCGCCATCGCCTCAGGCGCCGTCACAGGTCTAGAGCTGATGGAGCGCGCGGGGCGTGGTGTCGTTGATGCTGTAATGGAGGAATGGCCCGAACTGGCGCAATCCTCACATAAAGCTGTCGTTCTGTGCGGCCCCGGCAACAACGGCGGCGATGGTTTTGTCGTCGCGCGGCTTTTGAAACAGCGCGGCTGGGAGGTCGAGGTCTTTCTTTACGGTGACGCCGATAAACTGCCCCAAGATGCGAAGACGAATTATGAGCGATGGTGTAAGGTGGGGGTGGCGGCACGTCTCACAGACGATGTCATCGATGGCTATGCAGAAGACACCCCCAACACGGCTTTGGCGGTGGATGCACTGTTTGGCACGGGGCTCACGCGCCCATTTCATGCCCTCGGGCGTGTTCAGGATGAGTTGAACTCTTGGCAAGCCGGATCGCGTCATTCGGATGGGCCAAAAGTCGTTGCTGTGGATATTCCGTCAGGCATTTGCGCTGACAGTGGCCTTTATTTGGGACGTGCTGAGGAAAATCCGTTTGACCTCTGCGTTATGGCAAATTTAACGGTGAGTTTTCATCGCATGAAGCTCGGTCATGTTTTGAGCTATGGGTCGACAGGATCTGGCAAAACAGTTGTCAAAGATATCGGTCTTGAGAGCTGGCCCCGTCCGCGGGTGGGGCAATTGCCCCCGCCCGTGGGGGCGGACGGGGGCAGCTCGGCGGTGCCGCCGAGCGATGTCATCTCTTTGGTCACGGATCCCGCTCGATCCCTCAGAAAACACTCCGCCCATAAATTCTCCCACGGCCATGCTCTCGTGCTGTCTGGTCCGGCTGGTCAAACAGGCGCTGCACGTTTGGCCGCCCGTGGCGCTTTGCGCATTGGGGCAGGGGTGGTCACTGTCGCCTCGCCCAAATCCGCCATGTTGGAAAACGCTCTGCAACTGACCGCCATTATGGTCACAGAGGCCGACGGCCCGCAGGCCCTCAAACGCATGTTAGACGACGCGCGCCTCAACGCGCTCTGCCTTGGTCCTGCATTGGGGCTGGACAACCGCGCCGCCAAACTTGTCGCCGTGGCACTTGCGGCCAAACGCAAGACCGTGCTCGACGCCGATGCGCTCACGCTTTTGTCTCAAGATGAGGCCCTCTTTGCCGCCCTGCATCCGTCTTGCGTCCTCACGCCCCATGCGGGCGAATTCAAGCGCTTGTTCCCAGACATCGCCGCAGAACTCAACGCGCCCGCCACCACAGGTCCCGCCTATTCCAAAGTCGACGCCACGCGGGACGCCGCCAAACGTGCCGGCTGCACGGTGTTGTTCAAAGGCGCTGATACCGTCATCGCGTCTCCCAACGGTCGGGCGTCCATTAACGCATCTTTATACGAGCGCGCGGCCCCATGGCTCGCCACGGCAGGGTCCGGCGATGTCTTGGCAGGTTTTATAACAGGTCTGTTGGCGCGCGGATTTGCGCCTCATGCGGCGGCCGAAACCGGCGCTTACCTGCACACGGAATGTGCTTTGAGTTTTGGCGCGGGGCTCATTGCAGAAGACCTGCCTGAAGAGTTGCCCAAGGTGTTTACGGCGTTGGGGCTGTGACGTGTTGGATCGTGTTTGAAAATACTGTAAAACATGTAAAGCACATCAGGTCCAAACCGTTAAACAGTTTAAACCCCGTGCCATAATGTCTTTAAAACACGGCTCTAATGGAGTTAGGCCGCAAAGGCCTTGCCGGTTTTGGAATCGAATTGAAACCCATCCGCATAGACAATTTCCGCGTGATCAAATACCAATTTGAACATTTTGGGGGCAGGGGTCTCAAGCCCGCGCAAGGTGCGCATGCCTGCACGGGTGATGATCCGGTCACCGGCGTCTAAATACTCCACAGGAAGTGTGCCATCCGCCGTCAGCACAAGTGTACCAAGCGTCAAACCATTTTCATAGCTGGGAAGAATATCTTTTATACGCAACCGCTTACGGGGCGTATCGGCGCTTTTGGGTCGCAGGTTATTATCGGGCGCGCGATGCGACGCACGCCTTTGGTCATCACTGCTCATGATGCTCTCTTTTCAAATCTGCCTCGGTTGTGGCGATATATTCCGCCATCTGTTCACCACCCTATGGCAAGATTTGCGAACCGCATAGAGTTAATTTTTAATTAAAATGAGTTTTGCACTCCGAAAATGCATTTTATCTCTGGTGCATGTCTTTTGCCTTTGCTAAGAGGCACGCAATGCGGGTGTGGCGGAACTGGTAGACGCACCAGATTTAGGTTCTGGCGCCTATGGCGTGGGGGTTCGAGTCCCTTCACCCGCACCATTTTGATTTCATTGAATATTCCGGTTTCTTATCTGTTGATGATGCGTGAAACGCAAAGTTTCGCAGGCCATTCCGAAGAACTCCGCCAATCAAGCGCCGTCTGCAATCATCAATCAATCAAGCGTATCAAACTTAGGGTCATCTCGTTTTCGCCTTTGGCTGTATCGTAAAATGACGAGCGTGATATCGACAGCATCGCACACTGTTTGTCAGTTTAAGGCAATGAGGTGTGGTCAGAAGATATCATTTTAATAGCGTCGATCATGCGCGCTGATCTACTGGCCGCAATCCGAAAACCTATGAGCAAGTTGGCTGTTTCAGGGGGAGGGCGTGTCCATCTTGGTCAAGGCCTCACGCTCAATGTGCAAGATATCCTTGAGCGTCTTCAAGTCCAATGGTTTGAATATACTTTGTCCGACCGACAGGTTTCTGGCCTTGGCGATCATTCCTGCGGCAATGATTGACGGTATCGTTCCACCAGTCATAAAGCGCAGACGAAACGATCTGTTCAATTCAGTCAGCTCTTCGATAACTTCTATGCCGTCCATTTCGGGCATATTAATGTCTATCAATAGCAAAGCAGGTCCATGGCTCTCCAGCAGTTTATCAATCAAGATCCCGCCGTTCGCGCAGGTGGCAACCTCCCAACCATCGCGTTTGGCAGTTGTTGAAATAAATGTGGCAAAGTCGAGGTTGTCATCTGCAACGAACAGTTTCGGACATCCAGGTTTCAACAACATTTTACATTCTCCAAAGCTCGCAATATCGACCGTACGCAATAAATTTTTGATTGCAAATAACGAATACGTAAGTGTTTTCTTGTTCGTGACCGTTATGCTGGCTCCCCAATGGGGCGCCTGCCATGGCCTGTTACAACCACCACGCATTGCTGAACTTTATACATACGCAACCAAAGTCCAGTTTTCCACATAGTCCTGTTCTTATATCGTTAAGCTATGTCAGTGCGTCGGGTATCTGGCGTTTATGGCGTGTGCAGCTTTTAAATATGTTCAAAAATCGAATTGCAGTTTTATTGAGCAATCGATGGACGAGTAGTCGTAAAGCGCAATGTTTGATGTTTGTTGTTTCGATGCGCAGCTTAAGCGTGGGGTCATACCGTTGATTTGAATTTGTTTGTGAGAGATGCTCGCAGACACTGTTTTGGATGTGTCGCGACGCGCATGAGAAAACAGGGGGAAAAGGTCATCATAATCACGCAAAGATGTGCTGTATCCTACGGACCAAGACAGGCCATTGGCGTGCGTTCGCGCATAAACGCCCCCGAGCGTATACCCAGAATATGAATATGAATCATTGCCAAGGTTTGCAGTGCTTAATGCCCCCAAAACAGTGATGTTGCCACGCTCACCAACTGGGAACGTGTAGTTTGCGGACAGGGTTGCCGTGGTTCCATTCGCATAGCTACGTTGGGGGCTGTGAAACAGGCGCTCATTCCATGAGCCACCCAATCGCACGACATGACCGTTTTTAAGCACATGGGCTGCGTTGAGGGCGATCCCTTGCACCCAGCTGTTGGGGGATGTCCTGTCGTCGACTGTGGGATAGATTGATTGCCCCGCAAAGGCCGACATCGTGTAGGTGGCGCCAGGCGTCAGCCAGTGATGCGCCAAGGTCAGATCAAACCCGGAATGGCGCAGCTCAACGGCATCATAGAGCGTCGTATTAAAGCGCAGGGTTGCCGAGGCTTCGCGCCCCGCTTGATAGGCGTGCGCATAGGTGCCACGGGCCTCAACGCGCAAGCCGACGCCGCCAGTCTTTGCGTCTGGATCGCCGATGGTAAAGTCGCCGATGTCAGTGCGCAAAACTGTTTCAGAACTGCTGCGCGCGACATTGGTTGAGGGCAGCAGCGCACCGGCTGCTTTAAATGTGAGCGGCGCGCGCTTTGTCAGTTGGCGCAGGGCCTCTTGGTAGGTTTTGGACCTTTGTGGGCTGTCTGTGTCATTCAACAACAACCACTTAAAGCGCTGGGTTGCGCGTGCGAACTGACCCGTTTTTACATCGTCTTGCGCCAAGCGTACATGGGTCAACGCCTCGCTTGGGCTTAAGGCTTGCGCATAAAGGGGCGTGAATGCCGCAAGACCTAAGGTGCACGCAAGAGTGCGCCACGCGCTGCGAAAGGCATCTCTTTTCGCGACCAAGCTGGGGGGGGACCAAAGCATCTAAATCAAGGTACGTTTTTATTCGTCTTCAAGTTCATAGACAAAGAAGGCACTCTGATCCGTGATGTCATAGATTACGGTATCGCCATCTGTCGTCACATCAAGGTTGCCTTCAATCATGCCGCCTGCCGCAACATCGCCCACGTCCCCAACGCCAGATACCGTGCCAATGTCTGAGGTGTCATAAAAGTCGCCATGTAGGTCGATATCCAAGCGGTACTCTGTTCCAAGTGAGGTCGTGGTTTCACTATCGGTCAATGTACCTGTTCCCGAGGCTTCAAGCTGCCATGGGCCAGTGTTTGTGGCGTCATAAAAGCCGCCGTTGGGGTCAAGGTCGAGTTCCCCACGAAACGACACACTGCCGTCAAGTTCGGTGACTTGGCTTTCTGCCGTGCCATCTCTGTCTAGATAGTTGTTGCTCAAGCTTCCTGAGACGGTTTCGTTGCCAAAATCCACATCCATCGTCATATCGCCGACCAATTCGGTACTGAATGCATTGTCGGCGCTTATGGCGTAGGTGCCGTGCATTTGCGCAGTGTCATCCGCTGGCGCTGCATCCAGCACCTCACTTGTATCAATGAGGTTCAGCACAGTTAGGGCATCATTGCGCGCTTCGACGTAGCTGTTGTAATCTGCTTGGTCGCCTGCTGTGCTGCCTGTGCCCGCGTCTTCGTCTTGTCCCGAGGATATATCGCATGCGCTTAAAAGGGCCGTGGACAGAGCTAAAGTGTAAAAAATGCCGTTTTTCATGATGCGCCTCGTCGATGATTTAAATGCCGATATTCAGAAATAGGATATCAGTCTGGCCTGTGTGAGACAGTTTTGTATCTCGTTTTGATTTGATTAACAGTTTTTCAACCGCAGCGGGACCCAAAATCGTCGGGTATTTCGAACAGAACATGGACTGTGCTCTGCATTCAACACTTGGGAAATGGCTCTTCGGGCGGGCCGGATGGCCTCTTGCATGGGAATCGTCTTGCATGCATGCAGTTGACCCCCTAGAAGAACCCCTGATTTATAGGGCTGCCTCGCGGGTGGCCTCACGATGACGTAAAGTCTAGACGTATAATAAAGGACGCCAACATGCAGGTCACCGAGACCCTCAACGAAGGTCTGAAGCGCGGCTATCAGATCACTATCACTGCAGCTCAGCTTGACGAAAAAGTAAACGCCAAGCTCAAAGAAGCGCAGCCTGAAATCGAAATGAAGGGTTTCCGCAAAGGCAAAGTGCCTATGGCGATGCTCAAAAAGAACTTTGGTCCAAAAGTTCTTGGCGAAGCGATGCAGGAAACTGTTGATGGGGCCATGTCTTCCCACTTCGAAACATCCGGCGATCGTCCTGCGGGCCAGCCTGATGTGAAAATGGACGGCGGCGAAGATTGGAAAGAGGGCGACGATGTTGTCGTCAACGTGACCTACGAAGCGCTTCCAGAAATTCCTGACGCTGACTTGTCTGACGTGAAACTTGAGAAACTCGTTGTGAAAGCGTCCGACGCTGAAGTGACTGAAGCTCTTGAAAATCTCGCGAAAACAGCACAAAACTTTGAGACCAAAGACGGTGTTGCCGCTGACGGTGACCAAGTTGTGTTTGATTTCTTGGGCAAAGTTGACGGTGAAGCATTCGACGGCGGCGCGGCTGAAGATTACCCACTTGTTCTTGGTTCAGGCTCTTTCATCCCTGGCTTTGAAGAGCAACTCGTTGGCGTAAAAGCGGGCGAAGAGAAAAACGTCGAAGTGACATTCCCTGAGGAATACGGCGCAGAAAACCTCGCGGGCAAAGCGGCAGTTTTCGAATGCAAAATCAAAGACGTAAAAGCACCTGCTGATGCGGCTATTGATGATGAGTTGGCCAAAAAATTCGGCGCAGAAGACTTGGCTGCTTTGACAGCACAAGTCACTGAGCGTCTTGAGGGCGAATACGCTGGTGCGTCCCGCGCGATCATGAAGCGCGCGCTTCTTGATCAGCTCGATGGCAAAGTGTCCTTCGAACTTCCACCATCATTGGTTGAAGCTGAAGCGGGTCAAATCGCACATCAGCTGTGGCACGAAGAAAACCCAGACGTTCAAGGCCACGATCACCCTGAGATCGAGACAACTGAAGAGCACACAACTTTGGCTGAACGCCGCGTGCGCCTCGGTTTGTTGTTGGCTGATATGGGTCAAAAACAAAAAATCGAAGTCACTGACGCAGAACTCACACAAGCGGTGATGACACAAGCGCGTCAGTACCCAGGTCAAGAGCGCCAATTCTTTGAATTCGTTCAACAAAACCCACAAATGCGCCAGCAACTCCAAGCGCCAATCTTTGAAGACAAAGTTGTCGACTGGATCGCGGAAAACGCAGACGTGACTGAAAAAGTCATCTCAAAAGAAGATCTCGAAAAAGCTGTCGAAGCCCTCGACGACGCGTAAGCTGCCTGAGGCAGTGCAACCCGAGGCGGGCCAACCAATGTTTGGTGGCTTGCTGATAGGTTAGAATTTAAGGCCGCTCCTAGTGATAGGGGCGGCCTTTTTGTTTGTATATTTGTGCCGTAATTTATTCTGATTTGTGCGAGATACCCGTTCGATGAAAGGTGCGTTGAGATGTTGTTTGTTAAAAAGAGTATTGGCTGGTTCTTCTTTGGCGCCGCATTGATCGTTTTGATCCCCATCGGTATTTTACTGAAACTCAAATGGTATATTTCGGGCGGCGGGCCGCAGCGCCCTTCACAAGACTCTGTGGACGCTTATGAAGATGTCACTCAAGCGATGCAGGATGCAGATCTGAATGCCTTGGAGGCATTTACTCGATCCGTCGAGGGCTTTCCTCTTGGAAACGACCCATTCGTGAACACGCCTTGGCTCAATCATGCATTTGACTATGGCAATCACCTCGCCGTCATAACGTGGCTCATCGAGCAAGGTTGCGATGTGAATTTCGAAGATGACTGTGGCAATTGGCCACTGGATAATGCTTGTGAGCAACAGCCATTTAATGCCGTGGTCGCCCAAGCCCTGATCGACGCTGGGGCCGATATTGATCACGGCGATTGTTTGGGCTTCACCTCATTGCATCATGTTGCAATGCGGGGGCATCTCGACGCTTTGAAATGGCTGCTGTCCAAAGGCGCAGACACGACCAAAGCGCAGTGGGATTACCACGGAAATGATCCCCTCGCGATCGATATGGCGCGTAAGTACAGTCAAAAAGAAGCCTATGCGATTTTGGAGCGGGCCATGGCGTCCTCAAATTAGAGTGCTAACTCCGCAAACCCGTCTCATACAGTAACCCCA
>JBLHXX010000042.1:0-22028 GCA_047630475.1 Celeribacter sp. | reverse complement strand
TTCCTGTGACATGGATTGTGACGAAAAAAATCGTCGAGGTGCTTTGAGCGCCGCCTCGCGCCTCACATGTCACGCATCGCCGTGTAGGGATTTGACCCATGTCCAAAACCGCGTCCACTGGGCATCTTGGCCCAAGGCGCGGTAGGCGTCGATGTCGGCTTTGGCCTCGGCCAATTCTTGTTTCACCTCCGCGTGATTTTGTCCTGCGCGCTGGCCGGTTTTGGGGTCTTGCGGGCCCATGGTTTCGGTCTCGATATGTTCCCAAATGCGAAACAGGTCATCAAAGCTGACCAATGCCGCCCGCGCACGGCCATAGCGTTTGACGATCACCTGCGCCTCGCCCTTTTCGACCTTGTCCAACAGCTCGGTCAGGCGCGGGCGAAAGTCGGTGGTTTTGACGGTGATGTAGTCCATGGTGATTGGCCTCTCAAAAATCTTGCAAACATGTAAAGCGGGCAGGGGCAAAAGCGTTAAACCTTTGCAAAGCCGCGCCTTATTGTCGTGCAAAACTTTAAAACAATCCCCACCACAGCGTTCGGGCTATGGTGTGCGCGTCCGTTTGCACGGTTGGGGAATTGTGGCGGGTTTAGGCCTCGAACCGCGCCAACCAAGCGGTGAGGGCCGCTTCAAATTCGCGTGGTTTTTCGGCGTGCAACCAATGCCCTGTGTCAGGAATTGAGGCGAATTTAGCCTTTGGAAACAAGGCTTTGGTGGCTGCGCGATGGTCACGTTTTACGTAACTGCTCTCTGCACCGGACAAAAAGAACGTGTCCTTGTCGAACGTGCCGGTCACATCCTCGGGCCAGCCAACGATTTTGGGCATCTCGTTTTCCAAGACCTGCAAGTTTAAAAGCCATTTTTTATCTTTAACAACAAGGCTTTGCAGTAGAAACGCCCGCACGCCAGCATCGAGAATATCAGCCGCCAGCAATGCGTCTGCATCGGATCGTTTTTCAACCTTCGACAGGTCCAAGGCTTGCATGGCATCAATGAGCGGCACGTTGGAATGTGTGTAGGCAACAGGGGAAATATCCGCCACAATCAAGGACTTAACCAGTTCAGGATGGGTCAGCGCCAACATCATTGTCGCTTTGCCGCCCATGGAGTGCCCCAAAACATGGGTGCCCCCATCAGATGCAGGCGCGCCATAGGTTTGCAAAACCTCGGCCAAATCATCGGCCATATTGGCATAAGTCATTGAATTTGATCGAAAACTTGTTCCGTGATTGCGCATGTCAACCGAGATGACTTGGCGGTCCGCAGACATCCGTTTGGCAATAACCCCCCAATTGCGCGCTGACCCAAACAGTCCGTGCACAATCAAAAGTGGTGTTTTATCAGTGGCTTGGCCAGTCAGTACAGTGTTTAACATGATATAGTGATACAAGCTTGGCGGCGTGGGGAAAACCCCCTAAAATAGGCCTATGGAAAACAGCATCGCCCAAAAATCAGACGCTCTTGCAACGCTTATTTCTGAGCGGCTCGGCATACATTCAGGGGTCGGATTTGAGGCCAAGCTGCACAAGGCGGGCCGTGCATTGCCACGTTGGGCGCGCCGCGACGGGGCGTTGATTGCTGAGGCTATCGCCTTGGAAACGCACCCAAAATTGGCGCGGACCATTCGACATAAAGCTGTCGATCGTGCCGTGCGCAACCTGTCGAAACACTTGGAAAATATTGACCCGTTTCAGCGGCGCATGGGGCGCTTATTGGATTTTCTGGCCGTGCTGGCGTTGATCGGAATTTTGATTGTTGGGGCTGTGGTTTGGATTTTGGTTTGGCGTGGTTTGATATAAAAATTGGCGTGGTTTGATATAAAAACGCGCCACGGAAAAATCCGCAGCGCGTAAAATTGTCGTTTTAAATCAGTTTAGTAGTTGAACACCAGTGACACGCCGAAGGTGTTGTCAGTGTTGTCGTAACCCACTTGTGGATCTGTGTGGTATTTGGTTTGCAGCGTTGTGCGCAGTGCGAGAACTTCTGACATTGCAACGGTGACGCCGAGTTCGTTCACGACGCCTGTGTCGCTTTCGGATGTCAACACGTCTGTGTCGTTTGTCAGGTACGCAATGTCGGACAGTTTGTAGGAGAAGTTAGAGGAGGCCGAGAAGGCTGCTTCTTCTGTTTCGCCGTCGACGATGTCTGTGAGCGATGCAACGCGGTAGCCAGGGCCACCTTGTACAGTCCAGCTCACGTCATCGGAATTCAAAACGCGGTAACCTGCACCGATGCCTACAAAGTAGTCACTGTCATAGGATGAGAATTCGTCAACAGAACCCTGCAATTTGGCAAATCCGTAGAAGTTTGGATTGAAATCACGGGTGTATTCCGCGTCAAAAAACAAGCTTTCTTCGGTTTTTGTACCGGCTTCTTCGCCGTAGTCATAGCTCAACTCAAGTGAGTAGCCGTTTGTGCCATCGAAGTAGAGCATGTCTGCGCCGATGCCGAGATCTGCAGCATCCGTATTGCCGTTTGCAACACTGCCACGCAAAGCGACTGAGCCAGAGAAGCCAATTTTACGGCCTGCGTTGCCGAATGTTGTTGTATCTGTCTCAAGGTCGTCGTTGATCGCGTCACGAAGGTTTTCGTTGCGATCTGTCGCTTGGTTTGCGCCGTCAAATGCAGTTTGTGCAAAAGCGGTTGAACCGAGGAGGATGGCTGCTGTTGTTGCGGCGGTGAGTGCTGTGAGTTTCATGTGAATTCCTTTTCTGACTTCGACAGGCGCCTTCTGTACGTGAGGCGCTGAAGCCTTGCCCCCATTTATTCACATGCATGAGCTTTGATAAGTTGAAAAATGTGAGTGCCTTTTCCATCAGGCCAAAATTGGCCCATTGACGCTAGGAGATGAGCCAAAGTTGGCTTAAGAGGCCGCATCAAGAAAATGTGATGGGTCAGGGGGCTTGTCCTATCGCTTAGGGTGACAGGTGAAATGCTTGCGTCGGGGGGGCAGGGTATTGGCATAAAAAAGGAGCCCAGAGGCTCCTTTTTCATTTATATTCAATCATTTACAGGTTTGGGTAAAGCGGGAATTGCGCGGTCAAAGCTTCGACTTTGACACGTACAGCGGCTTCGACCTCTGCATTGCCTTCTTCGCCGTTGGCCGCCAAGCCATCAACAACCTCGACGATCCAATCACCGATGAGACGGAATTCAGCCTCGCCAAAGCCGCGTGTGGTGCCCGCAGGCGTGCCAAGACGCACACCAGATGTGATCATCGGCGGCTCTGGGTCAAACGGGATGCCGTTTTTGTTACAAGTGATGTGGGCACGCTCAAGAGCGGCCTCGGTGATCTTGCCGTTTACGCCCTTGGGACGCAGATCAACCAGCAACACGTGGGTGTCTGTGCCGCCCGTGACGATATCAAGGCCACCTTTCATCAATTGATCAGACAGCGCTTGGGCGTTGACGATGACCTGTTTGGCGTATTCTTTGAACTCAGGGCGCAAAGCTTCGCCGAATGCCACGGCTTTGGCCGCGATCACGTGCATCAAAGGGCCACCTTGGATGCCAGGGAAGATAGCAGAGTTCACTTTTTTGGCGATCTCAACATCATTGGTCAGGATCATGCCGCCCCGTGGACCGCGCAGGGTTTTGTGTGTGGTTGTCGTGGCCACATCTGCATAGGGGAACGGTGATGGGTGCTGACCACCCGCCACAAGACCCGCGAAATGCGCCATATCGACCATAAGGATCGCACCCACAGAATCAGCAATCTCGCGCATTTTCTTGAAATCGACTTGACGAGGAATGGCAGAGCCGCCGGCGATGAGCATCTTTGGTTTGTGCTCATTGGCCAGTTCTTGGATCTGATCGTAATCAATACGTTGATCTTGCATGCGCACACCGTATTGCACGGCGTTGAACCATTTACCGGATTGGTTTGGCTTGGCGCCGTGGGTCAAGTGACCGCCTGCATCAAGGGACATGCCAAGGATGGTGTCGCCTGGCTGTAAGAGCGCTGTAAAGACGCCTTGGTTGGCTTGTGAACCGGAATTTGGTTGTACGTTCACATACTTACAGTCAAAGAGTTCCTTTGCGCGGTCGCGTGCAAGGTTTTCCGCGATGTCCACATATTGGCATCCACCGTAGTAGCGGCGACCTGGGTAACCTTCGGCGTATTTGTTGGTGAGAACGGAGCCTTGGGCCTCCATGACTGCGGCTGAGACGATGTTCTCAGAGGCGATCAATTCGATCTCATTGCGCTGACGGCCCAGCTCTTTTTGCATAGATCCGAACAGTTCAGGATCGCGGGAAGACAAGCTTTCGGTGAAAAAGCCGGCGTCACGTACATTGGTTGTCATGGTGTGCTCCTTGGCAGCAGGGGAGTGTTGCGGGATGTTTAGCTATTTCATGACAGTTGGGAAACCCTCGTCGTGCGCATAATGATGATGAAAGTTTCATAAGGGGGGCTTCACAGGCTTGCAGTGGCCGTCTGGGTCGTCTTTAAATTGATCCACGCGCCCGTGTGTCACAGGATGTCGACGCATAAAGCGCGTGAAATATGGGCGATGATTTGTTAGTCACGCATAGGGTCTGCTGCTGGGCCAAATTGAAAAGACGGATGCACACCTATGGTTAAGATTGCTTTTGCTGCCAGCGATGCCCAAATCGCTCAACGTGCGTTTGAGCGACTGTCACGCCGATACCCAAGTGTGTCGGCCGAGGCTGCTGATTTGATCGTGGCGTTGGGGGGCGATGGGTTTATGTTGCACACGCTGCACAGCACCATGCATTTGGATACGCCTGTTTACGGGATGAACTGTGGTACTGTCGGGTTCTTGATGAACGAATTTCGCGAAGACGATCTGATCGAGCGCCTCTTGGCAGCAGAAGAGGAAGTCATCAATCCGTTGTCGATGGTCGCACTCGACGGTGACGGCGTGCTGCATGAAATGCTGGCGATCAACGAGGTGTCGCTTTTGCGCGCGGGCCCCCAAGCGGCTAAGTTGCGTGTTTCGGTCGATGGCAAGGTCCGCATGGACGAGCTTGTGTGCGATGGGGCCCTTTTGGCCACACCTGCGGGGTCGACGGCGTATAATTACTCTGCACGCGGCCCTATTTTGCCGATTGGGTCCGATGTTTTGGCGCTGACGGCTTTGGCGGCGTTTCGGCCGCGGCGTTGGCGTGGGGCCTTGTTGCCGAACACAGCCAAAGTGCGGTTTGATGTACTTGAGCGTAGCAAACGTCCTGTGATGGCCGATGCCGATAGCCGCTCTGTGCGCAATGTGGATTGGGTTGAGATTACCTCAGAGCCAAGCGTCAAACACCGCATTTTGTTTGATCCGGGGCATGGTCTTGAAGAACGACTTTTGACTGAGCAATTCGTTTAAACCATCCTAAACACCAAGGTTTGGAAGCTGCTATTCTATCGCATGGCTTTGCGCGCGATCATTCATGGTCTGCTTTGCGCGGGCCGCGTGCTGGCCGCCCCCATGTTTCTAGTTTCCGGTAGATGGTTGAAGGTGAAACACCCAGCGTTCTTGAGGCCTGTGGAATAGAGCCTCCAGCCCTTGCAATTGCGATTTCAATCACCTCACGTTCAATTTGCGATAAGGTTTTGTCTCGCACATATTCCATAAGATCGGCCTGAGCGGGCTGTTGTCGTGTGAGGTCGTTTTGCGCAAGGTTCATATCTTGCATTTGTTTTGGCATATGCTGCAACTCAATAGTCTGATCGGTGCTGACCACCACACAATGCCACAGCAGGTTCATCAATTCGCGTATGTTTCCGGGCCACGCGTAGCCTAAGAATAGTGTTTTTACGTCTTCCGACAAAGTGCGGGCAGGGCGCTTTTCTTTGGCGGCATATCGGATCACCATGGCTTCTGCGATTTCAATCACATCCATGCCTCTGTCGCGTAAAGGTGGCAAATGAGTCGTTACAACATGCAATCGATAGTACAAATCTGCGCGAAAGGTCCCCAATTTGACCTGCTCTAATGGGTCTTTTGAGGACGCACAGATGATGCGAATTTTCACATCACGCGGCGTGTCTGCTCCGTATGGCACGACGGATGAGGTTTGAAACAGCTGCAACAATTGAGCCTGCGAAGAGGCGTCCAGTTCGCACACCTCATCCAAAAAGAGCGTGCCGCCATTTGCCCGTTCGGCCGCCCCAATTTTTTCGACGTCATGCCCTGGCTGCGTGCCCGCGACATGGCCAAATATTTCAGATCTAAGGTATCCATCTGTAAATGATCCACAATTCACAGAGATGAACGGGCCATCCGACACAGCCGACAGGGCGTGAATGGCTTCTGCGCATTGGGTTTTTCCGGTGCCATTTTCACCGGTGATGAATACGGATGCTACGGACCCTGCGACGGCTCTGATCGTTGCGTAGACTTTCTTCATGGCGTCGCTGGACCCGATCAATCCCCCAAGAGGGGGCGCTTCAGGTGTCATGTGTACCGGGTCGAGTGAATGATTTCGATCCGAACGCGCATTGGTCACAGCGTTAAGCAAAACTTGCGGATCAACTGGCTTAACCAGAAAATCAAAAACCCCCAAACGCATTGCTTCAACGGCACGCTCAACTGAGGCATAGGCAGTGATGACGATGGCGCGCAGGTTGGGGTTCTGTTCGTGCAAAATTGCAACCAAATCGTTACCCGTGCCGTCAGGAAGGACTAAGTCAACGAGGGCCAGTCTAGGCTTGTACTGTATGGCAAGCTCGATGGCTTCTGCCTTTGAATGGGCGCAAATGGTTGTAAAACCAGCATCGTTGAGAACCGAACTGTAAAGAGTTACATGGCTTTCATTGTCGTCGATGATTAAAATCGGTGTTTGTGGCATCCCAACCTATTTCTTATGTTTGAGCAAATGAATTGTTTTTTTAATATGCAGTGCATCTTGGCTCAGTGCGTCTAAAAGCGCAATGATCTCTGAGTGCTGGGCCGAAAAAACGATACGTTCTAAATATAATGCTTTGTGGTGTGCCGCAGGTGAATAAGAGGTCGCGAAGAGACCTGCGAGCGCGTGTGCCGTGCGTGCCATCATCTTTTTGTCATGATCGGTCATTTCGCTGGCGGCTATGGCGCAGGCTTCATCTAGGCGTGTTTCTAAATCGTTTTTCAACTGAATCAAAAACGCTGTTCGTGTGGTCGGGGTAAGTTTTTCTATAAGTGTTTCAAGGCCTTCTGCTTGCTGAGAAACGCCGAACGTACCAATGTTTTGACTCTTTTGGGTTTTAGAAAGCTGCAACGCAGATAAGATTGCACTGTGTAATTCGGCCGCATTGGACACCGGTTTGTTCAAGACGATCAAAGCGCCCGCAGACTTGATGACGGCGTGGTTTCGTTCAAAAGCATGGGCCGTGACACCGATCGTCGCTGGCAAAGGGATGTCACGTTCCTTGAGGGTGTGGAGCAGATCAATTCCCGAAAAAATGGGCATTTCTATATCAATGAACAACAGATCAATGTCTTTGTGGCCCAAAATTTCTATGGCCTCGGTGCCGCCATCAGCCTCTTCAACGATCAGTCCAATGGCTTCCAATTGAGCGCGCAAAGATATGCGGTGCACTGCGCCATCGTCAACGACCAGAGCTGTAAGACCATTTAGCAAAGCTTTTACAGTGTCCTGTGACATGATTGGCGAGACATCAAGTCGCTCGGTTGTGGGGAGGTCTAGGGATAACAGAGCGCCACCATCACGTGCATTGCACGCGCTCAGCGTACCGTTCATCCGCGCGCACAAACTATACGCAATACGCAAGCCATAGCCCGATCCGGGCTCGCCTGCGCCAATGGGAGTGGGGGGGAAGTCAAAGATCGAGGCCAATTGATCTTGCGAAAAACCGTCACCGTGATCGCGTACCGTTATGCACAAATGTTTTTTCTGACAATAACGTGCATGAATTTCGATTTTACCGTTATTGGCATGTCGCGCGGCGTTTGACACAAGGTTGGATAAGATACGTTCCACAGCCAGAATATCAATTTGAATGCTGTCAGGTAAAGACGGGTCGATATAAAGTTCGAGAACGGCCCCCCGAGCGGCGACTATTTTCCCCCAACGTAGGACAAGAGTTTTTAAAAACGCTTTGATATTTGTATCGCCAAGTTCGGGGGGCTGAATTGCATGTTCTCCGACAACCATGGTCAACGCGTCGCGCAGCAAACGTCCTAAATGATCATTCGCGGAAATCAAATGGCGAATGTCTTCACGTGATTGAGGATCCTTGCATGTATGTGATAACGCATTGAGACCAGAGGTTAATTCCGAGAAAGAAGACCGTATATCATGTGATAAAAATGAAAATAGGCCCGCATCGGCGACTTTTACGGTTGTGAGGCCTTCTGTACTTTTGTCTTTCTTTATCACTTTTCTTCAATTCCAACTCAGGAGAGTAAGCACACAAACGCGCCCCAATAAGGTCGCGTTTGTGAGTGCTCACCTTATGGTTAATACTATTTAACCAGTAGGAAGCTTAGAAACAGGCATTGTTAGGTAAAAATTTAATCTTTTGCGTAACCGAGGCCCTGTAGGGCTGCCTTAATTTCATTGAGAATCTCAGGGTCATCGATGGTGGCAGGCATCTTAAAGGTCTCGCCATCTGCAATTTTGGCCATTGTCGCACGCAGGATTTTCCCCGACCGCGTTTTGGGCAATCGATCAACAACACACGCAAGTTTGAAGGCGGCGACTGGGCCGATTTGGGACCGTACATCTGTGATGACTTCGCGCGCAATCTCTGCGTGAGACCGATCTACGCCTGCATTCAAGCACAAAAACCCAAGGGGCATTTGCCCTTTCAATGCATCGGCCACACCAATCACCGCACATTCGGCCACATCTGGGTGTGAGGCGAGGACTTCTTCCATCGCACCCGTCGACAACCTGTGGCCTGCGACGTTGATCACATCATCGGTGCGGGCCATGATGTATAGATAGCCATCGGCATCTTTAATGCCCGCATCACCCGTTTCATAGTAGCCTGGGTATTGCTCTAAGTAACTGCTTTTATAACGATCTTCGGCATTCCAAAGATTTGGGAATGTACCAGGGGGCAGAGGCAATTTCACCGCAATAGCCCCCAATTCGCCCGCGGCCACTTCATGACCTGCCTCATCTAAAATGTGAATGTCATAGCCCGGCATGGCCACAGAGGGAGAACCAATTTTCACGGGCAACTCTTCAATGCCAAGCGGGTTTGCGGCGATGCCCCAGCCGGTTTCTGTTTGCCACCAGTGATCGATCACCGGCTTTTTGAGCAGATCTTGCGCCCATTTGATCGTGTCTGGGTCTGCGCGCTCACCGGCAAGGAACAAAGATTGCAGGCAGCTTAAATCGTAGTTTGCGACCAATGCGCCTGTTGGATCTTCGCGTTTGATGGCGCGAAAGGCGGTGGGGGCGGTGAACAGCACCTTGACGTTGTGCTCTTGGATCACACGCCAAAATGTGCCCGCGTCCGGCGTGCCAACGGGTTTGCCTTCGAACACCACTGTTGTGTTGCCGTGAATAAGGGGCCCGTAACAAATATAGGAATGCCCAACGACCCAGCCCACATCTGAGGCGGCCCAAAACACATCCCCCGGATCGACGTTGTAAATGTTTTTCATTGTCCAGTTGAGCGCCACAAGTTGCCCGCCAGTGTGCCGGATCACGCCTTTCGGCGCGCCTGTGGTGCCAGATGTGTACAAAATATATGCGGGATGGTTGCCCTCAACGGGCACGCAATCTGCGGGTTCTGTGCCGTATTGAAATCCATGCCAGTCGAAATCACGATCAGGTATTAAGTCTGCAACTTCTTGGTCGCGTTGTAAAATAACCGTAAAATCCGGTTTATGGGTGGCTTGATCAATCGCGTTGTCCAGCAGCGGTTTGTAATGCACCACACGATTGGGTTCGATGCCGCAAGAGGCCGCGATAATCGCTTTGGGCGTTGCATCATCGATACGTACAGCCAATTCATGCGCGGCAAACCCGCCAAAAACAACAGAATGGACAGCGCCCAATCGGGCACAGGCCAACATCGCCTCAAGTGCTTCGGGCACCATGGGCATATAGATGATCACGCGATCGCCTTTTGTCACGCCTTTGGCGCGCAGAGCGCCTGCCAAACTGGCGACGCGACTTTGCAAATCGTCAAATGAAATCGTTTGTTTGGTGTTGGTCACGGGGCTGTCATAAATGATGGCAGCTTGGGACCCGCGCCCATCGGCGACATGGCGATCCACAGCGTTGTAGCATGTGTTGGTCAGCCCGTCCGAAAACCACTCATAAATAGGGGCATTTTCATCAAACAGCGCTTTTGTCGGTTTTTGGAACCAATGAATTTTTTCCGCAGCTTCCATCCAAAAGGCTTCTGGATCTGCTTTCCAAGCGGCGTAAACGTCCGCGTAGGTACCGGTGTGGGCCATGACTTATCTCCTCGCTGCTGCGCACAGGTATGATGAACCATGATGCAAAATTCGCCGTACTTCGCGGTGCAATTATCACCGAAACCCTCCTCAGGAGGCAAACTTTTTCACGTGCTCACTGTACTGAGATCACTGTTAGCAAAATCGGAGCGTGATGTTGATGAAAATTCTGCAAATCTGTGTATCAAGCCAGTTTGCAAACTTTGCAATTCGCGGCGATGCATTTGGTTGCCCAAAGATAAATTGCGCCTTTCTTAGATATTTCCCAAGAAAGGCGCCGTTGTTTAGCCGTAGTGCGAGACTGGCGTGCCTGCGATGGCAGACATATTCAAAAGTCCGCGAGCGGTGATGGATGGGGTGACAACATGTGCCTTGTTGCCCAAACCCATCAATATTGGCCCGACTTCGAGTCCGCCTCCTTTTGTTTTCAATATGTTACGTACTCCAGATGCCGCGTCTGCGTTGGCGAACACAAGCGCATTTGCTGGCTCGGTCAGGCGCGATGACGGGAAAATGCGGTCACGCAACTCAGGGTCTAAAGCTGCGTCAATGTGCATTTCGCCTTCATATGCGAAATCACGCGGCTCAGAGTCCAAAATTTCAAGCGCTGCACGCATACGTCGCCCAGTGTCGCAATCCAGATTGCCGAACTGAGAATGCGAACACAGCGCAATTTGCGGCACGGCTCTAAAGCGGCGGATGTGGCGCGCTGTTGCGATGACCGTTTCAGAAATTTGCTGTGGCGTGGGTTCTGGATGCACGTGGGTATCGGCGATAAACAGTGGCCCGTCTTCCAAAATCATCAAAGACAGCGCACCAACAGGATGAAGGTCTTTGGTGCCTAGGATTTGCGTCAAGTAATTGAGATGCCACAGGTATTGCCCAAACGTACCACAGATCAAACTGTCGGCATGATCTTGTTGGACCATGATCGCGCCGATGGCGGTGGTGTTGGTGCGCATGATGGCTTTGGCCAGATCCGGCGTGACACCTTTGCGCTGCATCAACCCATGATAGGCCTGCCAATATTGACGGTAACGGCTATCACTTTCTGGGTTTACGATTTCAAAATCGACGCCAGGACGGATTTTAAGGCCAGCGCGCTCGGCCCGCATGGCAATCACATCGGGGCGGCCAATCAAAATTGGCTTATCGGTTGTTTCTTCGATCATTGCATTTGCGGCGCGCAAGACGCTTTCGTTTTCACCCTCAGCAAAGGCAATGCGGCGTTCAACTTGGGATGCGGCGGCGAAAACCGGACGCATGATCATGGCGGATTTGAATACGGAATGGTCAAGCGAGGCTTTGTAGGCCTCGATATCGTCGATGGGGCGTGTGGCCACGCCACTTTCCATCGCGGCACGCGCTACGGCTGTGGCCACCACGCCCATCAGGCGCGGGTCAAACGGTTTGGGGATCAAATAGTCTGGCCCAAAGGTCATGCGCTCACCGCTATAAGCGGCGGCCGCTTCTGCGGATGTCGTTGCGCGGGCGAGGGCGGCGATGCCTTCGATGCAAGCGATTTTCATCGCGTCGTTGATCTCAGTGGCGCCCACATCTAGCGCACCGCGGAAAATGAACGGGAAACACAGCACGTTGTTGACTTGGTTGGGGTAATCCGAACGGCCCGTCGCGATGATCGCGTCAGGGGCCACCTGTGCCAAATCGGCAGGGTCAATCTCTGGGTTTGGATTGGCCAGCGCAAAAACGATGGGCGCTTTGGCCATTTTTGAAACCATTTCAGGTTTCAAGACGCCAGGGCCAGACAGGCCAAGGAACAGGTCCGCGCCATCAATGACATCATCCAGTGTGCGCAGGTCGCTTTTTTGTGCGTAGGCAGCTTTTTGGGGCGTCATTTCTTCTGTGCGGCCCTCGTAGACAAGGCCTGCTATGTCGCAAAGCCAAACGTTTTCACGCTTAACACCCAGTTTTAACAGCATGTTTAGACAAGCAATGCCCGCCGCGCCACCGCCGGTTGAAACAATTTTGATATCTTCGAATTTCTTGTTTTGCACTTGCAACGCATTGGTCGCAGCTGCCCCAACAACGATGGCTGTTCCGTGCTGGTCATCGTGAAAGACGGGGATGTTCATCCGTTCACGGCATAATTGTTCAACGATAAAACAATCTGGCGCTTTGATGTCTTCCAGATTGATCGCACCAAAGGTTGGCTCAAGCGAGCACACGATGTCTGCCAGTTTTTCAGGGTCGCTTTCATTCACTTCGATGTCGAAACAATCGATGTTTGCGAACTTTTTAAACAGAACAGCTTTGCCTTCCATCACCGGTTTGGAGGCCGCAGCCCCGATGTTGCCCAGACCCAAAACAGCAGTGCCGTTGGAAATCACAGCCACAAGGTTGCCGCGTGATGTGTAGCGACTTGATGTGCTTGGATCTGCTTTGATTTCAAGGCAGGCTTCGGCGACGCCAGGGCTATAGGCCAGTGATAGATCGCGCCCATTGGCGAGCGGTTTGGTGGCGCGGATTTCTAGTTTTCCGGGTTTCGGAAACTCGTGGTAATGCAGTGCCGCCTTGCGCAAGGCTTCTTTGCGTGTGTCGTCCGTCATCTGTGCCTCCAATATTTTAGTTTAGCACTAAACTATTTCTACCGCTGCGCCAAGTGCGCCGCATTTGATCAAGCCTCTACGCCTGTGAACGCCATCCGATCAAGCCCCTGTGTTGGAATTTAAGTCATGTTAGCGCAAACGATGGTCGTTTTTGTGTGATCCAGCGTAAATTGGCCGGATGGGGGCTAGATTAACCTCTACAGGCTTGCATCCGGCAATAGAGCAGCGCAGTCTGGACCAAATAGTCAAATTTATGAGGTGACCTCTTGTCGTTATTAGATACAGCACGCGACATCCGTGGCAAAGCCTACGCACCCTATTCGAATTTCAAAGTTGGCGTTGCCTTGCGCAGTGCGTCGGGCGAGGTGTTCGTCGGGGTTAATGTCGAAAACGCGGCCTACCCCGAGGGCACATGTGCCGAAGCGGGGGCCATCGCGGCGATGATCGCAGCGGGTCAATCCGAAATTGTTGAAGTTGCGGTGATCGCAGATGCGCCCACGCCTGTTCAACCCTGTGGCGGATGTCGCCAAAAGCTAAAAGAATTTTCCAAACCTGATGTCGTGGTCACCATGGCAAACCTGAGCGGCGTTCAGATGACCATGACTGTGGGTGAGTTGTTGCCAGGGGCCTTTACCAAAGATCAGTTGGACATGTGATGGTAATGGATGCGCGTGACATCATTGCAAAGCTGCGCGACAAGCAGGAACTGTTTGATGCTGAATTGAATTGGTTTGCCGCTGGTTTGGCCTCAGGTGTTGTTACGGATGCTCAGGCGGGTGCTTTTGCGATGGCCGCGCTGCTCAATGGCATGTCCGATCCTGAACGCGTGGCCTTGACCTTGGCGATGCGCGATAGCGGTGATGTCATGCACTGGGATTATCCCGCCCCCACAATTGACAAACATTCAACGGGCGGCATTGGCGATTGCGTGTCTTTGTTGCTGGCACCTGCGCTGGCGGCTTTGGGGGCATATGTGCCGATGGTGTCTGGACGCGGGCTTGGCCACACAGGCGGCACGTTGGACAAATTGGAATCCATTGCTGGTCTAACAACAGAGGTGAGCGAGGACAAATTTCGTGACGTGGTGACCAAGGTGGGCTGTGCGATTGTATCGGCCACAGGTGCGATCGCGCCAGCCGATAAGCGCCTCTATGCCATTCGCGATGTGACAGGCACTGTTGAAAGCATCGATTTGATCACGGCATCGATCTTGTCCAAAAAACTGGCGGCTGGATTGGAAGCTTTGGTGTTGGATGTGAAATGTGGTTCTGGCGCGTTTATGACCACTATATCCGAGGCGCGTGCGTTGGCGCAAAGCCTTGTGATAACCGCAAACGGGGCAGGGTGTAAAACCTCTGCTTTGATCACGGATATGAACCAACCGTGCTGTCCGTCGCTTGGCAATGCGCTTGAGGTCATGGAGGTGATGAAAGCCTTGACGTTAGGTGAAGTTGACAATGATTTGTGTGACTTAACCTGTGCGTTGGGGGGCGAGTTGATGGTGTCGAGCGGCCTGTCTGATAATGTGGACGCCGCAAGTTGGGCTGTGCGTGACACGTTGACCGATGGTTCCGCTGCGGAACGGTTTGGGCAAATGGTTGCCGCGCTGGGCGGACCTGTGGATTTTGTTGAAAATTGGCGGGATCGCTTGCCATCTGCGCCGGTTGTGCGTGATGTAACGGCGCCGTGTTCTGGATTTGTGACGGCGATGGATGGGCATGCCTTGGGGATGGCCGTCGTGCACTTGGGGGGCGGGCGCACAAAAGGTGGTGAGCGGATTGATCCCGCTGTGGGGCTGTCAAACGTTTGCGAGCTGGGCGAACCTGTTGATCGAGACGTATTGATCGCGACCATTCATGCGCGCACTTTGGACGAAGCTGATGCCGCCCAAGCCGCATTGCTTGGTGCGATTTCGATTGGCGAGGCCGCACCTACCCCCAAACAATTGGTATTAGAAAAGGTGTCTGTATGACGCGTGCGTTTTTGATTGTGATGGATTCTGTTGGTGTTGGTGGCGCGCCGGATGCCGATACGTTTTTCAATGGTGATTGTCCGGATACGGGCGCCAACACCTTGGCCCATATTGCACAGGCCTGTAGTGACGGGCGCGCCGAAGAGGGGCGCTCTGGTCCTTTGATGATCCCGCATCTTGAGAAAATTGGTCTTGGGGCGGCGATGGCGCATGCCAGCACTGACCCTGTACCGGGTTTGAGTGCCTCGCCTGAGGGATTATATGGTGTGGCCACAGAAGTGTCGCGCGGCAAAGATACGCCATCGGGGCACTGGGAACTTGCCGGCGTGCCTGTGCCGTGGGAGTGGCATTATTTCCCTGATACGTCCCCTGCATTTCCCGCCGATATCATGGATATGACCGCGCAATTGTGCGGCGCTGGGGGGACTTTGGCCAATTGTCACGCATCAGGCACCGAAGTGATCGAACGCTTTGGTGCGCAGCACGTCGAAACGGGCTGGCCGATCATTTATACTTCGGCTGACAGTGTGATGCAGATCGCGGCCCATGAAGAACATTTCGGTTTGGAACGGCTGTTGCAATTGTGCAAAGATCTGTCGCCAGTGCTGCACGAGATGAAAATAGGACGTGTCATTGCACGGCCTTTTGTTGGGTCTGTTGAAGACGGTTTTACCCGCACTCAGAACCGCCATGACTATGCGGTTTCCCCGCCCAGCCCGACGCTTTTGGATTGGGCGCATGATGCAGGACGCAAAACCTATGCGATTGGAAAAATTGGTGATATTTTTTCAATGCGCGGTGTGGATGATCTGCGCAAAGGCACGGATGCTGTGTTGTTTGACCACCTGTGTGACGTGGTGGATGAGGCCCCTGAGGGGGCTTTCGTTTTTGCCAATTTTGTTGAATTCGACAGTTTGTATGGGCATCGGCGCGATGTGTCTGGCTATGCGCGCCATCTGGAATGGTTCGACGCGCAAATTGCCCGCCTTTTACCGGGATTGAAAGACGGTGATTTGATCGTGTTTACCGCCGATCATGGCAACGACCCCACTTGGATTGGCACGGATCACACCCGCGAACGGGTGCCTGTTTTAGGGCTTGGGGTTGGGTTTAAGCCGATTGGTGCGGTGAGTTTTGTGGATGTGGCTGCATCCATCGCACAACATCTTGGTGTGCCTGCACAAGGCCCCGGAAGGAGTTTTCTATGACTGTACAGGATCTAAAAAAGCTTGAATTGCACCTGCATTTAGAAGGGGCGGCTCCGCCTGCATTTATTCGCGGTCTGGCCAAAGAGAAAAAGATCGATATTGGGGGCATCTTCGACGAAAACGGTGCCTATAAATACAAAGACTTTTGGGATTTTCTCAAGGTGTATGAGGCGGCGACAACAGTGTTGCAAAGCCCGCAAGATTTTTACCGTTTGACGCGTGCTGTGCTTGAAGAATGTGCGGCAAATCAAGTGATTTATGCCGAGACATTCTTAGCCCCCGATTTTTGTGGGGCTGGCGATTTATTTGCGTGGAAAGATTATTTAGCGGCGATAGAGCAGGCCGCACAGGAAATGCAAGACGAGGCTGGGATCATCCTCAAGGGCATTCCCACCTGCGTGCGTCATTTCGGGCCTGACCAAGCCAATAAAACAGCGATATGTGCGGCTGAAACTGCGGGATCGTTTGTCACGGGCTTTGGTATGGGCGGCGATGAAACCTTTGGCGCACAAGGCGATTTTTCCTATGCCTTTGATATGGCAAAAGAAGCGGGTCTACAGTTGACGTCTCACGCTGGCGAATGGGGTGGGGCAGACAGTGTGCGTGATGCGATCCGCGATCTTCGGGTTACACGAATTGGTCACGGTGTGCGTGCCATCGAAGATGACGCGTTGATCGATGAAATTCTTGAAAAAGACGTGGTTCTGGAAGTCTGTCCGGGATCGAATGTGGCGCTGGGCGTTTATAAAACCTTGAGCGATCATCCGATTGCCAAGCTGCGTGATCGCGGCGTTAAAGTCACTGTATCGACGGATGATCCGCCGTTTTTTCACACAACAATGCGCAAAGAATTTGGTGATCTGTCTGAGGCTTTTGGCTGGGATGCTCACGACTTTGCGCAGCTTAATCAAACCGCGCTGGAGGCTGCGTTTTGCGACGATGCAACGCGCGCGGCTCTTAAAAAAACATTGGAGCAAAATGATGCTTGATCATCTCACCGTCGTCACTCACCCCTTGGTGCAGCACAAATTGTCCTTGATGCGCGATAAGTCGACCTCGACGGCCGAGTTTCGTCAGCTGTTGCGCGAAATTTCGCAATTGCTTGCCTATGAGGTGACGCGCGCTTTGGATATGACCACCAAGAGGATCGAAACGCCGATGCAGCCGATGGATGCGCCTGTTTTGGCGGGTAAAAAATTGGCGCTTATTTCTATTTTGCGTGCTGGCAATGGGTTGCTGGATGGGGTGCTTGAATTGATCCCGTCTGCGCGTGTTGGATTTGTCGGGTTGTACCGCGATGAGGAAACACTTGAACCTGTCCAGTATTATTTCAAGGTGCCTGAGGGGCTGGATGATCGGTTGGTGATTGCCGTTGACCCAATGCTGGCCACGGGCAATTCGTCCGTTGCGGCGATTGATTTGTTGAAAAAAGCGGGTGCGACGAACATTCGGTTCTTGTGCCTTTTGGCATCGCCTGAGGGCGTGGCAACAATGAAAGCAGCCCACCCCGATGTGCCTATTGTCACCGCGTCTGTTGATGAAAGCCTGAACGCACAAGGATATATCATTCCAGGTCTAGGGGATGCGGGCGATCGCATGTTTGGCACTAAATAGGCGATTTGGCTCTAGGAAAATTTCTCATTCTGCATTAGCCTATACACAATATCTTGTGTGGGGGCACATAATGAAGACCATCAGAATTCTTTCGATTGCCGTATTGGCCGCAACTCTTGGTGTTTCTAGCTTGAATGCTCGGACGTCGTTGAAAAATGCAAGTGAACCTGCCGAGTTTCCGCCTGCCAGTTATAAAGCGGCTCAATATGTGGACAGCAATGGCTGTGCCTATGTGCGGTCTGGCCATAGCGGCCACGTAACTTGGGTGCCGCGCGTGTCGCGGGATCGCAAAGTCCTATGCGGGTTTAAACCCTCTTTGGCGGCCGCTCAGGTTAAGTTGCCTGTGATCCCTGATCCGGTTTTGCCCAAAGGCGTCAAGGCGCCTTTGGCGACTGTGGCCAGCACGACAACGGTTCCTGCCAAAGTGGCTGTAAAGACATCGAAACCAACTTATGACGTTGCGGCCCCTGTTAAATTGGCGGCGCCAAAGAAGGCTTCGGTCGCGCGGGTCATCCCTAAAGCGTCACCAGTTCAAAAAGCAACTCTCGCGGACGCTGAAATTGTTGGCAAGACCTGTGGAACAAATGCCGCCGGTCAGCCGGTGCGTTGCACGGCGCAATCCGTGCAGCCTGCGGACTATATATTAAAGCGCTTGCCAGCTGGGATCACTGTACGCAAAGCCGATGGTGGCACTTTGACAACGACTGAGCCAACATTGGTGCGCGTGGCGATAAAATCACCAAAGCCTGCGCCGAGTGTGGCCCCCGCCAGTTTGCCGTTGCCGATTGCCGTTGTTGCCTCAACGCCCGTCCCACGTCGTGTGGCTGCGGTGGCCCCAAGTGTATCAAACTGTAACGGGTTGAGTGGCAATGCGGCGCAGTACATGCGCACGTCGACAAAGCTTGCTGTGCGCTGTGGCCCACAAGCGGTGCATCCATCGACCTATGTTCAACGCCAAAATCAACGTGTTGCCCAAACTAATGTTGCGATCGCCGAAGTTGCGCGTCGTGGACGGGAGTTGGGGGTGGTGTATGTTGCGCCGGTTCAAGTGCGTATGCCCGCAGGGTATCAGCGCGACTTTGATGATGGCCGTTTGAACCCAAATCGTGGCCCGCGCACTTTGACAGGGGATATTCAGCAAGCGCAAGTCTGGACCAACACCGTTCCCGCCTATCCCGTTGGAACAGGGGTGCGCCGTACATTTTGGCAGCAGTTGTTTGGTACCGGCCCCAAATCAAATCAACGCAAGGTCGCATCCGTTCAACCTCAAACCGCCTCAGGGAATGTTGATCGTTCGGATCTGGCCAGTGCCGCGCGTGTGTCAGAGACAAATGAGGTGCGGCTTTCATTTAAATCAGTTGCTCCGATAAAAACGCCGATGGCGCGACAGGCGACCCCCGCTGGAATGCGCTATGTCCAAATCGGAACATTTGGTGTGCCGTCAAATGCTGACAAATCTATTGCGCGCTTGTCTGCGATGGGCATGCCGGTATCGTCTCAAATGTTGACCCGAAATGGCAAAGCATTGAAAATGGTTCTTGCTGGCCCATTTGCAAACCCAGAGCAAACGTTGCAAGCCTTGGGGCAAGCGCGTGCTGTTGGGTATAGTGATGCCTTTGCGCGCAAATAGTGTTTGTCTTTGAAGCGCATTCAAACTCTTGGCAAGGCCCTCGGTTTACGGGGGCTTTTGCCGTTTTAGTGTTTTCTATACTGCGCCCTTAGCCGCCGCAGATGTTTTGTAAAGCAACCCAATCGCCATCGTCCAAGACAGGCCGCGCGGATTGAAGTCGCACGGCATCAGCTTCGATCAAGGGCAAGGTGCTGACGCCTGTGATATCTTGGGCGTAGGCATAGGGCAGGGGGCGCACTTCGGCGGCGGCAAAGCGTTCAATCAAACGGCTCATGTCCACCGGTGCAGGATCTTGACGCATCAGGTCTTCGGCATAGGCATCTAGAGCGTCTTCGGGAATGTACCCGCTGGTCAAAAGCTTTAAAGAGGTCATCAACCCTGCGCTTCGCAATAGGCTTTCAAGAGGATCGAGATCAGCGGCGCGTTGTTGTTCGGCCAGAATAAACCCTGCCACGACATCTGAATCTTCGTGGTCTTCGATCACGCTGCGATCCAACAAAATAATGCCACCGGGCAAATGTCGCGCGCTTTGCACACCGCTGCGCATGACAAGAATAGCGCCAGCGCCAGTGGTTGCCAAACGCGATTTGAGCCGTTGCAAAGCCCGCGCGCCATGCACAGTGTCACAAGGTTGCCCAGATAACCGCTCGATGCGGGTCAGCAAGGCATCGCCAATCTGCGTGCGTGTCACCCCCGGCACAATGGTCACGGCTTGACGCACCAAGGCCCCTGGCAACCAAAAGATGCCCAGAGCCAAAACGCTCAGGCACACAGCGCCATACAAAACGCTGCGCAAACGCCCGTGGCGCGAGGTGCCGCGTTCAATCGCGCGTTGAATACGCAAGATCGCTGCAATCATGGTTTCGTCTTCGGTTTCAAGGCGTTCGTCAGTGTCAGGGCCAGGTGCAAAAATCGCGCGGCGTTCATTGGTGCCATTGACGCGTTCGATGGCGGGCAACGACCAATGTGAGAGGGTTTTATCCTTTAGGTCACTGATAATCAGCGTTGCCTTGCCCATAGACACGACCACTTCGACCCGTTGGGTTTCCCCCTCAGGACGCCATAGCGCTGTGGCCTCTAAGCGATCAAATTCTGTAAGCGCGGTCATGCGCGGGCTGCTCATTTTTTGTTTCTTTGCGCCAATCTACTTTGATTTTTGTGTCTTCACAATCTTAGGTCGTTGGATTTGGCGCCGTAAAACGTAATTTGGCTGTTTTCGTCAGGCTTTGGTCACGTTAGCGTGGGGCATGATCATTTCTCATGGCCGCAAATATATTTTTGTCCACATCCCCAAAACAGGTGGCACAGCGTTGAGTTTGGCGTTGGAGGAGCGTGCCATGGCGGATGATATTCTGGTTGGCGACACGCCCAAAGCGGTCAAGCGACGTCACAAGATGAAAAAGTCTAAACTCACCCAAGGTTTGCACAAGCATGCGCGACTGGCGGATGTCGAAGGCGTGGTGGCGCGTGAGGTGTTGGATGACTATTTTACGTTCACCTTGGTGCGCAATCCGTGGGATCGGATTGTCAGCTACTATCATTGGCTTAAATTGCAAGGGTGGGATCATCCTGCCGTTCATCTGGCCAAGGCTGTCGATTTCACCACATTTTTGAACGACCGCAGCACACTTAAGTCGTTCTCACTGCCCTATGCGCATTATTTGCAAGACAGCAGGGGGATTGAACATAATGGGCATTATGCTCGGCTTGAGGCTTTGGACCAAGATCTGATGCCTTTGTGGGATCATCTTGGTTTCAATCTCAGCCCGATTACGCGCACAAACGCATCTCCGCGAGCCCGTGATTTTCGCGAATATTATACAGATGCCGACCAAGCCGTTGTGGCCAAACTTTGCAAAGCTGACATTGAACGTTTCGGATATGGTTTCACGCAAACAGGTTTGTGCATGGAGCGTTGAGGGCGAGCTGAATGTCGCAGGCATCGCATGAAAATCGAATATATCAGGCCTGTGTACTTCCCCGAGCACGCAACGCGCTCGGGGAAGTTTGAGGTCTATGATCAGGCCGCTTTGCTGTCAGATCCTGCGCCGAAACGTGCGTAGAATGTCTCGCTAGCGGCGGCCATATCGCGCAACAATGTCGGCGCTTCAAAGCGCGCACCATGGGTTGCCGCGAGTTTGTCACACATGTCCACAGCTTGCGCTGCACCAATGATATCGAGCCAGCTGAACGGCCCGCCTGACCACGGCATAAAGCCCCAGCCAAGGATCGCGCCCACATCACCTTCGCGGATGTCCGTCAATACACCTGCGTCGAGCGCGCGCACCGCTTCTAGCACTTGCGCCATGATCAAACGGTGTTGCACTTCATCCAGTTCAGGCTGGCTTTCAGCCACGGGGAATTCCCCTGCAAAGCCGGTCCAAAGCGCGCCACGTTTGCCGCGCTCATCGTAGTCATAGAACCCAGCTTTGACTTTGCGTCCCAAACGGCCTTGTTCCGCCAACCAAAACACCACTTCATCTACGGCGGCATCAGGGTAGGCGTCGCCCATAGCCGCTTTCGTGGCCTTGGCAATTTTGACGCCGAGATCGACAGATGTCTCATCAATCAATTGCAGCGGCCCAAGTGGCATACCAAGCAATTTCGCCGCGTTTTCAATCAACGGCAATTCAACGCCTTCAGCGGCCATCCGCACACCTTCGTTGATGTAGG
>JBLHXX010000041.1:0-23273 GCA_047630475.1 Celeribacter sp. | reverse complement strand
GATCCCCGAATGCAGGCTGGCCCGAAGCCGCCCTGTCACGGTCGCTAAGCATCGCATTATCAGGCCCGCGCGCTTATCACGGCGAAATGCAGCCCTATGACTGGGTCAATGCCACCGCACGCAAAGAAGCGCAAATCCATGATATTCACGCGGCTTGCCACCGTCTATGGCTGGCGTGGATTATGCTAGTGCTCACCTGTCTCATTTTATCTGCTTGGAGCGTTTTCTTGCTCGCTTAACCACGTCTATTTGCACCTGTCACATTCCCCCGCTAGGGTAACCTAAAATTGGTTAACAGGTGATCTTATGCGTTTTATTCCTCTCGTTCTTGCCCTTACATGTGCCTCTCCGGCGTTTGCCAAAGTGCCCTGTGGCGGCTCGTTTTCCAGCTTTGTAAACAATGCCAAAGCCGAAGCCGTTCGCATGGGCCACGACAAAAGCACCGTGAACGCGTTCTTTGCAAACGCAAAACACAGCCCCGCGGTGATCAAAGCGGACCGATCACAAGGTGTTTTTAAAAAGAACTTCATCGAATTTTCCCGCGCCGTTATCAGTCAAAACCGGATAAGCAATGGCGCGTCCTATGGCGGAAAATACAAATCCGTTTTCAATAAAATCGAACAACAATACGGTGTTTCGCGCGGCATTTTACTGGCGTTTTGGGCATTGGAAACCGATTACGGTCAAGTCCAAGGCAATTTCAATACGTTGAATTCTTTGCTCACTCTCGGCCACGATTGTCGTCGTCCAGAGCTGTTTCAACCGCAAATTTTTGCAGCGCTCGAACTCTACGAGCATGGCGATTTTGACCCTGCCCGCACCCAAGGCGCTTGGGCAGGCGAGATCGGCATGGTGCAAATGTTGCCCGAAGACATCCTGCGCAACGGTGTGGATGGCGACGGCGATGGTCATGTGCGGCTGAAAACATCTGCTCCTGATGCGTTGATGTCAGGGGGCAAAATGCTCAAAGATCTCGGGTGGCGCGCAGGCGAGCCATGGTTGCAAGAAATCACAGTGCCCGCCAATTTGGACTGGTCGAAAACAGGCTTGAACCACAAAATTTCTGTCGGGGATTGGGCAAAAATGGGCGTCACTGCGCGTTCTGGAAATCTCGGAAAATCCAATCTCAAGGCGTCCGTGTTGCTGCCCATGGGCCGCAAGGGACCTGCGTTTTTGGCCTATCCAAATTTCGACGTCTACTTTGAGTGGAACAAAAGCTTTGTGTATGTGACCACAGCCGCTTATTTTGCCACCCGCCTAGAGGGCGCCCCCGCGTATAAAGCGGGCAATCCAGAGCAGGGCCTGTCTGATGGGCAAATGAAACAACTGCAAACCAAGTTGAAAAAACGCGGTCATGACGTCGGAAAAATCGATGGTATCCTAGGGGCCAAAACCCGTGCTGCCGTGCAAAAAGAACAAAGCCGCTTGGGCTTGCCTGCGGATGCTTGGCCAACGACATCACTGCTGGGTACGCTTTGATGCCTCACATGAACGCCCTAAATGCTGCGCTTCCGCATATTTTGGCCGCCCCCAAAGACGATGTGTCCATTGATATTTTATGCACACGACCAGATTTTGGACAGCGCAGCTATCCAGACGAAATATCGGTGTCGCCCGAAGGTGGCATCAAAGATGAGCGTTGGCTCAAACACCCTTGGTCACGCTTGGACGACGGCAGTCCTGATCCCCGCATTCAGGTGTCGATCCTGCCACGTCGCGTTTTTGATTTGGTGGTGAAAGATCGGCTGCACCCCGGGGACACAATCATCGCGGATATAGACACAACGGCCGAAAACCTTCCCGTTGGACAACAGCTTAAAATCGGCACCGCCGTGATTGAAGTGACGGACCTGTTCAATGATGGATGTGTGAAATGGAAGACGCGTTACAGCGTGGATGCAAAAAATTGGATCGTGCTGCCCGAGCATATTGACCTGCGTCTGCGCGGCGTTTTGTGCAAGATCACGCAGGCCGGTCTCATCAAAAAAACGGATCGCATTCAAAAGCTGTGAGGCCGCTCAAGCGACCAGTTGTTCAGCTTTCTTCAAATCCACAGACACCAGTTGCGACACGCCTTGCTCTTGCATCGTCACACCAAACAAACGATCCATCCGCGCCATGGTCACAGCATGGTGGGTGATGATCAAAAACCGTGTATCAGTTTGGCGCGTCATCTCATCTAACATGTCACAAAAGCGCGTTACGTTGGCGTCATCCAGCGGCGCGTCAACCTCGTCAAGCACACAGATCGGCGCGGGGTTGGCCAAGAACACCGCGAAAATAAGCGCCATCGCGGTGAGCGTTTGTTCCCCCCCAGACAGCAAAGACAACGTCGACAGTTTTTTACCCGGCGGCTGACACATGATCTCAAGTCCTGCATCCAGTGGGTCGTCACTTTCGACCAACATCAACTTGGCTTCACCACCGCCAAACAGGTGACGGAACAGGGTTGAAAAGCTGGCGTTGACCTCTTCGAACGCCGCCAAAAGGCGCTCGCGCCCCTCTTTGTTCAATGACGCAATGCCGCTGCGCAGAGTTTTAATCGCCTCTTCCAAATCCAGCTTTTCAGCTTGCAAACTGTCGTGTTCTTCACGCACCTCTTTAGAATCTTCCTCGGCACGCAGGTTCACCGCACCCAAACTGTCGCGCAGACGTTTGAGACGGTTCACATCCACCTCAATCGCTTCACCCGTTGGGATTGTGTCTGGATCAATCGCCAGTTCTTCGAGCAGTTTTTCTGGGGTGCTGTCCAGCTCTTCACGGATGCGTTCCACAGCCGCCATCGTGGTCTCTCGTGCGCCATCACGACGCGCCTCAGAGGCGGCGCGTGCCTCGCGGGCGTCCGATGCGAGACGCTCAGCATCGCGTTCTGCGCTGACCGCCAAACGCAACGCCTCTTCGCCCTCTGCCAACATATCGGCAGACTTGGCGCGGCGCAGCTCAGCCTCATCCATGTCATCCATTAAGGACGCGCGCTTTTCAGCAATATCATCAGGCGCACCAATGGCCTCTTGCAGCTCAAGCTCAGAAGCCTCTTTGCGCGCATTTAATTCCGAGATGCGTTTTTCAGCCGTCTCCAACCGATGCCGCCACCCCGACAGTTCCTTGGTGACTTCTTGCGAACGGCGTGTACGCGCTTCGCCTTCGCGGCGAATTTCATCGTGGGACGACCGCTTGGACATCATCGTGATCCGCGCCGCCTCGACGGCCATTTTCACACTTTCAATCGCATCACGTGCGGCTTGCAGATCGGGCAACTCACGTTGTGACGTTTCGGCATCGCGCAGGCGGTCCTCGGCACTGCGCGCTTCCTCATTGTGGCGTGACACAGCCAGCCCAAGGTTTTCAACTTTGCCCTCGGCCAGCGTGCGATCGTTTTCAGCCCGCGACAACGCGCGCGCCGCATCTGACAACGCACGATCGGCATTGCGGCGTGCTTCACGGGCAATCCGGTCGGCATCAGACAGACGTTGCAATTCAACTTTCAGGTGCTCATGAGCTTGCAAGGCCCCCGCAGCTTTGGCTTCGCCTGCGGCGGTTTCTTGTTTGAGATTTTCCAAACGATTGAGCTGCTGCAAACGCAAAGCGGCTGTCGAGGGCGCGTCTTCGGCGCCCGCACGAAATCCATCCCAACGCCACAGGTCACCCTCAACCGAAACAAGCCGTTGACCCGGCTCTAAGTCGGCCTGCAACCGCGCGCCATCTTCGGCTTTAACCAATCCAATCTGACCAATGCGGCGTTCTAAAACAGCCGGCACAGTGACGTAATCTGACAAAGGTTCCGCGCCCATGGGCAGGTCTTGGTCATCGGGATAATCGGGCAAAGTGACCCAGCCAGAGGCCTGATAGGTCTCGATCGCGGGCTGGCGCAAATCATCGGCCAAGGCAGCGCCCAAAGCCTGCTCAAACCCTGCCTGCACCCGCACCAAATCCAGTACCTGCGTGCCACCAATTTGATCGCGATCAAGCATTTTCGACAGGGCTGCAAGTTCAGCTTTCAATGCGCCAAGTTCGCCTTCAGCCTCAGACCGCGCGGCGCGCGCAGAGGCTTCGCGGGTTTGCGCATCGGCACGCGCCTCATCTGTTTCAATAAGCGCCGCATCAGCCTCTTCAGCCAAATAGGTGGCCTCTTCTTGGGCTGTGGTGGCCGCCGCCAAAGCCTCAGCGGACCCCGCCAAAGTGGCCTCGGCCTCTTGTACAGATGCACGCGCGCGATCAGATTCCGAACGGGCGCGATCCAATGTTTTGCGGTTGTCATCCACAAGTCGCGTGGCAGATTGATGACGTGCGGCAAGGCGTGCCACATCTTCTGTCATTTCCGACAATTGCGCTTCGCGGTCTTGCAAAATCTCGTTGGCCTCAGCGGCGCTTAAAGCCGCCTCATCCAATTTTGGCTCGTGACCTTCGGCGGCTTTCGTCAACTCTCGTTTTTCCCAATCCAGACGATCAATGGTTTCGCCAGCATCCCGATTGAGTTGCTCTTCGCGGGCCATATCCGCGACCAATTGATCGATGCGGCGTGTCAGCGTGTCGATCGAGGCGCGGGCGCGTTTTTCTTCCTCCGCCAACTGATCGCGCGCCACGGTCAAGCGTTGCAGCACTGCCGCGGCGATAGCTTCCTCTTCGCGCAAGGACGGCAGGATTTCTTCTTTTTCTGATCGTTGCTTGGCAGCCCCAAGTGTCAGTTTCTCAGCCTCGGCCGCGTGTTTCAAACGGCTGCGCAAGATCTCTTCGGCCTCGGCGCGTGCAGCATCCGCATCGCGCCAACGACGATAAAACAACATGCCTTCGGACTGGCGCAACTCTGTGCCAATTTCACGGTACCGCGCCGCTTGGCGGGCTTGGCGGGCGAGTGAGGCAATTTGCGATGCCAACTGCTCCAACACATCATCGACGCGGGCCAAATTTGTTTCCGCGCCTTTGAGTTTCAACTCGGCCTCATGACGGCGTTGATAGAGACCGGAAATGCCCGCAGCCTCTTCCAAAATACGGCGGCGCGCTTTGGGTTTGGCGTTGATCAGCTCGGAAATCTGCCCCTGACGCACAAGCGCAGGCGAATGGGCCCCTGTGGAGGCATCAGCAAACAGCATCGAGACATCGCGGGCCCGCACATCTTTGGCGTTCACTTTATACGCAGAACCCGCATCACGGGTGATGCGGCGGGTGATTTCAACGGTGTCGGCCTCGTTGAACCCAGCGGGCGCAAGGCGTTCGGAATTGTCGATGGTCAAAGCAACTTCGGCAAAGTTGCGCGCGGGTCGCGATGAAGCGCCTGCAAAAATCACGTCTTCCATGCCCCCGCCGCGCATCGCTTTGGGGCGGTTTTCCCCCATGACCCAACGCAGCGCTTCCAACAGGTTCGATTTACCACAGCCGTTCGGCCCGACCACGCCTGTCAGCCCCTCAGCAATCACAAGATCGGTGGGGTCAACGAAGCTTTTGAAGCCATTGAGACGAAGTCGATTGAAGCGCACTTGGGGCCTTTAACTGATTCTGTTGATAAAACTGTCTTAGGGCGCCCAGAGCCTGTCAACAGGGAGGTGCCCTAATATAGGGCTTAACGTAAAGTTATCCACAACATATTGCGACACCTCTGCGACACTTCCCCAAGTCATCCAAAAGTATAAGGGGAATCGCCTTGACCCAAGGGGGGATCTTGCGCCAAATGGGCGTGCTATGGTTCCCCTATCGTCACGCCAAGCGTGCTGGGGAGAAATGGGAATGTGGTTCGAGTGACCCAAGTCGGGACTCTAATCCACAGCCGCCCCCGCGACTGTATGCGGTGAGTGCACGCCAAACAGCCACTGGACCTTAGGGTTTGGGAAGGCGGCGAGCGCACATTGACCCGCAAGCCAGGAAACCTGCCGTGGCATAACGCAACCCAAACCCGTCGGGGATGACGGGACAGGAGATAAGATTATGACAACGCAAACTATCACAGTTTCCAATTCAAAAGTGCTACCTATGATTTTCGCTATGGCATTGGGCGTCGCGCTTTTGGGGCTTTCGGGCATGGCGCAAGCCACCGTTTTGCATGACGCGGCACACGATCAACGCCACGCCATGGCATTTCCTTGCCACTAAACTGACCACACATCATGTATCGTAGAGTACTTGCCAGCGCGTTGTACGCTGGGCTTGGGGCTGGGCTGATTGCCGCTTTACTCCAATTCTATTTCGTGATTCCAACTCTTTTGGAAGGTGAGCTTTTTGAAAGCGGCCAAAAGATTCACTTTATTTTAGATGGCACATCCATGTCAGACCGATCTCATTTGGGCATCGGCACAGATTGGATGCGCCACCTGATGACCGTGTCTTTCGATGTCGTGACATACATGGGCTACGGGTTGATTTTGATTGGATTGATGGCGTTGGCAGAGCAGCGCGGCTTGACCTCAGTAACGCCACGCCAAGGAGTCATTTGGGGGCTGGCAGGGTTTGTCGCTATACAGCTAGCACCCGCTATAGGCATGCCACCTGAATTGCCCGGCACCATCGGCGCTGAACTGGCCCCAAGACAAGCTTGGTGGCTTGGCACACTTGTGGCATCTAGCTTTGGTCTATGGTTGATTGCTTTTGGCAAAGGGCCCATTGCATTGGTGGGGATCGTCCTGTTGGCCATACCGCAAATCGTCGGCGCGCCGCACCTAGATACATTCTGGGGTGTCGCCCCGCCTGAACTGGCGGCTGAATTTGCCACCTTAAGCTTAGGGACGGCTGCCGCTGGATGGACTGTTTTGGGCTGGCTGTGTTCCTATTTTTGGACGCGCGACGCTTAGATAGGCACACGCCCAATCAGGCAATGTCGCAAAGATCCCAAAGGACGGGCGTCTTCAATGTCGCCCGTCTCAGCAGCGCTGTACAGCTTCAAAAGGGCACGAACCTCTTGCGCCTTATCAGCTCTGACATCACCGAACAAATACGCCATCTTTCCCTCAGCCCTGAGACTCAGGCAGGCAGGCCTCGTGCAGACATTCATACAGTCCACGCGGCTCACATCGGCAAACTCGGATACAGCATCCGCGAGAGCCACGCCGCCATCGCAGTTGATACAGACAGAGAGGGTGACCAACATAACTTTCCTTTCGCGCAAATCTGCGCCACAACATACGCCAACGAAGTATCGGAGAAACTTATGCCTGCCAAGATACCCGCAACCGTCGTCACAGGATTTCTTGGCGCTGGGAAGACCACGCTGATCCGTCACATGCTGGCCAATGCCAATGGCAAACGCATCGCTTTGATCATCAATGAATTTGGTGATTTGGGTGTGGACGGTGATATTTTGAAAGGCTGCGGCGACGAGACCTGCACCGAAGACGACATCATGGAGCTGTCCAACGGCTGTATTTGTTGCACGGTTGCTGACGATTTCATTCCCACGATGGAAAAGCTTTTGGCCCGTGACAACGCGCCAGATCACATCGTGATTGAAACCTCTGGTTTGGCTTTGCCACAGCCGCTTGTGCGTGCGTTCAACTGGCCCGAAATTTCCACCCGCGTCACGGTTGATGGCGTTGTCACGGTTGTCGACGGCAAAGCGGTGAACGAGGGCTTGTTTGCTCACAATGTCGCCGCCGTCGATGCACAGCGTAAACTGGATGAGAACCTAGATCACGAGACACCTTTGTCGGAACTGTTCGAGGATCAAATTGCCTGTGCCGACATGATTGTCGTGAATAAGGCCGATCTTTTGGGCGATACAGACGCGGACGCTTTGGTGGCGAAACTCAAATCTGAGGCCCGTAGCGGTGTGCAGGTTGTGCGCGCTACGCATGGAGCTTTGCCGATTGATGTGTTGCTGGGGCAAGGCATCGGTGCCGAAGATGATTTGGCGAACCGCCACGAAGTGCATCACCACCACCATGACCACGACGACGACCATCACGATGATGAAGACGGTCATGCGGACGATCACCATCATCACCACGATCACGACCATGACGCCTTTGAAAGCTTCATTGTGTCGCGTGAGGAAGTGACCGACCCGAAAGCTTTTGCAGCCCAGATTTCTGATGTCATTAAAGCCCACGGCATTTTGCGTCTCAAAGGCTTTGTCGCTGTCTTGGGCAAGCCGATGCGCCTGACCGTGCAAGCCGTTGGGCCGCGCGTCGATCACTATTTTGATCAGCCGTTCGGGGATGCGCCGCGCGAAACGCGTCTCGTCGTGATTGGTCACGCGGGTCTTGACCGTGCGGCGATTGACGCTGCGCTGTGCGCATAAAGGTATCCCTATGATCATCGTTGAACTTGGAAATCCGCTTGATCCCCAACCCTCGGCCCTTTTGGCCGAGGCGCAGGCCCTACAAGCAAAACTCTACGCCGAGGAACACAACCACGCCCTGCCCACGGACGCTTTGGCCGCCGAGGACATGCGTTTTTTCACAGCGCGCGAAGGCGATGTTGTCTTGGGGGTTGGCGCGTTCAAAATCTGTCAAGATGATGCGGGCGGGTATGGTGAGGTCAAATCCATGTTCACCTCGCAAAACGGGCGCGGCAAAGGGATCGCGGCCGCCATCATGCGGGCGATTGAAGACAACGCAAAATCCGAAGGGCTAACATCGCTCAAGCTGGAAACCGGCGATGAATTGGAGGCCGCCGTGCGCCTGTATGAACGCTTCGGCTTCACCCGCTCAGGCGCGTTTGGCAGTTATGACGACAACGGCGTGAGCGTCTTTATGCAAAAGACGCTCAGCTGATCATTTGGCTTTCTTGGCCTCAGCCGCCGCTTTCATGCGCGCCAAAAGCTCGGCTTTGGTTTCTTTGACGCTAAAGGGGTTCTTGGCCGTCCCCTTGGCGTTGTGCTCATTGTGTTTAGGTGAGTTTTTGCGCACTTTGGGTGCTCCAGTTTTTCCGTAATCCATGAGAATACCTCTTTGGTTTGCCCGCTGATGCCGCAAAGCGGTCCGTGAAACAAGAGAATACGACAAAGGACGACCTTTATGCACCTGCTTGCTGCCACCGCTGGCGCTGTCGATGATGGCACTGAAGCTGTCGATCTCAGCCAAACCCCCGCCGATTTGGTGGTGATTTCTGCTGCGGATACCGAGCTTGCGCTGTTGTCAGAGGCGCGCGCCAGCCTAACTGATGCGCCGTCCTTGCGCCTTGCCTCGATGATGCACCTACGCCACCCGATGTCGGTCGACTTGCATCTTGATGCCTGCGCCACACAATCGCGCATGGTCATCGCGCGGGTGCTGGGCGGCACCGGCTATTGGAAATACGGCGTCGAACAATACGCAGCGCGCCTGTATGAGGCTGGCGTGACCTTGGTGCTTTTGCCCGGCGATGACAAACCCGATGCAGAACTGGCCGCTTTGTCCACAATACCGTCCGAGCATTACCATGCGCTTTGGTCCTATTTGACCGAGGGCGGCGCAGACAATGCGCGCAATTTCTTGCGCTATGTCAAAGCGCTATTGGACGGCACCGAAACACCAGAACCTGCCAAACCCTTGCTGCGTTCGGGCCTATATTGGCCGAACCAAGGCTTGACAGATTTGGACACACTTAAAGCCGACTGGACGCCAAACGCTCCCGTCGTGCCCATCGTATTCTACCGCGCCTTGGTCCAAGGCGCAGGGCTGGCTCCGATCAACGGTTTGGTCAAAAGCCTGTTGGCGCGTGGATTAAATCCGATGCCAGTTTTTGTCGCCTCGCTCAAAGATCCTATCTCGGTCGCAACTTTAGAAACCTTGTTTTCAGATGCCGCCCCCAGCGTGATCCTCAATTGCACATCCTTTGCGGTCGGCACGCCCGAGGGCACAGGGGCCGCCAATCCTCTGGCCGCCGATTTTGCAAACGGTGCGCCTGTGTTTCAGGTGGTCCTATCGTCATCATCCGAAAGCGCTTGGGAGACCGGCACAACAGGCCTGTCCGCCCGCGACATCGCCATGAATGTCGCCCTGCCCGAAGTGGACGGACGCGTTTTAACCCGCGCAGTGTCGTTCAAAGGCGAAGCCTATTTTGACGCGGACACCCAGTGCCCCATCGCCACCTACAAAGCCAATGAGAACCGCATAGATTTCGTCGCCGATCTGACGGCCAATTGGTGCAAACTGCGCCACGTAGACGCCTCTGATCGCAAAGTCGCGCTGATCCTTGCCAACTATCCCAACAAAGATGGACGTCTGGCCAATGGGGTCGGTTTGGACACGCCCGCTGCTACCGTTGGCACGCTCAATGCGCTGCACACAGCAGGCTATGCGGTCCGCAACATCCCCGATGACAGCGATGCTTTGATGCAATCTATTTTGGCCGGACCCACAAATTGGCTGACAGATCGCGCAGAGCGCTCGGGGGGCGTACGCCTGTCGATTACAGAATATTTGAGCGCTTACAACGCCCTGCCCCAAACAGTGCGCGACCAGATAGAGGACCGCTGGGGCGCGCCCGAGGCCGATCCGTTTTTTGCAGATGGGGCTTTTGCCTTGTCGGTTCTGAGCTATGGCAACGCCGTCGTCGGCATTCAGCCTGCGCGGGGCTATAACATTGATCCGACCGAGACATATCACGCGCCTGATTTGGTCCCGCCACACAATTATCTCGCGTTCTATTTCTATTTGCGTCACGATTTTGGCGCGCATGCCTTGGTGCATATGGGCAAACATGGCAATCTGGAATGGTTGCCCGGCAAAGCCACTTCTTTGTCTGAGACCTGCCTGCCCGAAGCTGCAATGGGGCCTATGCCGCATCTCTATCCGTTTATTGTCAATGATCCCGGCGAAGGCACCCAAGCCAAACGCCGTGCGCAAGCTGTGATCATCGACCACCTCACGCCGCCGCTGACCCGCGCGGAAACCTATGGGCCCTTGCGCGACTTAGAGGCTTTGGTGGACGAATACTTCGAGGCGGCAGGTGTCGATCCGCGCCGTATTTCAGAGCTACGCAAAGAAATTTTATCGATGTCATCGGTCACAGGGTTGGACCGCGACGTGGGCATGACGGGGGATGAAGACGGTGATCTGGCCAAACTGGATGCCTATTTGTGCGAGCTGAAAGAAGCGCAAATCCGCGACGGGCTGCACATCTTTGGTCAAGCGCCAACAGGCCGCCTTGCCCGTGACTTGGCGCTGGCCTTGGTACGCGTACCGCGTGGGGATGGTGTCGGGTCAGATGCCTCGTTCATCCGCGCGTTGGCCGCTGATTTTGGATTTGATTTCGACCCGCTCGATTGTGACATGTCCGAAATGTGGACAGGTTCGAAACCTGATATTTTGACCGCTTTAGACACTGATAATTGGCGCAGCACAGGCGACACCGTAGAACGACTTGAACTCTATGCAGCCCATCTTTTAGACACAAATAGCCATGCTTTCGGCCCTGCATCGCAAACAGTGCTAGATCACCTGCGTCACAGCGTGCTGCCTGTGGTCACGGCCTGTGGCCCCGCAGAAATGAACGGGCTTTTAGCAGGCCTCGACGGACGCTTTGTTGCTTCTGGCCCAAGCGGCGCACCGACACGCGGGCGTTTGGATGTGTTGCCCACGGGGCGCAATTTCTTTTCCGTTGATGCCCGTGCAGTGCCAACGCAGACCGCGTGGAAACTTGGCTGGAAATCAGCCAACATGCTGATTGAACGTCACTTGCAAGATCACGGCGACTGGCCGCGCGCAATGCTGGTCACCGCATGGGGCACCGCCAATATGCGTACCGGTGGTGATGACATTGCGCAGGCTTTGGCGTTGATGGGGGTGAAACCCAAATGGGATCAAATGTCGCGCCGCGTCACGGGGTTTGAAATTCTGCCTGCGGGTGTTTTGGGACGGCCACGGGTTGATGTCACTTTACGCGTGTCTGGGTTTTTCCGTGATGCATTTCCGCAATTGATTGCGCTTGTCGACAGCGCCGCCCGTGCGGTGCAAGAGCTAGACGAGCCCCTTGACCAAAACCCAGCCGCAGCCCGCACACGCGATGGTGACAGCACAGCACGCGTGTTTGGGTCGAAACCAGGGGCCTATGGTGCAGGGCTTCAGGCCATGATTGATGAACGGATTTGGGAAGGGCGCGCAGAGCTTGGTGATGCTTATCTTGAATGGGGTGGCTATGCTTACGGCGCGGGACGTGAGGGCGTGAAAGATCGCGCAGGATTTGAAGCACGTCTGTCTCAGGTCGAAGCCATTGTACACAATCAAGACAACCGCGAACACGATCTTTTGGACAGTGACGATTACTACCAATTTGAAGGCGGGGCAGCGGCTGCGGTGGCGCGTTTACAAGGACAAGATCGCCCGATTTATCACAATGATCATTCACGCCCCGAACGGCCTGTTATTCGCACACTGGACGAGGAAATTGGCCGCGTTGTACGGTCACGGGTGGTCAATCCGAAATGGATCGATGGGGTCAAACGACATGGTTACAAAGGCGCGTTTGAAATTGCCGCGACAGTGGACTACCTCTTCGCATTTTCGGCCACCACCCATGCCGTCAAAGATCACCATTTTGATATGGTTCATGCAGCCTTTGTTGAGGACGATGACACGCGCGACTTTATCGCAGAGCATAACGCCCCAGCCCTGAAAGACATTGCGGATCGTTTGCTGGAAGCAATGGATCGCGGACTGTGGCGACCGAAATCAAATTCGGCGCGCGCGCGACTTGAGGCTTTGGTTTAGATGGCTTGGCACGCCACGACAGCTTTGACCATCGCCTGATCACCAACAAGAGTACCCTTTTTGACATCGCATCCTGTCACTTCGGCGATGGCTTGGTTGGCTTGTTGTAGAATGAGCAAGCGCGATGGTGGAGGGAAGACGACGTTCACGCGGTGTGCCTCAACGCGGTTGCCATTGATTTCGGTATAAACTTTGAAGGTGTTGCCCCCAATTTCGACAGCTTGAGCACCAGCACGAGCATACCCCAAGGCAGGACTGTCCATCGCACAGCCACTCAAAACTGCGAGAACGAAGACAACACAAAATGTACGATGAACAAATCCCATGACCTAATATTCATAGGATATGCTTAAGATTTTGCTAATAACACTAGATCAAATTGGAGACGCCGCGCTCCAAAACGTGGACGGCATCGCCAAGTTTCATCGTGCCCTCGACTTCAACCACAGCATTTTGGCCAAAGATGATTTTTCCATTTGAGGCACGGTGCAACCGACGCAGGGTCGACAAAGGTTCATACGGATCAGTCTGCACGCCGGTGGATGGGTCTTGCGTGACCATAATACAGCGCTGGCAAGGCTTGACGATACGCAACACACACGACCCAATACGGATCAAACGCCACTCGTCTTCGGCCCAAGGTTCAAAGTCACCATCAATCATGACATTAGGACGAAATCGGCGCATTTCAACAGGCGACGCCAGTTCAGCATTGAGCGCCTGCAAAGAGGGCATCGTGGCAATCAACAAAGGAAACCCGTCAGAAAATCCGGTAAAATGCGCATTTTTGGCGTAGGCCATCGACACAGCGCGCATGCTTTCGTCGGGGATATAAACCAAACGCGCCTCGCGTTCGAGCGCGGAAGACAAGAAGTGTGACGCATAATTTCCTGCGTCTTGCACGTTTTTGATTTCAGTCGAAAAGACATAAGCAGTGGTCGGTGCCCCCGTCGGCCACGGGACATCGATACGTTCGCCGTCGAATGACAAGCTGACCCCGACATCGGTGCACACAGCATGAAGATTTGCCAACGCCGGCAATTCGCGACGCGTCGCGGCAATTCCTGAGCTGTAAACAACAGCCCATCGGCGATCTTCGCTTATTCCAAACGGCCCCATGACCGCCATAGCAAGGTCGTATCCCGTCATGCTTTTGACTGGGTATTTCGTGAGGCGCGCAAGCTTCATGTGTTTCTCTAGACGTCTTTTTGATTTCGGTCTGTGATTGTTATGCGATTCGGAGTGATATTGGCAGTTGTCGCATTAGACAGGTCATAGAAAATACTTAGACCCATGATTTGTGATTATCCCGAAGGGTTTTGTCTTTTGATCTGGATCAAAGCTTTAGATTCAGTTGCAACGTATTCATTAAATAGAATATATAGGAAACCCACTATGAAACATTCACAAGCCAACACACACTACGTGCCCCTATACTTTTTATCGTCTGTCGGCGCAGGCGGACTTGCCGTGACCTTTTTCATGTACCTGATGTTTTGGGTGCCCCACTCAGGTCGCCCCGTGCCCATTTTCGAAGATATAGCCGCCGCTTGGAGCACTGGCACCATCCCGATGCAAGCCGCTATAGCCGTCGCAATGATAGGTATTGGCGTTTTTGTATTTTTGAACCTTAAATCATTGATCTGGAACCTCGGACAATATGCGGCGTTCAAGAAAACTGAACGTTACACAGCGTTGAGAAACTCTAACGGTGAAAGCACATTGCTTGCGATGCCATTGGCCTTGGCCATGTCGGTGAACGGGCTGTTTATTGCAGGGCTGGTTTTTGTACCAAGGTTGTGGACCGTGGTCGAATATCTTTTTCCTGTGGCGATGATCGCTTTTGCGTTGATCGCGTGGAACGCCTTGTCCACCATCGGTGATTTTTTGGGACGCGTATTGTCCAAAGGTGGCCTGTTCGATGTGACCGCGCACAATTCTTTTGCCCAGCTTTTACCGGCGTTTGCATTGGCTATGGCGGGTGTCGGTATGGCCGCGCCTGCCGCGATGAGCCAAACGTCGTGGATTGTTGGCGTGTCTTTGGTCGGTTCAACATTTCTTGCCGTGGCGGCATTGATTTACGCATTGGTGGCCTTGGTCACCGCCTTTAACTCGATGTTGCACTATGGCACAGCTGAGGAAGCTGGCCCCACGTTGATGATCATCATCCCGCTGGTGACAATCCTGTCGATCTTGTTCATGCGCCAAGACCATGGGCTGCATATTTTTGAAGGGCACACCACGACCGCTGACACCTTGATGTTTTTGGCGCGCATGGTGTCGATCCAGTTCGTGTTCCTTGGGCTTGGCCTGACCGTTTTGAAACGCCAAGGCTATTTCAAAGACTTCGTTTTGGGATCGAAAAAATCACCGGGGTCTTATGCACTTGTGTGCCCCGGCGTGGCCCTATCCGTTTTGTTGCAGTTCTTCGTCAACAAAGGCTTGGTTAGCGCAGGGGTGATCGACAAATACTCGGTGATCTATTGGATCATCACAGCCGCGGCCATCGGATTTCAGTTTGCTATGGTGGCCTTGGTTGTACGCCTCAACGGACAACACTTTGGCGTACTGCCCGCCGCGGCTGTCCCCGCAGAATAAAACCGTCACACGATAAAAGGCGCAGTTTTCGGACTGCGCCTTTTGCATGACATCATCAAATTTACCGCACGTACTACAGGCCGACCATTCCCGCCAGCGCATCCATATGCGCCAAATGCTCTGCACCGATTGCAGTCAAATGCGCGCCATCACCCTGCGTGTCAAATCCAAGCGTCCGCATCCCTGCGCGCACCCCCGCAGTGGCCCCTGCGACACTGTCATCGACCACGACACACTCTTTAGGGTCAACGCCCATAAACGCCGCTGCTTTGAGAAACAGTTCCGGATCAGGTTTGCCCGCTTTGCAATCATGAGCCGAAAAAATACGCCCTTTGAGGCGCGCGTGAAATGCAGGATGCGCCCCCAGCGTGATGTCCATTTTCGCCATTGGCCCGTTTGACCCCACAGCATAAGGAATGCCCGCATGATCCAAGGCATCCAAGGCCCCCTCAATCCCTGCAATCAACGGCACGCCTTTGCGCAGCCGTTCGAACATTTTAGCATAGATGGCCGGCACCCAATCGTCTGGCAACTTCGCCCCATTGGCGCGGGCTTTTTGGGCAATATCGGCCATCGCAACGCCCATGTAATCCGCATCGACTTGGGTCAATGTCAGCGTCAAACCATACAGTTCCAAATCATCACGCAGCAACGCCAATGTGGGTGGCTCGCTATCGACAAGGACACCATCACAATCAAAAATGATCAATTTTGGCTGTTTCATTTCGGCTCCAGAAAGTTGATTTGAGTGTCACCATATTTGCGCGTGTCCAGCAACGTCAGCGCATCCGGCACTATGATTGGTGCGGACTCTTCCCAAACCACAAGTGCGCGCGCAGTCAGCCAATTGCCCGACAGCGCTGCGGCGATTGCCTTTTCCCCCATCGCTTTCGCATAGGGCGGATCTAAAAAAATCAAATCGTAGGGCGCGTCTGGATTGGGGGGCAATCGTGTCGCGTCTGCGCGGATGAGTTTGCTTTTCGCGCCCGCTTTGCAAATTTGAATGTTTTGCTCGATCAGGCTTTGTGCTTTGCGCCCATCATCAACAAAGGTCACGCATTCGCCATCACGTGACAAGGCCTCAAGCCCCAGCGCCCCCGTGCCAGCAAACAAATCAAGCGTGCGGGCATCCGTCAAAGCATCGCCAAACTTGCCCCCCGCCAGCACATTAAACAAGCTTTCGCGCACACGGTCCGTCGTGGGACGCAAATGTGCACCCGCATCACCTTTGCCCACAGCCGTCAGCGCAAGCCCACGATATGCCCCTGCAATGATCCGCATCAGGCTTTGAGCAGCGCTTTAAGGTCAGACGTAGGATCAGCCACCACAACAGGGTCGGCGGTCTTGCCGCTTTCGATCAAACGCTTGGCCACCATATAGCCACGCGTGTCGCCCATGGCGTCAATCGCGATGAGTTGTCCGTCTTTGTAATACCAATGCGACCGCACGGTGCCACCATCACGCACCACCACTTGATCATGCCCCGTGGACAGACCTGCAATTTGCAATTTGACATCGTATTGATCCGACCAAAACCATGGCTTGGGCGTGTATTCAACATTTTGGCCCAGCATATTTTTTGCTGCAATCGCCCCTTGATCAATGGCGTTTCCAACACTTTCAAGACGTACCTGCATGCCATTTTGCGGGTAAGAGGCACAATCGCCAGCCGCATAAATCGATGGATCAGAGGTGCGCGCGAACAGATCGGTTTTGATGCCGTTGTCGATCTCAACACCTGCCGCTTCGGCCAGCTCTGTACCCGGAATGATCCCAACACCAACGATGACGAAATCCACATCCAAAGTGCTGCCATCCGACAGCTCTGCCCCCGTCACTCGCCCCGTGCCCGTCAACTGATTGAGGCCAATGCCTTCTAAAATACGCACGCCATGGCTCTCGTGCAGCTCACGGAAATAATCAGAGGTCTCGGCGGACGCGACACGTTGCAAAATGCGATCAGACATTTCCACCAAAGTGACTTTAAGCCCCTTTTTGGCTGCCACAGCGGCCGCTTCCAAGCCGATGTAACCACCACCAACGATTAAAACCGACGCGCCCTCTTTGAACTCAGGCGCAATCGCATCAGCATCCGCCAAACTGCGCATGGTGTAGACCCCGTCCAGATCTCCACCAATTTGAGCAGGCAAACGCCGTGGAGCAGATCCTGTGGTCAATGCCAAGGCATCATAGCCCAGCGTTTCGGTTGCGCCATCGGTGATCACTGTGATCGTTTTCGCCCCAGCATCGATACCCGTCACCTGCGCCGCGGTGCGCAGATCAATCTTTGCATCCGCGTAATAGCTCGCAGGACGCAAATAAAGCCGCTCAACATCCATATCGCCCAGCAAATACGCCTTTGACAAAGGTGGACGCTGATACGGAATGGCGGGCTCATCGCCGATCAAAGTGATCTGCCCATCGAACCCTTGCCCCCTCAATGTGGTGACAATGGATTGGCCTGCTTGGCCCGCGCCGACAACGATATAATGGGTCATATGATTTCTCTTCTAGCCTAATTCTACAAGAAGCCTATATCTTTAGATGAGAAATGAAAACGCATAGAGGACATACCATGACAATCTCAGTCGGAGACAAACTGCCCAACGCGACATTGCTACAAATGGGTGCAAAAGGGCCAGAAGCCGTTGATTTAGCGTCTAAAACAAAAGGGCGCAAAGTTGTAATTTTTGGTCTACCTGGTGCCTACACAGGGGTGTGTTCAACTGCACATGTACCGAGCTTTATTCGCACAAAGGACGCACTGGCGGCGAAAGGCGTGGATGAAACGATCTGCGTTTCTGTCAATGACCCATTCGTGATGGGCGCTTGGGGTGAGGCGACAGGGGCAACAGCGGCCGGTATCGCAATGCTTGGGGATGCAGATTCTGCACTGACCAAAGCCATGGGTCTTGATTTTTCTGCCCCACCCGCGGGTTTGATTGACCGTTCCAAACGCTACGCTCTTGTGGCGGAAGACGGCGTTGTGACCGTGCTTCAGGTCGAAGACAATGCAGGCGAATGTAATATCTCAGGTGGCGAAAGCGTTGTAGACGCGCTGTAAATTCAATCTGATCGAAATGAAAACGCCCGAAGAAACCTTCGGGCGTTTTTTATTCGGCGGTGTTCAACACTGTTCGGGTGGGGAACGGAATTTCGATTCCCGCTGCATCCAATGCTTCTTTCACGCCACGCTTCATATCAGCCTGATATTGAAAATACTCTGAGGACGGCACCCAAACCCGAACCAAGAAATCCACAGAAAAATCGCCCAAATTGTTCACTTGGATAAAGGGCGCAGGGTCTGTCATTGATCGCGGGTCGGCCATAATTGTGTCGCGAATGGCCTTTTCTGCATCCTTAAGATTGGCCCCATAAGCCACCCCGAATATCCATTCAGCACGACGTGTGGCGTTGGTGGAATAGTTGGTGATGATATTGCCCCACACCTGCGCGTTGGGGACGATGATTTGGATGTTTGACGTATTTGCCAACTCGGTAAAGTTCAACGTGATGTCTTTAACCGTGCCTGACACGCCTGCAAGCTCAACAAAATCGCCCATCTTAAAGGGGCGAAAGAAAACGATCATGACACCTGCAGCAACGTTCGACAGCGTCCCTTGCAATGCCAAGCCAATCGCCAAACCGGCCGCACCGATAAGAGCGACAATCGACGTGGTTTGAATGCCAAAGGTGTTGAGCACAAACAGCACCGTGAACACCAAAATGGCATAACGCGCGATGTTGGCCAAAAAATTGAACAGGGTATCATCAAGGCTTTCAAACCGTTTTGAGATATCGCGAATGCGACGCGAGGCCCATCTGGACACCAAAACACCTGCCAAAAGCATCGCGATGGCACCCAAAAGAGAGCCGCCAAGACTGATCAGAAACTCTAAGGACAGAAGATCACCAAGCGTCGTGTCTTGGTAAATTTTATAGGACAAAAGTGTATTAAGCATTGCCGGCGGCCTCGTTCATTTTACGTGCGAGCATGATGTCTTTTGCTGTCAATCCACCTGCGTCATGTGTTGTTAGCGTGGCCTCAACAGTACGATACGTATAACATATTTGCGGATGGTGATTGAATTTCTCCGACAGCAACGCGACATGTGTGACCCAAGAAAAAGCAGGCGCAAACCCCGAAAACTCAAAGGTCTTAGACATCGCGTCTTTGTCTTCGGACAGGGTCCAGCCGTTGGGAATTTGCGCGAACAAGTCGCTTTGCGAATGGCTCTCAGTCATGATCATCCTCCTCTGCTGTGCGCTTAAATGGTCCGTAGCTTGTCAAAATTTCGGTGTCTTGATCGACTGCGTCGCGCTCGGCCTCGACAAAATCTTTGACCGCTCGCGCAAACCCCGCATCCTCAATCCAATGCAACGAATGAGTTGTCGTCGGCAAATAACCCCGAGCCAATTTATGTTCGCCCTGCGCCCCTGCTTCAACCCGTCGTAATCCTTGCGCAATCGCATAATCGATGGCTTGGTAATAGCACAGCTCAAAATGCAAACAGGGGTGATGTTCAGTGCACCCCCAATAGCGCCCAAACAGGGTCTCACCGCCAATAAAATTCAACGCCCCAGCCACAGCAACGCCGTCACGCATCGCCAAAATCAATAAGACATCGTCGCGCAAGCTTTCTTGCACACAATCGAAAAACGCCCGCGTGAGATAAGGCGTGCCCCATTTACGTGCGCCCGTGTTTTGGTAAAACTGCCAAAAGGCATCCCAGTGTTCGGGTAAAATCGCATCCCCCGTAAGCTGCACAATCTCACCACCAAAACTTTGTGCCTGCTTACGCTCTTTGCGAATGGCTTTGCGTTTGCGTGACGACAGCATGGCACAAAACGCATCGAAATCCGCATAGCCATTATTTTCCCAATGAAACTGCTGGCCGATCCGGTGCATAAGCCCCATCGCCTGCCCCGCTTCTGCTTCTTCTTTGGTGCAAAAGGTGATGTGAACAGACGATAAGTTTTGCTCAGACGCCACATGTACAGCGCCCTGTACCAACGCCGCTTGACCAACGCCATCAAAGCCCTCGCGGCACAAAAACCTACGCCCTGTCGCCGGCGTAAACGGCACAGCGACCTGCAATTTTGGATAGTAAGTTCCACCTGCATTTTCATAGGCCTGCGCCCATGCAAAATCAAAGATGTATTCGCCCTGAGAATGTCCTTTGGCATAAAGCGGGGCAACCGCGATGAGTTGGCCATTTTGGCGCGCGGCCAAATATCGTGGCGCCCATCCAGTGCCCGCACCAACAGAGCCGGACACCTCCAAAGCAGACAAAAACCGATGCGTCGTGAACGGGTCAATCGGCCGATTTGACCTCGCGCTTTTGCGTACAGCACAAGCGTCCCAATCGCGTGGGTCAAATTCAGACATACTGCCGCTGAGAGAAATTTCTATCTGATCAGTCATCGCGCACTCCTGCGCTTATTACCTGTGTCGCCCGCGATCATCGTCAAGCCGGAATATACCCCTCAAAGGTAATATTTTCGGCATGGCGTGTCGCGTCTACGGCTTCGGCGGCGGTGCGAATGGTCCAGCATAAAACACGGGCACCAGCATTTTTAAGTTCTGCAATCCGCTCAGATGCCAAATCCGTCCACTGATGCGACACAAAACTTGCCCCAATGCGTTCATAATCGGGAATCTCACGCAAATAAGCCCGTGTCGTCTCTTTGAGCAACGGCCAATCTTGAGGCGTGTAGTCACAAGTCGTCAGCCCACGCGGGATCTGTGGCGCAGCCTCGGCCATGACAGCCATAGCGTGCGGATTGAACGACATCACCGCCACGGGACCTGTGTACCCCATTAACACCCGAGCCACTTCGCGCTCAAGCACACCAACATTTGGCCCCATGATCCCGTCTTGATCTTTAATCTCAATCAGCAAAGGCGCGCGCCCCGCAACATGCATCAAAACTTCGGCCAACGTCGGCACGCCAATTTCGCCAGATCGAAACCGCAAACGCCCAAGTTCGGCGGCGGTGTGTTGTGCAAATGGCCCCGTCCCTTCGGTCAACCGATCAAGGTGATAGTCATGAAACACCATCGCTTTGCCATCTTGGCTTTGCTGGATATCAATTTCGATACCAAAGCCGTTTTCAATTGCGGCTTCAATCGCCGCAAGATTATTCTCTGCACGCCCTTGGGTTTCATCATGCAAAGCACGGTGCGCAATGGGAGCTTTGAGAAAAATATCAGGCAGGGGTATCATGGCTCAAACGACCTCAAAAATGGCCTCGATTTCGACCGCGACTCCCAGTGGCAAAGAGGCCGCAGACACAGCCGACCGCGCGTGACGGCCCGCATCCCCCATGACGGCAACCATCAAATCAGATGCACCGTTGATCACTTTAGGTTGGTCGGTAAAATCAGGTGTGGAGTTTACAAAACCGACAAGTTTTACAAGCCGTTTGATTTTGGTTAGATCGCCATCAGTCGCAGCCTTTGCTTGGGCCAAAAGAGACAAAGCACAGGTTTGCGCAGCAGCGGCCCCTTGCGCGACATCTAAATCGGCCCCTAATTTGCCAGTGATTAACCCGTCAGGCCCGTTCGAAATTTGCCCCGACACATGCACCAAATTGCCCACTTGCACGAACGGCACATAATTGGCGGCTGGCGCGGGGGCGTTGGGAAGAGACAGACCAAGTTCAGTCAGTTTGGCGTCGATGGAATGTGTCATTGATTTGGTCCTTATCTTCATCATCTGTGTCTTTGTCTCGCATTAATCTTCGCGAAAAGCGCGCACAAAGTAATCAGTGAGTGGTTTTGTCAAATATGCCAAGGGAGAACGTTCCCCTGTCGACATAAATGTTTCCACCGGCATACCAGGAATGAGCACAGAACCCGCAGGAAGCAAGTTGCGCTGCTCTTCATCTATCTGAATTTCCGCCAAGTAATAGCTTGTCCGCGTGGCGTCATCCGTAAAGGCATCTGCCGAAACTTTAGTCACAGATCCATTTATTTCGGGCGTGGTGCGGCTATCAAAGGTGGAAAACCGCAACCGTACAGGTTGCCCCGGATAAACTTGATCAACATGAATCGGGCTGACGCGTGCGGCGATCACCAGCGGGCGATCTTGTGGCACGATGAACAAAAGCGGTTCGGCGGCCGTGACAACAGCACCGGGGCCAAAAACCGACAGATCATAAACCACACCAGCCAAGGGTGCCCGCACCTCAAGCCGCGCCAAACGTTCTTGCAATATTTCACGTTGCTGACGCAATTCCAAGCTGCGCGCTTGGATATCACGCAAAGTGGTAATCGCGGTCTCACGCCTATCCGAACTGAGTTTAAGGATCTGCAATTCCGTTTCTGTGACTTGGGATTCCGCCTGTGCCATGGATGCACTCAAAGCTCCAATTTGACCCGCGGCGTCAACCTGTTCACGACGCAATGCGTTAACGCGGCTTTGCTGTGTCAGGCCACGTTTGAACAGCGCGTCTTGGGACACCAAATCCTCATCAATCAAAGTCAATTGTTGCTCTAACGCAGTGCGCTGCGCCACAAGTCCAGAAATCTGTGCCGCGATCTGCGCGCTGCGTTTGCCCAACTGTTCGATTTCTTTTTGTGCCGTCAGGCGACGCGCCATAAACAAATCACGTTGGCCCGCGATGACCCGTGCCACATCATTGTCGGTTTCAGCACGATCCAAAAGCTCGGGCGCAAAAGCGATTTCATCCACGCCATCCCGCTCCGCTTGCAACCGCGCGGCCCGTGCCATCACTTCGAAGAACTGCCCTTCGGTGATGGCCAGTTCGCTTTCGATTTCACGTCCACTGATCTGCAACAAAAGCTGTCCAGCCCCCACAAGCTCGCCTTCTGACACCTCGACGGATGCCACTTCGCCGCCATCACGATGTGCCACGACTTGACGGTTTTGTTCCACTTGAACTTGTCCAGAGGCCACGATGGCCCCGTCAATGCGTGCCACAACGGCCCAAAGTCCGAAACCGCCAAACAGGACGAGAATACAGATAAGACCAACAATCAAAGGTCCGCGTACGGACCATTGTACCGGCTCAATCGGCGCGACAGATTGCGGC
>JBLHXX010000040.1:0-23660 GCA_047630475.1 Celeribacter sp. | reverse complement strand
TCAAAGCCGTATCAAAATCATCGCCTGTTAGGTTAAACGTCAAAAAGGCCGCGCCGTCTTCTTTGCGATCCAAGCGGGCTGTCAAATCATCCGAGAACCGCACGACCTCATCTTCTTTGACCTTTTTTAAAGGCTTCACAAGCGCACGCCATTGGCCTGCGGTGGATTGTGGTTCCAGCAACGTCACCTCGACGCGGGCCTCTTGATAGCCTTGGGCCGTGTCGCGCCCGCGCATCCCCGTGAGCCGCGCAGGCAGCACTTTGGTGTCATTAAGCACCAAACGATCGCCCGCCTGAAACCAATCGACCAAATCATGCACATGCGCGTCATGGATCTGCGTCGGTGTGGCCACCAACAGACGCGCAGAAGACCGCGGTTTGGCGGGGCGTGTCGCGATCAAGTTTTGTGGCAGATCGAAATCGAAATCAGACAGTTTCATCGCGGGGCCTTTGTTCAGCAAGCATCAATTGGCGGGCACGGCGGGCGCTTTTTTACGGAAAATACCGCGCAAAGCCCCCGGCGTCAGAATAGACAGCGGATTAACCCCTACGCTGGGATTGTCAATCGCGCCTTTGAGCGTGAAGTTAAACCCAAACAGCCCCTCGCCTTTGCGCGAGAACACTTGGCCGATGCCGTTGAGAAAATAAATCGGCGAAATCACCCCTTGCAGATCAATCTGCTTGGCCTCGGTATAGTAAACGCCCTCGCCAGTGATCCCCAAGGACGGGCCTTCAGCGCTTGAGGTGCCGATGGTGATCCGCCCTGGTTGAATGGTGAAATCACTGCGAATATCGCTAAAGGCAATCCCCGGCCCAGACAGTTGGTCAATCAATCCGACCACGGACACAAGCGACAAAAGTTCGGCCAATTCAGGGGCCGATAAAACCCGCATATCCTTGATCCGCACCGCCCCGTCATAGCTGTTTTTGCCACGCCGAGATGTCAATGTCAGTGCCAGCGTGCCGCCAGATGCCTTTTCTAGCAACTCAGCCGCCATCACGGTTTTGCCAGCATCTTTGGCCGTGACGGAAATGGTCGGCCCGAACTGACCGGGGCGGATCGTTCCCGTGATCGGCGCTTGGCCGTTCAAACGCCCTGAAAATTGCCCCGAAAGCCCGCCACTTTGAGTCAACTTGGCTGTGACGCCGTTCAATGACAGGGTATCTGTGACTTTGAGGCGATCCAGAACCATCTCAATCGGGCCAGATTTGCCCGAACTGCCGCCACCTGCGCCAAAAGGCGACCGAGACAAATCAAGCGTACCACCGCCAAGTTTCACCCCAACTGGTCGACCCGCACCACGCCCGATCAAGGTCGCGGAACTGTCCAGCCACGCGCCCACTTTCACCGTCTCAAATTGCAACCGATCAAGCGCGCCAGCGGGTGTCAAAGACAAAGAGCCCCCCGTTGCCGTCAACCCCGGTGCTTCAACCGACAAGGACGTGACCGTGGGCCGGTCGCCCGCTGTGCCCGTCACTTTGAACGTGCCGCTGCGGGATTTTGCTTTTGAAAATCCAATCGCAGGGACAGAAAGACCGAGCCCCTCCATACGTGATGTGATGGAAAACGCAGGCGCTTTGCCTTTGCGCAACGCGACCTTTAGGTCCCCTTGGGCGCTGCCGGATATGGTTTTGGCAGGCAGGGCAATATCAAAGGCATTCAACAAAGCCTGATTGATCGTTACAGAGCCAGAGATATCTGATTTTCCACGATTTTCCACACCAAAATTTTTGCGCCAAGTGGCCGCGGCACGCGCACCAGACACCTCAACAGGGCCAGACAAACTAAGCCCCGATGGCGTCAATGCCAGCGCCATACGCGGGGATGTTAGCACTTTGCCCGCCATCAATTGGGACGAGGACGCGTCAGTGATATCACCGGTGATGTTGAAATCGACATCCTCCATTTGGATGCCTTTGATCAACGGCACAGACAATTGCCCCGCCAAATCCGCCTGCCCTTGGGCCACATCCGCACCGAACGTCGCCCCTTTAAGCGCATCAAAGGGTTTGAGCGCCATCAAGGCCACGGCGGCCTCGACCTGTGAAGATGTGTTGATGTGCACATCCAAGGTGGCGGGTTTGACGTCCAATTGCGGAATGCGCAAAACGGTGCCCGCGACATCAATATCGCCACCGGAGGGGGCAAAAATTGCCCCCTCTTGCACAACCACGGTCAAGGCATTGCCTGAAATGGTCCCATAGCCTGCGGCGTCTATTACCGGCGGCAAAGCTTTCATAAACTGCACATCGGCGTCTTCAAATGACCATCCCAAATGGGTTTGCGGCACCGTGGCGCCGGGGGCCAATCTCAGTGACAAAGCCAAATCACTGTATGTGGCAGATTGGATATTTTTGACCATCCAATCGCGGGTTTTCGGCACAACGGCATCTGGCCAAAACGACAGCAATTCCGCGGCGGTCATGGCGTCGGCCTTGGCATCAACAGACAGGGTCCACCCTTGATCTGTGGCCCGCGCCGCCCCACTGGCACGCATCCAAATATCATCACGTCGCAGCGCCAATTGTCCCAACTGAACAGAAAATGGCGCAAGCGTCAGTTGCAAATCAACCAAACCAGCGTCGAATGCCAAGGGCTGCGCAAAGACGTCACGCGGGTCTGCGGTGAGCCGGTCAATATTAAACTGACCGATGAAGGACGTGGGGAAATTTCCATCAAAATCACGTAAAAGCATATGCCCATTGCCCGCAATTTCGAATGCTTGTGAACGCATGGACAGTTCGGCGAATGAAAGGCGTGCGGTGGTCGGATTATAGTCAAAATACCCCTTTGCACCGGCGAAATTTAACGGTGCGGCGCCGCCCCCAGCCACCAGTTGCCCCGCACCAATTTCCAAGGTGCCTGAATAGGTTGTCAGCTGACCTTTATTGTTAATCTGTGCGCGCATGGCCGCCGAAATGGGGGCATCCAACACCGACAGAAAAGACAAAGCCGGCGATTGCTGTGCCACGTCCAAGGCCGGTGCATTTTTGACAGTCAAAGCCACGGTTGTGGCCAATGACCCTTTGTGCGTCACAAAGCTCATTTGCGTCGAAGCGAGGTTTTCTGTCCCATTAAAAACATCAAAGTTCATTGAAATATCAATGTCTTCATCGGTATTTTTCAATATCAACGAGGCATCGGTGGCCTGCCAAATTCGGTTTGATCGTGCGTCTTCTAGCGATATCGTTAAACCGCGCGCCTCGACCGTTTTCACATCGCTGAAGGGCTTGGATGAAAAGGCTGTGTCAATCGCTTTGAGCACCTCTTCAGCCGATCCAACCGTGCCGCTGGCCCCACCAAAATCAAGCGCAAACTGACCATCGACGCCCCGCCGGACAACAATCTGGGCCCCCGTCAAACGCAAGGTTTGCGGAGTCAGCTGGCCGCTTTTAATCTGTTCGATTGAAAACCGTGCGTGCAATGCGTTCAAACGGACAATTTCAGACCCCGTTGGGTCAATAATCCCAACATTTCGAGCGCGCACCCGTGGAATAAAATGTTTATCGACCGTGACGACAATCTGCCCGACTGAAATTTTAGTATCGCCCAAATCGCGGTTCATTTGGCGTTCGATATGTTTGGTCAAGGTGGTTGGCAAAACCACATCTTGGCCCGTCAACGCGAGGGCTGCGATCCCCGCCAACAAGGCCAAAAACAGCAGCATGGATAAAAACCAAAGGCCGAAATGATGCACATGGTGACGTTTTTTCTGTGGGCGCACAGCCCACATTTTGCTCACTTTACGTTCAACCTCAGCCTCGTCATCAGCCACGTCATCATCAGGCAAACCCGTATCTTTGGACGCGTCTGATTTGGGGGGCACGTCTGGCGTTTTTGGGGCCACATGCGCCTCTGCCTGCGCCACATCACCAACCGCAGCCAACGCATCTGCGCTGTCTTTTTCGGATGGATTGAGGTCAGGCGTGTCGCTCATGGCGTGTTTGGAACTCTCAAATGAAACCGCATCACATGATGTGGCTGGTTGTTGGTTGATCTTGGCGTATTCCAGCTTAAAACTGAACCCTAAAGCGTTTCGACATTGAGGTGAGACACACCATGATTTCGAAACGCGCGCAACACCATTTGGATGTCGGCGTTTCACGCTAAATTTGTGACTTAAGGTTAACGCGAAACGCTGTAACAAGTTGCAATGGTCAAAGCGGCCATTTTCAGACACAAGAGTACAAAAGGGCAGCCCAGCAATCGCCCCCCAAAATATGACAAGGACCCATGATGTTAGATATTGGAACCCTCGCCCCTGATTTCACCCTGCCGCGCGATGGCGGCACCGATGTGTCGCTGGCCGATCTGCGCGGGCGCAGGGTGGTTTTGTATTTCTACCCCAAAGACAACACGCCCGGCTGCACCACAGAAGCACTGGATTTCACCGCACTGAAATCAGACTTTGAGGCCGCAAACACGATCGTGTTGGGCGTGTCCAAAGACAGCGTCAAAAAGCATGATAATTTTTGCAAAAAACATGATTTAGGCATTCCATTGCTGTCTGATGAGGCTGGCACCATGTGCGAAGACTACGGCGTGTGGCAGGAAAAATCCAATTACGGCAAGACCTATATGGGCATTGTACGCACCACCTATATCATTGATGAGGTTGGAAAAATCACACATGTCTTTCCCAAGGTGAAAGTCAAAGGCCATGCCGCTGCGGTTTTGGAGGCCGCGACAGCATGAGCACAAAAATGACCTTAGCCGAGATGGCAGATGCGGTTTTACGCACCGCTGACGGGCGTGAGAAAACAGCGCTGTCACACAGATACGCGGCACTGTGGCGTGCCAGTCGCGCAGACGGCGCCACACCGATTGAGATCGGCACGGCGACACCGCCATTATACCCCGCGCGCCCCGAGAAACCCGAACTCTTATCGCCCAGAGATGTCCCAAAACGCAAACCCGGCACGCCCGAGGGACGCATCGCGATTTTGCACGCCATTGCTCATATCGAACTGAACGCGGTGGATTTGCATTGGGATTTGATCGCGCGATTTTCCCATGTGCCCTTTCCAATAGGGTTTTTCGATGACTGGGTGCGCGCCGCAGATGAGGAATCGAAACATTTCAATCTGATGTGTGATCGGCTTGAGGCCTTTGGAAGCCATTACGGCGCCCTGCCCGCGCATGCTGGCATGTGGCAAGCTGCCGAGGAAACCGTCGATGATTTGATGGGACGTCTCGCTGTGGTGCCGATGGTGTTGGAAGCGCGCGGTTTGGATGTGACACCGGGCATGATCAAACTGTTTCAGCAGGCCAAAGACAAAGACACCGTGGCCGCCTTAGATGTGATTTACGCTGAGGAAGTGGGCCATGTGTCTTATGGCTCAAAATGGTTCCATTTCCTGTGTGGGCGCGAGAATTTGGACCCAAAACCTGTGTTTCACGCGCTGGTCGGCCAGTATTTTCATGGGGGCCTCAAACCGCCCTTTAATGATGAAAAGCGGGCAGAAGCAGGGATTCCCCCTGATTTCTATTGGCCCCTCGCTGACGAAATCGCAAAACGCTAAGATCACGTCGCAGGTATGGAATACCATATCTTGCGGCGCATTTGCCCGTTACCCCAAGTCTGCGCCAAGCCAGCAGTACAGATTTCGCCATCGGCGGCCAAGTGCACTCTTCCCTAGGGGCACTTAGGCAAAAAACCGCCAACAAACAGGTATTTCGCTCTGAAAGCTCATCAATGTGGGCAAAAGGATTGCCCCTAGGGGAATCGTTTTGTAACAACGTGGCAACCGCTGTGACCAAAACCTTAACTGGCACGTAAAAAAGCGGATCTAACGGGATGCGAGGACGGTTTTTGACACATAAGCCTACACAAAAGCTCAATGCGATGCTTGAGCACAGTTTTCCTGAGCAACGGGTTTTCCTGCGTTCAGATCGCGACACACGTTATATTCGCTTGTCCCCTCTCACACAGCTTGTTGGATTTGCAGGGACGTCCCTATTGGGCGGTTGGCTGATCATCGCCTCGGCGATTATTTTGATGGACAGCATTGGATCAGGCAATGTGCGCGATCAAGCGTCCCGCGACTTGGCGCTGTTTGAAAGTCGCGTCAATGAGTTGGCCTCTGAGCGTGATATGCGTGCCGCCGAAGCCTCGGCCGCGCAAGCCCGTTTCAACACGGCGCTGACCCAAATTTCCACCATGCAATCTGAATTGCTGTCATCTGAGGAGCGTGTGCGCGAACTTGGCAAAGGCATCACCGTGGTTCAATCCACGCTGCGCCGCACCATGAAAGACCGTGACGCCGCGCGTGACACAGCGGATGTGTTGCAAGCCAAAATTGATGGCACAAACACAGGCACGCAGGGTGTAAACCCGCAAGAAATCGGTAAAACGGTAGATGTGTTGTCTGCCGCATTAAACAATACAGCGCTTGAACGCGACACCATGGTGTTGCTGGCCAACCAAGCCGAACAAGTGGCCGACACGTTGCAAGACGATCTGCGCTTGATGGAAGAAAAGAACGACCGGATTTTTTCCCAACTTGAAGATGCCGTTGTCGTTTCCGTTGAACCGCTCGACAAAATGTTCACAGCTGCGGGCCTATCGACGAAAAGCCTGTTGAAAACAGTGCGCTCAGGATTGTCCGGCACAGGTGGTCCAATGACCCCTATCACGTTTTCCACCAAAGGCGGCATGCCAGACCCCGACAGTCTGCGCGCCAATGGCATTATCGAGAAAATGGATCGTTTGAACCTGTACCGCATCGCCGCACAAAAAGCGCCGTTCGCTTTGCCACTCAAAAATTCATTCCGCTACACATCGGGCTTTGGCCCGCGCTGGGGACGCATGCACGAAGGCACTGACTTCGCGGCGGCCTACGGCACACCTATTTATTCTACCGCTGACGGCGTTGTCACATTTGCGGGCTGGTCAAACGGATATGGCCGTCTGGTCAAGATCCAGCACGAGTTCGGAATTGAGACACGTTACGCACACCAATCCCAACTTATGGTCAAAGTTGGACAAAGGGTCTCGCGTGGTCAGCAAATCGGTGCTATGGGGAATTCTGGCCGCTCCACTGGTACTCACCTCCACTACGAAGTACGCGTAGGTGGAAAGGCCGTTAACCCGATGACCTATATTAAGGCTGCCAACGATGTTTTCTAAAAGCAGAATAAATGAGCCGGGCCCGTCTAAAGGAACCGATGACGTGACACCAACTGATGCCGCTACGGCGCCAAAGTCAGCTGCCCCTAAAAAGGCGCCTGAATTCACACCAACAGCGCCAAAAGCCAAACCGCCAGCCTCCGTGCTGTCCAGCGATTTGACGATTGTGGGCAACCTCAAAACAACCGGCGATATCCAAATCGAAGGCACTGTTGAGGGCGACATTCGTGCGCACCTGTTGACCATTGGCGAAACCGCCACTGTGCGCGGTGAAGTGATGGCGGATGACGTTGTGATCAATGGCCGCATCATTGGTCGTGTACGCGGTTTGAAAGTGCGTCTGACATCGGCTGCAAAAGTCGAAGGTGACATCATTCACAAAACCATCGCCATCGAGAGCGGTGCGCATTTTGAAGGCTCCGTTCAGCGCGCTGACGATCCTTTGACAACCAATTCCCAAAACAAAGCGCCGGGTGTTGCGACATCAACCCCAGCGAAAGACCCAGCCGCCAAATAAGCGCGTCTGAGTTTTGAAAACAAACGCGGCCCTGGCATCTGTCATGGGCCGCTTTTTTATGGCATCGCGCGCTCAAACCCGCAGAGGGGATTTGCAACGATAGATGCTTGCACGTGCCCCCTATCCAAGACAGGGTGACGCCGGTTCAAAGGACGCGTGATATGCCCAACACAACGGATAAAAGCGGTGCCGCAGGCAACGTCAAAGGCGCTTTGTTTATGGTCGTGGCCATGGCTTTGTTTGCCGTGGAAGACACGCTTTTGAAACAGGTGTCATCGCATCTGCCAGTGTCGGAAATTTTGATCCTTTTTGGCCTCGGCGGCACTTTGATTTTCACTTTGCTCACATGGCAGCGCGGGGAACGCATTTTCAATGCTGATCTCAAACACCCTGCCCTGTTGATCCGCTCTGCCTTTGAAGTCCTTGGGCGTTTGTTTTTCACGCTCTCTCTGGCGCTCACAGCCTTGTCGACCACCTCGGCTATTTTACAGGCCACGCCTTTGTTGGTGGCCGCGGCCAGTGCCGTGATTTTTCGCGAAAAGATCGCCAAGCTCCGCTGGGCCTTGATCGCTTTGGGCTTTGTTGGCGTGCTTTTGGTGCTGCGTCCCGGTCTTGACGGCTTCACGCCTTTATCGATTTTGGCCGTGCTTGGGATGATCGGTTTTGCGGGCCGCGATCTGGCCACACGGGCCGCCCCCAAGGGTTTGTCCTACGCGCAGCTTGGCGTCTACGGTTTTGCCATGTTGATCGTCTCTGGCGTGATTTTACTGGCGTGGCGTGGCGACATGGTTGTGCCCACGGGGTTTGAGGCACTGATGCTTATCGCTGCCATCGTCGTCGGTGTCGCGGCCTATACATCGCTGACATTCGCCATGCGCACCGGCGAAGTGTCCATGGTCACGCCCTTCAGATACTCACGCCTTTTGTTCGCGATGATCCTAGCCGCCTTGGTGTTTCACGAGCGCCCCGACGCGATGGAGCTACTGGGCGGTGCGGTCATCGTGGCCGCAGGATTGGCCTTGATGCTGACAGGGCGTGGGCGGAGGTAGGGATAAGCTCGCTAGGGCAGATTTGCTGGCCACGCCTTGGAAAAACGCTAAGGATTCAGCCAAAGCTGTCGGGAATGTGCCTACATCAGGATGTGTACTATCTGCCATTATTTTAACTCTTTTTTGAAAAATTGTGAGGGAGGGATGAAAAATTTTAGGTCGAGTGTGTCATACGTCCAAAGTATAGAAAACGTGTGGAGCATCCATGCGCAAAACAATACCCCCTTCCAAGATGGCGCATCAGACGCAAAGTCAAATGCCCATTCAGTCCCAGGGAAAAAGAAAGCCGCGCCTACTGTTAAAATGATGAAAGTTCGACCTGTGATTTCGTAGTACCGGTCAGGGGTGGCAACTTGCAGATTAGGGAGCGGAAAACTGCGTTTTGCATGAAGCGCCAGTGCAAAACACACCACAAAAACAATCTTAAATCCCCAGTGCATTAAAGGCCGAGGTGCGAAAAAATACACAAGAATATCAAGTACAAGTATCAGCAAAAGTGGGTAGAGATATCCACGACGAAAAGACGAAGCCGAAAGCTGCAGCGAAACCAAACCAAGCATCAAAAATCCATTTATCTTGGACGACTGCACTGAACACGTGCTCCGCCCATCCAATTTGTTTCAACTACAAAATGTAAAATCCCTCAAGACCCACGACATCTAACACCTGTTTAAAACTTCGCATCCAAAAAACGGTTTACGACAAATATAGGGGTTATTCACTGCAAGAGCACACGCCCCCCTAAACCAAAGCCCGTTTATACAAATGCCATGTCGCATGGCCCAGCACGGGCATCACCACCAAGAGGCCTAAAAACAGCGGCAGCATGGCGATAAATGTCAGGCCTGCGACCAACATAGCCCAGACCAGCATCACCAAAAAATTCTCTTTCACCACTTGCAATGACAACAGCATCGCGGTGACGAAATCGACTTCTTTTTCAAGTAGATGCGGCAGGCTGGTGACGGTGATCGAAAACAGCATGAACGCCAAAATAGCCCCCACGCCAAGCTCAACCCCGATCATCGTCAGACCATTGGGGGTCAAGAACACCTCATAGCTTGTGGACACATTGCGCATCACAGATAAGCCCATGAACAGCGCAAAAATCATATGGGCCAAGAAAGACCAAAACAGGAAATAGATTAAAATGATCGCGCCCATCCACGGCACTTGTCGGTCTTTTTCGGATTTCACCACGCTAAGGATTTTATACCAATCCATCGCCCCGCCACGCTCTAAGCGCCGCGACACTTCGTACAGGCCAACAGCGGCAAAAGGCGCGATCAGCGGAAAGCCCAACGTCATCGCAAAGGTCCATTCGACAGTGCCCGCGCCCAGCCACACAAGGATGATCCCGCCCAGCACATAGACCGTGGAAAAGAACAGTCCAAACTGTGGGGCTTTGCGAAAATCGGCCAAGCCGGCTCTCAAAGCAAACGCCAGATCGCCAAAGGACAGCTGCGCGACCTCAGGCATGGGGGCTGCGGCTAAATCTGTCTCTAAATGGCTCATGTGACCTCACTTTCGCCAGCACGGTTCGTCATAAAAACGCACCTCTGGCCCTGTGAGTTCACGCGATACGGGACCGCTCTGTCAAGCATTCAAGTTTACGCATTCATATAAAGTGCGCCACGGACTGCCCTCTTATTTCTGAGGCGTGCCGCCCCCCGTCAAAAGGAACGACACAGGCACCAATTCGACAGTGGCCGCGCGGTTGCCCAAGGACCATTCGACCAAGGCGGCAACGGTGTCTTCTTTGGCGCGCCCGACCAAAACGATGTCTTCGTCGATGCCGGCACGAAACGCCGCTTGATCTAAAAACCGCTTGATGGCGGAAATATTTTGATCGCGCCCGTCAAAGTCGCGGAACACCAAAGCGGCAGGTTGCTTGGCGCGTGTAGATTCTTGCATCAACGCGTTGAGGCCACGCGAGAATGACACGATGCCATGTCCGCTTGAGCCCGCAGAGGCAACCACTTGCGCGGCAACATCACGGGAGGCTTGGAACGACGCAGAGGGCACATCCAAAAAGCCGATGGACACCGGCACCAAATCGCGGGCTTGGTTGATGGTCACAGCTACGTCTTGGGCCGTGGCTCCCTCGGGCAGGCCGATCAACGCCAAAACTTCGAGCCCCGCTGTTCGGTACATTTGCGCACGCTCCGAGGCCCCCGGGGCCAACGCATCGACCGCGAATGTGACAGGAAACGGCAAGTTCGCCAATTGTGGTGAGTTCGGGTCCAAATCGCCGATATCGACCAAAATCACCGACATTTCAGGCGCTGTGCCTGTCTTTGTATAATCTGCCGAAAAGGCCATGATGGCGGGCAAATCAGTGGCGGAAATCACAGGAGCGGCGTCTTCCATTGCGCTCTTGGACATGGATGGCAATCGCGTGGATTTCATCGTGTCTTTGCGATCTGTGAAACTGCCGACTTTGTTGCCAATGGCTTTTTGACCTTGCGGTGCAATTTTCGGCGTGGGCTGCATTTCAGGTATCTGTGCGGGCACAGGCTCAGACGCTGTTTCTGGCATAACCACCGTTGGTTCATCTGCACTGTCAGCAGGCGGCGTCGCGTTTGGCGTTACGGCAGTGCCAAGTGGTGCGGGCTTTTGCCCTGGCAATGTGGTTTCGATTTGCGTGGGGACTGCATCGGTATCGGGTTGGATCAATTCAACCGACTGCGGGCTGTTCAAAACAGGGCTGTCGCCTGCAACATCGGGAGTGTCTGTCGTTTGGACGTTGGGGGCCGTCAATTTATCAGGCGCCTCAACGATGGGTTGCGGGGCCGCGATGTCAGTTGCATTTGGTGGCGTATAAGACTGGGCCTCAGGCGAGGTTTCACCGGGCTGTGCCGCAGTGCGATCCGCTGCGTTTGTATCCTCAAACGCCTCGACAGCGGGTGCTGCATCTGTTTGGGCGCGCGTATCGGGCTGCACGGGCTGGGCGTTGCTCACCTGTGGCTCTTGGGGGCGTGGGTCTTGAGTTTCTGGATCTTGGGCCTCTAGAGTTTGAGGTAGGGCTTGCGGCGCAGGAGCATCTGACATTTCAGCTGTGTCTGAAACATCGGCCACCTCAGGCGCATCCGCCACGTCCCCTCCCCGATCTTGTGGCATCGCAGCATCATTTGCAGGCTCAGGTGACAAAGACACAGGCGACACATACACTTTGTCGACAACTTGATTGGCAACGGTCACGATTCCAAACCCCACAACCGTGCCCCACACCAAACCTGCCAAAATTCCGCGTCCCATACGTCGCCGCCCTCTGCTTAATGTCGCTTTTGCCAATTTTCATTGGCCTGTTGCATTGTGTTTTGGCCTGTTTGAAGCGTCAAAATCTTTCAAACATAGCGAAAATCAGGAGCGCACCCTTGACCCTTTGCCTGCCTTCGTGGACATGTATAGCGCGTGCATCGGCTGGGTTCATCCCCTTTTGACGCATGCGTGTCACGATGGACGCGATTTGGCCACAGGTTTTGCCAAACTGAGCCCCGCGCCCCCGATAAAAACCGTTTTGGAAAGACCTCACATGCTGCTCTTGATCGATAACTACGACAGTTTCACCTACAACCTTGTTCACTATATTGGCGAACTCGGCGTTGAGGCCAAAGTGGTGCGCAACGACGATTTGACGGTCGAGCAAGCCTTGGCGTTGAAACCCAGCGGGATATTGCTGTCGCCCGGTCCTAAAACGCCACATGAAGCTGGCATTTGTGTCGATTTGGTCCATGCTGCCGCCAAACACGAGATTCCGCTGTTTGGCGTTTGCCTTGGGCACCAATCCATTGGACAGGCTTTTGGGGGCAAGGTCGTGCGGTGTCACGAGATCGTCCACGGCAAAATGGGCACAATTTTGCATGAGGGCAAAGGTGTGTTTGCAGGACTGCCATCGCCGCTTGCTGGCACGCGCTATCATTCGCTGGTCGTGGACCGCGCCACCCTGCCCGATTGCTTGGAAATCACCGCAGAATTGGAAGACGGCACCATCATGGGCTTGCGTCACAAAACACTGCCCATCGAGGGGGTGCAATTTCACCCTGAAAGCATTCGATCCGAATATGGACACGACATGCTGCGCACGTTTTTGAACCAATTCGCCAACACCACAGAGGTCGCAGCCCATAAGGTGCCCGCATGAGCGACACACATAACGCAGACGCGATGAAGCCCTTTATTGGCGCAGCTGCGGATCGTGCTTTGACACGCGCCGAGGCCGAAGCGGCCTTTGGCATTCTGTTTCGCAATGAGGCCTCGCCTGCGCAAATGGCAGGGTTTTTGATGGCCCTGCGCACGCGCGGCGAAACGGTTGATGAAATCGCCGCCGCTGCTGCCACAATGCGCGCGCATTGCATCGCCGTAAACGCCCCTGCGGGCGCGATGGACATCGTGGGCACGGGCGGTACAGGCAAATCCACCTTGCAGATTTCCACCGCAACGGCGTTTTGCACGGCGGGTGCAGGCGTCCCCGTGGCCAAACACGGCAACCGCAAGCTGTCGTCCAATTCTGGGGCTGCTGACAGTTTGGGCGTCAATGGCATCAATGTCATGGTTGGCAAAGACATTGTAGAACAAGCGCTTAAAGACATCGGTATCGGGTTCATGATGGCGCCAATGCATCACCCTGCGATGAAACACGTCATGCCTGTGCGCATCGATTTGGGCACGCGGACTGTGTTTAATATCCTTGGGCCGCTGACCAATCCGGCTGGCGTCAAACGCCAACTGACAGGCGCGTTTTCCCCTGATCTGATCAAACCCATGGCCGAAGTCCTCGGCGCGCTTGGGTCGGAAAAAGCATGGCTTGTACATGGCGCGGACGGCACGGATGAGGTGACAATCACGGGCGAGACCTCTGTGGCCAAACTTGAGGACGGCGCGGTCAGCATGGGCACGATCCACCCCGAGGACGCGGGCCTGCCGGTGTATGATTTCAAAGACATCGAAGGCGGCACGCCAGAGTCCAACGGCGCGCGGATGCGGGCTGTGTTGGCTGGAACCGAGACGGGTGCCTACCGTGACGCCGTGCTATTGAACACGGCTGCGGCCTTGGTGATTGCCGATAAAGTCAGCGATCTGAAAGCGGGTGTTGAACTGGCTGCCATGAGCATCGATTCTGGTGCTGCATTGGCCAAACTTGACGCCTTGGCGGCGCTGACATCTGCATCCTAGACGCACTGTAAATACCATAACATTTGCATTAAAAAAGGGGCCCCAACCGGAGGCCCCTTTTCAGTTTCACAATGCCGCTATCGTCAGATCGCGCTGACCGCGTCAGTTGGTTATGATCTCGGGGCCCATCAGAGAGTTCGGCAGGAAGGTCGAGATGATGGGGATGTAGGTCACCATGATCAAGAACACGAACAAGATCGCGAGGAACGGCAGGGCGGCGCGCACGACGGCCATCATGGGCATGCCTGCGACCCCAGAGGTCACGAACAGATTGAGCCCCACGGGCGGTGTAATCATGCCGATTTCCATGTTGACGACCATGATGATGCCGAGATGGATCGGGTCCACGCCCAGCTCAATCGCAATCGGAAACACCAGTGGTGCAACGATGACGATCAGGCCAGAGGGCTCCATGAATTGTCCCCCGATGAGCAAGATCACATTGACCATAACAAGGAACATGATTTTGCCAAAGCCAGCGGACAGCATCGCTTCTGCGATTTTCTGCGGGATTTGTTCGTCTGTCAAAACATGCTTTAGGATCAAAGCATTGGCGATGATGAACATCAACATGATGGTCAGTTTACCAGCGTCAAACAACGTATTACGTGTGTCTTTGTGGAAGAACGCCGTCACGATGGCTTGCGGCTTTTTCAGTAAAGAAATGGTCTCGTTCGAGCCTTTGAGTGGGCCCATATCGCGGTAGACAAACGACGCCACAAAGAAGGCATAGACAGAGGCCACAGCCGCCGCTTCGGTGGGGGTGAAAATCGCGCCCGTCAGCCCTGGAACACCGTAGATACCGACCATGATGATGACGATCAACATCAAGCCCCAGAACGCATCTTTGAACGAGGTGTAGATCTCACCCCAGCCCGCCCATTCGCCTTTTGGCAATTTTTTCACCCGTGCGATGACGTAGATGGCCAGCATCAACATGGTGCCAGCCAGCAACCCCGGGATCACGCCCGCCAAGAACATCCGCCCCACAGAGACATCCGTGGCAGAGGCGTAGACCACCATCACGATGGACGGCGGGATCAAGATGCCAAGCGTGCCCGCGTTACAGATCACACCAGCGGCGAAGTCTTTGGTGTAGCCCACTTTTTTCATCGCCGCGATGACGATTGTGCCGATGGCCACAACGGTCGCAGGGGATGACCCCGACAGAGCCGCGAAAATCATACAGGCAAATACCCCCGCGATGGCCAAACCGCCATGCATGTGGCCGACACAGGCGATGGAAAAACGCACGATGCGCGTCGCCACGCCGCCGGTGGACATGAAACTAGAGGCCAAAATAAAGAACGGGATCGCAAGTAACGTGTAGTGCCCCGCCATGGCTTGGTACAAAGACTGCGCCACAGATGCGAGAGAGGTATCTGAAAACATGAGCAAAAAGATCATGGACGACAGGCCAAGAGACACAGCAATCGGCGCACCGATCAGCAAAAGTCCCAAAACCATCGCAAAGAGAAAGACGACATCCATTGTGATTATTCCTTATTCAAGTCGGCAGCAGCGCGCTCGACGTCTTCTTCTGCCTCGTGGGACACGATCAAGCTGGATTGCTCGCCTTTGATGATGCGGATTGTGGCTTGGACCACGCGCAGCAAGATCAGGCCGCAGCCAAAGGGGATGATGGTATAGGGCACAACACGCGGCAATTTATCGTAGGCTTCGCCGTAGTTGATCGCGTCCTCCAACCAACGAAAAATGCCCAACATCGGCACTTGGTCGGTGATGTAGAACGCGCGGTCGCGGGTGTTTTCAGTGAACCCTGTTGGGAACCAGCGGCCTTCTGTGGGTTGCAACGCTGCAAATGGCGCCCAATAATCCCACGCGCCTTTCATCAACAAAGCGGCATAGATCAAACAGGCAATCGCTGCCAAAATCGCCATGATACGTCGACCACGATCTGGCAACATATTGGTGACGGCATCCACGCCGAGATGCGTGTTCTTTTTAAAGCCATAAGAAATACCAAGCATCACGAGCCAAGCGAACAAGATCAAAACGACCTCAAGTCCCCAGATCAATGACTCGTTGAACACGTAACGCAAAACCACGTTGAAAAACGTGATCAGGGTCATAACGCCCAAAATACCTGCAATGATATTTTCTTCAAGCGCGTCGAAAAAGCGCCCAAACGCACTTTGCGGCTTATCGCCAGTTTGATGTGACATCAGTGTCCCCCACATCCCGAAAATGATGGGCCTCATACCTTGCACCCGACCGATAACATGTGGTGAGTGAGGCGTTATGTTTGACAACCGCAGAGGCCGAAACGGTGTCTTATAAAAATGGCCCCGACCGTGGTCAGGGCCATTCAAACGCGAGATTAAAAACTTAGTGCTTTGCGTTGATCGCTTGAGCTTCTGCGATGTTGTCTGCGCCAACGTCGCCTTCGAACTGTGCCCAAACAGGTTTCATCACATCAACCCACGCTTGACGCTGCTCGGCTGTCAATTCGCGGATCACGCCGCCTGCATCAAGCACAGCTTGGCGGTTGTCTTTGTCAACTTCCGCAATCGCCGCATTACGCTCAGCAGTCACTTCGTTCATGATTGTGGCCAGCTGATCACGGATGTCCGCGTCCAAACCGTCCCACCAGTCAACAGATGTCACAACCATATAGTCCAGAAGACCGTGGTTTGTTTCAGTTGTACCGTCTTGAACTTCAAAGAACTTTTTGCCGTAGATGTTGGACCAAGTGTTCTCTTGACCGTCGACAACGCCCGTTTGCAACGCACCGTACACTTCGGAGAATGACATCGGCTGTGGAGACGCATCAAGTGCTTCCATTTGAGCCACCAAAACGTCAGACGGCTGAACGCGGAATTTCAGACCCGCGGCATCTGTTGGATCGATCAAAGGCACGTTTGCAGAGAATTGTTTCAAGCCATTGTGCCAGAACCCAAGACCCAACAAACCACGACGTGTCATGGATTCTTTCATGCCTTGGCCTGTGGCAGAGCTTTGGAACTCTTCAACAGCATCCATGTTTTTGAACATGAAGGGCAAGTCAAAGATGCGGAACTGTTTGGTGAACACTTCGAATTTAGACAGGCTTGGCGCCGCCATTTGAACGTCGCCTTGCAGCATCGCCTCTAGAACTTGGTCATCGTTGTACAATGTTGAGTTCGGGTAAACTTCAACACAAACCTTGCCGTTCATTTCCGCGTTCACACGCTCCATGAACAAAGACGCCGCGATGCCTTTGGGGTGTTTGTCAGTGTTGGTGACGTGGCTGAATTTGATAACCATTTCGCCTGCGTCACATGCTGCCATTGCAGATGTACCTGTGACGGCAAGCGCAAGAGCCGCAGCTGTAGTTGCGAGAAATTTCATAGGTGTCCTCCCAGACATATATGTCAAAATCTGTGGCCCGCCGGTGAATTTGCCCATGAAACATGGGTAAGGCAGGCTCACCCCTACAAAACAGTCAGTTGAAATGGCCAACAAGGGGAAGTGACGAATTTGTGAACAAAACTTATAAGTTAATATATATCAATATGTTGCACCAATTCAATTTGCATAAAATCTATATTACAAACGCACCATGTGTGAATAACCGCACACCCACGAGTAACGACTGTGCGGTTTTTCGCTCAACCGAAACGCATCTGTAGCGTCTCAAATCACCGTCGCCAGAAACGCGTCACGCCATCCACGCCCCCTGTCTTGTCAGTGGGGGCGTGGATGCCGGATTTAGGTGAGCAAAGCTTTAGTGTTGCGCATTGATCGCTTGCGCCGCCGCGATAGTGTCTGCCCCGACATCTTGCTCGAACTCAGTCCAAACGGGTTTCATCGCCTCAACCCAAGCCGCGCGTTGCTCTGGTGTCAGCACACGCACCACACCGCCTTCATCGATGATGCTTTGTTTGGCCTCTTGGTTGATCCGCCCAGACTCGCCATTGCGCGCAATCGTCACCTCATGCAAAATGCCTGCAAACTGATCGCGCACGGCGGGGTCAAGCCCCTCCCACCAGTCAACTGACGTCACAACCATGTAGTCCAAAAGCAGATGGTTGGTTTCGGTCGCCCCGTCTTGAACTTCATAGAATTTCTTGCCGTAAATGTTGGACCATGTGTTTTGCTGGCCATCCACCACCCCTGTTTGCAAAGCGCCATACACTTCGGAAAACGTCATAGGTTGCGGGCTGGCATCAAGCGCCACCATCTGGGCGATGATCACCTCAGCAGGTTGAACCCGCATTTTAAGCCCTGCCACATCTTGCGGCCACACAAGCGGTTTGTCAGCTGAGATTTGCTTCATACCATTGTGCCAAAATTCAAGCCCCAAAAGACCTCGGCGCATCATGCCTTTTTTCATGTCTTGACCCGTTTCAGAGGCCTGAAACGCATCCACAGCCTCCATGTTTTTGAACATGAAAGGCAGATCGAAAATGCGGAATTGTTTGGTAAAGGCCTCAAACTTTGACAAGGATGGCGCTGCAAGCTGCACATCTCCCTGAAGCATCGCCTCAAGCACTTGGTCATCATTATAAAGCGTCGAGTTTGCATGAACTTCCATACAGGCAACGCCGTTCATCTCAGTGTTCACCCGCTCCATCAACAGGTTCGCCGCGATGCCTTTGGGGTGTTTATCTGTGTTAACCACATGACTAAATTTGATGACGATTTCACCCGGATCACAGGCAGCGGTGGCCGATGTTGCGCAAAGGGCGATTGCTCCAGCGGCAAGCGCACAGGTTAGTTTGGTCATGAATATTTCCTCCCGTTTGGTGCCCAAAGCGCATGTGCTCAAGACCTGAGTAGGAAACAAGTGACGCCAACTCCTTACAAGGTATCAAAGAATACCCTATGACCTAGTTGCGGTACAATTCCGCCTTAATTTCATGACGGGCCAGTTTATCATAGAACGTTTTGCGCGGCAGTTTTAACCCGCGTGCGGCCTCGGTCGCGTTGCCTTTGTGGCGTTGTAGGGCTGCGATCAGCAGTGAGCGTTCGACTTGGGCCATTTGTTCAGCCAGCCCCAATTCGCCCTCTTGGGCCTCACCATCAGACAACCCCATGGCAAAGCGCATCGCCGCATTCATCAGGCTGCGCGCATTGCCGGGCCAATCTTGGGCCATCAAATTGGCGATGATGTCGGGGGTGATGTCGGGGGCGGGCAGATTGGTTTGCTCGCAAGCGATATCGACGTAATGGCGAAACAGGATCGGGATGTCTTCGGGGCGTTCCCGCAGCGATGGAATGCGGATCACAGCCGCTTCAAGCCGGTAGAACAGATCAGCCGAAAACACGCCTTGTTTGGCCAAATTGGACAAATCAGCATAGGATCCCGCAATCAGGCGCGGGCGATCATGGGTTTCCAACAGGTCCAGTAAGGCGAATTGGGTGTTGGACGGCATCGCGGCCACTTCATCGATAAACACCGACCCGCCTGTCGCGTCTTGAAAGGCTGCTGTCACGCCGCTGGGGGTCATGGCCGCCCCTGAGAATTTCAAAAACGGCGCGAGTGAGCCTGCGGACAGCAAATGCACCACTTCGGCCATTTTGGCGGTGCCAACCCCCGGCTCACCGGTGATCAACACATCCGCCGCAGAGCGCGCCACCGCGCGCGCCTCATCGCGCAAGCGTTTGGATATATCTGACGTGCCGCGCAGCAATCGCGCGGCGGCATCGCCCGATTCCACTTGGCGCTTGAGCCGCCGGTTTTCCAACACCAAAGCCCGCGTGCGCAGGGCTTTTTCCACCACCGCCAAGAGTTCTTTGGGCGAACAGGGTTTTTCCAAGAAATCAAACGCACCGCTAGAGATGCCTTTGACCGCCATTGGGATATCGCCCTCGCCCGTCAGCAAAATCACCGGCAATTCGGGATCGATGCCTTGGGCGTAATCCAACAGAGCAAAACCGTCTTTGCCGGGCATGCGAATATCGGTGACCACCACGCCTGCGAAATCGCGAATGATGTGATCTTTGGCCTCGATGTAAGTGCCCGCCAAAGTGGGGGCGAGATCCGCAAGTTCCAGCGTTTGGCCCAAAGCCTCACGCACGCTAGCGTCATCATCGACCAAAAGCACCCGTTCAACCGCGTTGGTTCGTTTCATTATGGTGTCTCCTCAAGACCAAAACGCGGGCGCGCGCGTGGCAATTCAATCACAAAGGTTGCGCCGCCATCCGCACCGTTGGCACCACGGATATGGCCGCCAAAGCTTTGGATCAGACCGTAAGAAATAGACAGGCCCAGCCCCATGCCTTGGGCCGCGCCGACCTCTTTGGTGGTGTAGAACGGCTCGAACATTTTTTCAGGATCAGAAATGCCAGGCCCCGTGTCCGCGATGCTGAGGCGCACAGGGTTTGTATCGTCAATGGTGATGGTGATCTGTTTGATGTCGCAATCAGACATGGCATCGACAGCGTTGGACACGAGGTTCATCACCACCTGTTGCAGCCGCACATCCCCGCCGCGCACCTGTGCGAAATCCACCGGCGTCCAATTGACCGTGACCCCAGCGCCGGTGATTTTGCCCATGGTCATTTCCAAAGCCGCATCCACAACGCCGCTCAGATCCACGTCCGAGACGGCTTCGTTTTCTTGACGCGCAAAGGCCCGCAGGTTTTTGATGATCCGCCCCATGCGCCGCGACAGTTCTGCGATGCGCCCCAAATTGTCGCCCGCTTTGTCCACATTTCCGCGCTCTAAAAACAACTGGGCGTTCTCGGAAAAACTGCGGATTGCCATCAGCGGCTGATTGAGTTCGTGTGAGATGCCCGCCGACATTTCGCCCAGCGCCGACAGTTTGCCCGCTTGGACCAAATCCGCTTGGGCGCGTTTCAGGCGTGCCTCGGCGTCATGGCGTTCGGCCACTTCGCGCATCAAATCCGTGTTGGCAATTTCCAAATCGGCCGTGCGCATGGCCACACGGGCCTCAAGCCGCGCATTGGCCAACGAGAGCGTGCGCCTGCGTTCGGTGGCCAGCACCAAAAATGCGCCAAAGGCAAAGGCAATCGCCGCCGCCAACCCCGCCTGTAGCCCCGCGATGCTGCGCACAGGGGCCAAATCGTACAAAAGCTCGCCCGTCATATCCACAACTGGCAAAGGTTGGCTGATGTGCAGCACGCTTGCGGGGATATACGGCCCTGCCACCATCGACCACACATCATACCCAGAGATCAATCGCTGGCGTGCAACGGGAAAAGCGCCAGCGCTGCCCCCCGCCAAAATCAATTCTGTGCGGTTTGAGACGAAAATCACATCATCGGCATCGGTGAAATAAACCGCAAAGGGATCAGCAGGCCAGCTCCATTCGATGGCTTCCATATCGACGCTGACCAAAACAGCGCCATACGCCGCCCCCCCCGGTTTGAACACAGGGGCCGCATAGGTAAAACGCCGCGCGCCGGATGTATCGACAAAATGCGCCACGCCCAGCGCACCGTTCATGGCCCGATCCACCGCCGCCTGCGCACCTTTGGGCAATTGGGTGTCTTGCGATGCGGCCAGAACCTGCCCCGATTTGGACACCAACATCAAAGAGTGCGATCCGGTTTTATCCGCCATGCTTTGCAACAAAAGCGCCGCGGAACTGTGCAATTCGCGCATGGTATGGTTTGAGGCCCCGTTTTGCAGCACCAAGGACAGCACGGTTGGGTGTTCGGCCAAAATGACCGACAGTTCACGGTACCGCCCAAGGCCACTGCGCAATCTATCGGTGGACAGGGCCAAATCTGCCCGCGCCCGCGCGGCCGCTTGATCCAATTCGGCGCGAAAGGCCAAGGCATAGACGCCCAAACCAATCACAGCCACGACAAGCAACAGCCCGCACGCCTCACTCAAGCGTCGCATGCGCGCTTTGGCGGGCAGATCATCAATCTGCGTCATCAAGAGATCATTTGTGAGGGCGTCTGTTTTGCTCATAAGATAACAGTTTAGAAACTCCTGCTTGCAAAGCAAAGCACCAAGCATCAGGGTCGCCTCGTATTTCTGTTCGACGTGCTGTTTGTACTTCTATGCCAACAGTTGCCCCCATTGCCCCAGCCTCATACGGATCACGCTATGAAAACAATCACCCAAGATCCCAAAGCCCCTGATTTTGTGCAAAACCCCTATGAGGTCTACGACAGGTTGCGCGGGCTTGGTCCTATCGCCTATTGGCAAGATTTGGGTATCCCCGTGATCACGTCCTATGATGGTGTCACCATGGGATTGCGTGACAGACGGTTTGGGCGTGAGGCCCCGAGCGGGTTTCGTCCCCCTGTTCCCGATCATTTGCGGGCTTTCTACGATGTGGATGATCATTCCATGTTGGAACTGGAAGGTGATCGTCATAGGCGTCTGCGTGGATTGGTGCTGCGGGCGTTCACATCGCGCAGGATCAAAGAGCTGGCCCCTGAGATCACGCAGGCCTGTCACGATTTGATTGATGCCTTTCCAGACGACAGCACTGATGACGGGTTTGATTTGCTCAACGCCTATGCCACCCCCCTGCCCATTCGCATTATTTCCGTGCTTTTGGGGGTTCCCACCGAGATGGGGGATCAATTGCTGGCGTGGTCCAACGCCATGGTCGCCGTCTATACGCCCCTATGCAGTCACGACACCCAAGTTCAGGCCGCAACAGCCGCCACCGCGTTCGCTGATTTTATGCGCGCCTATATAGACAAACGCCGCAGTGAGCCTCGTGACGATCTGATCTCGCATTTGATTGCAGCCGAACAAGACGGCGAGAAACTTTCAACCGATGAATTGATTTCCACCTGTATTTTATTGCTCAACGCAGGACATGAGGCGACTGTACACTCTATCGGCATCGCGGTGAAAACCCTGTTGGACCACAACACCCCTATCGAGATGCTGAATGATACGGCGATTGATGGCACAATCGAAGAACTCTTGCGCTATGATCCCCCCCTGCATCTGTTCCAGCGTTGGGTGAACGAGGACACCACGTTTTTGGGCCAAGAGTTCAAACGCGGTGATAAAATCGGTCTTTTGCTGGGGGCTGCCAACCGCGATGATGATGCGTGGGATGATCCGCATCGGTTTGATCCCACCCGTAAAGTGAAACAAAACACGGCCTTTGGTGGCGGTATTCATTTTTGTGTTGGGGCCCCGCTTGCGCGCCTAGAGATGCGGATCGCCTTACAGGTGTTGTTTGCGCGTTGTCCCGACCTACGGCTCACCACGCCCCCCCGCTTTGGCAATACGTGGCATTTTCATGGGCTCGAGACATTGATGGTCCGCCCATAAGCCTCTAACAAGACACTCAAACGTCTTCAGACACGGGATATACCGCCATGGCCACAGTGCTCGATAAAATCAAAGCCTATAAACTCGATGAGGTGGCCGCCGCCAAACAGGCCGTGTCTCTGTCTGATCTTGAGGCACAGGCCGCTGCGCAATCTGCCCCCCGTGGATTTGCCGCCGCTTTGCAAACGGCTGCCACAACGGGTTATGGATTGATCGCCGAAGTGAAAAAGGCGTCCCCGTCTAAAGGTCTGATCCGCGCAGATTTCAATCCGCCGGTTTTGGCCAAAGCTTATGAGGACGGCGGCGCGACCTGTCTGTCTGTACTCACCGACACCCCGTCTTTCCAAGGCGCACCTGAGTTTTTGATCCAAGCGCGCGCCGCGGTCAGCCTGCCTGTGTTGCGCAAAGATTTCATGTATGACACCTACCAAGTGACTGAAGCCCGCGCGTGGGGCGCAGACGCGATCCTGATCATCATGGCCTCTGTGTCTGATGCCCAAGCGCGAGAACTGGAAGAGGCCGCGTTTGCGCAGGGCATGGATGTTTTGGTCGAAGTGCACGACGAGCAAG
>JBLHXX010000039.1:0-23867 GCA_047630475.1 Celeribacter sp. | reverse complement strand
AAAGATCACGCCCGGATAATTCATAAACTCGGCCAAACCAATGGCAGACGGATGCCCCATCACCTTGGCCAAATCATCGGCCGAAAGGTCTGCACCGGCGGTTTCCATATGGGTCGATGGCACGCAACTTGAAAGCTGAACACGAATGTCCATCACCGTGTGCTCAGAGGCCGCTTGAAAATATTTAATGCCCTCAAGCCCGATCACATTGGCGATTTCATGGGGGTCACAAATCGCCGTGGTGACGCCGCGCGGGGTCACGCAGCGGTCAAATTCGAACGGCGTGACCAGCGAACTTTCGATGTGCAAATGCGTATCAATAAATCCGGGCACAAGAATTTGCCCCGATACATCGATCTCTTTTTTGCCCGTGTAGCTGTCAAACACACCGACGATGCGGTCCGCGCAAATCGCCACATCGCCTGCAATCAATGCACCGGTCATGAGATCAAAAATACGCCCGCCTTTGAGCACAATATCGGCAATTTCATCGCCTTTGGCTTGGGCGATACGTGTTTCAAGATTGGACATATGTGTCTCCTATGCCATCACGGCGGGAATGGTCTCAACGCTCGGATCAAGTCCAAGGGCTGCGCGTTCAGCATCGCGCATCGGCACAAGCCAAACAACCCGCGCACCGTTTTTACATTCACTCAGAACCGCTTTGCGTTGATCCGACAGCATCCAATCCGATGTGCCATGGTCTTTGCCCACCACGATACGATCCGCATCACGGCGCGCCAATTCAAATATCGGGGCAAAATCAGGGTCCGATGCAATGACCAGATCGGCCTCTTGCATACGTTGTACAGCGCGCAAAGTCATCAAATCGAGATCGGTTGCACCGACACTGACCACGGTGATTTGCCCCTGCCCTGCATCATCAGGCGCGCCCCCATTTTGGATGGCGGATTTGATCATTTCTGCGGCCTCACGCTCGGCCCCGCGCGCGTGCAATTGACGTGGCTTATCGGCCCAAACCCAACGCCAAAACGCACGGCGTTTGTCTTTGTGAACATGCTGTGCCGCAGCGCCGCGCAAACGCCCAGCAAGGGCGACCATATCACCAATTTTAGGTTCAAGCACTTGTTCCAAATGGGTTTTAATCTGGCGCGCCAACACCGGCGCGGCCCCTTCTGTCCCGATCGCCACCACCAAAGGATCGCGATCCACAAGGCTGGGGGTATTGGCTTCGCACAAGCTGGGTTGATCGACAACATTGACCAAAACGCCCGCGTCGCGCACCAAGGCGTGGATCGACGCATCGAGCCCAGGACAGCCCGAGCCAACGAACACCAAAGCGGCCCCTTTAAACGTTTCCGGCGTGATGGGTCCGCACACATGTTGCGCACGGCCCTCAGCGACCAACGTCTTTAATTCATCGTCCAATGCCTGCGCGACAAAAGTGATCCGCGCCTCTGATTTCAACATCAAGCGCGCTTTTTGTGCCGCCGTTTCGCCGCCACCGACGATGATAACATCGCGGTCCGCCATACGCAGGAACATCGGAAAAAATTTCATAAGTGTCGTCTCTTTTGGTGCGCGTTTTAGAAGTGTTCTATTCTTAGGTATAAAAGTGATCTAGGACCGCGTGCCAAAAGACAAGGGGGCGTCAAAAGAAACGCCCCCTTTTTGATCGTTTTAAAACTTTGCTCATTTAAGACGCAATTTTGTTACCAATCGAAAGGTTTGACACCGTTGCGTTTGCCCAAAGTCAGCGCATCAGACACATGCAACATCGGCCGTAGATCGACATCTGAGGCCTCATCCGCCACCAAACGCGCCATATTTGCGTATAGATTTGGGTATTCGCCGGTCAGCCCATCTGCGCCGCCCTCTTGGATCACACCGTCAATCAACAGCATGCCGCCGCCGTTTTTCAACGTTAAAACACCAGCGTCGGTCACGGCTTCGATCTGCCAGATATCTTCGCCTGAGTGGTCCCAATTCATATCCGCCGTCACAGCGCCGCCGTGCGGATGATAAAAATCCAAACGCGCCGCAATTGGTGTGTCTCGGTTTTCAGGAAAATCCAAAACGGCAGATTTTAGATGGATCGCATCAGGTAAAATCTCGGTGACGATCGACAAAGCGTTGATGCCGGGGTCGAAAATGCCCATGCCCCCTGCCTCAAACACCCAATCTTGGTTCGGGTGCCATTTGCGCACATCTTCGTGCCATGTCACCGTAAAGCTTTCGATGGTTTTCCCCTTGAGCCAAGCCTTTGCGGTTTTGACAAAGGCTGCCTCGCGCGAATGCCATGACGCATAAAGCGACAATTCCGCATCATCGGCCAAATCGGCCAAGGTGTGCACCTCGGACAATGTGGCGCCTGGGGGTTTCTCTAACATCACGTGACGCCCTGCGGCCAAGGCGGCGCGCGCATAGTCAAACCGTGGCACAGGCGGCATGCACAGGGACACAACCTCGATCTCAGGATGCGCTTGCAGCATCTCATCCATGTCGGTGTAATTGGGCACATCAGCAACAACAGTATTGCGTGACACGGCTGCGGCCAGTTCCCAATCAGATGACGCATGCAGCGCTGGAATATGTTGATCGATGGCAATTTTACCGACACCGACCAAAGCAATTTTACGTGGCATAATAAGTCCTTAGACGTGTAAGTTAATGGCTGTCTTTGCCAACATCATTGCCGCGACATCCTTTGAGAAAATCAAGATCCGCGCCTGTGTCAGCCCCTTCGACATGGGCGTGGTGCAAGAAAGCGTAGCCAGATTTTGGCGCATCGTTGAGTGGTTTCCATGCTGCCAAACGTGCCGCCATTTCAGCGTCAGAAATATCAACACGCAACACGCGGTTTTCCACATCCAACTCGATCATATCGCCGTTTTGCACCACGGCCAAAGGACCGCCGGCGGCCGCCTCAGGCGAGGTGTGCAAGACCACGGTGCCGTAGGCTGTGCCCGACATACGCGCATCAGAAATGCGCACCATATCGGTGATGCCCTTTTTCAAAACCTTAGGCGGCAAGCCCATGTTGCCCACTTCGGCCATCCCCGGATAGCCCTTGGGACCACAGTTTTTCATCACCATGACGCAGGTCTCGTCGATGTCCAAATTTGGATCTTCGATCTTGGCTTTATAGTCGTCGATGTCTTCAAAGACCACAGCGCGCCCTGTGTGTTTGAGCAAATGAGGCGACGCAGCAGAGGGTTTAAGAACCGCACCTTTGGGGGCCAAGTTGCCACGCAGAATCGCGATGCCACCCTGTTGGGTCAGCGCCAAGTCCAGCGGCAAAATCACGTCTTCGTTGTAATTTTCAACGTCTTTGACCTCGTCCCAAATGGTTTCGCCCGAGACCGTGATACAGTCTTTGTTCAACTGGCCGCCCTCGCCCAAACGTTTGAGCACAACAGGCAGACCACCTGCGTAAAAGAACTCTTCCATCAGATACTTACCCGATGGCATCAGGTTCACAATCGTGGCGACATCTCGCCCGCAACGGTCCCAATCATCCAAGGTGAAATCAACTTCGACACGCCCTGCCATGGCCAGTAAATGCACAACGGCATTGGTCGATCCGCCGATAGCGCCATTGGTGCGCACAGCATTCTCGAAGGCTTGTTTGGTCATGATATCCGAAGGCTTCAGGTCATCTTTGACCATTTGCACGATACGGCGACCAGATTGTTGTGCGATCACGCGGCGGCGCGAGTCCACGGCGGGAATAGCCGCGTTGCCAGACAGCGCCATGCCCAAAGCTTCGGCCATGGATGCCATCGTCGAGGCGGTGCCCATGGTGTTACAGGTGCCGGTGGAGCGCGACATGCCTTGCTCGGCTTCCAAGAATTCCTCTTGGGTCATCTCGCCCGCCTTCACGGCCTCGGAGAATTTCCAAAGATGGGTGCCAGAACCAACACGTTCACCTTTGAATTGACCATTGAGCATCGGCCCGCCCGTCACAACGATAGACGGAATATCACAGCTGGCCGCCGCCATCATCAAAGATGGGGTGGTTTTATCGCACCCGACCAAAAGTACTGCGCCATCAATAGGTTGCCCGCGAATGGTTTCCTCAATCGACAGAGCTGCCAGATTGCGAAACATCATCGCTGTGGGGCGAAATGTGTTTTCTGAGGCGGAAAACACAGGCACTTCGACAGGAAAACCGCCCGCTTCCCAGATTCCCGCTTTGACCTTTTCGGCCAGTTCTTTCATGTGACTGCCGTTGCACGGGGTCAATTCAGACCACGTGTTAAGAATGCCAATGATCGGGCGACCATCGAACAAATCATGCGGATAGCCTTGGTTTTTCATCCAGCCACGATGGTAGATGGTGTCGCGTGAATTGCCGCCATACCAAGATTGCGACCGAAGTTTGCGGGGCCAAGGGGCTGGAGTGAATGTCATGGGATACCTTACAGAGCTTTAACGGTGACAGTGCCTGACACAGCCGGTTTTTGCACCAAAGGATTGCGCAATGGCAGACCAAATCCTGGGGCTTCGATTTCGAACACATCGCCGTCTTGCGGCGCAATGCCATCAGCAAACGACAGGGTCGCAGTGCCAAAGAAATGCACATGCAATTCGCCGGGCTGACGGAAAATGTCGTATTTGAAATGATGATGTTCAAGGTTCGCCAAAGTGTGAGACATGTTGTCTTCGCCAGACAAAAACGGCTTTTCCCACACAACAGCCCCATCACGCAAAATGCGTGACGTGCCTTGCACATCATTTGGTAAATCACCGATCAACATTTCAGGGCCGATAGAGGCAGGGCGCAATTTGGAATGCGCCAACCACAGGTAATTGCCACGTTCCGTGATGTGATCCGAGAACTCATTGGACAAAGCAAACCCAACGCGGAACGGTGTGCCATCCGAGGAAATCACATAGATGCCAGCCACTTCTGGTTCTTCGCCTGCGTCTTCGGCAAAGCTTGGTGATACAAGCGGCGCGCCTGCGGCCACAGCTTGGGTGCCATTGCCTTTGTAGAACCATTCAGGCTGTGCGCCGACAGTGCCCGCATCGGGTTTGCCAGTCTCGAGACCCATTTGGAACATCTTCATCGAGTCTGTGACAGGTGCGTCCACATCCGCTTTGGCGTGCATGGAATTGCGTGTGGAGGCGGATCCAAGATGTGTCAGGCCCGTGCCCGTCAAATGGCAGCTGGACGGGGATTCATGGTGGATCGGCACCATCATCCGGCCCTCGGCATAAGCCGCATTCAGATCAACTGCCTCACCAAATCCGTGCGACCGGATCACCTCGGCCAGAGATTTCCCCGCCTCAGCCGCTTCCATCGCCAACGCATATGTAGAGGCAGCATCTTTCACGGCATAGGCTTCAGAGCCGTCACGTACGACAACTGTAGTCCCGCCAAAAGCACTTTGAATTTGTGATAGTAGCATGACGCTCACCCCTGTTTTTGTTTGTTGTAGACGTCAAAGAACACAGCTGCCAGCAGCACAAGACCTTTGATAACCTGTTGATAATCAATACCGATACCCAAAATTGACATGCCGTTGTTCATCACACCCATGATAAACGCGCCGACCACAGCGCCGATGATTTTACCAGAGCCGCCAGACATAGACGCGCCGCCAATAAATACCGCCGCGATCACATCAAGCTCAAGCGCAAAGCCCGCTTTTGGTGTGGCAGAGTTCAAACGCGCGGCAAAGATAAGCCCTGCCAAAGCGGCCAAGACCCCCATGTTGACGAAGGCCAAAAAGTTCAGACGTTCGGTTTTGATACCCGACAATTTCGCCGCTTTTTCATTGCCACCAAGCGCATAAACGCGACGACCGATGACTGTGCGTTCGGTGATAAAGGCGTAGATACCAATCAAAATTGCCATGGTGACCAAAACATTTGGCACACCGCGGAAAGTCGCCAGTTTGAACATCAAGAACACCAAGGCGCCAGCAACGATCACAGTGCGGGCCCAAAACAGGCTCGCGGGCTCTGAATCAATACCGTATTCGGCATCACGGCTACGCTTTTTGAGCCCCATCAAAACCACAGCAGTGGCAGCAATCAAACCAAGTGCGAAACACAAGACGTTGAATTTACGTGCGCCAACCAGTTCGGCCAAAGCCACACCCCAAGCTGCGGGGAAAATGTCAGACACAAAGCCAGTGGACAACACTTGGAATTCTTTGGGGAACGGGCCGATGGATTGACCTTCAAGCAACCACAAAGACAGACCACGGAACACCAACATGCCCGCCAGCGTCACGATAAATGGGGGGATGCGCCAAAAAGCGACGAAATACCCCTGCGCCCCGCCAATAATACCCCCTGCGATCAAACAGATCAGGATCACCAGCGGCACAGGCATATCCATATTGACGATCATCACCGCTGCCAAAGCGCCAATGAACCCCATCACAGAGCCAACAGACAAATCGATATGCCCCGCGACGATGACGATGAGCATCCCCAACGCCATAATAATGATATAACTGTTTTGCAGCAAAAGGTTGGTGATGTTCACTGGGCGCAGCAAAATGCCGCCCGTGGCCACCTGAAAGAAACCCATGATCGCGATCAGTGCGAACAACAGACCAAAATCACGCATATGCGCCTTGAGATGGGTTTTAATACTTGGAGTTGTCTTGTCCATTTGGCCTGTCCTTATTCCGTGACGATGAGCGACATGATGCGCTCTTGGCTGGCGTCTTTTGCGGCAAGTTCACCGACCAAAGACCCTTCGTTCATTACGTAAATGCGATCACACATTCCCAAAAGCTCGGGCATTTCAGACGAGATCATCACGACCCCTTTGCCCTGTGCCGAAAGATCATTGATGATCGCGTAAATTTCATATTTCGCACCGACATCAATGCCGCGCGTTGGTTCATCCAAAATCAAAACCTCGGGGCTGGTGTTCAACCATTTGGCCAAAACAACCTTTTGTTGATTGCCGCCCGATAGATTGCCCACAGCTTGGAACACACTTGGCGTGCGCGTGTTGAGAGCCGTGCGATAGTGTTCGGCCACGTCGGTTTCGGCATTGGCATTCAAAACACCCGCCTTGGATACCCCCTCAAGATGCGCCAAAGTGGTGTTGAATTGAATGCTTTCATCCAAAATCAGACCCAAAGATTTGCGATCTTCGGTGACATAGGCCAGTCCAGCGTCAATGGCACGATCCACGCGCGATACATCCGCTGTTGTCCCGTGTAATTTCACCGTGCCAGATATTTTGCGGCCATAAGATTTGCCAAAAATAGACATGGCCAATTCGGTACGCCCCGACCCCATCAATCCCGCAATGCCAACCACTTCGCCGGCACGGACATTGAATGAAATGTCTTTGATCACTTGACGATCTGCGTGCTCAGGATGCCAAACGTTCCAGCCGTCCACTTCCATCAACATCTCGCCGGCGCGCGCCTCGCGTGTGGGATAGCGGTCCGACATATCGCGCCCCACCATGTCGCGCACGATCTCGTCCTCGGACACACCATCGGTGGCATCGATGGTGGATACAGACATGCCATCACGGATAACTGTCACAGTATCAGAGACATAGCCTACTTCGTTCAACTTGTGCGAGATGATGATCGAGGTGACACCTTGGGCTTTCAACTCAAGCATCAGTTCGAGCAATTTCTTGGAATCGTTCTCTTGCAGCGCCGCTGTCGGTTCATCCAAAATCAAAAGTTTCACATCTTTGGACAGCGCTTTGGCGATTTCCACCAGCTGTTGTTTGCCAACACCCAAACTGTCGATACGCGTTGTTGGCGCCTCAGACAGTCCGACTTTGGCCAGTAATTTTTCGGTACGCTGATTGGCCTCAAACCAATTGATCACACCACCCTTTGCGGTCTCATTGCCCAAAAAAATGTTTTCAGCAATAGACAGTTCTGGCACCAAAGCCAGCTCTTGGTGAATGATAATGATACCGCGATCTTCGCTTTCGCGGATATTTTTAAACGCGGCCAACGCGCCTTCGTAATGGATTTCGCCGTCGTAGGTGCCAACAGGGTAGACCCCTGACAGCACTTTCATCAACGTCGATTTACCCGCACCGTTTTCGCCGCAAATCGCGTGAATTTCACCCGCTTTCACCGAAAGGTTCACCTGATCCAACGCTTTCACGCCCGGGAACTCTTTTGTGATGCTGCGCATTTCTAAAAGTGTGCTCATCGCTTGCCCTCTCAAAGGGAACTGACCTCAGCCAGCGCCTTTGTTCCCTCTTGTCCACAGTCAATTCATTTGGACAAATACCGCCCGACACCACGACAGTGCCGAGCGGATTTTAGACTTTAGATCAAGTGATTACTTGACTTGGTCCAGTGTGTAGTACCCGGAACCAATGACGATGTCTTCCCAGTTGCTTGCGTCAACAGACACAGGCTCAAGCAGGTAGGATGGTACAACTTTGACGCCATTGTCGTATGTTGTGGTGTCGTTGATTTCTGGCTCTGTGCCGCCAAGAACAGCGTCAACCATGCCCACAGTCACTTTTGCAAGCTCACGTGTGTCTTTGAAAACGGTCGAGTATTGTTCGCCAGCGATGATGGATTTCACAGACTGGATTTCAGCGTCTTGGCCGGAAACGATTGGCATTTTCAGATCGCCAGAGCCGTAGCCGACACCTTTGAGAGATGACAAGATGCCGATGGACAGACCGTCGTATGGAGACAGAACCCCGTGAACGTCTTTGTCAGTGTAGTTGGCGGACAGAACGTTATCCATGCGCGCTTGGGCAACAGCACCATCCCAACGCAATGTGCCGACTTTATCCATGCCCATTTGGCCGGATTGAACAACAACAGTGCCCGCATCGATCAATGGCTGAAGCACAGACATCGCACCATTGTAGAAGAAGTAAGCGTTGTTATCGTCTGGGGAACCACCGAACAATTCAACATTGTAAGGGCCGGAACCAAAGCGATCACCGAGGCCTGCGACCAAGGACGAGGCTTGCTGTACGCCAACTTTAAAGTTGTCGAATGTCGCGTAGTAATCGACATCACCAGAGTCTTTGATCAAGCGATCGTATGCGATCACTTTCACGCCAGCGGCTGCCGCATTTTCCAAAGCGTTGGACAATGTTGTGCCGTCAATCGCAGCAACAACAAGCACGTCCACACCCTTGGTGACCATGTTCTCGATTTGCGCGAGTTGGTTTGGAATATCGTCTTCTGCATATTGCAAATCAGCTGTATAGCCTGCTTTTTCAAGTTCTTTGACCATATTGTCGCCATCAGCGATCCAGCGTGCCGAAGACTTTGTTGGCATAGAAATGCCCACAAGACCGTCCGCAAACGCGCCGGTAAGGCCGGCTGTCAGGCTCAATGTAGAAACGGCCGCAGCAAGGGCCAGTTTTTTAACAGCGAGTGTTTTCGTCAATTTCATGTGTCATCCTCCCAGATGCGATGCATGTATCATCACGATATACGTCCCTTAGGACGCGGGCGTCGTCGAGACGCCTCGGCGCTATAGAAAACCTTTAAAACATCACCGTCAAATTATCTTTTATGATATAAATATACCATTTACGTTATAATAATAACATCCTAAAGTCCAAAGCGCAGACAACATCTGACACAGCCAAAATCCCTGCTACAATGATCGGTCAAGTTCATGGAACGTTTACTACAAAAAGGATTGAAAATCAGCCACCTACGCCTTGCAGATGCCTTAGCACGTGACGGGCAATTGTCAGGGGCCGCAATGATCATGGGCATCGCGCAACCCGCGGCATCACGGCTTGCATCAGAGGCAGAACGCATCATCGGCGCACCGTTATACACACGCGCGGGACGCGGAATTGAACTGAGCCCGGAAGGTTTGGCCCTTGCGCGGCGCGCCAAACGTATTTTACGCGAAATCGAAGATGCCGACCGTGAAATCAATGAATTGAAATCAGGCCTGACGGGCAAAGTGTCCATCGGGTCGGTCACAGGCCCGGCGATAGAACACGTGCTGCCGGCGCTGCGACAGGCGCGCATAGCCCTGCCAAATGTACAAATCGAAATCGAAGTTGGCACGTCGGACACCTTGGGACCGATGCTGCAAGACGGGCGGATCGATTTCTCATTGGCACGCCTGCCGAGCGCGCAAGACCCTGCTGCGTTTCATATGACCGTGGTCGGCAAAGAACCCATAAGCCTCGTCGCACGCCACGCTCACCCAGTGTTGCAGCGCGCAAACTTTGATCCGAAAGTCGTCGTCCCCATGGCCGATCTCTTGGCCTATGATTGGGTCATGCCCAGCACAGGGGCCATTTTGCGCAACACCGTGACCCAAGCCTTAGTGCGCGGCGGATTGCGAGCACCTGAACGCGTGCTCAGCACCTCGTCTTTTTTGCTGGTTCTCGCAACCATTTCGCAAACCAACGCCATCGCGCCGATTGCATCCTCAGTGGCTCAAACCTTTACCTCCTATCAAGGTGAGGACGCCAACGCCTTTGACACACCAGGATTGGTGCAAATCATCAAAACAGATATCGAATTGGAGGTCGAAGACTATGGCCTAATGACCCTTGCAGGTCGCGCATTGACCCCCGCAGCACAGTCGGTTTTACAAGTGCTGTGCGACGGCATAGGCATCCCCACGCCACAAGAAACATCTCTGGCGCGCGCTTATCCGTAGGATTTTTATCACAAAAATGCGCCATAGGGCTTTGTGACCAAACGGTTGTCGCGCGCGCCTACAGCGGGCAGAATCCTGCCTTATTGGATAATTTTTCCGCCACGCGTGTCAATGCCCCCTTTGGGATCATCTTCGACAATATATTCCAGATATTCCAGCGTGGAATACGCAGCCGATCCATCTCTAAAGCCGCCGTTTTCAAACGCTATCGGTCAACAACTAGCTAAACTGAACATTTGGGTGCGATAGGGCTTTGATCACACCACGCATTTCGGCCAAGCCCCGCAGGCGCCCAACCAAAGGATACCCCGGATGCGTGCCGGAACCGATGTCAGATAAAATTTCATGTCCGTGATCAGGGCGCCAAACCACTTCCCAATCGGCACGCCCTTCATCTTGGCGAGCTTTTTCTTCGCCCAACAAAACAGACACCAATTCAACCATATCGGTGTCGCCCTCAAGATGTGCGGCTTCCTCAAACGATCCATCCGCATCTTTGGTCACATTGCGCAAATGCGCGAAATGAATGCGTTCTGAAAATTCGCGAGCAATCGCAGGCACGTTGTTCGCAGGGTTCGCCCCCAAAGATCCGGCACAGAGTGTCAGGCCATTCTCAACAGTTTTTTGTTGATCAAAAATCCATGCAATATCATCGGCATTTGAGACCACCCTTGGCAGGCCAAAAATATCACGGGGCGGGTCATCTGGATGCACAGCAAAGCGCAGACCTAGATCATGAGCTGCGGGAATAACTTCGGCCAAAAAATGCGCGTAATTGTTGCGAATATCATCACGTTCAATGCCCGAATACAGCTTCAAAGCCTCTTTCATTGAGGCCACATCATAGCGGTCATAAGCCCCAGGAAGCCCTGCCATAATGGCCCCGACAAGCGCATCACGATCATCCTCGGTCGAGGCATCAAACCATTCTTTGGCCTTGGTTATAATATCTGGGGTAAAATCTTGGCCCGCACCTTCGCGTTCCAACATAAACATTTCAAGTGCGCAGATTTGCACCTGCTCGAACCGTAAAGACGTGCCACCATTTTTCACAGGCTGGTCCAAACGCGTGCGCGTCCAATCGATCAGCGGCATGAAATTATAGCAAATCGTGGTCAGCCCTTCGGCCGCCAAATTGGCCATAGATTGACGGTAGTTTGCAAACAATTCCGACAAATCGCCCTCACCGCGTTTGATACGCTCATGAATGGGCAAACTTTCAACCACATGCCATTTCTGACCGTGCCCTGCTTGTGCAATCATCGATTGACGGGCGGCAATGGCTGCGCGCGTCCAAACCTCACCATAGGGGACTTCGTGCAGCGCATTGACGATGCCAAGTGCGCCCGTTTGAGCAATTTGACCCAGCTCGATCTTATCGAGTGGGCCGTACCAACGCCAAGATTCAATCATGATACGCCTCCACCATTTTACGTGCCCCTTGGGCGACAAGCCCCTCAAAAGCCGCGATCACGCCCGCGAAAAAATCGGCATTTTTGTGCAAAGTGGCCGGAAATATTTCGGTTACAGACAGCAACGCTTGGACTTTGGCAGCGGGTGTATCCGCCGCGTCAGACAACGCTTTGAGATGATCCGCCATCGGATCACGCACATCAATCGCCGCACCAGCGTCATCCACCCCGCCGACATAACGCATCCACGCCGCAACCGCCAAAATGAGACCTTTCATAGGACGCCCGGCTAAGAGGCCCTCTTCGAGCTGTGTCAAAATGCGCTGCGGTAGTTTTTGGCTGCCGTCCATCGCAATTTGCCATGTGAGGTGACGGATCGATGGGTTCTCATAGCGTGCAAACAAGTCATCCGCGTAGGCTTGTAGATCGACATTTTGTGGAGGAGACAGACCTGGAATAATTTCAGTCGACCACAGAGTTTTCACAAAAGCAGCATAGGCAGGGTCGGCCACGGTATCGGAAATGGTTTTCAAGCCCGCCAAATAGCCCAAATACGCAAGACTTGAGTGCGTGCCATTCAAACAGCGCAATTTCATATCCTCAAAGGCGGTCACGTTTTCAACCAGTTGCACACCAACCGCCCCAAAATCAGGGCGCACACCGTCAACAAAGTTGTCCTCAATCACCCATTGGCGGAACGGTTCCATCATCACAGGTGAGGCATCAAACGTGCCAATCAACGCCCCCAAAGCATCAATATCTTCGGGTTTTGTCGCAGGGACAATGCGGTCCACCATCGTGCACGGAAACTTGACTTCGGCCTTGATCCATGCGGCCAAATCCGCGGACATCAGGCCCGCCAGTTCAAGCACAACACCGCGCAAAACACGCCCATTGTCCGGCAGGTTATCACATGTCATCACCGTGAAGGGGCGCAGGCCGCTGGCGCGACGTGCCTCTAAGGCACGGACCAAAAACCCAAGTGCAGACGCAGGGTTTGCCGGATCAGCGAGATCTTGGATGATATCCGGATGGTTTTGCAAAAGCTTGCCAGTCGACGGTTCGTGACAATAGCCTTTTTCAGTGACTGTCAGCGTGACAATTTTTACGGCCTCATCAATCATCGCGTCCAAAACCGCCGCAGGATTTTCGGGCGCGACCAAGACGTTTTGGACCACTTCGACATGATGCGGAATTGGGCCGGATGGGGTCAACTCAAGGGCTGTATAAACACAGTCTTGCGGCGCAAGCTTGTCCCGTTGACCGGAGGATTTGAGCGAGACGCCGATGATCCCCCAATCGCCACCAGATTTTTCCATCGCCTCGGCCACATAGATCGCCGCATGGGCACGGTAAAAGGCGCCAAGGCCAAGGTGGACAATGCCAACGGTCGGTTTTGTCGCATCTGAGCGGCGGATCCGCGGAAGGGAACTCGTTTGGGTCATGGTGTCTGTGTCCTTGGCCAAGAATGGCAATATTTTAGAAAATCAGCATGCAAAGTGGTGCCGCGCGCAGCACCTTGGTTCAGCGCGCCAGCCAACCGCCATCAACGTTCAACACGGCGCCGGTGACGTATTTCGCGGCCTTCGACGCGAGATAAGCAGCCGTGCCACCGATGTCTTCGGCATCGCCCCAACGCCCCGCTGGAATGCGGGCCAAAATAGCGTCATTGCGCACGGGGTCCGCCCGCAAGGCTTGCGTGTTATTGGTAGAAATATAGCCCGGCGCGATGGCATTGACGGTGATGCCATGGGCGGCCCATTCGTTGGCGAGGATTTTCGTGATCCCAGCCACCGCATGTTTGGACGCTGTGTAGGCAGGCACGCGAATGCCGCCTTGGAAGGACAGCAAAGACGCGATGTTGATGATCGATCCTGTGCCGCCTGTGGCCATCAATTCTTTGCCAAAGGCCTGACAGGTAAAGAACAATGCCTTTTGATTGACATCCATCACCGCGTCCCAGTCTTCCTCTGAATAATTGACTGAATCTTCGCGGCGAATGATGCCTGCATTGTTCACAAGGATGGACACACCCAAGCCTTTGAACACATTTTTTGCGGCCATAGGATCGGCAAAATCGAGAAGCAAACTGGAGGCAGCACCGCCGTTTTTTTCAATGAGTGCAACGGTCTCGTCACAGGTGCGACGCCCCGCACAGATCACATGCGCGCCCTGCCCCGCAAGTGACACAGCAATGGCTTGGCCGATGCCAGTATTGGCGCCAGTGACAAGCGCTTTGCGGCCTTTGAGAGAGAAAAGATCAGACATTTTAACCCCTTAACGCAATTCAGCAGGTTGCACGAAATCCATGTCGGTGTAGTCGACATTGTCGCCCGCCATGGCCCAGATAAAGGTGTATTTGCCAATGCCCGCGCCTGAGTGGATGGACCACGTTGGGGAAATGATGGCTTCTTCGTCGGCCACAAACAAATGGCGGGTCTCAGTCGGCTCGCCCATCAAGTGCAACACACGAGAGGCCTCATCCATGCCCCAGTAGAGGTAGGCTTCCATGCGGCGATCATGCACGTGCGCTGGAATGGTGTTCCAAACGGAGCCTTCTTCGAGCGATGTATAGCCCAAAACCAATTGGCAGCTTTCCATAACAAGCGGGTGGATAAACATCTTGATCGTGCGTTTGTTTGACGTTGCCGCCTCGCCCATTTCGACCTTTTTGGCATCCTCAACTGTGATCAGGCGCGCGGCATATGTGTGATGTGCTGGGCACGACGTAATGTAGAACCGCCCCTGCCCTTTAAACGTCACCGGTCCCGAGCCCATACCAAGGTACAAGACATCGCCCTTGTTCATTTCATAGGTTTCACCGGCGGCCTCGACGGTGCCAGTGTCACCGATGTTTACGATGCCCATTTCGCGGCGTTCTAAAAATGTCGCCGTACGCGTTTCATCCACTTTATCAAGCGTCAAAGCGCCGCCGTTTGGCACAGCCCCGCCAACAGTGAACCGATCGTAATGCGTGTAGACAAGGCGAATTTCGCCCTCTGCAAACATACCTTGAGCCAGAAAATTATCACGCAGCGCTTGGGTGTCCATGCCTTTGGCGTGGTCGGGATGAACGGCGTGGCGGGTTTCAACATTGAGTTTGGTCATGGTGTTCTTTCTGTGTTCGTTGGGCGATCGGCTCTGGGTCTTGACCGTTCAATTATAAAAAATCATCGCGGCGCGGCGTGAATGTATCAACTAGTCTGCCAGATTCGTGACACACACAACCATGCACTGCATTTGAGGGAATGACAAAGCTGTCTCCGGCTTTGACATCGAATGTTTCCCCATCGATGGAAAAGGTAAAGGCACCACTTTCCACATAGGTCGATTGGATGTGCGGATGAGAATGCAAAGCGCCCTCTCCGTCTTTTTCAAAGGCAAAAGAGACCACCATCAAGCTTTCATTCTCAGACAGAACTTGACGGCGCACATGGGCGTCAACTTGGACTTCGGGGAATGTACGGACATGGGACATGAGGTGGTCTCCTTTAGGTTTTATATCAGTGTGTTAGTGAAAGAGTGACGGCATCCACAGCGTCAAAGCCGGAATATAAGTCACCAGCATTAGCGTTACGATTGAGGCAAAGTAAAATGGCCAAATCGTGCGCACGGCATCCCAGATCGGAATGTTGCCAACGGCACAACCAACGAACAACACAGACCCAACAGGCGGCGTACACAAGCCAATACCAAGGTTCAAAATCATCACGATACCAAAGTGAACAGGATCAACACCAAAGGCCATGGCCACGGGTAAAAAGATCGGCGTGGTGATGACGATCAAGGGCGACATATCCATGAACGTGCCCAAAAATAGCAATAGAACGTTGATCAATAGTAAGATCACGATGGGATTGTCAGACACGGTTTGCATAAATTCGACCAATTGAGCCGGCACACGCAAGTAGGCCAAAAGCCAACCGAAAGCCGCCGCACACCCGATCACCAACAACACCATGGCCGTGGTGCGCACAGCACCTTTGACGGCCAAAACGAAATCGTTAAATGTCATGGATCTGTACATGAAAAACGTCACAGCCATGGCATAGACAACGGCGACACAAGACGATTCAGAAGCCGTGAAAATGCCAGAGCGCACTCCGCCAAAGATAATGGCCACCAAAATCAGCCCCGGCAAAGCCGACACGATCAAGGTCAAAACCATACGGCCACCAGGGAAGGCTTCAACCGGATACCCACGACGGCGCGCAACGATATAGGCGGCCAACATCAAAGACAGCGCCAAAATCAGACCCGGAATAATACCAGCGGTAAACAGATCCGCGATTGAAATGCGCCCCCCTGCGGCGATGGAATAGATGATCAAGTTGTGAGACGGCGGCAACATCAGCGCGATAATCGACGAGGTCACGGTGACGTTGACGGCGTAATCTGCGTCATAGCCGCGCTCAACCATTTGCGGCACCATAAGCCCGCCAATCGCCGATGTATCGGCAGCCGCAGAGCCAGAAATCCCGCCAAACAAAACAGAGGCAAGGATGTTCACCTGTCCAAGGCCCCCTTTAAAGTGGCCGACAGCCGCCCCAGCCAGCGCCACCAGACGCCGTGCGATATCGCCGCGCACCATAAGTTCGCCCGCAAAGATAAAAAACGGGATCGCCATAAGTGAAAACACAGAGACGCCCGAATTGAGCCGCTGGAACACCACCACAGGCGGCAGCCCCAAATACAAAACGGTGGCGAAAGACGACACCCCAAGACAGAATGCGACAGGCGTGCCTATCAGCAACAAAAGCGTAAATGTACCGAATAGAACCCAAAGTTCCATACCCGGACCAATCAAGTCAGCAATACCCATATCAACGGTCCTCTTCGGGAAGTTCAGTTTCGCCAAAACGGGCGGTGACCATGCCGCAGGCGCGGCGCAAAATACGTTCAACAGAGAATAAGACCATCAAAACACCGCCCATGATGATGGACACAAACGCCCATCCCCCTGAGATGCCAATATTTGGAATTGTCGATTGCCATGTCTTTTCAGCAAGTTGGCAACCATAGAGGATCATACCAAACCCAAAGGCGGTGATGACTACATCCGACACAGTGTGTAAAAAACCTCTGACGCGTGGCGGCAAAACATACAGCAGCACATCAAATGACAGGTGATACCCTTCACGAATGCCAACGGCGGCACCGAGAAAAATGAACCAGCCCATGATCAACACCGACCAGCTTTCGGTCCAAGTGGGCGTGTCATTTAGCACAAAACGGCCAAACACTTGATAGGCGATAAAGGCGGTCATCAAAACCAGCCCTATCCCCGATAGCCAAAGCGACGTGCGGGCAACGATCGCCATCACACGTGCTGTTTTTCTCATAAATTCTTGCATGGTCCCGCCTCTGGGTTGGCGGATCTTTGGGGCGCACAGCCGCCGAAAGATCAAGCGAGCCGAGCATGGTGTCTCTGGCTCAAATCTGGGTCAAATGCCCCCGCCTCAAATTGGGCGGGGGCTTCAATGAACTGCTCTTATTCAGTTGCTTGGATGCGTGTTACCAAATCTTTGAGTTTGTCAGTTGTGACGTATTTCTCATAGACAGGCACCATCGCCTCAATAAACGGTGTTTTGTCGATATCAGTGATGATTTCAACGCCAGCCGCACGGACTTTGGCCTCAGATACCTTTTCGCGCTCAGCCCAAAGATCGCGCATCACTGGTACGGATGCTTTTGCAGCAGCACGGACAGCCATTTGATCATCAGCGGACAGTTTGTCGTAGGACGTTTTGGACATCACTAAAACTTCTGGAACGATGAGGTGTTGATCCAGCGTGTAGTATCCCGCAACTTCAAAGTGACCGGACGATTCAAATGAAGGCCAGTTGTTTTCTGCCCCATCAATCACGCCAGTTTGGATGGATGAGTACACTTCGCCGTATGGCATTGGTGTCGCGTTCGCGCCAACAGCTGACACCATATCCACAAACAAATCAGACTGCATCACGCGGAATTTCAAACCAGCGAGGTCTTCCATTTTCGTGATCGGGCGTTCTTTGTTGTAAAAAGAGCGTGAGCCGCCATCGTAGAACGCCAAACCAACAAGGTCGTGTGCTTCAAAGGCTGCCAAAATTTCTGCCCCAATAGGCCCGTCCATCACGGTGTGCATGTGCTCAACAGACCGGAAGATGTAAGGCAAAGATGGGATCTTTGTTTCTTCGATGATGTTGTTGAATGGCCCCAAAGAGACGCGGTTGAGGTCGATCACACCGAACTGAGTTTGCTCGATGGTGTCTTTTTCTTGGCCGAGCTGGGCGGAGTGGAACACTTCAACACAAAGCTTATCGCCTGTGGCTTTGGCCAATTCAGCGCCCATGGCTTTCACAGCTTCCACTGTTGGGTAACCGTCTGGATGCGTGTCGGATGAACGCAATGTCACCTCACAGGCTGTGGCGGATACGGCGGACGCCGCAACAAGTGCGATGGCTGCGGTAAAGGATTTCAAATGGGTCATGGTGTCTCCTCCCTGAAGACTGATTTTCAATCGGATCAAAGTTTGTAGGCCGCTTTGACCAAATTATATGTGAGGTCTTGAGCGACCTCATGAGCCTCATCCAAATTGAGACGCCCCGTGGCGACCAAAGTGGCGAGATATCCAGCGTCCACACGGCGCGCCACATCATGGCGGGCCGGAATGGAGCAGAATGCGCGGGTGTCGTCATTAAAGCCGACAGTGTTGTAAAATCCGGCAGTTTCAGTGGTGTTTTCGCGGAACCGTTTCATGCCTTCAAAGCTATCATGAAACCACCACGGCGGCCCGAGACGCAGCGCCGGATAGACGCCCGCAAGCGGCGCAAGTTCGCGGCTTTGCGTGGTCTCGTCGAGCATGAACAAGATCACAGTCAGATCACGTTCCATGCCAACAACATCCAGCAAGGGCTTAAGATTGTTCACAAACTCAGTTTTACTTGGAACATCAAATCCTTTGTCGCGGCCAAACTTTTTCGCCATCGGAGCAGAGTGATTGCGATGTGCACCTGCGTGAATTTGTAGGGTCAACCCATCGTCCAAAGACATACGCGCCATTTCGGTCAGCATATGACCACGAAAAGCGTCAGCCTCGTCAGCGGTACAGGTGCCTTTGAGCGCTTTTTGAAACAGCTCCCCCGCCACTTGGGGGCTAAAATTCTCTGTGCGGGCTGTCGGGTGGCCGTGATCAGACGATGTGACACCGCCGACCTCTTTGAAATACGCACGGCGGCTGCGGTGGGCGTTCAAATATCCCTGCCATGTTGCCGTATCTTCACCCGTCAAAGCGCCAAGCTGGGCGATGTTATCGGTGAAGCCCTCAAACTCTGGATCGATGACATTATCGGGGCGATAGGCGGAAATAACACGGCCATTCCAATCGCTCTCGGCAATGGCTTTGTGATGTTTGAGGTCATCGAGCGCCATTTCAGTCGTTGACAACGCTTCGATATTAAAGCGGTCATACAAAGCACGCGGTTTAAAGGCATCGGTTTTCAAACAGGCATCGATATGATCATAAATCTCGCCAGCGGTGTCCCCATTCAGCGGCGTCTCGATACCAAACACCTCTTGAAATGCGTGATTGAGCCAAATGTAGGACGGCGTCGCACGCAAAAGATAAAGGTTCTCAGCGAACACTTGCCAAATTTTGCGCGGATCTTGTTCTGTGGCGCCCCCATCGGCACGCGGTACGCCCAGCGTGGCCAGATCGATACCCTGCGAGCAGAACATCCGAAACACATAGTGGTCCGGCGTCACAAAAAGACGGGCAGGATCGGGGAAGTTTTCGTTCAACGCAAACCACGCCGGATCCGTGTGGCCATGCGGTGAAATAATAGGCAGGTCTTTGATGCCATCGTAAATTTCACGCGTCAAACCGCGGGTGCGATCCTCCACTGGAAACAAGCGATCTTGGTCGAGCAATGCCATGCGATTCTCCCTCCACCCCCTGAATTCTTTGACTTTTTATAAGCTTTATCAGCCAGCGTCGTTGGGGGTGTTCATCCTTCTGATAATCTAATATGCTAGTTGGTAATTCATGTCAACGCAGCTTCACACCTGTTAAGCTCACATCAAACATATAGCCTCGCACGTGTTGAACAGAGGCTGAAAATCCACAAGGATTGCACAACAGCGCTAAAATCGCGCATACAGTGCCACGCAGACCGCTAGGGAGAAGACAGATGGGACAGGATCTAAAACTACAAGCGCTGACACAAGAGCGCGGCCCTTCGGTCACGGACATCGTGTACGGTCAACTTTATGACAGCATCGTTGGCCTCAGCATGCCACCAGGCACCAAACTGTCCGAGGCAGATGTGGCCAGTAAACTCGGCGTATCGCGTCAACCAGTACGCGACGCATTTTACCGGCTCAGCCAGCAAGGTTTTCTACTGATCCGCCCTCAACGCGCCACCATCGTCACCAAAATATCAACTGCTGCGGTTCACAAAGCCCGTTTTATTCGCACAGCCTTGGAACTTGAGATCGCCTGTACCGCGATGAAAAAGGCAACGCCCGATGACCTCGCAAAACTGGAAGAAAACCTCGAAGGCCAAAAACGCGCCATAGAGTCTGAAAAGCGTGAGACCTTTCATGAACTTGACGACGCCCTGCACGCGCAACTTTGTGCCATCGCAGGCCATCCCGAAGTGTGGACACTGATCAAAGACAACAAAGCACATATGGACCGCGTGCGGTATTTGTCATTGGACAAAGAAGGCTCGCAAATCGCGCTGAATGAACACATCGAAATCCTCAAAGCCCTAAAAGCTAAGAATAGAAATGATGTGATTGACCTGATGCGCGCCCACTTGAACCGCATTGCAAAGTCGATCAACACCATAAAAGCAGCACATATCGAATTTTTCGAAGAGGAAGACCGTGAAAACTAAAACACTTTTGACGATCGGCGAATGCATGGTCGAAATGGCACCAGATGGACACGGCAAATACGCCATGAATTTTGCCGGTGATACGCTCAACACCGCATGGTACGCCAAACGCTGCCTTGCGGGGCATGAGGATTACTCCGTTGGCTATCTCACCTCTGTCGGCACCGATGACATTTCCGATAAAATGCTGGATTTTCTAAAAGCATCGGGCGTCGATACCTCGCATATCGCGCGTATCAGTGACCGCACGGTTGGGCTTTACATGATTCAATTGGCCGATGGTGAACGTTCCTTTGCCTATTGGCGTGATAATTCTGCGGCAAAACTATTGGCCGCCGATCCGAATGCCCTTGACGCCGCCTTTTCAGGGGATCAAATTTTGTTGTTTTCCGGCATTACTCTCGCAATCCTTTCACCAGAGCACAGGCAGAACCTTATCGAAGCTTTGGCCCGCGCTCGCGCACAAGGGGCGCAAGTGGTGTTCGACACCAATATTCGGCCCCGTCTTTGGGAAACTCCAACAGCCACAAAAGAATGGTTGTCAAAAGCCGCAGCCATTGCAGATGTGATGCTGCCGTCTTTCGACGAAGAAGAAGACATGTTTGGCGATACAAAACCCCAAGACACGGCACAGCGATACCGTGATTTGGGCGCACACACTGTCATCGTTAAAAACGGGGCCCATGAAATGTATGCTTGGTCGCAAGGCGAAGGCGGAATGTCCATTTCACCAGACCCCGTGTCCCCCGTAGACAGCACCGCAGCTGGAGATAGCTTTAACGCCGGCTACATCACAGCACGCATGCAAGGGGCAGACCTAGAAGGCGCTCTACGGGCAGGCATGACACTGTCCGCACAAGTCGTCCAACATCGCGGTGCACTGGTCGCCCTTTAGGGCCCTCATACCAATCCCGCAGCCCTTGAAATCATGCCCGTACGCACCTGTCGTACGGGCTTTCTTTTTATTCTCTTGAAATTATTATTCTTGCCAAATGCGAAAAACATATAGCGGCTAAAGAATTTGTTAGAACTCTTGAGGCAATATCCCTGCAAATTAACGAGGTATATATGCTCCATTTTCGAAATCCGAAACGCCAAATCGATGCTTCCGCCGCCACATTGGCTGCAACTGATTCCGCACTTGCAATGATTTGGTTCGACTTGGACGCAACGATTACAAACGTAAACCAAAATTTCTGTCAAACGCTGGGCTACACGCCCGACGAAATCATCGGCAAAAAACACGCAATATTCTTGTCACCTAAAGACAGCCAAACGCAAGAGTATTCAAATTTCTGGGCGAATTTACGTGCAGGAAAAACACAACAACGCACCTTTGCGCGCCTACATAAAGATGGTTCAACCATCTATATTGAGGCGTCATATATCCCCCTTAAGGGGCTTCACGATGAGATCACAGGCGTTGTAAAAATTGCATCGAATGTCACGACGCAAACTGTTGAAAGTAAATTGTACAAATCTAGATCCGAGGCCATATCACGCTCATCTGCAGTGATCGAATTCGCACTGGATGGTACCATCTTATCTGCCAATGATAACTTCTTGAAAAAAATGGGGTACACACTCGCTGAAATCAAAGGCAAACATCATAAAATATTTATGCCCACCGGCGAAGCAGATAAACAAGACTACAAAGATCACTGGAACAAACTGAACAGTGGACAGTTTATTTCTGGCGAATTCGTTCGGCAGGCCAAAAATGGCTCCGACATTTTTATCCAAGCCAGTTACAACGTGATCTTTGACACCGCAGGCAATCCCGAACGCGTCATGAAAACAGCCATGGACATCACCAAATCCAAAGAAGCCATCAATGACCTCTCTGGCCAGATGGATGCAATTCACCGTGTCCAAGCCGTGATCGAATTTAATCCTAATGGCACAATTCTCACCGCGAATGACAATTTTTTAACTGCACTCGGCTATTCACTGGATGAAATCAGGGGCAAGCACCATTCAATGTTTGTGCGTGAAAATGAGCGTGACACAGATGAATACAAACTATTCTGGAAAAGTCTACGCGCAGGCGAATTCATGGACTCCGAATTCCTACGTGTGACTAAAACAGGTGAAGAAATTTGGATCAAAGCGACCTACAACCCGATTTTTGACATTCATGGAAATGTCTACAAAGTCGTAAAATTTGCGGCAGATGTAACGGCCTATAAAACGGCAATTCTCGACATAAACGACGCCATCACAGAACTGAGCCGCGGCAATCTCTCAACAAGCCTACCACGTGAAATGCCCGGAGAATTAAATGACTTACGCAATAATTTTAATTCATCCCTAGGACGACTTGCCGCTCTCATTCAACAAATTACACTTGGCATTAATAACATGCAAAATGAAGTTGACGGTATAGCATCGGCCTCAGAGGATTTAGGCCGGCGCACCGAAAGCCAAGCCGCTTCCTTGGTTGAAACAGCCTCAGCGATCACTCAGCTCAACTCGTCCGTTGAAAATTCTGCCGAAGGTGCAAAAGATGCCGCCAGATCGGTTGCCCAGGCACGTACTCGCTCTGGCGAAGGTCGCGAAGTTGTTGAACAAACCATCAATGCAATGACAGATATTTCTAAAAGTTCCGACGAGATTTCCAAAATCACCTCTGTCATTGATGATATCGCATTTCAAACCAATTTATTGGCGTTAAATGCTGGCGTAGAAGCAGCAAGAGCTGGTGAAAGTGGTCGTGGTTTTGCAGTCGTTGCTTCAGAAGTGCGCGCACTCGCGCAGCGCTCTTCCGAAGCGGCCAGAGAGATTGCAAACCTGATTGACACATCTTCAACCCAAGTCAAATCCGGTGTTGCACTTGTTCATGAATCGGGCACCGCCCTCAAAGAGATCGAAAGCTTGGTGTCTCAAGTCGATGGGCTTGTTCAAGACATTGCAAATTCAGCACAAGAACAATCCGTTGGGTTATCAGAAATAAACAAAGCGGTGGATCAACTTGACCAAGTGACCCAACAAAACGCAG
>JBLHXX010000038.1:0-25611 GCA_047630475.1 Celeribacter sp. | reverse complement strand
ATGCAATATTATGTTGATGGGTTTCGCGGAGGAGATCCTGATCGAAAAAACGCAGCACCAGAACGACGGGATCGCAGCGCACATGCGCCACTGCCCGAAAAGGTGGATGTGCTGATTGTGGGCACGGGCCCAGCAGGGCTGTGTTTGGCCGCGCAGCTCGCGCAGTTCCCAGAAATAAATACGATGATTGTCGAAAGCAGCCCGTGTAATATTGTCAAAGGCAAAGCCGATGGCATCAACACACGCAACATGGAAATGTTCCAAGCGTTCGGGTTCGCAGATAAGGTAAAGCGCGAAACCTATTGGGTGAACCAAACCAGTTTCTGGATGCCTGACCCCGAAAACTCCGCCCATATCAAACGCATTGGTCGGGTGCAGGACGTGACCGACGACAGCTCTGAAATGCCGCATATCTTGATCAATCAAGCGCGGCTGCATGAGCTTTTCCTCGACGTGATGAAAAACGCGCCCTCACGGCTTATGCCCGATTATAACTTGGCGCTTCGGGATTTGGACATTGACCCAACAACCGATGATCACCCCGTGACAGTGACCTTGGAAGATACGGGTGTGAATTGGGGTGAAACGACGACCGTGCGGGCCAATTATGTTGTGGGCTGTGACGGCGCGCGCTCAAAGGTGCGCAAAGCCATTGGCGGCGCATTGCACGGCGATGCGGCCCATCAGGCTTGGGGCGTTATGGATATTCTGGCCAACACCGACTTTCCCGACGTGCGTCAAAAGTGTCTGATCACTTCAGCGCATGAAGGCAATGTTTTGATCCTGCCCCGCGAGGGTGGCTATCTGTTCCGCATGTATGTCGAACTTGATAAACTGAACGCCGATGAGCGGGTCAGCGCCCGCAATCTCACCCAAAATGACATGATTGCCGCGGCAAACCGGATCATGCAGCCCTACACGATTGATGTGAAAGAGGTCGTTTGGTGGTCTATTTATGAAATTGGACACCGTATTTCGGACCGTTTCGATGATGTCCCATCGGACGAGACCGCGACCCGCACGCCGCGCGTGTTTACCGCCGGTGATGCGTGCCACACCCACAGCCCCAAAGCCGGACAAGGCATGAATGTTTCGATGCAAGATACGTTCAATTTGGGCTGGAAGCTGGCGCATGTGTTGCAAGGACGCGCAGATGCAAGCCTGCTGCACAGCTATTCTTCTGAACGGCTGACCGAAGCCAAACGTCTTGTTGAAACCGATCATGAATGGGCGCGGATCATGTCTGCTCCTCCCGGCGAATCCAAACTGGACGACGGCGAAGAACCGCGGTTTGTCCGGCTCTTCAAAGAAAACCTTGAGTTCACTGGCGGTTTGGCCGTGAAATACGACCAAAGCACCCTGACTGGCCCAGCAACATATCAACATCTGGCCAAAGGCCAAGAGATTGGTCGCCGCTTTCATTCCGCCCCAGTTGTGCGTGTTGCAGATGCCAAACAAATGCACCTTGGCCATGTCGCCGAGGCTGATGGCCGCTGGCGACTATACGCTTTTGCCGGTGCGTCCGACAGTTCCACCTCTGGATCGGCGATCCACAAACTTGCGGACTGGTTGAAAACCGACGCCAATTCGCCCGTGGTAAAGTTCACGCGCAAACCCGAAGATATCGACGGGTTGATTGATCTGCGCGCGGTCTTTCAGCAAACGTTTGATGAGCTGGCTTATGAGAACATGCCGTCGCTCCTCATCCCCCAAACGGGTAAGCTTGGTTTGCAAGACCATGAAAAAGTCTTTTGTGTCGATCATAAAGGCGCGGGCGACATTTTCGATATGCGCGGCATCGACCGTGACAAGGGCTGCTTGGTTGTCGTGCGGCCTGACCAATATATCGCGCATATTCTACCGCTGGACGCCCGTGAAGAACTGACCGCGTTTTTCGAGACAACGTATCTACCGCAACGATAAACTATTCTAGACCGCTGGGAGACAGCCACTCTATGGAGAGTGTGCCCCAGCGGTGTCGTTCAAATCGCGAATCCATTCTTGTCGGGCAATGACCCTTTATCCATGCCCACCAAATGGCGTTTGGGCGCATGGGTGGGTGCATCTCAATCATTTCAAGACCAAAACCGAGTTCGGAGCTGGTGCAAATGTACTAGGTGTATGGCGCATTTGTTTAGCTTTCCAAGCAAACAAAACGAATTTTGTTTGCGGGACAAAAACATCCTCATTTACCTAAAAATAGATACCCCTGCGCATTTTAGTAGGACAGATCCTGCGCGGAGAGCGTTTTGCCAAACAAGCAAACTATGCATTTGTTTTGTAAGTGTAAATTTCAATATTCAAAACGCTTTACGACGCGCTATCGGCATGAAGTCCGCGCATAGTACAGAGGCAGGTTGAAAATATTCCCAACCCCTGCTGCTAACAAATTTTAACCCTTAGGAGAAAAAAATGAAAAAGTTCATCGTAGCAATCGCCGCCGTTTCATCACTCGCAACTGGAGCAGCCTTTGCCCAGAACATTTCAATTGTTGATCAGTATGGTGCAGGCAATGGCCAACTCACTGTGCAGTCCGGCTCAAACTTTTCGTACACGGGTCAAGCTGGTGTTCTTAACGGCAGCATGACTGGTCAAGTCGGTACAGGCAACGCGGCTGCCACCCTTCAAGATGGTTGGTCCAATGGCTCGATCACCACTCAGGCCGGCATCGCCAACGGTTCCGAGACACTGCAAGTGGGCACAGGGCATTCGTCCAATACAAACCAATTGGGCCTTGGCAACCAATCTTTGACTGTTCAGTCAGACTAAGTCCACTCGCCGAGGGCGGCTTGTTGTTGGCCGCCCCCAGCACCCTAAGACCTCAAACGCCAAGACACGCGATGAAATTTCGCAAGCGGCTTGTGCCCGCACAAACCGCTGTCTTTGTGCAGCTTGGACATTTGGATAGATGTGAGAACCCATCGAAAATAGTATCAAAGGAGATATTGCCATGCGACATCCTTTTATTGCCGCGGTGCTGGTATGCGCACCACTGACTGCGTTTGGTCAAAACATCTCTGACACCCAACAGGTCGGCGAAAACAATCTACAGACAACGGTGCAATCTGGCAGAAATACCGCCCTGACACAGCAGTATGGCTCAAACAATATCGCATCGATTGCGCAATCTGGAAAATACAATTTGGCGACCATTTCGCAGATCGGCGATGATCATGAAAAAAGCATCGTGCAGACTGGAAACTATGATGGGTTTGGCAGCGTCCAAATCAACAAGAAAACATTCGTAGGGTCTTTTTCAGGCACTGGCGGAAATGCAATCACATCAACGACGTTAGAATTTGAAGCCACACAATAGCTTTAATCCTAGGGCACATTTGATGGCCGCATTACAATTTCAAACACATCCTATACGGGGCGTGGTACGCAAACGACGCTCCCCAAAAAACATCTGGCGATGAAAACCCAGACTTGTGACGAGGAGATGTCGACCATGACCAAACCTTTTTCCCCATTGGTGAGCGCAGCTCGCAGATCATTCGTCATGCTATTCAATGCTTTGCTCTGCATCGGAATATTATCAATTTTCTTCCTTCAAATGGCATTCGCCATGAGCAAGGCAAGTATAATGGAGGCGCAAGATATTTTGATGGAAAACTCATCAGGCAGCATTCATTGCGCCATAGTCACTCAATCCGTATCGCAAAGCTTGGAAATGAAAGCCGTGGTGTGGTCGAACAACATGGCAACTGGCAGTTATAGTTTTATCGTGACCAAACAAGGCGTCAGTGGCAGATCTAATGTTGCACAAAGCGGCGTATTCGAAGTCGAGCCGAGCGAGCAAAAAATCGTTGGAACCATCATGGTCAATGCGACACAAGGGGATAGATATCTTGCGCGATTGTCAGTGCGTTCAGGAACTGACGAAGTGATGTGCGATACTAAAATCGACTAAAATGACACCCTATATGGCTCGTGCGCCGCTAAAAAAGCCGCACAATGCTCAGACTGATTCCTGCGCTGACCATGTCTTTTTGTTCAATCGAAAACGTTTGATAGGTTTCACCATTTCCAGTCAATCCAATGTTTGAACCACTGACTGTCAGGGCGGGTTGACCAGCTGTTTGCACAGCCATAAATGGCGCATCCATTAGAAAATCGACAAAGGCGCCTAAGGTGACAATTGTGCCGTTCTTGCTTAAATGGGTCAAATCAGCGGTGATTTTTGCAACGCCCGAGGCCCCATTGCGTCGCACCGTCGCCCCCGGTATTTCCGCGTTCGTCCCCGCAATGCTGACAGTATTGGAATGACTTGAACGTGCCGAGAATTTGGTCAATCCCGCTTCGGCGCCAAGACTAAAAAGCCAATTTTCACGCACCCGCCGAGTGAAATCAGCCCCTAGAATGGCGCCATAGTGCTCTGTCTTCAACGTCCTTTTTTCTGCCAGCAAAATATCGGGAAGCGTCGCGGCCAGATCAGATCCTTCGTTGAGATCAATAAACGTACGTGACGTGGTGGTGCGGCCGAGATCCCGAAAAGTTGGCCCCAATCGTGGGGCGACGGTCCATTGCCCGTTCATCTCAAGCACCGTACTCAAAAACAACGTGTGATGGGCCGCGGTTATTTTCTCGTCAACCGAGGTCGTAACCGCCGTTGTGCTATTGTCCCCTGTGCCAAGGACCAAAAATCCAGTGTCATCGAATATGACGCCGTAGGCAGAGCCCAATCCAGTCTGTCCGTTCGTCGTTAAGGCCGTAAAAGCCCCACCTGAATCGGTTTGTGATAAGGCGAACTGAGACACTTCTGCTGTGAGTGCGTTCGGCGAAAACGCCGTGCTAAAAATCGAAGCCGTATCCCCCGTGCTGTCGATGATCTGAACGGTCCCAGTGGATGTGACCCCTGCCCCGTCACCGAACGTCGAAAGATCGATCGATCCGACCGGACTTGTACCGGACGCGTACACAAGGGGATCAGATCCCTGAATTTCGGTGTTTGACGTGTGACTGGTGGCGCGCCCATAGTATCCAGCCCACTCTAGATTGACCGGCACATCGGCAAAGGTGCCCAACGTGCCCGCGAGCCCAAATTCCAAGCTGGGGCCATACGCTTCAAATTCGGAGTGTTGAGACACTTGAGCAAACCCAAAAGACAGGCTGCCGCCGACCAAATGAAACGGATCTTTGGTTGGCATCACAGGCTCATCGTCAACCTCCTGTGCCAAAACCGCGGTACACGCCATTGTCATGGAAATCACACAAATTACCGTTTTCAACTGTCGCCCCTTTCATTTCATCGCCAGCGCAGATTGCCACTGCTGCGCTGCAATCTGTGCCGAACGTGTCTAATGCATTGTAGACAGGGCCAATCGCGTCAGCAAAGCAACAAGTTGCGGTTGACGGTGGGTTTCCGTCTTTTTCATAATCGACCCTAAATGGTTGCGCAGGGTCTGTTTGGCCAACCCTTGCTTGTGCGCGCATTCCCCGATCGAGCAGCCGGCCAATAGCAAAGATGACAGTTCAGCTTCGGCATTTGTCAGTTTGTATGCATTCCAAAGTGCACGGTGACTAAGCTTAAGCGGCCCTTTTGTATCTTGTACCACAAGTGCCAACCGTGACCCATATTTTTCGTAGGCCGATTTAGGATCGCTTCTTCGAAAATTGTTATATCCCAACTTGGTGATCGAAAAGAAAATCCGGTCTGTCTTTTCGGCGTTCGGCAACGAGAAAAGTTCGGTATTGTGTCGATGCCCTTTGCTCAACCGTTGAACAATCGACCTAAATTCCAGTTCGGCGTCCAAATCGACAGCATGAAGTTCATTTTCCGCACTAATGAAAAAGGTTTCTATTTTATCAGCGAGTATTTCGGCTTGTTCGTTTATGCACCTCACCTGACATTCCGCGTCAATGATCAGCATTGGAAACGGAAAAAGTTCGACAACGTCATCCGTCAATTTGGTGACAACTGGATTGCGCTCCGTAAGGCACATAATTTGCGCCGCACGCACGATATGCGGGCTCAATTCCTTTAACAGCTCCGTGGCCTCGCGCCTTAGTTTGGCGTCGTCTGTTGCGGGAAATCTGATTTCCAAGACCAATTGACGGGTCGACTGACGATTGACGACCATACCCGTTGCGCGGACAAAAGGCCCGATTACGTTATTCCACTGATGAACCTTGGTTGCGGGTATCTGCGCATCGGACATCACCAAATCATCATCTTGATAAATGCGCCCGATCGTTTTGCCCCACTGTTGTTCAAGCCAGGGGTTGTCCACGGCCAGACTTGCCACGAACGGAACGACAGCATCGGTCACAAGCCCTTTGTGAAGTAAAAAATTTCCCGCAGGGTGCACTGAATCTTGTCCGAAAAACACGATAGCGGCTTGCGGCAAAAGTTGAGACAGAACATCAAGGACAGTCTCAAAAAAAGTATCGGCCATGGCAGACTCGTAAAGCCGGTTTAATATTTTTAATGTGCAAAACTGTGTACTGGTCACGATACTGTTCCTGCGGAATGGATTTTTGAACACACAAATCGGATCTCACGATGTCGTCGGTCAAACTTACTCGCAAGTTTGAACTCCCATGCGGATCGCACACGTTGTTCTAATCCAGCCGCAGAATATGAAGAATATTCCATTTTCACGTCCCCCCTTCTCACTTTAAAATTGAGAGTAGCCCCTCAATTTTCGTCTCCCCCCGATATTTTCTCGAACAATGATCTTTAGGTCACTTTGTATATTTTGGTTCGCCGTTAGAATCACAACTTGATTGAAGATCTTCATTGCGAAAACGGATTGACCAAAATCAAATCTACCTTTGTATCTGGTCTCTTTTCCGAAACCCACGGCACCTTAATAATTGGATAAAACCGCCGTGAAGAATGAGTATTCATATGTCATCAGCAAGCCTCAAAAGGCAGCCATTCGATGCGATACTGCCATAAATCCTAACCCGCCTGAGCGCGTTAAAATCATCACTGTCATCCAATCTATTTAGGACTGACATCTTCACTTTGAGGACAAGGCAAATCAGCGCAAAGCCCCTAAACCAGTGAAAATCGAATATGACAATTCCGATATGGTAAAATGATGCTTACCACAAAAACAGCAAATGTCGTTAGTTTTCTAACATATATCGCTCCAATCGATGCTTGCACAAAGGCCAACACGGCCACAAAAAAAGGTTTGTCATGACAACTGCAAACATCGAACAGATCGCTGTCACGGCGAAATCGTTAACGTCAAAGGTTGATTGAGTTGGCGTCAAAGATTGACGCTACGTCAAAAGCAATGTTTGAGATAATAGGCGCGAGAATTCATTTCACTCAATTGCGGTTTTCCATACCTCTAAAAAAGGTGCTACCCTCGAGGCTAAATTTTATAAAGTTTTATTGTTATATATCAAACTATTATAGATATTTTTCCCGATGTTCAATTGAAACGCCTGTTGATACCGTTCACTACACGCACCAGTATTGGATCCGCCGCCAGCCACTTTAAGGCGCATAAAAAAATTTAATACAACGTTAAGGTGAGATCGCCACCATAACCAAGGCCTGATTCTATTCACCCGAATCGAACACCTCAGTGGGAATATCTGTTCAAAACATCGCAATCTGCACATGATTCACCGAGAAACCCCAACCATAACGTTCAAAACCCAACACCGTAGCCACATCCGGCTTTGACATGGACATACCCCATCGCATGGCACTTATCCTCTCGCACTCATGTGTGTTTGATCTCATCGCCAAACCAGCAATTGGATAGATGAATTCATTTAAAGGACAACGGCCAGCAAACATACCGCAACAACCGCCTAAGCCGACGCGCGTCCGACGATTTTGAATCCAATATTATTGACCGAAACAGGCTGCCCAGTGCCATCGATACGCGCCAGCAAAGAATCCGCGGCCTCATGGCCAAGACGCCTGCGGTCAATCGCAACCGTTGTGAGCGCCGGCTCTAAATCTTGCGCAAAATCCTGATCGCCAAAACCCATGATTGCCAATTCATCTGGGACCGAAATGCCCCGCGCTTGGGCTTCGATCAAAGCCCCCTGTGCGAGTAAATCTGAGCTGCAAAAAATCGCCCCGGATGTAACCCCCTGACATTCGATCAGATCCGACAAGGCGCGGCGCCCCGCACGAATGCTGGCTGCGCCCCCCGTGTTCGCATCCATGACGCCCGCCCCAGAGCGGCGCATAAATTGCTCTGCGAATGCTGACTGTCGCCGCCGCGCCCGTTCGTCTTGGGCGGTTATGGTGGCCGCCTGCGCATTGCCTTGTTCGAACAAAAAGTCAGCCGCACGCCGCCCCGCCTCGACATGATCAAAACCGACACACATTTCAACTGGACTGTCTGTGATGTCCCACACCTCAACGATAGGGATACCTGCGCCCAAAAGCATGCGCCGCGCTTGGGCACTGTGATGGATGCCTGTCAGCAAGATCGCATCAGGCCGACGCGACAGATGTGTTGCGACGAGCGCTTCTTCTGCCGAGTGTTCAAACCCCGTTTCGGACAACAAGATTTGATAACCGTTCTCGCGCAACCTTTCGGAAAACGCGGTGATGAACGACGAGTAAACCACATTGGTCAACGACGGGATCAACGCCGAAATCAGCCGTGATTTTTTCGACGCAAGCGCCCCCGCCAAAGCATTGGGCACGAACCCCGTGACCTTAATGGCCTCGTTGATCCGTCTCAATGTGTCAGCCGACACCTTGTCCGGATGTGACAGCGCACGCGACACCGTGACCTGCGATACGCCAGCCATACGACCGACCGCAGCCATTGTTACTTGGGTTTTGCCACCTTTGGACATTGCACTTTTAACCATGGGCCATAATTGAAAATCGCACGCGCTCATGCAAGGGCTATTTGGCCAGGTCTTGCGGTCGTTTCGTGTGGTTAAGCAACACCAATCCGAACAAGGACCCAAGGATCGACATCCAAAGAGCACCTGCAATTCAACTTTTGGCAGGATCCTTCTGACCACCAAATAGATTTATGTATGCGCATACCTATAAAGTTATCAATAACCCAATACACTGCCTAAATAGGTAAAAATATGATAATTATTCTTGAATAATATCGGTAACGCGTTGACGCAAGATAATGTTTGCGCATACATAATCACACCATCTCGAACGGAAACGCATTTCTCAGGAGACACGATATGCCCAAGGGTGACCGCATTACACCACAACAGCTTCGCAGCGCCCGCTGGTTTGAGCCCGATGATTTGCGCAGTTTTGGGCATCGCTCACGAATGATGCAGCTCGGATATTCAGATACCGAATATCGGGGCAAGCCCATCATTGGCATCCTCAATACATGGTCGGGATTCAACGCATGCCACAGCCATTTCCCTGAGCGGGTCCAAGACGTAAAGCGCGGCATCTTACAGGCGGGCGGCTTTCCTGTTGAACTGCCCGCGCTTTCTGTCGATGAAAGCTTTAACAAACCCACATCTATGCTCTACCGCAATATGCTGGCCATGGAGACCGAAGAGCAAATTCGTGCGCATCCGTTGGATGGTGTTGTGTTGATGGGGGGCTGCGACAAGACCACGCCCGGTTTGGTTATGGGCGCGATTACGGCGGCGGTGCCGATGATCTTTTTACCTGCGGGGCCGATGTTGCGCGGCCATTACGCGGGCAAGATTTTGGGCTCTGGCTCAGATGCATGGAAATACTGGGACGAACGCCGCGCAGGCAACATCAGCGACGAAGAATGGCTTGGCGTCCAAGGCGGCATCGCCCGCTCGGCTGGCACATGTATGACCATGGGCACGGCCTCGACCATGACCGCGATCACCGATGCAATGGGGCTCACCTTGCCCGGCGCGTCGTCCATTCCCGCCACGGATAGTGGCCACGGGCGCATGGGGGCCGATTGCGGCCGCCGCATTGTTGATATGGTTTGGGAAGACCTCAGGCCGGCCAAAATCATCTCACCCGAGGCGGTCACCAACGCCGCAAAGGTCGCTATGGCCACCGGATGCTCGACCAATGCGGTTATCCACCTGATCGCCATGGCGCGCCGTGCGGGGGTCGATTTGACGCTCGATCATCTGGACGCTTTGGGTCGGACAACGCCGCTCATCGCCAATGTGCGCCCCTCAGGAAAAGACTACCTGATGGAAGATTTCTACTATGCAGGCGGCCTGCGCGCGTTGATGAAACAGATGGAAGCCGCGCTGGACACGACCTGCATCACGGTCACGGGCAAAACGCTTGGGGAATGCCTTGAGGGCGCGCAAGTTTACAACGACGATGTGATCCGCCCACTTGATAATCCCGTTTATGCCGAAGGGTCTTTGGCGCTTTTGCGCGGCAATCTTTGCCCAGATGGCGCGGTGATCAAACCCGCCGCTTGTGATCCCAAATATTACGAACACGAAGGCCCCGCGCTGGTCTTTGACAGCTACCCTGACATGAAAGCCGCAATCGACGATGAAGATCTCGACGTGACGCCAGACACGGTTTTGGTGTTGCGCAATGCTGGTCCTCAGGGCGGCCCTGGGATGCCCGAATGGGGCATGTTGCCGATCCCCAAGGCCCTGATCAAACAGGGGCACCGCGATATGTTGCGAATCTCAGACGCGCGGATGTCTGGCACTTCTTATGGCGCGTGCGTGCTGCATGTTGCGCCCGAAAGCTTTGTCGGCGGGCCTCTTGCCTTGTTGAAAACCGGCGATATCGTCAAACTCGATGTGCCAAATCGCACCCTAGACATGCTGGTCAGCGCAGAAGAAATCGCCAAACGCAAAGCCGAATGGACAGCCCCAGAGCCTCGCTATGAACGCGGCTACGGCTACATGTTCTCGCGCCATGTCACACAGGCCGACAAAGGCTGTGACTTTGATTATCTCGAACGTGATTTTGGTGCGCCCGCTGGCGAACCTGACATTTTTTAAAAGGCACTCCCCATGACTTTGACCCTCGAAAACGCACTCACGGGCATCTCCGGCATTCTTGTCACCCCCTATGACGAAACAGGCGATATCGACCCCTACCGTCTTGCGCCGATCATCGACCGAGCGCTCGGTGCGGGCATGCATATGCCCGTTGTCAACGGCAACACCGGTGAGTTCTATGCGCTGACCACGCAAGAAGCCTGTGACATGGCCCGTGAGGTCGTGGACATGGTCGATGGCCGTGCGCCCGTTTTGGCGGGTGTCGGTCGCGGCATTCGCGACGCGGTCCAATTGGCCAAAGCCTCTGCCGAGGCGGGTGCCACCGCGCTGATGGTCCACCAACCGCCAGATCCCTTTGTGGCCCCGCGCGGCGTGGTCGATTACCTCAACGCCATTGCGGATGCCTCTGGCGGGTTGCCGATGATGATCTACCTGCGTAACGACACAATCGGCACCCAAGCCATCGCAGACCTATGTGGGGTTGAAGGCGTCAAAGGCGTCAAATGGGCCACGCCAAACCCCATGAAACTCGCCGCTGCAAAAGCCGCCTGTGATCCGTCCATCGTTTGGGTCGGTGGCTTGGCCGAAGTTTGGGCGCCCTCGTTTTATGCGGTTGGCGCGCGCGGGTTCACCTCTGGCCTTATCAACATTTGGCCCGAACATTCCATAGCCATCCACGCGGCCCTTGAGGGCGGCGATTACACCAAAGCCAACGCGCTCATCGCGAATATGGAACCCTTTGAGGACGTGCGCGCCCAAGAAATGAACGGCACAAATGTCACGGGCGTCAAAGCCGCACTTCAGGCCATAGGACAAGATTGCGGTCCAACGCGCCCCCCATCAGCATGGCCTCTCACGCAAACCCAACAGACAACAATGGATGGCTTTTTGAAAACCAACGGTTTGGTTTAACACAAGATTGCACCATGACTTTCCCCCCCAAGTACTCCCCAAGGCTCTCTCATTTATAACGAGCGTTTTCGAGCCACATCATCGCTTTGGGATCTCGATTTTTTCATGCCCTTGGCACCGCGCGACACGAGCAAGCTGACCTCATACAACACGCGCGCGGCGTTCAAGCGACCAGAAATGGCAAGGTATTCGGGGGACCAAGTCGGATCAAATTTTTGTTTAAAACGGCGCAAGCCTTCGAATTGGTAGAACTGCTCGCCATGCTCGTAAAGAAAGCTGCCCAAACGGTGCCACACAGGGGCCAAGCGGTGGCTTTCAAACCCCGACAATGGCGCCGCGCCAAGCGAGAACCACGTGAACCCTTGCGCCGTGCCCCAGAGCATCATCTCTGCGAATAAAGCATCCATCGCGGCGCTGGACCCACTGGGATCATACCGCATCAGGTCAATCGACATCTCGGCTTTGTCCCCGGATTGCATCATATTCGCAAAGGCAATAAGTCTGCCCGTCTCGACACTGCGCAACACGGCAATGTCGAAATTCATGATGTACTCAGGATGGAACCATCCCAGTGAGAACCCCTTTTCTTCGCCGTCTTTATGGGCCAGCCAAGCATCAGAAACCTCGCGCAAATTATCCATATATGGCATAAGATCAGGGGCCTTGATCACGGCGAACTCATAGCCATCGCGGGCCAAGCGAGACCGTGCATGCCGCCAATCTTTGCGGCGTGATCCTTCAAGATTAAAGGTCCGCAAATCGACGCGTGCCACTTCGCCGATTTTGAGAACCTGAAGGCCCAAATCAAGATATGTAGGCAGATATTTTTCGGACACAGAGTAAAACGCACAGCGGCGTCCCATTTTGTCCGCCAATTCGCGCAACTGCCAGATTGCCGCAATGCCCGCGTCTTTGTCCCCCACCGGATCACCTTTGCTGACCAACGTCGCGCCTGTGTCGGCATATGCAAGATAGGCGCGCTCATCAGGCGTGATGATGAACCGCTTGTCACCGCTGAGCGAAATACCGGCCTCAGCCCATGACGCCGCCGCCGTCAGACGCCGCACGACATCTGGAATGGGTTCGCGTTTCAAACGGATGGATTGTTTTGACAAAAGCGCGTTCAGCATCATGCCCGCCAATAAGACGGCCACAACAACTGTGGCCCGCAAAAAGCGAGACGCATCCCCTTTCCACGCAAATTTCCACCACAAGGCATCCGAATATTGCACGTTGCTATAGGCAAAAAATCCAATCCAGCTGATCACGGCGACCAACAAAGACACGCTTAAAATCCATTTCCAATGCAGCTTGAGACCGCCAGCAACATCAGCGCGGTAAAAGGCTTTGCGAAACGCCCAGAGCAACCCAATGGACAGCGCCATCGTCAGCGCCTCTTCCCAGTCGAACCCTTTCAAAAGCGACAGCGTAAACCCAACGCCCAACAAAACCATCGCAACAAACCAAGCGCGGAACATCCGGCGATACAGCCCTCGGGCGACAATCATCAGTAAAACACCGCTCACACTCGCCAAAAGATGTGAGGTTTCGATCAACGGCAATGGTAAAAACTCGCGCAAAAACCCAAGACGACCAGGGTCGGACGGCAAGTTGCCAGAGATCAATAAAACGGCCCCCGACAGCATCGCAAGTCCCGCAGACACCAGTGGCACAACCGGCATAATCGCATTAAAAACAGTCTTTGACGTTGCCGACGCACTTGTTTTGTTGGCAACGACCCAAGCAATCGCAAGCCCAATCACGGCCATCATGAATGGCAAAATTGTATAAATAACACGGTACAGCACCAATGCGGCCAAGGCATCAGAGCGACCAGTTGCCCCAAGTCCGGCAATAATCGTTGCATCAAACACGCCCAAGCCACCCGGGGAATGACTGAGAATACCCAATCCGATCGCGGCGACAAAAATCACAAAGAAAAACACAAAGTTTTGCGCCAGATCTGGCGGCATCAAAACATAAAGCGTCAGCGCAGTTGCCGCCAAATCAACAATGGAAATCGCGGTCATTTTGAGCCCGTCACGGGCCAACGGCAGATCCATCTTAAATTGGCCAAAGCCAATAGAGCGGCGCGTTTTGGCAGTCCACACGAAATAGGCTGCCGTCGCACATACAATTGCCACACCCAAGGTCGTCTCAAGGCGCGGCGAGAACGGGATCACGTCGCTTAACCCTTTGGGGTGCAGGGTCATCAAGCCCCCCATCAACACAGTGAGCCCCACAAAGAACGCGGCCCACGATGTTGCAATCAAGCGGGCAACAGCACCAATATCAACGCCAAACGCAGCATAGATACGGTACCGGATTGCCCCCCCGGTTAACCATGAAAACCCCAACATGTTGGAAATGGCCAAGCTACTGACACCTGTCATCATCGGAACACCAGCGGGTAATGTCACGTCTGTGACCCCGCGAATGATAATCACGTCGTACAAAGACAACGCCAAATAACTGATACACATCGCGCCAAAGGACAGCAGCAACACATGCACTGGATAGGCGCGCGCATCGGATTTGACGTCGGCCAAATTGATATCAGTCGACATGCGATGCAGCACAAAGAGCGCGATACCCGTCATCAGCAATGGCACAACAAGGCGCAAAACCGGATGCGACAAAAGCCGGTGCACAAGGGTGGTTTCAGGTTGTACGGGAACTACGGGTTGCATCGATGGCATCCTCTAACAGGTAACATAAACAGCCCCCAAAACTTTGCCACGCGTATACACCAAAGACCGCCCGTTAAGCCCCGCTTCAGGCGCGGTTTTCATCATCCAATCCGTGCGCGGATTTTCTGATAACCGATTGGCCAAAACACAGCCCGCTGTGCCCGCACCAATGATGATAAAGTCATACGTGCCCTCATGGGCGATAGGTTGTGTCATGATGTTCTGCTTTTCATCTGCGTCCACCGCCCCCCCTTGAGCGTCAAGGAACACCTGCGGCCCTTTTGAGCCAGACACCATCTGATCTTTGGCCTGCTGTGCACAATACATCACGCAACAAACATTCATAGAGCGAATGCGGCCCAACGTAGCGGCCCAAGCTGTCAATGTGACGTGGCACATGATCCTCTAGAGATACAAAAATGCACCGCGCGCACCCCGTATCTCGTCTTAGGGAAACACCCGTCCACTGAATAATTTTCGCGCTGTCCGAATACTGCCCGTCTCTACAACCGCACCGGTTTCATCCCGATTGATAACAATCTGTGCAGCACCTGTCGGGTGCTCGATCGCAAACATCGCCGTGTCAGGCAAATGCGCGATCGCATGGGCAGGCGCTCCCTTTAATGTGCAGGCGGTTGCCACAGACACCGCAGCAAAAACCCCGATGGACGCATGGCACCGATGCGGAATAAAGGACCGCGTGTTGATGACACCGCCTGCGGTGCTGGGCGACACTAGGACCATTTTGGGCACGCTTTTGTCCGTGACATCGCCAAGAGTCATTTTCAAACCGGCTTGAAGACGAATGGATTCAAGCCGTAATTTCAACGCGGAATCAGCGTCCAAATCATCACGCGTCTCAGTCCCAATTTTGCCAAAATCAGCCGCATTCATCACCACACAGGGCATGCCGTTGTCAATCAAAGTACAGGCAATGCCATCAATCTGGTCAACCATATGTCCCGTGGGCAAAAGCGCCCCGCACATGGAACCTGCAGTGTTTTTAAACACCAAAGAGATAGGTGCATGTTGCCCTGGCACGCCATCAATTTGTGTTTGCCCTGTATAACTCACTCGTCCGTTTGGCGTTTGAACTTGCGCCTGCGCGACCTCACCTGTGTTGCACATGTGAATGCGCACAGATGTTTCGCCATCTTGCGCCGCCACAAGCCCCATTTCAATCGCGGCGGGCCCGACCCCCGCCAGAATATTACCGCAGCCTTGCGTGTCCAAAACACTGGGCCGATCCACGGCGACCTGCAAAAAGAGATAGTCCACATCGGCATCGCCGCGACTGGGGCGGGCCAAAATCGCAACCTTAGAGGTCAGCGGATCAGCGCCGCCAATCCCGTCAATTTGGTTCGGATCTGGCGAGCCCATGATCCGCAGCAAAAGCGCATCACGCTCAGCAACCGTCACAGGCAAATCAGCGGCGTTAAAATAGGCCCCCTTAGAGGTTCCACCACGCATCCAAATGCAAGGAATTCCGTCTGACATCCTGCGCTCCTAAATGTATTTGAGCCCTTTGGCCGCGAGTTTTGGGCGCATGTCGTAAATATCCAACCCCAATTCACCAGAGGCCAATCGCAGGCGCTTGGCCTCTTCCAAGGCAAGACGCTCTTGGGTTTTTGCAAGCACCTCCTCGGCCTCTTCGCGTTTGACCACCACAACGCCATCATCATCCGCCACGATAATATCACCCGCCTCAATCATTTGACTGGCGCAAACAATCGGCACATTGACCGACCCGAGGGTTTCTTTGATCGTGCCTTGCACCGAGATAGCTTTGGACCAGACAGGAAAGTTCATTTGTTCCAAATCCACCACATCGCGCACGCCACCATCGATGACCAATCCACGGCATCCGCGCGCTTGAGCAGAGGTCGCCAAAAGATCGCCAAAATAGCCGTTATCGCAAGGGGATGTCGGAGCCAAAACCAAAATGTCGCCTGTTTGAAGTTGTTCGATCGCGACATGAATCATCCAATTGTCGCCCGCAGGGGCAGAAATTGTCACCGCTGATCCTGCGATTTTAGCCCCCTTAAAAATCGGCCGCATATGCGATGCAAGGCAGCCCCGCCGCCCTTGCGCTTCGTGGACGGTGGCGGCCCCGGCGGCCCCCAAAGCGTCGATCACATCGCAGGCCGCGCGTTTGATGTTTTGAACAACAACTGACATCTTTTTTCCTATTCTGGAACGGGCGGTGTGCCGTGGGTGTGAAAGGACTCGATGGTTTTAAGACCCCAAGCCTGACCTTTCATACGATCGGTTTGCGTCCATTTGATCGGCTTCCAATCTGGCGCAAGAATAAGCCGCGCGCCCCCGTTGGCCAACTCAACACGATTGCCCGCAGGGTCCCAAACATACAAAAAGAACGTGCCTTGCACCGCGTGTTTATGCGGGCCCGTTTCGATATGGACGCCGTTTTGCAAAAACACATCGGCCGCGCGCAAAATATCTTCGCGCTGATCCGTGGCATAGGTCACGTGATGCAACCGCCCATTGCCACCGCCATGTTCTTCGGTGCAGGCCAGATCATAGGTTTTGTTGTTGATGGTAAACCAACACCCACCCAAACGCCCATTGTCGAGTTCGATATATTCGGTGACGCGACTGCCAAGACAGGTTTCCATAAACCGCTTAAATTCGCTCACATCGCTCGACAACAGATTCAAGTGATCGATGCGACGCGGGGCTGCGCCATCAAAAGCGGAAGCTGTGTTTTTTAACGCGGCAACTTCGCGTCCCTTGGCTTGATACCAAACCGTGTCGTAGTAAATTTCAAACACATGGCCAAAAGGATCTTCGAACCGAAACGCTTTGCCATGAGACATATCACCATCGATCCAACCATGGACGATGAAATCACTGGCTTCGATCGCTTTCACACGGCGCGCCAACGCGTCTTGCGATGCCGCGCGATACGCAATGTGCCCCACGCCCGTTGTATCGGATTTGGTGAGTTTCAGCGTGCAAAATTCGTAGTCATCCCAAGCCCGCAAATAGGCTGACGTCTCGTCTTGCGCGGACAATTTCAACCCATACACGCGGGTGTAGAAATCGAGACAGTCGTCAAACTTATCCGTCAACACTTCGACATGCCCCAAATGGGCGATATCGAAAACAGGGGCATTCAAAGTTGGCATTGCCATATCCTTTCCAGACGACAAAAATCTAAGAACTGCGGTGAGTTAAAGCTCATCAACCGTGCGTGGAAAAATCGATTCAAACCCTTCGGCATATTTGCAATCGCGTCCGCCGGATTGACCGCCAGAATTGCGCTTAAAATGGTTTGCGCGTTGCTGGGCCACACGGGTGTAATAATCCCACAGATGCTCTTGCCCTTGCATACATTCAATCGCCGCACGCTTTTTGTCCCACACGTCGGTGATGTCTAGAAATGTGTCAGGTTTCCACCCCATCTGTTCGGTTTGATGTGGCTCAAACAAATACAGCTGCGGCGCGCCGAGTACCTTTTCACCCGGATGATGCCCCCAAGCTTGCGCCATCATCCGACATTCCAACGCGACCTGCGTCGTGTTCATATGATCTGTATTGTAGGGGTCGTATTTGGAATGGCTCAACATAAATTCTGGCTGAACCTTTCGAATAACATCAACGATTTTGTCTTTGGCCGCGCGATCCACGTCCAAAGGGTAATCGCCCAGATCCATACAGATCAAGTCATGTACACCCAGCGCTTGTGCCGCTTTTTCCGCTTCTTTGCGCCGAGTATCTTTGACCTGCTGCAAGGTCATCCCCTCTTGCTTCCATAGGCGCGCACTTTCGCCGCGCTCGCCAAAAGACAGACAAAGCACAGAAACATTATACCCTTTGGCCGCGTGCTGCGCGATGGCCCCGCCGCACCGCCAAACGAAATCGGCCGCATGGGCAGAAATAACGAGAGCGGTTTTTTGTCCGGTCATGTAAGTCTCCATCACTGTATCTCAACGCATTTAATTTGGGAAAATTTGCCACAAAGCACTCGACAATAGCAATTTAGAACGCAAGTATTGGCATAAGTTTTTGCTATAACGATAGGGATAAATCTGTGAAACCCCCTACGATCACATGGAATATTAGACACCTCAGAACCTTTTTGGCCGTCGCCAATTTACAGTCTGTGACTCTGGCAGCAGGCCAACAAAATGTATCGCAGCCCGCCGTCACACAAGCGATGACAAAACTGGAACGCGACTTTGGCGGGCCTTTGTTTCAAAGGTCTCGTCAGGGTATTTTTTTAACCGACCGTGGAGCGATTGTTCAAAGACGTTTAAGACGTGCTTTTGACCGGCTTGACCCCGTTCTCACCGTGTTGTCACCCCGCATGCCGATGATCGCAACCACATCACAATTGTCTGCGGTCATCGCGATGCACGAAACAGAAAATTTCACCCTGGCTGCGCGGAAAATGGGCGTGGCGCAACCCACGGTTCACCGCGCAATTTCACAGCTGGAAAACGAATCCACACGTCCTTTGTTTCAACGCACGGCCCACGGGCTTGTCGCCACAACAGCCGCCAAAGACTTGGCCACAGTTGCGGGTTTGACCTTTACCGAATTGGAACAAACCGAAGCGGATTTAGCCGAATTTGACGGACGCGAAGGCGGGCAAATCGTCATCGGATCTCTCCCACTTTCGCGATCTGTTTTATTGCCACAGGCCCTTGCTGCGTTGCGCCGCCAGCGCCCCAATCTACCGATAAAAGTGGTCGATGGCCCCTATGATGATTTGCTGGTGGGATTGCGACGCGGCGCGATTGACGTGATTGTTGGGGCCTTACGTGACGACGTTCCCATAGCGGATGTGAGGCAAGAAACACTTTTCAACGACACCGTAGCTATCGTGTGCCGACCGGATCATCCGCTGGTGCGGCAAACGGATCTAGGCCCTGCTGATTTCATACGCCAATTGTGGGTGGTGCCGCGATCGGGCACACCTTTGCGCGCACAGTTTGACGCCTTCTTTTCGCAAGCGGGTTTGAACAAACCAGCAAGCATTATCGAGGCTGGATCAATCCTGTTTATGCGCGAAATATTAAGTTTAGGAGACTTTTTAGGGTGTATTTCAGAACAGCAAGCAGAGGCCGAAATCGCTAGAGGCTTGATCGCGCGATTGGATGTTAAAACCCATTGGCCAGGGCGCGCGATCGGCCTGACCACACGCGTGGGCTGGCTGCCGACACACTCTCAAGAGATGTTCCTGTCCTTGCTGCGCGGCCAAGCGCTACAAGCGGATGCACCGCCGACTTGATATGATCAAGCCAGCGGTGGTCTTTGGTCTCACGACACATCAACCGACGCGTTAGGCCCCCTGCCCGTCTTTGGGTTTAACCCGAAACACCAGCAAATACAGCGCAGGCACAAAGACCAATGTGATCACCGTTCCCGCAATAATCCCGCCCATCATCGCGAAAGCCATCGGCCCCCAGAAAATCTGGCGCGAGATCGGGATCAGGGCCAAACTGGCCGCCGCCGCCGTCAGCAAAATAGGGCGGGCGCGCGCATCACTGGCCTCGAACACGGCGGTCCATGCATCACGGCCTTTGCCCCGCAGAACCTCGATTTCCGTGACCAGAATAATCGAATTGCGGATCAAAATACCCACCAACGCCAGCACACCTAAAATGGCCACAAAGCCCAAAGGTGCGCCAGACGGCAGCAAGGCTGCGACCACACCGATCAACCCCAAAGGCGCCACGCAGAACACGATAAAAGCCAGTCGAAATCCTTGCATCTGAATCATGATCAACGTCAACATGATCAGCAGCATAATCGGGAACACCGCGAAAATAGGGGCTTGGCTTTCGCCACTGGCCTCGACCGCGCCGCCAATAATTGCTTTGTATCCAAGAGGCAAATCGGCATTAAAGGTCGCAATTTTATCCGTTAAATCGGTCACAATGCTCGCAGGTTGATCTGCCGTTACAATCGCGGCTTTGACCGTAATCGTTGGCATGCGGTCCCGTTGATGGATCACGGGTTGTTCTGTGTCATAGCTAAAGGTGGCGACAGACCGCAGCGGGATGGCGCGCCCGCTTGGGGTGGACATTTGTAAGTTCGCCAAGGCTTCGACCGACTGACGATCCGCTTGGGTGCCACGCGCACGAATATCGACCAGATAATCATCATCACGTAGCGCGGTGATAAATTTACCATCGTAAATCGCGTTCAATGCGCCTGCAATGTCACTTGATGACAGCCCAAGCTGGCGGGCTTTGTCTTGCAAAATATCGATCCGAACCACGCGTGCGGGTTCATTCCAATCCAAAACAATACCTGTCAAACGCGTGTCCGTCGCCATGACTGAGGCCAAATCACGGGCGTGATCGCGCAGCACATCAGGGTCAGGTCCACTGATACGGTACTGCACAGGGCGTCCCACGGGCGGTCCAATTTCCAGCAGCTTTACAAAAATATCAGCCCCTGCAAATTGAGTGACAGCGAGATTATTTAGTTTGGCACGTAGGGCATCCCGGGCCGTGATTGACGGAGTTTGGATCACGATTTGCCCTGTGTGCGGCCCCGGTGTGGGAACGTCAAAGGCCAACAGGAACCGTGGCGCCCCCCGCCCGACGTATGAGGTCCAGAACGACACGTTTTCATCATCTTTCAAATGGCTTTCGAAACGATCCAACGTGGCTTGGGTTTCGGTAATCGCTGTGTTTTGAGCAAGCGTCAGATCCACAACCAATTCGGGCCGATCCGAGTTGGGAAAGAACTGCTGTTCAACAAAGCGCATGCCATAAATGGAGCTGCCAAAGACAAGCAACGTCAACACGATTGTGGTCCAGCGGAACGTCATAGCGCGGCGTAAAATCACATGGAATGCCTTGCGCAAGCGTCCCGGTTCTGCGCTGTGATGTTTCATTTTTTCAGGCAACAACGTCACACCAATCAACGGCGCAAACAGCACCGCGACGATCCAAGATACGGTCAATGACACGGCAATCACAACAAACAGAGAAAACGTAAATTCACCCGCAGCAGACGTGTTCAATCCAATCGGGATAAAACCAGCCACGGTGATCAACGTTCCGGTCAGCATCGGAAAGGCAATCGACGTCCATGCATAAGACGCAGAGGCAATGCGGCTTTCGCCCTTTTCCATCCGCGAAATCATCGTCTCGATCGCGATCATGGCGTCATCAACCAATAGCCCCAGCGCGATAATCAATGCGCCAAGCGAGATGCGTTGCAGGGTCAAACCCATGTAATCGATGATCACAAATGTGATCGCCAACACCAGCGGAATGGTCAAAGCCACGGCCAACCCCGCCCGCATACCAAGACTGACAAAACTCACGGCCAATACGATCAAAATCGCTTCGATCAGCGCCTGAATAAAGTGGCTCACAGCCTCGTCCACCACATGCGGTTGATTGGCAACTTGGTGGATGTTGATCCCGATGGGCAACTCAGTGATCGCGTGCTCAATCACAGCATCCAAAGCGGCCCCGAATTCGACAATATTAGCCCCTTGGCGCATGCCAACAGCCAGCCCAATCGCCTCTTGCCCATTAAAACGGAACAATTCGGACGGCGGGTCTTCGTAGCCGCGCTGAATATCGGCCACATCGGTGAGCGGGAAAAACTGATCCCCGACCCGCAGGTTGATGTCTGCAAGGCTATCTGCATCGACAAACTGCCCGCCAACGCGCACCAAAATTTGTTCTGGACCAGCCTTGATCACGCCTGAGGGCAAAATCGCATTTTGCGCCGAGAGCGTGGCCAGAATCGCCTCTTGATTCACGCCCAAAGCGGCCATGCGCTGGGTTGAGAAATCGAGATAAATCACCTCATCGCGCACACCGTAAATATCGACCTTACCCGCATCAGATAGCGTTTGAACCTCGGCGGCAACCGTTTCGGCGAAATCACGCACTTCGCGCGGCGAAAATCCATCATAGGTAAAGGCATACAGATTGCCAAAGACATCACCAAAATTATCGTTGAACTGAAAGCCTGAAAATTCTTGTGGAAACTCACCGCGAATATCACCCATCATTGAGCGCACACGCTGCCAAATACGCGGCAATTCAGTCGCATCCGTCGAGGCTAAAAGTTCGACGTACACAATCGTTTGACCTGCCGCTGTGACAGATCTTGTGAAATCCAACTCAGGCAGTTCTTCTAGTTTTTTCTCAATTCTATCTGTGACTTGAGATAAGGTTTGCTCAACATCTGCCCCCGGCAAAGCGGCTGCGATGATCATTGTTTTGATCGCAAAATTAGGATCTTCTTCGCGGCCAATACTCATATAGGACAGCGTTCCCGCGACAACAGAAACGATCATCAAGAACCAGACAAAAGATCGGTGCGACAACGCCCAATCGGACAAATTAAACCGGTTCATTGTGATATACTCCGTCCAATTACCTGTCCTTGATGCAACGAATGTATCCCGCGCAAAACGACCTCATCCCCCACCGAAAGACCTTGCGTCACCCGCACATGCGCGCCAAAGCGCGTCCCCAACGTCACTGACTGCTGTGAGACTGTATTTTCGGCACGGTTCACCAGCCAAACCATGGCGGCCCCATCGGGATCCAAAACGGCACTCAAAGGGACGCTGACCACTTCGCCAGCATCAGCGATGGCTTTCATCCGTACAAGCGCTCCAAACCTAAACCCAGAGGGAGGATCAGACAGCACCAAATGAGCACGGCGCGTGCGGGTTGCCCCATTGGCAACGGGATCGATGCGAAACAACTCGGCTGTGGTGGCTTGGCGTGGGTTTGCGACCAAAGCCACGTCAAAATGCATACCAATGTCCATATCAACCAAACCTTGTTCGCTGATATCAACCACCACTTCGCGTTCCTCAATGCTTGCCAAACGCAAAACCTCAAGTCCTGACGAGACAGATGCACCCGCGTCTAAAAAAGCACCTGTGATCACGCCATCGCGAGGCGCACGTAATTCGCCTAAATCGAGTTTGTCTTGTGCGCGCGCCAAATTGGCCTGTGCTTGCTCGGCCCCTGCTTGGGCCGCGACCAAGGCCCGCAAAGCATCCTCATGTCGTGTGGTAGAATCTACACCACGTTCCGCCAATTCTGCTGCACGATCTGAGGCCTCTTGGGCCGTGCCCAAATTGGTTTGGGCCACCAGAACCCGCGCTTGGGCGCTGCGCACTTCGGCTTGTAAATCTTTGGGGTCAAGACGCGCCAAAACGTCATTTTTAGAGACCACAGCGCCTAAATCAACATTCCGTTCCGCCAAGGTTCCACTGATTGGAAACCCAAGTGTCACTTCGTTACCGGCGGCAACGGTTCCCACAAAAGTAATGGCCCGCAGCGCATCTGCCCCGACGCGTTGCGTGATCACGGGACGCGGTACAGTTGAAATAATATCAGACGACAGATCGGATTCAGCCAGAACAGGCGCGCCAAACAGTAAGGCAAATATGACAATAAACTGTTTCATTGGTCAACGCCCCCCTGGCCTTGCACCAGACGATTGGGAAAAAGCAATTGTGCGCCTGCTGAGACGACCAAAGTCCCCTCGTCTATTCCATTTTTCACCACGATCCAGCCGGTTTCGAACCGATCCACCGTAATATCGCGCAAGGACACGGTCATTGTGTCCGGATCAACGATCCATACAGCGGGCCCGTGTGCCGTGGCGCTCATTGTATTGTAGGGTAAAACGATGCCCTCGCCCGCGGTTTCAGTGGTGCTGCCGCGCACGGCATCGCCAAATTCAACGCCTGAGGGGCGTTGTTCGACACTGACTTTGATCGCCACGGTGCCGGTGGTCGGATCAACAAGGGGCGACACCTCGCGCACGGTGCCTTGAAACGCTTGATCTGGTCGGCCCAATGGCGCGATCTGCATGGACTGAATATCATTTGCACCGCTCAACAGGCTTTCGGGGGCCTCAAAAATAGCATCGACGGCACTGCCCAGTGCCAGTTCGACAACGGGTTGCACCGCGCCGACCACCTGCCCCGGTTCGACATGGCGTGCGGTCACTGTGGCAGCTTCGGGAGCTGTAATGACGGTGTCTTCCAACGCTTTTTGCGCCAAATCAAGGTCTGCGCTGGCCTGAGCCAAAACCCCCTCTTTCACGCGGGCCTGATCTACTGCGGCGTCACGTGACACCCGCGTTGTCGCGCCCCGTGTGAGTAACGATTCTTGCCTGCGCAAATCTTCGAGGGCCTGATCTCGGTCTGCTGTTGCGGTCAACACAGCCGCGCGTGCGCTGCGCAGAGCCTGTGTCTGTTGAGTGTCTGCGATACGCGCCAAAACGGTCCCTGCTGTGACGACATCCCCTTCGGTGACTTCAACGCTATCTATGCGCCCGCCACTTGGGAAGGATACACTGAGGGCATCGCGCGCGACGATTTCACCCGTTAGTGAAATGCCCCGTTCGATGATCACAGACTGTGCGACAACGATGTCAACCACGAGCGCGGTTTGCGACATTGCTGGAGGGGCTGTGGTCACAAGGAGAGCTAAAACAATGAATGATGATTTCAGCAATTGAACGAAATTCAGGGGCATCGGGTCACTCGCGTCTTGTGGTGCTTGGATTTTAAGCGTTTGAATTTGGGCTATGCGTATCACAAGTACGTTAAATGTTTAGACTCAAAGGCATTTGGGATAGCGATCGATATCTGGCCTACATAGAACTGGTAAGTTCAGATTACAACTGTTATCTCACTGCACATGAGCACAACAACAGCCCAATCCACAAAGCGCGCCAAATCGCAGCAAAAAACCCGGGACGCACTTGTCAAAGCCGGGTCGTCCTTGATTGCGAAAAACGGATATTCAGGAGCATCGGTACGCGATATTGCAAGTCTCGCCGGATATACCCAAGGGGCGTTTTACTCGAATTTTCAAAGCAAAGATGATCTTGTTTTTGAAATTATGCGCATTCAGTTTCGCAATGCATATGCATCGATATCGCTGCTGGAACATAAACAACCGTTGTCGCCAGGGGCTTTGGCACAAGAGGCTGCGCATTGGTTGCAAGATGTGTGTGGGTCAGATGAAAAAGCGCTTCTTTTTACTGAAATTAATATGCACGCCATACGCGACGAAAAATTTGCCCTGACCTATGATCGACTGTTCGAAGAGCATGCGCTTAAAATGACCGTTGAATTGGAAGCGATTGCACA
>JBLHXX010000037.1:0-25645 GCA_047630475.1 Celeribacter sp. | reverse complement strand
TGCGGCGGCGTGTCCCGAGGGCTTCATCGTCGCCTTGTCATTGGAAATAGACCTTCTTTCAAAGATTGTAAGGCTTTGATTGTTCACAAGAAACGGCGCAAAAATTGACTATTTCGTGAGTGTTTGAACGCGCAGAAATGGCGCGTAAAAGCACAGACGGAAATGCAGCTGTGCACCGTGTAATTTGGGTGAGCTGTGCTTATATGAGGTGGCGCGGGGGTGTGAGGACGCGCTGTGCAAGAGTGGTGCGATGCCCACATGTTGCAATCGCGTTATGTCATGGCAGAGCGTGTTGTTTGGATGTTGAGAGTTGCGCAGCAGCGGGTTTGCAGCAGGGGATATACTTGGCGTGTGCATCACGCTGATTGCTGTGCTGCGTTGGCCCTATGCGTTCAAAATCGCATGGGAAAATCGTAAGGGCTCGTTTATAGGTGCAAGCTTATAGGTCATGAGGCGCAGGATGAGAGATGGTCCTTGTGCTGTCAGGCATCACAAGCGCCGCGCACAAAGCTGTCCGTCGCGAATTACATTGAAAAAGACGTGCCGCAGCCGCAAGATGACGTGGCATTTGGGTTTTCGATGACAAACCGCGCGCCAATCAATTCTTCGGTGAAATCAATCACAGCGTTTTCCAAAAAAGGCAAAGACACAGGATCGATCACCACCGATGATCCATCGCCTGTGAGCACCACATCATCGGCCGCAGGATCATCAAGCGTGATGTCATATTGAAACCCTGAGCACCCACCACCATCAACGGCCACACGCAATGCTTTGACATCGCCCGTTTCGGCGTTGATTTCGGCCAGCCGTGCAAAGGCGCGCGGGGTAACTTGGGGCGGCAAAGTGAGTGTCATAATCTGTGCGATGCTCTCGATGGGCGACTTTTTTAACGAAACCCTTGATTTCAACGGTTTCGGCATTTGTCGCGGTGTGTGTTTTTCAATATAAGGGGCACAACGATGCACGACAAGGACAGTCCATGCTCAAACCCTATGCAAGTCAGCCATTCGAAACCCGCGGGCGGCTTTTTGATGAAACGCTATCAACATTTCGTTCGCCTTTTCAAAGAGATCGCGACCGTATCATTCATTCAAGTGCTTTTCGGCGCCTCAAGCATAAAACGCAAGTTTTTGTCGAACACGAAGGCGATTATTACCGCACGCGTTTGACCCATTCCATCGAAGTGGCCCAAGTGGCGCGCACGATTGCGGGCGCTTTGGGCCTGAACGAGGGATTGGCCGAAGCCATCGCCTTGGCGCATGATTTGGGTCATTCGCCGTTTGGTCACACGGGCGAGGATGCGTTGATCGAATTGATGGCCCCTTACGGCGGCTTTGATCACAATGCACAGGCGTTGCGGATCGTCACAAAGCTGGAAAAACACTACGCCGATTTTGACGGGTTGAACCTGACGTGGGAAAGTTTGGAAGGCATCGCCAAACACAACGGGCCTCTTATTGGTCCGAATGCAGATCCCAAAAAACACCCCGCAGGGACACCCATTTCCTATGCGTTGAAAGAGGTGAACGATCAGTTTGACCTAGAATTGCACACATTTGCATCGGCTGAGGCACAGGTCGCAGCCATCGCGGATGATGTGGCGTATAACCACCATGATCTGCATGATGGGTTGCGCGCAGGGCTGTTTACAGCCGAGGATTTGATGGAACTGCCTTTGACGGGACCGGCCTATGAAGAGGTCGATCGTTTGTATCCAGACCTTGATCGCAACCGGCGTGATCACGAAGCGTTGCGACGTATTTTTGGTTATATGGTCGAGGATGTGATCGCCATCGCCAACAATCGCCTGAGCAGCGCTATGCCAGAAACCGCACAAGATATCCGCGATATGGATCGGACGATCATTCGGTTTTCAAAACCCTTTTTCCAAAACTTGAAAGCGATTAAATCGTTTTTATTCAAGCGGATGTATCGCGCACCTTCTGTAGTGATTGAGCGCAAGCGTGTCACGGCGATGGTGAATGCGCTGTTCCCGCTGTTTATGCAAAAGCCAGAGTTGTTGCCAGCGGAATGGCGCCAAGAGGTTGCCTTGGCGCAAAATGATATCGATTTGGCGCGTATTGTGCTTGATTATGTCGCGGGAATGACAGATCGCTTTGCCATTCAAGAATACGAGCGCCTGTTTGACGCTGTATCCTCGTAAAGACATAATCACTTAAAACCTGATACCGAATAAGGAGTGCTGCACTATGGCTGTTGAGCATGTCGCGGGATTGACCCAAGTCCAAGCCTTCGCCCTTGTCGGCGCGGCTGGCGTGGGGGCGCAATGGGTCGCGTGGCGGCTGAAATTGCCCGCTATTGTGGTGATGTTGGCTGTGGGATTGTTGATCGGGCCAGTGTTTGGCCTGTTCGATCCGGCGCGTGATATTGGCCCCATCGTACAACCGCTGATTTCCTTGGCGGTGGCGGTGATTTTGTTCGAAGGCGGGCTGACGCTTGAGCTGCACAAGCTTGGGGATGCCAAGCAAGGTGTCAAACGGCTGGTGTTTATTGGCGCGCCTTTGGGCTGGCTTTTGTCGGCTTTGGCATTGCACTTCGGGGCTGGCCTCGGCTGGGAAGCCTCTGCCGTTTTCGGCGGCATTATGGTGGTCACGGGGCCAACCGTGATCGCGCCTCTTTTGCGCCAAGCCAAGCTCGATAAACGCCCAGCAAGCCTGTTGCAGTGGGAAGCCATTGTGAACGATCCCATCGGGGCGTTGGCGGCCGTTTTGGCGTTTGAATTTGTGTTGGTGTCCCATGAGGCCGAAAGCCTGAGTGCGGCCTTGGGGCAGTTGGCGACAGGATTTGTTGTGGCAATGGCCGTGGGATTGGCCGCGGGCCTTGGCATCGCACGCACATTTCGGCGCGGACAGGTGCCTGAATACATGAAGGTTCCGGTGTTGTTTGCGACGCTTTTGGTCTGCTTTGCTGTGCCAGATATGCTGTTGCACGAAAGCGGACTTTTGGCGGTGACGGTCATGGGGTTGGTGATTGCCAACGCCGATTTGCCGTCTTTTGTTGAGCTGCGCCGTTTTAAAGAGCACGCGACAATTTTGTTGGTCTCTGGCGTGTTTATTTTGCTGGCTGCCTCGCTTGATTTTGCCTCATTAGGGCAACTGACATGGCGCGCGGCGCTGTTTGTGGGCTTGATCGTTTTGGTGGCACGACCTTTGACGGTGTTTATATCGTTGATCGGCACCAAATTGCCGCGCAACGAGCGCATTTTGATTGCTTTCACCGGCCCGCGTGGTGTGGTTTTGGTGGCTGTTGCGGGTCTGTTTGGCGAACGCTTGGCGGGCGCTGGCATGCCGGATGGGGCTATCATTGGTCCGCTGGCGTTTGTTTTGGTCATGGTCACAGTGGTGCTGCACGGGTTCACGCTTGCGCCTTTTGCACGCATGCTTGGGCTGGCCGCAACAGGCACGCCGGGGGTGATGCTTGTGGGCGGATCGCGGTTCACCACGGCCTTGGGGGCTGCGTTGCAAAAAGAGGGTGTGCCGGTGATTGTCGCCGACACGAACCACGCGCGCTTGATACGGCCCCGTGCCAATGGTGTGCCTGTGTTCTACGGTGATGTTTTGTCTGAAGCCGCAGAGCATTCGTTGGAAATGTTGTCGTATCAAACGGTGATTTCAGCCAGTGAAAACGATGCCTACAATACGCTGGTGTCTACCGATTTGGGGGCTGAATTTGGCCGCGAACAAACATGGCAAATTGCTGCACACAAGGGCGATAAGGCAAATCACGCCTTGCCAACGCAGCTTGGTGGTCGCGCTTTCGGGAACGGGAATACCTTTCGCGATTTCGAAGATCTGATGACAGCTGGCTGGACTGTGCGGATCACACGTTTGAGTGAAGAATTTGCGTTTGACGACTGGAAGGCCATGAACCCTGAGGCCAAACTTTTGGGCCGTTTGACCGATGACGGCACCGTAAAACGTGCGTTGCCCGAGGATATAGAGCTTTTGTTTCCAAGGCGCGCGCAGGCTAAAATTGACGCCATGCCAGAAGATCGCCGTGCCGCCGCAAGGACAGAGTTGGCGCGCCGTATGAGTGACGCTAAATTGGCCGTCGCCCGTGGGCGTCTTGCTCCACCCATTCGGTTGATCAGTTTGGTCCCCGCTGAGGCGGTGTCTAAACCTGCGACCCCCTAGCATTGGCTTTTCAACCGCGTAAACTTTGACCTTTCGCGATGATGCGCGAAGGGACGTTGACCTGAGCGCGGGGGATGTTAAACCCATGCCAACTCACCAAAAGAGACACATACAATGAATCTGTTTGCCGATATCCGCGCCCTCGTTCTCACCAGCCTTACTGAATTGACCACTGAAGGCGTGTTGCCCGAGGGTCTATCGTTTGACAACGTCGCTGTTGAGCCGCCACGAGATGCTTTGCACGGCGATATGGCGACGAATGCGGCGATGGTTTTGGCCAAACCTGCCAAATCGAATCCGCGTGCCATTGCACAAGCCTTGGCGGATAAATTGTCTGCGGATCCGCGCATCGACAGTGTGGATGTGGCGGGGCCGGGCTTTATCAACCTGCGTTTGAACGCAAGTCTCTGGGGCGATCTTGTGACGTCTATTTTGACCGACAAAAACTTTGGTAAATCCACGTTTGGCACGGGCAAAACGGTCAACGTTGAATATGTGTCCGCCAATCCAACAGGCCCGATGCATGTCGGTCACACGCGCGGGGCTGTGTTTGGCGATGCTTTGGCGAGTTTGCTTGATTTTGCCGGCTACGATGTGACGCGTGAATACTACATCAATGATGGTGGCGGGCAGGTCGATACGCTGGCACGCTCAGTTTACGAGCGCTACCGCGAGGCCAATGGGTTGTCGCCTGAGATCGCCGAGGGTTTGTATCCAGGGGATTACTTGGTGCCTGTTGGTGAGGCATTGAAAGAAAAATACGGCGATAGTTTGATCGGCAAGCCTGAATCCGAATGGTTGGCTGATTTCCGCGTTTATTCCACCGATGCGATGATGGATATGATCCGCGCTGATTTGAAACTGCTCGGCGTTGAGATGGACAACTTTTTCTCGGAAAAAGCGCTGTACGACACTGGGCTCATTGAGAGCGCCATTGGTGAGTTGAAAGACAAAGGTCTGATTTACCGCGGCACGCTTGAGCCGCCCAAAGGCCAGATGCCGGACGATTGGGAACCCCGCGAGCAGACCCTGTTTAAATCCACCGATCACGGCGATGACGTGGACCGCGCGATCCAAAAATCGGATGGCGCATGGACCTATTTCGCCCCCGATATCGCTTATCATTACGACAAGGTGCAGCGCGGATTTGACGAGATCATCGACATCTTTGGCGCGGACCACGGCGGCTATGTCAAACGGATGAAAGCGGCTGTGTCTGCATTGTCCGATGGTAAGGTGGCGTGTGACATCAAATTGGTGCAGCTGGTCAAATTGTTCAAAAACGGGGCTGAGTTTAAGATGTCCAAACGGGCAGGGACATTCGTGACCCTGCGTGATGTGGTGGACCAAGTGGGTGCAGATGTGACCCGTTTTGTGATGCTCACGCGTAAAAATGATGCCTCTTTGGATTTCGATTTCGACAAGGTTTTGGAGCAATCAAAAGACAACCCTGTGTTCTACGTGCAATACGCCCACGCGCGGGTGTGTTCCGTGCTGCGCAAGGCCGCAGATGCCGGTGTTGTTTTGACTGATACACCGAAATTTGATGATCCTGCTGAGATCACGCTCGCCCGCAAATTGGCCGATTGGCCGCGTCAGGTCGAGATTGCCGCGAAATCACACGAACCACATCGTATCGCGTTTTACCTGTATGAATTGGCATCCGATTTTCACGCTTTGTGGAACAAAGGCAATGACAAGCCAGAGTTGCGCTTCTTGCAAGAGGATCTAAATGCTTCATCGGCGAAAATTGCCCTGCCACGGGCTGTTGCCGTTGTTATTTCGTCCGGATTGGGTATTCTAGGCGTAACGCCGGCACAAGAGATGCGTTAAAAATAAGCACCTGTGCCGGATGTCGGGGGAACGAATTGGGACGTAAGTTTCCAAGTTTCCCCAAGAGCAGACGATAACCCGTTGTTTCAAAACGGGAAGCGGTAAGAGGCAAAAACATGGCGCAAACGTATTCAACGCGCGACCAGCAGGGGTTTACCCCGCAGGCGGACGCATATTCTCATGGGGCTCACACGGGCCATCATTCCTCTTTTGATCAATACAGTGGTGGTCAGCCGCAGGTTCACGCTCAAGAACATGATCCATACGGCTATGAGCCGCCCCAACGCCCTGCTGAAACATCCTATACTTACGATGCTTCAGGGCGCGGATTTTCCAACGATGGTGCGCCACTGCGACCTCAACTTGGGGCCACACAATGGGGCGGGGCTGTGGTGTCCTTGGCTTTGATTGTTGGCTTGGGCGTTTGGGGCTATAATTTAATGGCACGTGATGTGTCCGGCGTGCCTGTGATCCGAGACATGTCTGGCAATGCGCGTTCTGTGCCGGAAAATCCTGGTGGTCAACTGGCCATGCATCAGGGCCTGTCTGTCAATTCGGTTACGGCTGATGGATCGGCCAGCGCGCCGGCTGACACGCTGACCCTTGCACCGCGCCCTATGGCATTGACGGATGAAGATCGCCCCATGGGGGACACGGTCACGATTGTATCAAGCTATCAGCCCGACAATGCCTATACGCAAACACCGGAACCGTTGCCTGTTGTGGCGCCATTGGCTGCACAGGTGGCCACACAGGCGAGTGTGCCCGATCCGCTTGAGTTGTCCAGTGTTGAAGTCGTGTCCGCAGATGCCAGCCAAGATCTAAATACCAGTGCTTTTGCGCGTTCACCACGCCCCAAAGCGCGCCCTGTGCGTTTGGCTTTGGCCGTATCAAGTCCTGCGACGGCAGCATCCTCTGTGTCTGATGTCAGTCTTGATGGCGTGGCGGGTGATATTTTGGCCGCTCTTGGGTCCGAGGGCGAAATGCCAACGGCTCAGGTGCCTGTTGGCGCACCTTTGGTGCAATTCGGGGCCTTTCAAAACGAAGACATCGCCCGTGCAGAATGGGATCGTCTGGCGTCTAAATTTGAGGCTCTGATGGACGGCAAAACGCGGATTGTTGAAAAGGCTCAATCTGGTGGAAAAACCTTTTATCGCCTGCGCGCTCTTGGGTTTACGGACGCGGCCGACAGCAACCGGTTTTGTGCGGCTTTGACCGCGCGCAATGCGGCCTGTGTGCCAGCGCGCCAACGCTAAGACGCGCGGTATGGGACAGGGTGCATTTATTTTCGGCTGTGAGGGTTTGAGTGTCACAGAGATCGAGACGCAGTTTTTTCGCGACGCAAACCCATGGGGGTTTATCTTGTTTGCGCGCAATATCAACACGCCAGAGCAAGTCAAACGACTAACGCATCAACTGCGTGACAGTGTTGGGTGGCATGCGCCGATTTTAATCGATCAAGAAGGCGGCCGTGTGCAACGCTTGCGCGGGCCGCATTGGCGCGAATTTGAACCGCCATTGGACGATATTCACGCAAAAGCCGATCCCAAACGTGCCATGTGGCTGCGTGGGCGACTGATCGCGGATGATTTGACCTCTGTGGGCATTGATGTGAATTGCGCGCCAACATTGGACGTGGCCAGCGATGTGACCCATCCGTTTTTGCGCAATCGCTGTTACGGCACGGACGCAAATAGCGTTGCCGCTATGGGCCGCGCGATGGTTGACGGCATGGCCGCAGGTGGTGTGGCCGCCGTGATGAAACATATGCCTGGACATGGGCGCGGCACGGCGGATAGCCATAAAAATCTACCACGTGTGACGGTGTCGCGCGCGGAGTTGGATACAGATTTTGCCCCCTTCAAGGCGCTGAACGACCTGTCCATGGCCATGTCCGCACATATCGTGATGGAGGCGATTGATCCCGACCTTCCCGCGACACAAAGCCCTGATTGTATTGATTTAATCCGTACTGAAATTGGCTTTAACGGGCTGTTGATGACCGACGATATTTCGATGCAGGCGTTGTCTGGTACGGTGTTTAAACGCGCTCAAAAAGCCATTGTAGCGGGCTGTGATGTTGTGCTGCACTGCAATGGGGATTTGGCTGAAATGCAAACCCTTGCGGCTCTTGGGGATATGACCGATAGCGCACAAAAGCGTGCCGATGATGCCGCGATCAGCCGCCCCAAAGCCCAAAGCCTTACAGAACAAAACATTGACATTGAGGCGCTGGACGCTGAGTTTCAGTCTTTATAGTCCACCACGTTCATTTGGAGCCTGACGGAGCACATGCCACAAGACGATCAATTTGAACTGAGCGACGTGCTGAGTGTCGAGGAACGGCTTGCAGCCGAGGCTTTGATCGTTGACGTGGAAGGCTTTGAGGGGCCGCTTGATTTGCTTCTCACCTTGTCGCGTACTCAAAAGGTTGATCTGCGCACGGTGTCGGTTTTGCAGTTGGCGCATCAGTATTTGGCATTTGTGGAAAAGGCCAAAGAGCTCCGGATCGAGTTGGCAGCGGATTATTTGGTGATGGCTGCTTGGTTGGCATTTTTGAAATCGCGGCTGCTTTTGCCGCCCGATCCCACGGATGAGGGACCAAGTGGCGCGGAATTGGCCGCCCATCTGGCCTTTCAATTGGAACGTCTGGCGGCCATGCGCAATGCTGCGGCGACATTGATGGGACGCGACCAAAAGGGCAAAGATTTTTTCGTGCGCGGGGTGCCTGAGACGATGGATCGCGTGCGCAATGTCACCTATACCGCCTCGCTTTTGGACCTGATGCAGGGCTATGCACGCATTCGGACCAAAGACGAATTTCGCCCCTTTGTTTTGGATCGCGAGTCCATTTTATCGATGGAACAAGCTTTGGAACGGATGCGTGGATTGATTTCTTTTGCAGGCGATTGGACGGATTTGTCGTCTTATTTGCCCGAAGGGTGGGAACTTGACCCCAAAAAACGCCGTTCTGCCACGGCCGCGACCTTTGCTGCGTCTTTGGAATTGGCCAAGGCTGGCAAGATTGAGCTGAGGCAGGGGGATACCTTTGCCCCTATTCAAATTCGAAGTGTGAGCAACAGATGAGCCAAGTCGCATGAGTGATATCGACACCTCAGAAACCCAAAACTTGGGCGCAGAAACCCCACCGCGGGAAAGCCTGTTTGAAGCGCCGCCCTTGGCCGAACAAGAGCGCATGGTCGAAGCCGTTTTGTTTGGGTCTGCTGATCCTGTGAGCTTGGCTGATTTGGCCACACGCATGCCCCACGGATGTGATCCGAAGGTGGCGATCGAGCAATTGCAACGGCGCTATGAGGGGCGCGGTGTGCGCGTGGTGCGTGTGAACGATGCTTGGGCCATTCGCACCGCTCCGGATCTTGGTTTTTTGATGCAAAAAGAAACAGTTGAAACGCGAAAACTGTCGCGTGCTGCTGTCGAGACCTTGGCCATTATCGCCTATCATCAACCTTGTACGCGTGCCGAGATCGAAGAAATTCGTGGGGTTTCAGTGTCACGTGGTACGATTGATCAATTGATCGAAATGGAATGGATCCGGTTTGGTCGTCGTCGCATGACACCTGGGCGTCCTGTCACCTATATCGTGACACCTGGATTTCTTGATCACTTTGGGCTTGAAAGCGCTCGCGATTTGCCTGGTCTCAAAGAATTGAGGGCCGCGGGGCTTTTGGAAAGCCGCCCGATGCCTGATATAGGGGATATGACTGAAGAAGAGACCGACGAACAGGACGATTTGTTCGAGGATGAAAGTTAACGGTTGGATATCGGTCTGCACCGGCGTCATGTTTGCGGCGTATTGCACCGGTATTAAGCTTTAAAACAGATATCTGAGCACCACTTTTGGTGCCATGGTCTGTGAAAAACGGAGTGGCAGATGAATATTGATAACATTTTGAATATGGTGATCCGTCAAGTGATGCGGCGTCTCGTCAACAAAGGTATTGGTGCTGGCATCAATGCCGCCACCAAAGGGCGCGGGACCGGAGGAACGCAACAACAGTATGAGCAAGAGTCCACACCTGTAGACCCTCAGACGCAGCAAGCCGCCAAATTAGCAGCCAAACGCGCACGCAAAGCGGCACAACTGGGGCGTCGCCTTTAAGGCACTTCGATTTGGAGAAGCTATAGAGCCGTTTCCAAAACTTGGGCGAAATTTGGCCTGTTTGGATCTAGCGTGTTCTACTGCCTGCTGAACGTTAATCTTTTGTTAGTCTTTTGACTTCACTTATCTCGTATTGATTTATGAAATTAGTATGAATGATGCTGCACACACAATATTTTGTTTGGAGCGCAGCAAGGGATGTACCGTATGACGTTTTTTGAGTCTGGGTCTGACCAAATTGGATCCGTGGGCTTTGGACCTGCCCTTGTGGCGTTGAAGCTGCAAAAAATATTAGCCTATTTAGGGGCTATGGGCGCATTGGTTTTCTTTCTTTTTGTGATTGCCGATATACAAATTTTGCCCAAATTCGCACTGGTGAACGAAATGCATGGTTTAACAGCCACGTGTTTGTTGCTTTTGGGCGGTGCGATGATGGGGCAACGTGGCTTTCGCAAAGCCGCACACATCCGCGATGTTGTGTTCGCGGTGGTGTTCGGTCTTTCCGGGATGCGCCTTGTCGAATTACTATTTTTACAGGATATACGGTTTTCTTCTGCCGTTGAGACGGCTTTGGGGCTGACCTCTGATCAACATGTCTTGATGGGGCTTAACACTTCTATCAGTTTGTTTTTGTTAAGCTTTGGTGCGTTTTTACGGCATCGTGCCGCAACCATAGCGATCTTGATTATATTGTCTGGATTGGTCCTGCCCAGTATTTCAGCGTTGGGGTTTTCCTACAATCACCACGAGCATCACAGCCAAATGTCGCCGGCAACAACGTTATTGTTGATGACTTTGGGCGGATCTGAATTGTTTTTATTTGTGCGTTCACCATTTCTGCGGCCATTCTTAACCACGTCATCTTGGGGGAGAATGGCGCGGATGCAGTTGCTTTTTATAATCTCTGGGGCTTGGATCATCGGAATTTTGACGGACCGCTCTGAATTTGGGGGCGCTGTTGAAGTTGTTGTTGGCAGTGTGATTTGGCTTTTTGTGGTGACTATGTTGATCACTGGCCCGATTTTTGAGCGGGTAGATCGTGAAAGACGCGCCTTAGAGCGTGAACTGAATCGCAAGGCCAATTTTGATCCCTTAACTGGCCTGTGGAATAGGCGTGCCGTGCGCGAGATGCAGCTATTTGATGTGGCGCAGGATGGTGAATTGCATATGGCTGTTGCAGATCACATTGGGGTCATTATGGCAGATGTTGATATGTTTAAACGTATCAATGATGACGCTGGACATGCCGAAGGGGACAGGGTGTTACGCGATATTTCGCGTGTGCTGCGCGAACGTGTTCGAGGGCTTGATGTCGTCGCACGCTGGGGGGGCGAAGAGTTTTTGGTGCTTTTACCAAACCTAACTGACGAAAAAACGATGGAAGTCGCTCAGGTTTTGCGTGTTGCCGTGGCCACATCTGTATCGTGGTCCAACAAGGGGCAAAGCGAACCTGTGACACTTTCAATCGGAGTGACGTCGATGAATGACGCTGCTGGAAAAACGCTTGAATTGGCCCTTCGTGACGCCGATCACGCGCTTTATGCCGCAAAATCACACGGCAGAAATCGTGTGATGCTCTTTGGTGGCATGTCAAGTCGATCACCAAAGGATATCGTCAAAGATATAGTTTTAACCCGCTCTATTCATTGATATATTTGTGACCCGTAATCTATTGCAATGTGCCTAAATTACGGGGGCTACGGTGTTTAGGATGGCGACTTAAAGTGTTTTGACAATTTTAGGCCTTGGCCTTGGTAATTTGATGCCAAATCTGCGCCGTACAGGCGCTGTGGTATTTCGTTCATGCGCTCGTACACAAGACGTCCAACGATTTGCCCATGTTCCAGCACAAAAGGGGCCTCGTGACAGCGCACTTCCAAAACGCCGCGCGATCCAGCACCGCCCGCATTGGCATGACCAAATCCAGGGTCAAAGAACCCCGCATAATGCACACGAAATTCGCCAACCATAGCCAAATAGGGTGCCATTTCAGCGGCCATTTCGGGCGGAATATGAACGGCTTCGCGGCTGACCAAAATATAAAATGCACCGGGGTCCAAAATGATCCGACCCTCTTTGGTGTGGATCGGTTCCCAGTAATCCGCAGGGTCGTAAAACCCGATGTTATCCAGATCAATGACACCCGTATGGGGTTTGGCTCGGTAGCCTACGAGATCACCCTCTGCGGGGCGTAAATCGACAGAAAACCCAAGACCTTGATCGATCACCGCGTCACCATCCACAAGAGGGCTGTGCATGTGCAATTCGTGCAATTCTGGATCACTCAAAACCGCTTGGCCTTCGCGGAACCGTATTTGGTTGAGGCGCATGCCTGGACGTACAAGAACTGAAAACGAACGGGGGCAAATTTCAGCAAAAAGCGGTCCAGTGTAGCCCGGTGCAATGCGATCAAATTCAACACCTTCATCTGTGATCAACCGTGTGAGCAAATCAAGGCGGCCTGTGGAACTTTTAGCGTTTGCTACGGCTTGCACCGCGTCCGGCAAATCCAAGCTTTCCATCAAAGGCACGACATAGACACAGCCTTTTTCCAAAACGGCACCATGGGTCAAATCGATCTGATGCATCTCGAACTCGGACAGGCGGTCGGCGACTGTGTTACCTGCGCCGGCTAAAAACGATGCCCGTACACGCCATGCCCGATTGCCAAGACGCAGGTCCAATGAGGCGGGTTGAATCTGTTCAGGAATGACCGATGGGGTGGCCGAAATGGCTCCGCTTTCGATCATGTCTTGAAGTGCTTTGTCCGCGAGTACGCCCATGGTTTTGTCCCAGTTTTTGCCGTCTTTTTTGTGTCTTCGTTCCTAACGCAAAAATGCCCGCTGCGATAGACGCAAGCGGGCATTTTTGCGGGGGTTTAATGGTCGGGCTAGCAGGATTCGAACCTGCGACCTTCCGTCCCCCAGACGGACGCGCTACCAGGCTGCGCTATAGCCCGAACTGGGGCCTTTTTAAGGGTTTTGTCAGGCGGGGCAAGTGCGAAATGAGCATTTGCATCCCGCGTTTGTTTAATTTTCGAACAAAGACCTATCCGGTCTGCGACAGTTTTGCTTTGAGCACCATGACGCGGTCAAAAATTGCTTGAACATTGTGTGGACCTGCTGCTGACAACGCGTTTTTGTTGAGACGACCAAGCACTCCCTCGGTTACATCCAGCCCTTGTACATCATCCTCTAGATCCTCAGGAACCATTGCTAAGTGGTTGTTTTTATTTGGATCATCTGTGGTCGAGAGGTCAGATGGATCATCCATAATTTCAAGCGGAGCCAACATTTCAGATGTCTCATCAACAACAGGCAACGGGTCAATATTTACATCCTGTAATCCCATAGGCGCGGGGGCAGGTTGATCTGCTGCCATTTGTGCTGGTGCGAGTGGGACCTGCCCAAAGGTACTTTCATCTTGTGGATCGCTCATTTCATCCTGAGCATTTTCTGTATCCAAATGAACGTCATCTGCGGTAAGCGCATCTCGTAACGCGGTTTCAAAGGCTGCATCATCGGCGGGTGCATCCTCTGTTGTGGTGTCATTTGGCGTGTCAAAAAGTGCAGTGCTATCGGCTACGGAATCGCTACCAGATACAGAATCAAAGTCAAAATTTACTTGGGTTGAGGGGGTTGGCTTGGTAACCGCGGTGGGTTCGAGCGCAGCATCTGAGGGCACTAAGGGGGATGTTTCGGTGGTCTGAATAGCTTCGTTTGTCATTGGTACATTTATAGAGGCGGGATCTGATATAGGCGCGGGCTCTGAAATGCGGTGTGTTTCGCTCTGCTCAACCGGCTCGACAACAGGTGCAAAAGGCGCATCCACATCAATCATAGGCGCTTCTGGTGCATCATTATCCATGGATGGCGTGTCACTTGGGGCATCGGTCAGTTCGCCCATCGGCGCTGTATTGGGGGCAGGTTGTGGTGGGATATCCGGTCTCGAAAAAGGAACAATTTTTTCTTCCGGCACCTCTGGCATGGTATCGAATGCGCCTGTTGGCACATTTTCGGCCATTGGGGCCGCAGGGACTGGACCAACAGATTCGGCCAACGGCTCAACAGGATCGACCCCGTCAATATGCGGTGACATCGACGCCACGTAGCGCACACCATGCTCGCGCAGCAGTTTTTGAACGCCGCGAATGGTCATGCCATCGTCATGTAATAGTTTTTTGATGCCACCAAGAAGCACCATGTCAGACGGGCGGTAATATCTACGCCCACCTGCACGTTTGACAGGTTTCACTTGTGAAAAGCGGCTTTCCCAAAAACGCAAAACATGCGCAGGGGTTCCGAGCCAATCGGCAACTTCGCTGATCGTACGAAAAGCGTCGGGCGATTTATCCATTTTAAAACAGTGCCTTAGCTTTTGTTGCCGTCTGCGACACGGTCTTTCATGAGGTGGGATGGACGAAAGGTCATCACGCGGCGTGCTGGAATCGGCGCCTCATCTCCAGTTTTGGGATTGCGGCCAACGCGGGCAGATTTGGACCGAACAGAAAATGTGCCAAAGGATGAAATTTTGACTGTTTCACCTTTTACAAGTGAATCTGACATATGCTTCAACACGCTTTCAACAAGCTGTGCAGATTCATTGCGGCTTAGACCAACTTCGCGAAAAACGGATTCGCTTAGATCCATACGTGTCAAAGTTTTGCTCATAACTGTCCCCCAAGGTTTATTTTGATAACACTGGCAGGTCACAAAGCATCCGTCAATATCAATGACTTGGGCAAGACCGTTCAAGTGGGAATGGACCGTCCGTCCAAGTGGGAATGGTTCATGTCTATCGGTCAAAAACCGCCGAAGGGCGTGAGTGTGACATTACCAACGCAGAACGACAGCCCCCCAAGCGAGGCCTCCACCGATCGCTTCGGCGACACAAATATCGCCCTGTTTGATTTGGCCGCGGGCTTTGCCGACAGACATGGCCAAAGGAATGGACGCGGCAGATGTGTTGCCGTGGTCTTGCACCGTGACCACGACCTTATCCATGGAGAGGCCCAGCTTTTTGGCCGTGCCTTCAATAATGCGGATGTTGGCTTGGTGGGGCACAACCCAATCGATGTCGTCTGCGGTGATACCGGCTTTTTCCATGGCCGTTTGCGCTGTGGAGGCCAGTTTTGACACCGCTTGGCGAAACAAAGCGTTGCCTTGCATGCGCAATTTTCCAGCCTCGCCTGTGGTCGACACGCCGCCATCGACATAAAGCATATCGCGGTAGGCCCCATCTGAATTCAAATCAACCGACAGGATGCCGCGATCTTCAGAGGTGCCAGTGCCGTCTTGGGCTTCCAAAATCAGCGCACCAGCGCCATCACCGAACAAAACGCAGGTGCTGCGGTCGGTCCAATCCATGATGCGACTAAAGGTTTCCGCGCCGATCACTAAAATGCGTTTGGCTTGGCCGGACACGATTTGAGCGTTGGCATTTGACAGGGCATAAACGAACCCCGCACACACGGCCTGCACGTCAAAGGCAAAGCCGCGTGTCATACCCAGTTCGCGTTGAATCATGGTTGCGACAGAGGGAAATGTCAGGTCAGGGGTCGAGGTGGCGACGACGATCATATCGATGTCATCGGCCTCAAGCCCTGCGTCTTTGAGCGCGGCACGGGCAGCATATGCGCCCATTTGCGATGTGGTTTCGCCTTCGGCGGCAAAATGACGACGTTCAATACCTGAACGAGTGCGAATCCACTCATCAGAGGTGTCGAGGGTGGCTTCAAATTCTGAATTTGGCACCACGCGCTCGGGTAAATAATGGCCAACACCTTTGATAACTGCCCGCACGGTCATAGCGTCTGCTCACATATTGTTATTTGTTATTGTGTAGTTTGCGCCGCAGATGCTGCGGATGCAACCCGTGCGGCCAATCGGTCGGAAAAGCCTGTCGCGGCCAATTCATAAGCCAGTTTAATGGCAGCAGAGACGCCAGTGGCATCTGCAGATCCATGAGATTTCACCACGGTGCCGCGCAATCCCAAAAAGACACCGCCGTTAACGCGGCGCGGGTCGATTCGTTTTTGCAAGCGGCGCAAAGAGGTCAGTGCGAGCAAGGCTGCGATCCGCGAAAGCGGCGTGGCTTTGAACGCTTCTTTGAGGAAATCACCGACAAGTTTTGCGGTGCCTTCGCCGGTTTTTAGCGCGATATTTCCGGTGAACCCATCGGTGACAATCACGTCACAGCGGTCCCCTGGAATGTCGCCACCTTCGACAAATCCCACGTATTGGAAATCACCAATATCGGCGGCTTTGGCGATCATATCTTGGGCGTCTTTGAGTTCCGCACGACCTTTGTGGTCTTCTGTCCCAACATTCAAAAGCCCAATTCGCGGGCTTTCCAACCCAAGACCGTTGCGGGCATAAGAGGCCCCCATCATGGCATATTGCAGAAGGTCACGGGCGTCGGCGCGAATGTCCGCGCCAACGTCCAACATCACATTGAAGGATTGTGGATTGCGCGATGGCCAAAGACAGGCGATGGCGGGGCGATTGATGCCCTCGATCTTGCGCAGCCGGATCATTGAGGTCGCCATCAACGCGCCCGTGTTGCCGCAAGACACGATGGCTTGGGCTTCGCCGTTTTTCACAGCGTCAATGGCCGACCGCATGGATGTGTCGGCACGGCGCATGGCTTGAGATGGCTTTTCATCCATAGAAACAACGCCTTGCGCGTCGCGTATTTCCACGCGACCTTCAAGGCGTTTGTGCTTTTGGACAAGTTTTTCAAGTTGAGCCGCATCGCCGTGAATGATGAAATTCACGGAATCGTTCTTGGACACAGAACGCGAAACACCGGCAACAATTGCTGCCGGTCCGCGATCGCCGCCCATAGCGTCGATAGACAATGTGACGCGTGTGCCAGCCAGAGCGCCCAGACGCCCCGTGACCTTATCCGCATCTTCGGGTGTAGCCGAAGGGGCCTCGGTGGGGTTCTGTGCGCTCATGGCTGATACTCTATCGGTCGAGCTTATGCTGCGTCTTCGTCGTAGTCGATGTCGTCAGCTTGTGCGACAACTTCGCGGTCCGCGTAGTGACCACATGCGCCACAAACGTGGTGTGGGCGTTTCAGCTCACCACAGTTGTTGCACTCAGCTGGGTTGCCAGCAACCAAAGCATCGTGGGACCGGCGTTGGCCGCCGCGGGAACGTGTGATCTTACTTTTTGGTACAGCCATTGAGACAACCTCGGATTTATGGGGGCCAAGAGAGCCCCAGAACTGTGGGGCATTGCCCCTGAATTTATCGGCAATCCGGCGTCATTTTGCGTGATGCAAAACGGTCGAACCCCAACATGCAATTGAGGCCGGGAACATACTGAGAATTGCGTATGTTGCAAGGCCTTTGTTTGCAGCGAATTGATGGCCCGTCTTAGTCGCCTTTTTCCAGCTTGTCACGTAGGCTTTTCAATGAAGCGAAAGGTTTTGTGTCTTCATCGGTCATTGCATCGGTGCCAGCTTGGGAAAATTGGGTTTCCGGCAGTTCTGCGCCCTCGGCACGGGGATAATCTGGCAAGGCCAGCGCTAAAGCTTCGGATGCGACATCCAAAAGGGTGAGGGTTAGGGGAATCGGTTCGACCGTGTCATCTTTGGGAATTTCGATTTCAGATTCGTTTTCGGCGGTGGCCAAAGCGGGATCATTGAAATCCGCTGTATACAGACGCTCGACAATCGTATCGACACGGGTCGTCACGGGCTCGAGCGTGGCGACACAGGCCTGTGCGGCTGTCGCCCCAAGTTTGGCTTTGAGGCGCCAGTCGCGTTTGGAGGCGGGGATCAGGCTGCCTTCAAAGCGCAGTTTTTTTAGGCCCAGCAGGCCAAGGTCTTCGCGCAGGGCTTTGAGTTGGGCCGCATCTGGCACCAAAGTAAAGCTATGCTCGCGTGTGCTGGACAGATCGGACAGGCGAATGGTGCCGCCCCATGTGTTTAGGCTGATTTTCGTACCATCTTTAGACATGGATGCGTTCTCCTTGATCGTCGTGCAGTGGTCGTATAAGTCGATTAAAAGGCAAGACGGCACAACGCAAGAGGGGCTTATGATCAAAATGATCAAGATCGACCGAATGACATCATGGATTGGCCGCGCAGCTCAGGGCCTCATTATGCTTGTTGGGGCGATGGCATTGAGTGCCTGTGTGGCGCAAGTGCGCAATCATGGGTATTTGCCCTCTGAGGAGGAATTGACGCAAATCGTGGTGGGGCGTGATACAAAAGACACCGTGCGCGACGTGGTTGGAACGCCCCAAGCCCAAGGGCTGTTGGCGGCATCCGGTTGGTATTACGTGCGCTCAGAATTTCAACACCTTGGCGCGTTTGAGCCCAAAGAGATCAGTCGCGAAGTCTTGGCAATCTCATTTAACGACGCTGGCGTTGTGACAAATGTGGAACGCTTTGGTTTGGAACAGGGCCGCGTGATTGCGCTGTCACGGCGTGTGACCACCGCAAATGTCCAAGGCACCACGTTCTTGACGCAGCTGTTTGGCAATTTGGGTCGCGTGTCTGCGGATCAGTTGATCCAGTAACGGGTTTTTCCAGATATGATATGAAAACGGCGGCCCAATGCGGACCGCCGTTTTTCGTTTTATGCTCAGTTTGAGCGATCAGTCGTCTTGGCTGGCGTTGTCGCTGGGTTCAAACAACAGTGCCACGCCGTTGATGCAATAACGTTGGCCTGTGGGTTTTGGCCCGTCTGGAAACACGTGACCCAAATGCGCGCCGCAGTCGTCACAATGCACTTCTGTGCGGGTTAACCCGTGGGTGGTGTCATGGCTTTCCCCAACAGGGGCGTCGTCTTTGGCCGCATAAAAGGCGGGCCAGCCACAGTGGCTTTCGTATTTGGTGTCTTGGGTGAACAGTTCCGCCCCGCAGCACACACAATGAAATATGCCGGGCTCTTTTGGGAATCCGGGGTGCGAATAGGGGCGTTCTGTGCCGTGCTCGCGGGTGACGCGGTAGGCGTCCGGGTCCAAGACCTCTTTCCATTCGGCGTCTGTTTTTGTGACCTTTGGGGTGTTTGACATGGGGCGTCCTCGCGTGATGGAATACATTTGGTCTGAAATTTAGTGCTATTTACGAAAATCACCAGAGCCTTTAGGTCTCACTTCGCGTCAAACATTTGTCATGCCTTGTGGGTTAGTCTTATGACACCCATACTGGGTATGATACCGCCCTTGTGCGGATCGCACCGCAGATGACACAAAAGGCCGATCCATGTTGAACCTGCGCAAATCGCGTTACACAGTTCGCATCGCCAATGACCGCGATGATATTGCCGCAGCACAACGCTTGCGGCATCTGGCCTTTGTGTCTGAGGTCGGCGGGCAAACACGCAAAGATGGATTGGATGCGGATGATTTCGATGATCTGTGCCACCATGTTTTGATCGAAGATCGCAAAAGCGGACTTTTGGTGTGCTGCTTTCGGTTTTTGGACCTCAAGGACGGCGCTGAGATCGGCAAAAGCTATGCGGCACAGTATTATGGCCTCGAATCCCTTGCTGGCTACAAAGGCCGTATGGTCGAAATGGGCCGCTTTTGCGTGCATCCCGATTGGCGTGACGCGGATATTTTACGCCTCGCTTGGGGGGCTATGACCACCTATGTTGATGAAAATTCTATCGATATGCTGTTTGGCTGTTCCTCGTTTCACGGCACCGATTGGGCCGTACATGCCGATGCTTTGGCGATGCTCAAGCACCGCCATCTTGGTCCGAAAACGTTGTTGCCCCATGTCAAAGCGCCCAATGTGTTCAAATTCGCGGCTCGTTTGCGCCGCAAACCCGATGCGCGTCGTGCAGCCTTAGCAATGCCGCCGATGTTGAAAACCTATCTGATGATGGGGGGCTGGGTGTCCGATCACGCTGTGGTCGACCGCGATCTTGGCACCATGCATGTGTTCACAGGGGTGGAAATCAGTGCGATTCCACCAGCACGTAAACGACTTTTACGGGCTGTCGCGGGCTAAGGCGCGCAATCCCAGTTGACCTTTGCGGCCAAGCACAGTAGCGGATGGCCATGGCACGCGCACCCTTACTCCAGCTCTCGAATATCTCGCTCACTTTTGGCGGAGATCCCGTATTTGATAACCTCGATTTGGTTGTCCAACAAGGCGACCGTGTCGCGCTTGTCGGGCGCAACGGATCGGGGAAATCCACCTTGATGAAAGTCATGGCCGGACTGATGGAGGCCGACAAAGGCACCCGCGTTCTCGGCCCCGGCACCACGGTGGGCTACATGGAACAAGAGCCCAAGATGGAAGGCTTCACCACGCTGGGTGAATTTGCCTCCTCTGCGCTGGATCCCATGGAAAGTTACAAGGTCGACATGGTCGCCGAAGGGTTGAAATTCAATCCTGAGGGTTTGATCGCGACGGCATCAGGGGGCGAACGCCGCCGTGCCGCATTGGCCAAATTGCTGGCAGAAGCGCCTGAATTGATGTTGCTCGATGAGCCGACCAACCACTTGGATGTCCAAGCCATCGCGTGGCTCGAAGAAGAATTGAAAACCACCCGCACCGCCTATGTGATCATTTCACACGATAGGGCGTTTTTGAACCGTTTGACCAAGGCGACGCTTTGGGTCGATCGGGGGCAAGTGCGCCGCCAAGAAGAAGGCTTTGCGGCCTTTGAAGCCTGGCGTGATAAGCTGTGGGAAGAAGAAGATGAGCAACGCCACAAGTTGAATCGCAAGATCAAAGCCGAGGCGCGTTGGGCTGTCGAAGGTATCTCGGCGCGCCGCACCCGCAACCAAGGCCGCGTGCGGGCGTTGCAAGATCTGCGTGCTGAAAAATCATCACAGATCAACCGCCAAGGCACGGCCGCGATGGATTTGGAAGTCTCCGAAGTGTCCGGCAAACGCGTGGTCGAAGCGATCGGCGTGTCGAAATCCTTTGGCGAGAAACAAATCCTAAGCAACTTTGACATCAAAATCGGCCGCGGGGATCGCATCGCTTTTGTTGGCCCGAACGGCGTGGGCAAAACCACGTTGCTCAAAATGCTGACAGGCGAATTGGAACCTGATTCTGGCGAAATTAAGCTCGGCACCAAATTGGACGTGGCGATTTTCGACCAAACCCGCAGCAACATCCGCGAAGATTTGACGCTTTGGGAAGCCTTATTGTCGGAGAAAAACCTCACCGTGTCTGGTCGCGCCGATCAGATCATGGTGCGGGGCCATCCCAAACATGTGGTTGGCTACCTCAAAGAATTCCTATTTTCCGACGCCCAAGCCCGCGCGCCCGTGTCTGCCCTGTCTGGTGGCGAAAAAGCGCGTTTGCTTTTGGCAAAAATCATGGCGAAACCGTCAAATCTATTGGTGCTCGATGAGCCGACCAATGATTTGGACATCGAAACTTTGGATTTACTGCAAGAGCTTTTGACCGATTTTGCGGGCACTGTTTTGCTGGTCTCGCACGACCGTGATTTCATCGACCGTGTGGCCACGCAAACCATCGCGATGGAAGGTGATGGGCAGGCGACGGTCTACCCCGGCGGTTGGACCGACTATCAACGCCAACGCAAAGCCACGGCGCAAAAGACGGCCACAACCGTCAATATGAAGTCCAAACAAAAGGGATCATCGAAACCTGCCGAGGCCGCACCTGTCGCCAAATCCAAGCTGTCGTTCACCGAAAAGCACCGTTTGGAAGCTTTGCCGGCTGAAATCGAACGTGTCGAGGCGGAAATTGGCAAAATTGGTGAACTGATGGCCGATCCAAAACTGTTCACCGATCATCCGGCAAAGTTTGCCAAGGCAACAGAAATGTTGGCCGAGCGTCAAACAGCTTTGGAAAAAATCGAAGCCGAATGGATGGATCTTGAAGAGCGCAATGCGGACACCTAATTGCCTAGACATGTAATTGTCGAGACGTGCAATGAGATGAACCGTGACAGGAGTTAAGGTCAAAATGGCGACGATTTTTGTGATCTTGGTCCTTGGGCTTTTGGCCTATATTCGTCTGGCGCCGTTTCACACGACTCGTTGGCATGTGGATCCGTTCACGACCATGGCTCCAAAAGACGGCGGTGTGCTTGAGGTGTTTCCCTCAACCCTGAGCCCGCAAGACACCTATGAGGCTCTGACATCTGTGGCGCTGTCCACGGATCGCACGCGCGTTCTGGTGCAAACGCCCAACGATCATCACATATCGTTCATCACCCGCAGTTTGGTGTTTGGGTTTCCGGATGTGACCACTGTGTCTGTTCGGGCTGGCGAGGCTGGCACCGAAGTGGCGATTTTGGCCCGTTTGCGTTTTGGCAAAAGCGATATGGGCGTCAACGCCAAACGTGTCGCCGCATGGCGCGCGGCCGCGGGCCTATAATGCCTCAATTCTGGCTTCAGGCCACCTTGGCCCCTTGACCCTGTGGCCGTGAGCGGGCAACACGTTTGTCATGATACCACAAGAACGCTTGCACCAAATTACCCAGCGCTTTGAGTTTATCGAAGCCTCCATGTCGACTGGCGAAGGCGATATCGTGGCTTTGGGCCGCGAATACGCAGAGCTGCGCCCCGTTGTTGAACAGGTCCGCGCCTATATGCAGGTCGCTCAAGACATCGAAGACGCGAAAGCCATGTTGGATGATCCCGACATGAAAGAGTTGGCCGAGGCCGAATTGCCAGAGTTGACAGCGCAGCTGCCCGTCATCGAAGAGGCGTTGCAAATCGCCCTTTTGCCCAAAGATGCCGCCGACAATGGCTCTGCCATTTTGGAAATCCGCCCCGGAACGGGTGGTGACGAAGCGGGGCTTTTTGCTGGCGATTTGTTGCGGATGTACCAACGCTACGCCGAGACGATGAAATGGAAATTCGACATTATTGAGCTGTCCGAGGGCGATCTTGGTGGTGTGAAATCTGTCACGGCCAATGTTGTTGGGGATGGTGTTTTTGCGCGGATGAAATTCGAATCTGGCGTGCACCGTGTTCAACGTGTGCCTGAGACCGAAAGTGGCGGGCGGGTGCATACCTCTGCGGCCACTGTCGCGGTTCTGCCAGAAGCCAAAGATGTCGATATCGACATTCAACCCAATGATATTCGCATCGACACCATGCGCGCCTCTGGGGCCGGTGGCCAGCACGTCAACACCACCGATTCTGCCGTGCGTATCACCCACTTGCCCACAGGAATCATCGTTGTGTCCGCTGAAAAATCGCAGCACCGCAACCGCGAGATCGCGATGAATGTTCTCAAGGCGCGTCTTTACGATATGGAGCGCCAGAAAATTCATGATGAGCGCTCTGCGGATCGTAAATCACAAGTCGGTTCTGGCGACAGGTCCGAACGCATTCGCACCTATAATTTCCCCCAAGGGCGCATTTCGGATCACCGGATCAACCTGACGCTCTACAAATTGGACGCGATTATGGGCGGTGATTTGGATGAAATCATCGATGCGCTGATTTCCGATCACCAAGCGACGCTTTTGGCCGAAATGGGGCAATAATGTCTGCGCAGGTGAGTGTCCAACAGGCGCTTGTTGCGGCGACAAGGCGTTTGACTGAGGCTGGCATTGATGGTGCGTCACGTGACGCCCGCTTGTTGATGGCCCATGCTTTGCACATTGATCCCAGCCGGATCACTTTGATCACGCCTGATGCGTTGAACGCAGATGCGCAAACGGCCTTTGAGGCATGTCTCAAACGGCGCATCAAACGCGAACCCATCAGCCACATCATTGGCCGACGCAGCTTTTATGGTCATGAGTTTTATGTCTCGTCCGATGTGCTTGATCCACGCCCCGAAACCGAAATCCTTGTTCATGAGGCACTCACAAAACCGTTTGCTTCTGTGTTGGATATGGGGGTTGGCTCTGGCGCTATCTTGTTGAGTTTGTTGGCTGAGATGCCGCTGGCCAAAGGGCAGGGCAGTGACCTGTCTGAGGCGGCCCTTAAGGTGGCCGAGCGTAATGCGGATCAACTTGGCGTGGCCAAGCGCGCGCGTTTTACCCAGTCAGATTGGTTTGACGCCATCACAGGTACATTTGATTTGATCGTCTCGAATCCGCCTTATATTGCCTTGGCCGAAATGCCCGATGTGTCGCCTGAGTTATCACATGAACCACGGATGGCGCTGACGGATGAGCAAGATGGGCTGACGGCTTACCGCATTATCGCAGCTGGCGCTTTGGCTCACTTGACGCCGCGGGGGCGTATTTTACTAGAAATCGGTCCAACGCAGGGCGCAAGCGTGGCGGATATGCTTTTGGCTCAAGGGTTCAAAGGCGTGCGGATCATACCCGACCTTGATGGACGCGACCGTGTTGTCTGTGGCGTGGCCCCTGTGCGTGTCATGACTGTATAAGGGAAACATTAGGCTTTACGGGCTAAGATGGTGTTAATTGGCTCAAATGAACCTGAAATAGAGCTAATTTACACAAAACGGGTTGTAAAAATCTACGAGTCATGTTTACTCACACATGCGCAGGATGGGATTGGTTCCCCCTCGCAGTCACCCAAAACTCTGCTGGTGCTCATCTCGGATCCTTTGGACCCAGAGCATATTTAAGCAGTGTTAAGGGCCAGTTTATAGGCCACATTTTAGGCAAGCCGGGCCACAGATCCGGCGCAAATAGGCGCGAAAGTCAAAACATATGAGATCTTCGAAAAATCGTTCGCGGTCAAAGCCGAACAATCGCAATAACAACAATCGCTCTGCGACCAATGTCGTTAATCGTACCTACGACAGTTCCGGTCCTGAGGGAAAAGTGCGCGGCACACCGCAACAGATCATCGAAAAATACAATCAATTGGCGCGCGACGCGCAACTGAGCAATGATCGTGTTGCCGCTGAAAATTTTCAACAGCACGCTGAGCATTACACCCGTTTGCTCGGGGCAGCCCAAAAAGAAATTGATGCGCAGCGCGAGCAACAAGAGCGTGAACAACAAGAACGTCGTGACCGCCAAGAAGCGGAACGTTTGGAGCGTGCAGAACGTGCCGAACGCAATGGCGAACGCCAAGAGCGTACGGAACGGCCAGAGCGTAATGACCGCAGCGAGCGTAATGACCGTCGCCCGCGTAACGATCGCAATGCGCCAACGGATCAACCTCGTGTGGCCGCAGTGCCTGGTGAGGGCGATCAACCTGATGTCGTAGCACCTGTCGCGGCGGTTTCAGATGCGCCTGTCCCTGAGGATTCAGGACTGGTATCTACGCCCGAAGAGGCGCCAAAGCCAAAGCGCGCGCGCGCGCCGCGTAAACCACGTGCACCACGCGCTCCTAAACCTGAGGCCAACGACGATGCTCCGGTTGAGGCCAAGACTGAAGCGCCCAAAGCCGAGAAAAAGAAGGTCGAAACCAAGGTTGAAAAAACTGTGGATGCACCAGCAGGTGATGCGCCTGAGGTTGCTGACTAAAGCGGTGATCATATCGTCGTAAAGTTTAAAAACCCGCCGGATGTGGCGGGTTTTTTTATGGCTGTCGTTTGGTTCAATCGAGTGACTAAGGTTTGGCAATCTCACGGGCCAAGGCACACCAGCCCTCAAGCGGCACCTGTTCGGCGCGGTCGGTGGGTTTGATCCCCGCCGCATTGA
>JBLHXX010000036.1:0-26854 GCA_047630475.1 Celeribacter sp. | reverse complement strand
AAATCAACCGAATGGTCCCAATTTGCTGAATGGAACACATCGCCGGTAAAGGTCTCAAGACCCTCGATGTTTGGCATATGCCCATCGGCCAGATGCCCCGTTCCCGTGATCAAAACCTTGGCGCGATAAATGCCTTTTGAGGTTTCGACCACCCACTCTTTGGCGGTCTCATCCCAGCGGCTTTCCAACATGTCAGTGTTGAACTGGATGTGAGGCAGAATACCTTCGTCTTCGGCACATTTGCGAATATACGATTGAATTTCACCCCCCGGTGAAAAGACACGTGTCCAGTCCGGGTTGGGCAGATAGCTATAGGAATACAGGTGCGACGGCACATCACAGGCGATGCCCGGATAGTGGTTGTCACGCCATGTGCCCCCCACATCTGCAGCGCGTTCAATGACAATGAAATCATCGCGCCCCGTGCGTTTCAATTGAATGGCCATGCCAAGGCCTGCGAACCCGGCGCCGATGATCAAAAGCGGTGTTTTGGTGGTCATATCTGTGGTGCTCCTTAGGGTTTTTGGGCTGGAATACGTGTGCCTGCCGGATAGGCATCTGGCTTGGCGGTGAACCGATCAACATAGTGAAACAGCTCTGCCGCGCGCTCATGGACGACCGCATGCCCCGATGGAATTTCTGCATAGCGGGCATCTTCAATTGCGCCAAATAGCTGTTTCGAATGATATTTCGGGACCATCATGTCGTAGGTACAGCCAATCACAAGGGTCTTGGCCGTAATGGTTTCACAGGCCGCAGCAATGTCGATGCGCGTGTTCAAATCCATCTGTTTGTCGACAAAGCCACTCATTTTTAGCATGCCAGCCGCTTTGATCATATCGTCCAAAGTTTTGCTGGCCATAAACGCGGGCGAAAACGCGCAAACGGTCATGTATTCGGCGATAGAGGGGCTGTTTTGATCGCGCAAAGCCCGCCAAACGTGATTGCGCATTTGTTGATGCGTATCCGTTTTCAGCCACCCAGCGGTCAAAATCAAATTGGTGATTTTGCGACCCATATCGGCGGCCACCTGTGCGGCCACAACCGCGCCCAAAGAATAACCCATCAACGTGACGGGCCCGTTTGGCACCTCGGCCTCAATCACGCCACGCACCTGTGCCACCAAATCGGCCAACTCAAGCGCGTCCCCCTTTGGTTCGGTCCAATCCAGTGCAATCACACGCTGGCGATACGCCATCATTGGGAAAATATACCCGTAATGACCATCGATTGATCCGGCGGTGCCATGCACCAAAACTAACGGCGCGCGGTCTGTATCAGGACCGGCCACACGGTAGCGCACGGTCACATCGTCCACAACGATTTCACCCTCGCGGTACGGCAATTGATCAAGCATTCAAAATCTCCTTTTCGGCATAGCGTCCCCGTTCACAGCTTTGCTTATGCAAGGCTGCGGTGCCGTCACGGACGCGCCGAACGGGGAACTTTAGGTCAGTGAGTGGGGACTTAATCCCCCTTAAAATCAGGCGGTTGGAATATGAAACCCACCGTCCACGTAGATAGGTTGTCCGGTCACATAGGGCAGCGCACCTGAGGCAAGACTGGCCGTCACTGTGCCAATATCATGCGTCTCCCCCCAGCGTTTTTGCGGCACAGCACCGCCATCGATATAAGCATCGATTTTATCCGTTGGCGCAGATCCGGTCATTTCCGTGCGGATAAAGCCAGGGCGGATTTCATGGACACTGATCCCCTGCGGTCCCAACCTGTCGGCATACAATTTTGCAGTCATCGAAAGCCCTGCTTTCGAGACACAATACGGGCTACGATCCGTAGAGACATGGCTGGCGGCGATGGAGGTGATAAAGGTGATAGACCGATAAAAGTCACTGCCTCGTGCCATCATGCGTTTGGCCATGTCTTGGGTGAAAAAGAACGTGCCACGCAGGTTCACATCAAGATTTTGATCAAAAGCCTCTGGCGAAATATTCAATATATCTGTCAAAGGCCGCGCAGCGATGCCGGCATTGTTGATCAACGCGTCAATGGGCCCAAGGGCCGTTTCAGCTGCATCAATCGCGCTTGCATGACGGGTCAAATCAGCCAAATCCATTTGCCCGAACCACGCTTTGGCCCCAAGCGCTTCCAACTCTGCAACAAGTGTCTGCGCTTTTTCATCGACGACCAGATCCAGACCCGCCACGTCAAATCCAGAGCGCGCCAATGCCAATGCGATGCCACGGCCAAGCCCCTGACGGGCCCCTGTGACCAAAGCGATAGGTCTGCTCATGACTATACCTCCAACCATTCGGCACGAATTTCAGGATTGTCCATCAACCCTTTTGGCGTGCCCTCAAATACAATTTCGCCGTGCCCCATCACATAAAGCCGATGGGAAATATCCAACGCGATGACCAATTTTTGTTCCACCAAAAGAATAGACACCCCGCGCGCAGCGATCTGTTGCAACAATGCGCCAACGGCTTCGACCATTTTGGGTGCAAGCCCTTCTGTGGGCTCATCAACCATGATCAAATCAGGGTCGCCAATCAAAGTACGACAGATGGTCAGCATCTGTTGCTCGCCCCCTGACAACGCCCCTGCATTGGTGTCCGCCCGCGTGCGTAGCACTGGGAAAAGATCGAAAATATCATCCATCGACCACCGGCCTGCGCCTTTGGGTTTCAACCCCAAGATAAGGTTCTCGCGCACCGTCAAGTCGGGGAAAACATCACGGCCTTCGGGCACAAATCCGATCCCTGCGTGGGCAATTTTATGCGGTTTTTGCCCGCCCAAAGATTGGCCTGAAAAATCCACATCACCTTTGGTGGTGACCGCGCCCATGATGGCTTTCAAAAGCGTTGATCGCCCAGCCCCGTTGCGGCCCAAAAGCGACACGATTTCACCGCGTTTTACATCAAGTGTCACCCCGTGCAAAATGTGGCTTTTTCCATACCATGCGTGCAGGGTGTCAACGGACAAAAGTGCGTCATCGCTGGTCTGTTGGTCAAGCTGTGTCATGCTGCATCCTCCTCCGTGCTGGCACCCAAATAGGCCTCTTGCACCGCAGGGTTGGCCCGTATGTCTTCGGGCGTGCCCGTGGCAATAATTTCGCCGTACACCAACACAGAAATGCGGTCCGCCATCTCAAAAATCACACCCATGTCATGTTCCACCATCAATAATGTTTTGCCCTCGGTCACCTTCAAGATCAATTCAAGCGCCACATCGGTTTCTGAATGGCTCATCCCTGCCATCGGTTCATCAAGCAACAGCGTATGCGCACCAGATGCGACCGCGAGGCCAAGTTCTAAGGATCTTTGTTCAGGGTATGTCAGGCTGTCCGCGCTGTCATGGGCACGGTGGGTGAGGTTCAATTGATCCAAAAGCCGCGCGCATTCATCGGCCACATCTTTCAATTTTTCCGTCCTGCGCAGGAAGGAATACCGATGCTCAAGTTTCCAAAGCACCGCACAGCGCAGGTTTTCAAGCACGGTCATTTGTGGGAAAATATTGGTGATCTGAAAAGACCGCGACAAGCCTGCCCGCGCAATATCAGTTGTTTTTTTGCCAGCTATGTTATTGCCCTGAAACAGTATTTGTCCCGATGTCGGCGCTATACGCCCCGAAATCAAATGAAACAGCGTGGATTTTCCTGCACCATTTGGCCCAATCAATGCATGGCGTTCGCCTTTGCGCAGGTCCAAATTGACCCCGCGAATGATCTCGACAGATCCGAAAGATTTGCGCAGATCTTTAAGCTCAAGTGCATGTGTCATACTGCGGTCTCCTGCGTTTTCGCACCAAGGGCATGGCGCAGTGTTTCCAACCGATCGAGCAAGGGTCGCAGCGCCAGCGCCCCGCCCCCGACAAGCACAAAACCAATGCCCCACGACAGCACAGAGTTCACGTTCAAAGGCAAACCAAGCACCGACATATTCGGCCCAAGCGCCGCATCAAGACCCGCGCGATACCCCAGCTCGATCAAAATGATCCCGCCAAACAGCATCATCAGGCCAGCAATGCCAATGGCCGCAACCAAAGGCGCTTGCGTGGCAAAGCTGCGCGCACGCACAAGCGTCCATCCATCGACCACCATGCCTGCCAAACCACCCGGCGCCACCATGACGACAAAGATAAACAACAGGCCAAAATACATCATCCAAGCGGGGGAAATATCAGACAGCCAGACTTTCATCAGGCCGATCACAATCGCGCCCAAAACCGGCCCAAAGAAATGCCGCGTACCGCCAATATAGGTCATCAACAACACAAGCGTAGATGTGCCCGCACCAAGCTCATTCACGGTGATGATCTCGAAATTCAAGGCAGCAAGCGAGCCTGCAACACCGGCGATACCCGCTGCAATCGCATAGGCCGACATCCGAATACGGCGCGCTGAAAATCCCAAGAATTCAACACGTTCTGCGTTGTCTCGCACAGCATTGGTCAACAGCCCAAGCGGCGTTTTGGTGAAATAATACAACAAAGCCGCGCAGATCATGAACCAGATGGCGACGATCACGTAAATATCCAACGTTGGCCCGTAATCCATGCCGAAAGAGGTGCCCAAATCCATGCGGTCCATCGAAATGCCTTCTTCAGATCCGTAGATCGACGGGAATAAGGCTGCGGCGGCGTAGACCAATTCAGCAAGGCCCAGCGTGATCATCGCAAAGGGCATGCCGCCGCGGCTTGAGGCCAGCCAACCGCCCAAAAGACCAAGCGCAAAAGCGCCGAGCCCTCCAATCGCAGGGACCAGCGGCAATGGAAAATTCCATCCCGCCTCGACCATGCGCAACACCGCATGAGTGGCGATAAATCCGCCAAGACCAAAGAACGTGCCATGGCCCAGAGACAACAGCCCCGTTTGGCCCAACAAAACATTATAAGAGAGTGCGAAAATCGCCATGGTGCCCAGATAGCTTAGGGTCGAAATCATAGCGTTGCCCGTGAACATCATCGGCAAAAGCACGAGTGTAAAGGCAATGCTGATCCATGGAAGCGCCTGCGTCAGGCGCGCCCTGCGTGCGGTGATATGAGGGTCGAGTGCGTTAAGAGTCATTCGTAGTGTCCTTTGTGCGTCAAGCGCGTTTACCGATGAGGCCCATAGGCCGGAAAATCAGCATGGCGACGAGCAGGATATAGGGGATCACGGGGCCAACTTGAGACACGGTTACGGTCCAAATGTCAGACAAAAGCGGGCCAAATGCGGCAGGTGGCTCATGTACGCCCATCAAGGCAAACACATCAGCGACAGACAGATCAATGGCGACAGCAAAGGTTTGAATAAACCCGATCAACAGCGATGCGATGAACGCCCCCGACAGCGACCCAAGGCCACCCACGACCACGATGACAAACAAGATCGGTCCCAGCGAGGCAGCCATAGATGGTTGGGTGATTAAAATAGGCCCGCCGATCACCCCTGCAACCCCTGCCAATGCCGATCCAACGCCAAACACGGACATGAACACCAAGGGCACATCATGGCCCAACATCGACACCATTTCAGGATGGGTGAGCGATGCTTTGACGATCAACCCAACACGAGTGCGAGTCAAAAGCAGGGCAAGAGCTGCGAAAATGACAATCGACATCACCAGCATAAACAAGCGAAACGCAGGGTATCCAGTTCCGAAAATTTCAAAGGCTGTGAAATCAAGCGCGGCGGGCACTTGGTAATCCATAGGGCTGCGGCCCCAGATCATTTGCACCGCTTCTTCGATCACAAAGGCAAGGCCAAAGGTGAACAACAGCTCGCCCAGATGGCCGAATTTATGCACCCGTCGCAACCCGAAGCGTTCAACAAAAGCGCCCAAAAGCCCAACCAGAATGGGGGCCAAGATCAGGGCAGGAAAGAACCCTATCACCTGCGAAATTTCAAATCCGAAATAGGCCCCGATCATGAAAAAGCTGGCATGGGCAAAGTTCAAAACACCCATCATAGAAAAGATCAGCGTCAGCCCTGATGCCAGCAAAAACAATAGCATGCCATACAGCGTGCCATTCAAAAGAGAAAAGGTTACGACCTCAATACTCATGGTTTAAAGCCCCGAAAAGTTAAGTTTGTGACCCGCACGCGGCCAATCCATCGCGATCAAACGACCCGATCCAGACAGCGTGATATAGGCCGTTTTCATATCTGGCCCGCCAAAGGCAATGTTGGTTGAAAACGCATCGGGCATCTCGACAGTTTCAACTTCGAAACCCTCAGGCGAAATCACGGTGATGCAGCCCGGCGTTAAACCCGCACAGCAAATATTCCCGCAGGCCTCGACCGCCAAACTGTCGTAGCGTTTGAACCCTTGAACTTGGGCCAAAACCGCATCCCCGGGTGAGGCTGGGTTTGGTTGGCGAATTTCGCCAGTCCCTGTGATATCGTAGGCGTATAGACGCCCCGTTTCCGTGTCGGCCACATAAACAGATGTCTCATCGGGCGATAGGCCCACGCCATTTGCGGTGGTGATGGGATAGGCCATTTCACGGACAGTTTTGCCATCAGGCGTGCCATAGTACAGCCCACCATGCACAAAACTGCGCTCGGTGCGCATGCCGTGATCTGTGAACCAAAGTCCGCCGTCACGGTCCACAACAATGTCGTTTGGCATCAACAACGGATGTCCATCCACCGCACGAAACAACTCAGTCACGTCGCCTGTTTCCAGATCGATACGTTCAATACGTCCGCCGGTGTAATCGTGATTGCCACCGACGGGCTGCGTTACCCCACCGGGGTCGCCCCATGCAAATCCATCACCGTTGTTGCAAATGTAAAGCGCACCATCGTGACCGACGGCAGCACCATTTGGAGCCCCTGACACGTGAAGCACGGTCTCTTTTTGCCCATCGGGGCCCACGATGGTCAGACACCGATTTTGCACCTCGCACACAAGAATTGAACCATCGGGCAAAACCACCGGTCCCTCAGGAAACCCGAGCCCTGTGGCAATCTCACGATATGAATATTGTACTGTCATTTTTTTCCTCCGCTTGCCGTGTGAACCATGGCAAACAAGGCGCGGCTCACAAAGGAGACCGCGCCTTTTGGGCCCTTTATGGGCGCTTCATCTCACAGGTGGATGGCAAAGTGATCACATCGGCAGGGATCAGTGCCACATTGTGCCACCCCCAACCTGTGCCCTCTTCGTCCAACCCGCCATCCATCACAGGCGCGAATTTTGAGACCGCCATCTGAGTGAGGATTTGGTGGTTCTCAGGATTCATCACCGCTGCCGCGCCATACACAGTTTGGAATTCAGCGCCTTCCAAACCTGCAATCAACGCATCCACCTCGTTCGATCCAGCAGCATTCGCCGCAATGGACAGCGCGCGGATGGCGGAGGTATCACCAGGAAAGGAGCTTGCAGAAATGCCTGCCGCAGCGCGGAACCTTGCCTCATAGGCCTGCAAATCAGCATTATCAATGCCCGCATCGCCATCAAAAACCGAATAGACCAAGCCGTCTAGACCTGATTGTGCCATCGCCGTTGGCGCGCCCGGACCGGTGGAAAAATAGGTAAACCATTCTGCTTCTAAACCAGATTCGCCAGCAGCTTTGAGCACAAGCGCCAAATCTGCACCCCAGTCAGAGGTGATCACAGCCTGCGCACCAGACGCTTTGATTTTGGCAATGTAAGGCGTGAAATCTGTGACTTTTTGCAAAGGATGCGTATCATCGCCGACCCATTCAATATCAGGGCGTGCAGCACCCACCATATCCTTCACGGATTGACGTGTGGTTTGACCAGACGACCCTTCGGCGTTCATGAGATACACTTTTGTGACGTCGGTGCGATCTGTCAAATACGCGGCCAAACCCGCCGTTTTCATATCGGCATCCAGCACCCAAGAAAAACTATGATAACTGCATTTTTCGCCTGTGATCGCGGGATCATGCGACGCACCGTCGAACACGATGACCTGATCGTCGGGGTTGCGACGGTTGTGTTTGCGCACGAAATCTACCAACGCAAATGTGTTGGATGATGACACAGATGTTTGCAAAATGCGCGCGCCGGCGTCGATGGCTTTTTGCGCTTGAATGGCCGTTTCTTGTGGAGACATCTTGTTGTCAAATGTCAAAACTTCGATCTGTTGACCGTTCAACCCGCCTGCCACGTTCACGTCAGCCACAGCAAACCGCAGCACTTTTTCGATGCGTTCACTGACAACCGCAGCGGGGCCCGAAAAAGGATCAATCATAGCAAATTTAAAGGTGTCATCGGCAAAGGCGCCGCCAGACACCATCACAGCAAAAGTCGATGCCAAAAGCATGTGCGTTTTTTTCATAGTTCCTCCCAAGACAACTCTCATTGGATGCCCCACAAGTCCTTGCGGGGTGCCCGCCATGGGCGGCGATTCCAAGTGGGGTGTCAGATGTTTCCAGTTGTTCAACTCAAACGCGCAAGCTTTGGCCAAGTTGCGTTTAAACCTGCGCGTTCCTCCGTGCTCTTATGTTGGAAAAAACGTAGGTTAGGGTCAAGTTAGAGATTCCTATAATTGGACTTTATGAAAAAATTTTAACGCCTAGAATTTACATCCGGACATCCAGATTTGTAAAAAATTAATGTATTTAGGCCAATTAGCACCTGATTTGGCCTAAATAATATTTTAATGCCCTCGAAAATAAATCATATTAAGTCTATATAATGGACTTAATATGTTGCGCGACCACCGGACAGATCGAAAACAGAACCAGAATTGAACGAACACTCTGCGCTCACCATAAAACCAATCATCGCGGCGCATTCCTCGACCGTGCCAAAGCGCCCTTGCGGGATTCGCGACAACGAAAAGGCCACTTGCTCTGGAGGCAGCTGATCCATCAAGTCCGTCTTGATCAACCCAGGCGCAAAGCAATTGGCCCGCACCTCACTCGCAGCAAGCTCTTTACCCAAAGATTTAGTGAACCCAATAATCCCCGCCTTTGCCGCTGAATAACTGGACGCATTGGCATTGCCCTCTTTGCCCGCAACAGACGCAACCGTGACAATGCGGCCAAAATTACGCTCAATCATCCCATCCAAAACGGCCCGAACGCACAAAAACACGCCCCCCAAATGAATATCCATAACCCGCTGCCACGCCGCATAATCATGCCCCTGAACAGGATGCGTGGGCCCCGTGATGCCGGCAGCCGTAACCAAAATGTCGATTTTACCAAAGGCTGCAATCGTCGCATCACGTGCCTTTGACACCGCATCTTCATCCGAAATGTCGACCGAAACGCCCTGTGCATTTGGCCCGAGCGCCGCCGCAGCCTCATCAGCGCCACGCAGATCCCAGATCATTACACTCGCGCCCTCATGCAGCAAACGCTTTGCCACGGCATGACCAATACCGCGCGCCCCGCCTGTAATCACAGCCACTTGACCTTTGAATCTATGCATGGAAAGTCCTCTCTAAGAAAATTACGTCCGATATTTCGACTTTTATTTGGCCCTATGGCTGTTACAAACGTGGATAATTTGCAAGCTTTAGCAGGTATTTCACCTTAAACCGCCCACACTAGTCCGCATGTTGGTCTTTTTGGAGGATCTATGACACTCGACACAGACACCGCAGGCAAAAGCCAAGTCGTCAAACGCACTTGCATGATTCTACGTGAATTGGGCCGTGATGGGCCGCGTGGCGCACGATTGATCGATTTAACAAAACGCACAGAGCTAAGCCGCCCCACAGCCCACCGTATTCTGGCGACACTGTGCGACGAAGGCTTTGTTGAGCGCGCCGCAGATCGCAGATACAGGCTGTCGTCTTTGATCTATGAACTGGGGCTGAATGCCCCCAGCCCCGTTGGCGACCCAGCACGGTTACGGCCCTTAGTGCAAGCCCTTGCAGATACCTGCGGCGATACGGTTTATTTGGCAATGCGCACAGGCGATTTTTCGCATTATCTTTTGCGCTGCGAAGGGGCCTATCCGATCCGCACCCATGTTGTATCGGCAAACCAAACCTTGCATTTGGTGTCGGGTCACTCGGGGCGATCTTTGCTGGCGTCTATGCCCGAGGACGAGGCGGAAGATATCATTGAACGCGCCAGCCGCGATCCGCATTTGTTTGGCGAGGCCACGCCCGACAGTTTCCGCGACGAAGTCGATCGCGTGCGTCAAAACGGTTTTGGCTGGGCCAGAGACGTCACATTTGCAGGCGTCGCGGGTTTGACTGTGCCTGTGCCAAATCCACGTGGCAGCGCATATTTGGCAATGACCATTTCATCGGTCCCACAGCGGTTGACCCAAGAAAGAGCGCAAGCAATTTTGCCAGATTTGATGAATGTGGCCATGCAGGTGTCCGATCACGTGGCCAACCTTTGACTTGACTGCGGGGCCACGTGATCCACCGCAAGTTTCACGCAAAAGGGTCGATCATCACCTTACACTGCGTCGTGCGTTTGCGCAGAGCCTCAAACGCATCCGGCAAATCGCTTAGGCCAACAGTATCCGATATCAAATGTTGCGGCGCATAGTGCCCCGCATCCAGCGCTTCGATTGCCATTTCAAATTCGGGCATGTTGAAAAACACCGACATGGTGATGTCCACCTCTTTTGAAATGGCGCGAAAGCTGTCCAATTCATCGGTGCCCGTGCACAGACCCAACACCACAACGCGGCCGCGTGGGCGCACCAAATCGATGCAGTGATCGATCAAACGTTTTTTGCCGACGCATTCAAACACGATGTCCACATCGCCAATCTGCGCCGCCAGATCGGGTGCTGAGGTGACAAAGTCATGCGCTCCCAAATCCATCGCCCGCTCTTTTTGATGGTCGTGCACATCGGTAACGATGACACGTCCCGCGCCAAGACGGCGGGCCCAAAAGGCGACAGCCAAACCAATCGCGCCCGCGCCGACAATCAACACCCGCGCGCCAACGGGCATTTTGGCGCGCAACACCCCATGCAACGCCACCGCCAAAGGTTCGGCCAAGGCGCTGTCCGCCGCAGAAATTCCCCATGGCAGTTTGCGACATTGGCGGGCATCCAGCGCCGCAAATTGCGCATATCCGCCACCGATCAAACTGAAATTGACGGCGCACCAGGCCGGTTCCCCGCGCTGACAGGGCCCACAGGTCCCGCAGCCGCGCAAGGGCGCAGCGGTGACATGATCGCCAAGTTTCAGATCGGTGACGCCAGAGCCGAGATCAATCACTTCGCCTGAAAATTCATGACCGATCACCTCGCCACTTTGCAGGCCAAATGTCGGGTCTTCGGTCATATGCAAATCAGAGCCACAGATGCCGCAACGACAGACCTTGAGCAGCACTTGATCGCGCCCCGCTTGCGGTGTGTCCACATCGGCCACCCGCAAAGGCTGGCCCATGGTGTCAAAAATCGCGGCCTTCATGATTTGGGCTCCAGCACCAGATAGCGCCTGAGCGGGAACCACGGATGGTCCCCCAGTTTTTGCAACAATCCCCAAACACCACTGCGGGCATAGAGCGCGATGATCAAGGTCATGACGCCAAGCACAATCATATAGGCTGATCCATATTCGCCGAAAAACCTGTCGGCGAAAAAGTAAATCAACGCGCCGATGATCGCGCCTTCAAGAGCACCAATCCCGCCAACCATGACGATAAAGATGCTCATCGAGGCCCAAAACGGATCAAAGCCCGCAGACGGCGTGATGCGCAATTGCGCCATGTAATAAACAGCGCCCGCAAAGCCCGTGCCCACGGCGGCGGCGACAAAAATCAAGAACCGCAAACGGCCCACATTGATGCCTTGGGACGCGGCTGCGACGGGATTGTCGCGCATCGCAGTCAGCGCCAATCCGTGACGCGAGCGCAGCAACATGAAACTGCCGCCGACTGTGATCAACAGCAAAATGGCGCATAGAATCGCAAAAGCCACTTCGCGTTCATGCAAGCTGTAGTTGGTCATCACACGCAGGGTTAGACCCGCGCCCGCATTGACATAATCGATGTTCGACATGGTCAGGCGCACGGCTTCGGCGACGACCCATGTGCCGATGGCAAAATATGGCCCGTCCAAACGGCGCAGCAAATAGTAGGTCGGCACAGCCAAAAGCGCAGGTGCAAGCACGCTGAGGGGCACGGCCAAAAACGGATTGATCCCGAACTTTTGCGCCAGCACGAACAGCATATAGCCCGCGACGCCGATAAACGCTTGTTGCCCCACGGACACGAGGCCCGCATAGCCCGCCAAAAGGTTCCACATTTGCGCCACGGCGATGTAGCAACTCAGCTCAATCGCCCAGCGGATATGGCCCGACGAGGCCCACCACGGCATGGCGATCAAGGCCAAGATGGCCGCCACACACAGTGTCATCGCGATGCGACTGGACGTGGTTTGGCGTTGTACGATGACGCTCGGTTTACTCATTGATTTGGTCATAGTCGTTTCCCTCATTTGCGCGCCATCAAGCCTTGTGGGCGGATGGCTAAGACCGCCAAAAACACCAAGTGTCCGAATAAAATTCCAAGTCCAGGATCGATACGCAGGCCAATCGCTTGGGCGATGCCCAGCACCATTGCGCCCCAAAATGCGCCCCAAATACTGCCCATGCCGCCGATGATCACGGCTTCAAAGGCATAGATCAGCTGTGCGGATCCATCCGCTGGCGACACGGTGGCGCGCAGGGCGGCAAACACCGCGGCCAATCCCAAAATGCCGACGCCAATCGCGGTGGCGGTGGCGTAGATTTTTTGAGGGTTCACACCGGCCATAGCCGCGGCTTCGGTGTCGGCTGCGGCTGCGCGCAGCCCGCGTCCGAACCGTGAATACCGCAACACGCCGTCCAAGCCGCCGGTGATGAAAATTGCGCAAATCAAGACGATCACTGGCAAGAGGCCAACATAGAAAGGGCCGATTTGAAACGAAGCCGAGGCAATTTCAGAATTGGGCAGGCTGCGGGTGTCGGCGCTCCAGATTTCTAACATCAGGTTTTGCAGCGCTATCGACAGCCCGAAGGTTGCAATCAACGATGGCAATTCATCGCCCCCCACAACGACATTTAGGATAAATTTTTGCAGCGCCCAGCCGATCAAAACGGCAATCGGCACGACGACAATGATCAAGCCGATGTTGCCAAACGGGATCACGCCCGCCAAAGATACGGCAATCAAAGACAGCAAAATCATCACATCACCGTGGGCGATATTCACGATCCGCATCACGCCAAACATCAACGCCATGCCAAGCGCATATTGCGCATACATGCCACCCAAAAGGATCCCTTGGATCAACGCATCAAGCCACTGCATGGGACGCTCCAAAATAAGCTTGGGCGATGGCATCGCGTGAAATATCGTCCGATGCCCCGCTCAATGTAATACGCCCTTCGAGCATACAATACAGACGGTTAGAGGCTTTTTTCGCCAGTGACACATCTTGTTCGACCAATAAAATCGCGGTGCCTGCGGCTGTGATTTCAGGCAGAGCGGCATAGATTTCACGGATCACTTTTGGCGCGAGGCCCAGACTGATTTCATCGCACAGCAGCACACGCGGTTGCGACAGCAACGCGCGGCTGATCGCGACCATTTGCTGTTGGCCGCCAGACAGGTCTTCGACGGGCTGCTTGCGTTTTTCGCCCAAAATTGGGAACAGCTCGAATAGTTTTTCGCGCGACCATTGGCCGTCAGATTCCGGCACGCGGGCATTGTCGATTGCCACGCGCATGTTGTCCTCGACCGACATGCCGACAAACAACCGCCGCCCTTCTGGCACCATGGCCAAGCCTTTACGCACCATCATATGTGCAGGGGTTCCACCGACCTCTTGGCCTTGAAACCGCACCATGTTGCGCGCCGCGGGGATCAAGCCCAAGATCGATTTTAAAAATGTTGATTTTCCGGCGCCGTTGGCCCCGATCAGCGAAATCACTTCGCCTTCGTTCATGTGAAGATCCACACCAAACAACGCTTGAAAATCACCGTATCCGGCGCTCAACGCATGGGTGGACAAAATAGGGTCGCTCATATTTCAATTCCCATATAGACACGTTGCACTTCGGGGTTGGCCATCACGGTTTTGGGCGCATCTTCGGCAATTTTTACGCCAAAATTCAGCACCATAATCCGGTCGGCCACGGCCATGAGCGCGTGCAAAACATGTTCAATCCAAATGACTGTGACGCCGCGATCGCGCACGCGCCCGACCAGTTGGACCAGTTCGGCCCCTTCGGCATCGGTCAGCCCGCCTGCGATTTCATCCAGCAGCAACAATTTAGGTTTGCCAGCCAAAGCCCGCGCCAGTTCCAGCCGTTTGCGGTCGAGCAAGGTCAGCGACGCGGCTTTGGTATTGGCGCGCGCCAACAGCCCGCAATCCTCTAAAATTTCGGCACAATAGGCGTTGGCCTCGGCCTCAGCCATGCCAGCGCCAAACATCGCGGGCACCAGTAAATTTTCAAACGCTGTCATGTCGCCGAAAGGTTGGGGCACCTGATAGGTGCGCCCAATGCCACGTTTGCAACGCTTGAACGGCGGCTCGTTTTGCAGCGTGACCCCATCCAAAGACAGGGTCCCGCCATTGGACGCAAGATCGCCGCTGATCAGGTTGAACAATGTTGTTTTGCCGGCACCGTTTGGCCCCAAGATACCCAAGACCTCGCCGCGCTTGACGTCGAAACTAACGTCATCGACCACGCGCAGGGCGCCAAATGATTTGGACAATCCCTGCGCTGAGAGTAGAACCTGATCAGGCATGCGTGTCCCCTTACGTCCAGTTGATCATCTGCATTTCGGCCTCAGGCTCCAAGACCTCAGGATGCAGTGCGTTGTCGACAATCTTCAAATCGAACGGGTATTTTTCACCCTTAACCCATTGCCCGCCAAAGATCGGCGTTTTGCAAATATTGGCATGGGGGCCTTTGCCGAATTCGATAGTGCCAACCACAGTATCAAGGTTTGTGGCTTTCAAAGCATCGCGGTTTGCGGTGCGATCAAGCGGATTTTCAGACCGTTTGAGCGTGTCCAAAGCAACTTCCCAAAGCGCGTGGGCATAACCCAAAGGTTGGGTCCATTGCTTGCCTGTCTCTTCTTCCCAAGCGTCGGCCAAATCGCGACTAGACTGGCCTGTGAGCGACGACAGATATGGGAACGCGGGCGTCCACCAGACCTCGGACGACATGCCAACACCCAGATCACCCATGGCCTCAACGCCAGATGGGAACAACAAAGCTGCGGCCACTGTCACCACTTTGGGGTGATAGTTTTGCTGGTTGCATTGGGTGATAAAGGTTTTGAGATCAGCTACATAGGTGATGCCGCCAATGATTTCGCAGTCGTTCTTTTTGAAATCGGCGATCTGGGCAGAAAAGTCATTGGTGCGCGGCTCGAACATTGAAGGGGCAAAGGCTTCAAACCCTGCTTTTGCGACTTCTGGTGGCAAGCCGTATTCATCGCTGCCCCATGTTTCGCCGTCCGCATTGCGCGGGAACAACATGCCGACCTTTTTGTTGGTTTCAACGGATTTCCACAGGCCTGTAAAGGTGCCAAGCGCATCTTCGAGACCCCAGAAGAAATGATAGGTCCATTCAAACGGGGTTTCGGCCCCCCCACGCGGCATGACAAAGGCTTGCCAAGGCGAGTTGGATGAAATGCACGGCACGCCGTACAGTTCGCATTGGTCCGCAGTGGGGTTGTTGATGTCGGTCGTGGACGCGGGGATCATAAAGTGAACCTCGTCGTTCAAGATCAAATCGCCCGCAAGCTCTGAGGCTTTGTTGGGATTGGATTGTGCATCGCGCAGCAAGATTTCAATATCGTAGGTTTCGCCGTTGATCTCGACACCGTTGGCCACGAGTTCGACAATTTTATTGGTGGTGTAGGCGTCTGTGTCGCCAAACAAGGACAGCGGCCCTGTCATCGGGCTGATCACGCCGATTTTGATCACGTTTTTACTGGCAGCACGGGCAAGTCCCGGTGCGCCAAGTGCTGTGGCCGCGGATGCGCCCATCACTTGTAATAGAGTCCGGCGATTGATGTTCAAAGAATTTGTCATTGTCGTTTCTCCTCCTATGGGTGCGCTGCAAGGGTGCCCCTCCTCGGCACGGCGTCCTTGCATTGCAATATCAGGCGTGTGGTTTTCACCGTGCCCGTTGCGATGGATCCATGATTTTGGATCCTCGATTTTGGCAGCCCCCGATGTCTTCACATCGTGGGCCACAGTGATTTTATCAGGGTTCATCCGCTTCAAACGCAGGGCGCAAAAGCAACCCGCCGTCGATCACCATCTGCGCGCCCGTCACATAGGACGAGGCAGGTGACGCAAGATACAGCGCCAAGGGTTTGATCTCATCCGTCATGGCAACACGGTTCAAAACCGACCAGTCTGTAAAGGCCTTTCGGTCTTCCACATTGGCCAAACGCCCCCCTGCAATATTGGTCACAAAGGGTCCGGGACAGATAGCATTGACCAAAATCCCAAACCGCCCAAGTTCCATCGCCAATTGTTTGACCAAATGACTGACGGCGGCTTTGGCGGGCATATACGGCGTGCCGACAATCCCGTCATTATAGAACGCTGCGATAGATGACGTGGCGATGATCCGCCCGCCGTTGCCTTGCGCTTTCATGTGTTTGGCCGCGAGTTTCATCGTGTAATACACAGCGCTTAGATTGACGCCGATGACCTTGTCCCAGTGGTCGTCATCCAGTTGATCAATCGCACCTTCCGGATTGCGTTTGCCCTCTGGTGTCAAGAAACCCGGCCCTGCATCAATGCCTGCATTGGCAAACACCACGTCAATCGATCCGTGATTTTGTGCCACAGTTTCAAAGCTTTGCTGCATCGCCTCGCGGTCAGTCACATCGACACAAATCCCGCTGATGAGACCCTTGTATGTCGATTTAATCTCGCGGACCGTGGTGTCCAATTGGTCTGCATCAAAGTCAAAAACACAGACCTTTGCGCCACGTTCGACCATGATTTCCGCATAGGCGCGCCCAAGGCCGAAAGCCCCACCGGTGACGATCACGGACAACCCGCGCACGTCAAACATTTCGTCCAAAGACTTCATTTTACCCTCGGCCATCGTGATCAAATAAACATGTCGTTGTTGATCGGAATGCCATTGGCTTCGCAGTGTTTGACGTAGTGGTCGATGAACCAAAACACGTCAGCGGTGAAGTCAAAATTGGCGTCGTCGTCATAAAATTCAATCGACCCGTTGAGCCAAAACAGCGCCTTCATGCCGTTGGGGTCATCCGAGTACAGCGTGTGCGCCGTGCCGGGCAATTCGTAGACGAAATCACCAGGACGTGCCACCCAATCATATTCGTAATAGCCCCACGAGCCTTCCAACGTGACAGCCGACACAACGCCGCGATGTTTGTGCGTGCCGATGCGTCCGCCACCTTTGACCCACAAAATATTTGCGGCCGTGTTGGTGCGCACATCAAACGACAAATGCTTGATCGCAGCTTGATCGCCGAATGGCACCCATGGGTTGTTTTCGTCGTCACCCGGAATAAATGCGCCTTCGCACCCATAGCGTTTGATCATTTCTTCATTTGGCTCTGTTGGCAGTTTTGTAATCAATTTTGACCCGCTCATCTGTCGTGCCTCCCTATCGCTTGTTGTCTTGAGTGGCATTTAGCAAAGCGGTCTGGTGGGCCTGTCGTCAAAGTAAAAAATCAATGCTGCTGTGCGGAAGGTGCATTTTTGGGAATTAAGCAAATGATTACAAAGCTCAATGATATAATTTAGTTCATTCGTTAATAATATTTTAGATGATTGCCGCAGCGCAGCTTGCTCAAATGGTAAAAAGTGTTCATCATTTGGTTAAATTGAGAAAGACGGATTCTATGAAAATCAACGACGACCAAAAAGAATTCTTGGAACGCGGCGGTCGCCCCACGCTTGGGGATTTGCTGGAAAAGATGAAATTCAGCCCTGCCGATGGCAATATTCGACTGAGCGGTGCGCGCATGATTTTGCAGCGTGCCTCTGTGGGCGCGGATATCCAAGATCAATTGGTCAAACAGCTTGGCGCGCATGATGCACAGGTGTTTTTGATGCGGCTTGGCTATCGTGCGGGGCGCGAAGATGCAGATTTCATCAAAGAGAACTGGCCAAATCTTGAGATTGGCGATGCGTTCACCGCAGGGACGCGGCTGCACATGCTCACCGGCACTGTGCGTGTAGAGACGATGTTCAACGATTTTGATTTTCGTAACGACCGCTATGCCAGCGAATTTCTATGGCATGACTCTGTGGAGGCCGTCGAATATCAACGTCGCCATGGCCGCGCGCTTGCGCCTGTGTGTTGGGCACAAACCGGTTACGCCACAGGATACGCCAGTCAGTTTTTCCGCAAACTGGTGCTGTTCAAAGAGGTCCATTGCGCCGCCATGGGTCATAAATCCTGTCGCGTGCTTGGCAAAACCACCGAAGGTTGGGGTATCAATGATCCCTATGTTCAGATGTTTATGAACGAGGTTTTGCACAACAATATCAGTCCCCCTGTGCGGTCCAAATCTACTGCATCCTCCACCAAATCCACGGCGCCCAAAAACTATATGGAAAAAGTATTGGTTCCCGTTCAATCCCAACTGAATAAGCTCGCGCAAGCCCGACTTCCCGCTTTGATAACAGGCGCTTGCGGCACGGGGCGCGCACTCGCTGCGCAATGGTTGCACGATCAAGTGTTCTCTGGCCAAGGCACATTGGAATCACATGCCGGCAGCCACCCAGACCTATCTGATTTGATAGACAAGCTGGAAAAATCTGCGGATCGCCGTCACAGCCAAGGCCAAACATTGGTCATTGAAAACATCGAAGACGTGCCTGCGCACCTGCAAGACAAATTGATCCGACTGTCGCATTTTGATGCACGGCGGGCGTCTGTTTTGGTGATCGGGCTCAGCACGCAAACGCTGGCTCAATTGTCGAAATCAAAACGACTGAGCCCCACATTGCTGCATGGGATAGGGGTTTTACCCGTTGAAATGCCACTCTTGTCGGCTCGCAAAACCGACATCCCCCGTTTGGCGCAATGTATGCTGGATCAGGCGCCTTTGAATGCGCAAGGGGCAAAGCATCTGAGTGATGCTGCCACCGACAGGCTGGCACGGGCGGCATGGCCCGACAATCTACCCGAGCTGCGCGCAACATTACACCGGGCCACTTTGCTTGCAGATGACGCATTAGAAATATCCGTTCAAAATATTTCAGATGCCCAAGACCATGCCCCGCGCCCATCAGAGGCTCACGTCGCTTTTGATGACATCTGGGCCATCCTTGACCCTGCTTTTGCGCAATCAGATATGACAATCGATGAGTTGAACACGCTTTTGTATCACCGCACCGTTGAGGTTTCGAATGGCAACTTATCTGAGGCAGCGCGTAAACTGGGACTAAGTCGCGCACAACTGGCCTATCGATTACGATCGCAATCATAGCGTGACGCGCTTTTGGTTCGATCACCAACACCAGCATCATCTATAAAAGCAGTTGACGGGCATCTGACAGAACCTGCATGATGATGCATTGGTATCAAATGATGTATTTACATCCTCGGGAGGTGATTTTGTCCAATCGATCAACCATCAAAGATGTGGCGATAGAGGCGGGTGTTGGCACCGCAACTGTCGACAGGGTTCTCAATGGACGCGGCGTTGTGCGCGAAGAAACCATGCGCAAGGTTGCCGAGGCAGCACATCGCGTTGGGTATCATGCATCGACGCTGATTGATCAACGCCTTGCAACCTCTGTACCGGAAATGACTTTTGGGTTTGTACTGCACAAAGGCAAGCAAAAATTTTACCAAAACTTTGCCAATGAGATTGAAAAAGCCGTGGCCGAACGACGCGACATTCGTGGCCGTGCCATCATTCGATTTGCTGCATCGCAATCCCCAGACGCTTTTTTAAAAGAGCTGTCTGAGATCAAACCCAAGGTCGACGCCTTTGCCAGTTCTGCGGTAAACCATCAAAGCATCACACAAGAAATCAGACAGCTTAAAAATGACGGTATCCCCAGTTTTGCCCTGCTCAATGATTTTGCTCAAGGCGTACGTGAGAACTATTTGGGCCTTAATAACATGCAAGTTGGGCGGCTTTCTGGCTGGATGACGACCACAGCGGCGCAAAGCCCAGGGAAACTGGCCGTGTTTGTCGGGGGCAACCGATGGCATGGTCACGAGCTACGCGAAACAGGCTATCGCAGCTATGTACGCGACAGTGCGCCGGACTTTACGGTGCTCGACACCTTGGTCAATTTGGAAACGCGGCAACTCACCTATGAGGCCACGTTAAACCTACTTGAGCGCCATCCTGACCTGCGCGGCATATATTTGGCTGGCGGCGGAATGGAGGGCGCGATCGCTGCCCTACGTGAAACCGTCCCCCCCCGTCATGTCGCCTTGGTGGTGAATGAATTGACAGATGACAGTCGTGCAGGTTTGGCCGATGGCTATGTCACGATGGTGATTTCAACCCCCCTGCGTCGCCTGTGCCGGGATATGGTCGAGATGATGGTCAACGCAGTGCACAACGGGACATCCGAAGTCGTCGGACAGCATTTTTTACAGCCCGACTTGTTTTTACCTGAATCATTTTAATGATTTAATTACATCAAAATATGGCCCTATATTACATCATAGATGATGCGATATAGGGCCCGATACATTGACCAACTTTGTTGAACCTGCGCAAGGTCTACCTGTCTGAAGCGTGATGTAACGCACGCACAGACACCGGAGGAAGATCAACACTCTGACAAGTGGACAAACGCCATAGCACGTTCGGTCACATGCTGCCTGCAAACGCGAGTTTGTGGGGCGGTGTCTTGTTGTCTTTTTTCATAAGAAGTCACGACGCGTCTTAACTTTGATGTCGCGTGGTGGGTGGGTCTTGTGGAGGAGCATGAGGCCTGGTGAGTTTATAACAAAATGACTGGCGCGGCTGCGTCAGCTTGGGAGGATACTATGAAAAAGACTATTTTTGCTGCGGGCTTCGCATCATTGCTGGCAACAACAGCGGTTGCCGAAAACATCGGCGTCTCAATGGCCTTGTTTGACGATAACTTTTTGACAGTGTTGCGCAACGGCATGATCGATTTGGCTGATGGCATGGACAACGTCGATATCCAGGTCGAAGACGCCCAAAATGATGTGGCCAAGCAACTTGACCAAATCAACAATTTCGTCGCGTCCGGTGTCGATGCGATCATTGTGAACCCTGTTGATACATCCGCGACCCTCGCTATGACTGCCGCTGCCCAAGCCGCTGGCGTGCCCCTTGTTTACGTCAATCGTCAGCCGATCAACGTCGATACCTTGCCAGACAATCAGGCGTTTGTTGCATCGAACGAAATTGAATCCGGGACACTTGAAACGTTTGAGATTTGTAAAAATCTACGTGCAGCAGGCAAAGGTGGCGGCGCCCGCGCTTATGTCATGATGGGCGAATTGTCCAACCAAGCAGCCGTTCAACGCACCAAAGACATCGAAGATGTTTTGGCGATGGACATGTGTAGCTTCATCACAGTCGTCGATCAGCAAACAGCCAAATGGTCACGCGACGAAGCGCAAAACTTGATGACAAACTGGTTGTCTTCAGGCGAACCATTTGATGCCTTGATCGCGAACAACGACGAGATGGCAATTGGTGCTTTGCAAGCGATGAAAGCGGCGGGCATTGACATGGACAGCGTCGAAGTTGGCGGTGTTGACGCGACCGCAGATGCATTGGCCTCCATGGCCGCGGGTGAATTGGATGTGACTGTATTCCAAAACGCAGCAGGCCAAGGTGCAGGCGCTGTGAACGTGGCATTGCAATTGGCTGCTGGCGAAGATGTTGACCAAAAAGTCTTCATCCCGTTCGAGCTTGTGACGCCAGCGAACCTGAGCAACTACACCACAAAAAACTAAATATATGGGGCAATTCAGCCCTTTAGACCAAGTGAAGCGGCACCCACGTGCCGCTTCATATCCTGCACGCATGACAGTCGTACAGTTGAGATCGGGAGCACACTATGTCAAAAAATTCGCACGGAATCGGAGGTTTAACCTTCGATGAAAAGAAAAAGGCCCGCGCACCAGAGTGGAATGTGTTTTTTGCACTTGTGCTCATTGTTGCCGTTTTTGAAATTCTAGGCGCTTTACTGATGGGGCAAAGCTTGCTGTTTGACAGCTCAGATCGCTTTGGCAGTATCTTCAATGAGGCCCGTTTAAAAATCATTATCCTACAAGTCTCGATCATCGGAATCATCGCGATCGGGTCAACCCAAGTGATCATCTTGGGTGGGATTGATTTGTCACCAGGATCCATCGTCGGCGTGACCGCCATGGTTGCGATGTCATTCGCGCAGGTCGCCGAAATCAACGGGTTGGCCAACCCAAAGCTGATGTTCGATGGCGTGTTTAATTTGCCCGTGATCATCCCCATTGCCGTGGGATTGACCTGTGGTGTGATCGCAGGCGGCATCAATGGTGTCTTGATCGCCTACACAAAAATTCCACCGTTTATTGCCACACTCGGCATGATGGTCTTCGCACGTGGTGCTGCCAAATGGTGGTCCAAAGGCCAGCCGATTTCATTCCCCACAGACAGCTTTGCAGCCTTGGGAAAAGGGATGACACCCGTTTATATCTTTGCGGCACTGGCCGTGCTGTTCTATCTGATCTTGAAATACACGGTTTACGGCAAACACACCTACGCCATTGGATCAAATGAACAAGCCTCGCGCATGTCCGGTATCCAAGTCGAGCGCCACAAAGTGTTGGTGTACACACTTGCGGGGGCTTTGGCAGCTTTGGCAGCGGTTATTTTGGCCTCTAAAAACCTAACGGCGCAGGCTGGCATGGGCATGATGTACGAACTTGATGCCATCGCAATGACCGTTATCGGCGGCGTGTCGCTTTCGGGTGGTCGCGGATCAATCCTTGGCACCGTTTTGGGCGCGTTGATTTTTGGGGTGATTATCTCTGGTTTCACCTTTCTGCGTCTCGATGCCTATTACCAAGAAATGGTCAAAGGCATCATCATTGTGGGCGCAGTTGTGCTCGACCAATATCGCCAAAAACGCAACACGGCGCGGATGTAGGGAAGCACAATCATGCAAGACTTTAACAATTCCGAAGTCGTCCTCGAGACGCGTGACCTGACCAAACACTACGGTGGTGTTCATGCGCTCGAAGGCGCCAATTTCAAAATCCACCAAGGCGAACATGTCGCCATCATGGGGGACAACGGCGCGGGTAAATCCACTTTTGTGCGTCAAATCACGGCCGTTGAACAACGCACCCGTGGCGACATTGTGCTCCACGGAAACGCCACTGATTTTGGCAGCCCGATTGAAGCACGCGAAGCCGGGATTGAGACGGTGTTTCAAAACCTCGCCTTGGCCGATGATCTGGATGTGCCGTCTAATCTGTTTTTGGGGCGTGAAAAGGTAAAGTTCAAATTTGGACCCTTTTCCATTCTCGACAACAAAGCCATGCGCGAAGCCACCATGGCGGGTCTGGTGAAAACTGGGGTGAAAATCCCGAATATTTTGAACTCGATCCAAAACATGTCCGGCGGGCAACGCCAATGTGTCGCCATCGCGCGCACCGCTGCGTTTCATTCCAAACTGACCATCATGGATGAACCCACAGCGGCCTTGGGCGTGCAAGAAACGGCGCAGGTTGAAAACATCATTCGCACACTCAAAGAACAGCAAGAGCCCGTGATTTTGATCAGCCACAACATGCGCCAAGTGTTCGACCTGATGGACCGGATCGTGGTGTTTCGTCGTGGTCGGATTTGTGCGGATTTGAAAGTCGACGAGACGCTCAAACCTGAAGATGTCGTGGCCTATATCACCGGCGCAAAAACGGGCGCTGAGTTCCCAGAAGCCATGTGACTTTTACTATTCTAAATCCGTCACTTCGCTTGTGCATGTTGCAAGCGGGGTGGCACAGTTCACTCTTTTTCCTTTAATTTCTGTACGGAGATGCGCTCATGAAACACACACTTGACCCGCATATGATACGTCATTTGTCGCTTGAGGATACTGTCCGCAAAGTGTCTGAGCTTGGTTATGACTACATCGAAATGTCGCCACGTCCAGATTTTTATTCGTGGTGGACACGCCCTAAACTCTACCCTGAGAAAGTTCAGTCTTTCAAGAAGGCACTGCGCGATAACAACGTGGGTCTTGCGACCATTCAGCCGATGTATCGTTGGTCCAGCCCCTATCAAGACGAATGGGACATGGCGATCGACAATTGGAAACGTGCGATTGAATTCGCCGTTGAGTTGGAATGCCCCATGTTCGTGTCTGAATTTGGTCGTGGCGGGTCGCCGAACCGCAGCTTGAACGACACCTCGGGCCTTCACCGCCCTGAAGTGTGCGAAGGTCAATTTTTTCGTGCGATGGATATTTTAGTGCCGATGCTTGAAAAAGAGGGCATCAAGCTGTCGCTCGAGGCGCATCCTGAGGATTGGGTTGAAGAAATACACCCTGCCATCGAGATCATCAAAACCATCAATTCGCCGATGGTCCGTGCCTCATTCATTGCGCCGCATACGTTCTTTTATGGACCCGATATGGAGGCCAATCTTAGGGCCACCCAAGGCCTGTTGGAGCATGTGCGCTTGGCCGACACCTATGATCACAACAAGTCTTCTGAGCTGCGATACATCGTTAATCCACCAGAATCCAAAGTGCGCGTGCACCAGCATCTCGACTTTGGCCAAGGTGAGATTGATTGGGATCTATTTTTTGCGACATTGGCGGATATGAAATTTGACGGCGTGCTGTCAAACTGCGTGTTTGCTTGGGAAGACCGCGCCGAGGACAGTGCGCGTTTCATGTTGGACCAGACCAAACAGTATCTCAAAAAACACTTCAAATAAGGACGACGGATATGACGCTTAAAATTGGTGTTATCGGCACGGGCATGATCGGTCGCGATCACACACGCCGCATTGAACAAGTTCTCGCAGGCGCAAAAATTGTCGCCCTCAGCGACTACACCCCCGCCGCAGCAACCGCGGTTCAGGCCGATCTTGCGCCAAACGCAACGGTCTACGAGACCGGCGAAGAATTGATCGCCGCGCCAGACGTTGATGCGATTTTGGTCTGCTCAACAGGAGCCACACATGAGGCCTATGTTTTGGCTGCGATCAAAGCGGGCAAGCCGTGTTTTTGCGAAAAACCATTGGCCACAACCGCCGAAGGCGCCAAGCGGATTGTTGACGCGGAAATTGCCCATGGGACGCGCTTGGTTCAGGTGGGTTTCATGCGGCGCTATGATGCGGGATATGTCGCGCTCAAACAGGCTGTGGAAACACAAACCGGCGCGCCTTTGATTGTCAAAGCCGCACATCGCAATCCAACCGTGCCCGAACAATACGTGACGCCCATGGCGATCCACGACACGTTTATTCACGAAATTGATGTGTTCCGCTGGTTGCTGGATGACGACTATGTGTCGGCCCGCGTCACCTTTCCACGCAGCTGCGCCAAAACCCACGCCAAACTGCGCGACCCGCAGATTGTGACGCTGACCACCGCCAAAGGCGTTGTTATTGATACGGAAATTTTCGTGAACTGCCAATACGGCTATGACATTCAATGTGAAGTTGTGGGCGAAAACGGTGTGGCAAAACTACCCGAACCCATGGCAATCCAAGTCCGTTCAGGTGCCACGTTGCACAACGAAATTCTGACCGATTGGAAAGACCGCTTTGTCGCTTCCTATGATGTGGAATTGCAAGATTTCATCGAGGCCGCAACAAAAGGCACCGCCGCAGGTCCGTCTTCTTGGGACGGTTACATGGCAGCGGTCACATCCGATGCCTGCGTCGCGGCCCAAGACAGCGAAGGCACCAGCATCGCCATCACCAACCCCGCCCGTCCGGCGCTTTACAACTGAGGTTTACCATGCGTTTTGCAATGAACCATATCGCGACACCAACAAAATCGCTCGGTGATTTTTTTGAGATGTCCAAGGCCCTCGGGATTTCAGAGGTCGAAATTCGCAACGATCTGCCCGATATTTTGGGCACGATGTCCCCCGAAGATGTCAAAGCGCAAGCCACCGCATCTGGGGTGACAATCGCAACCATCAATGCGCTTTACCCGTTCAACGTCTGGTCAGGTGATCTGCCAGAGCGCGCTGTGGCCATGGCCGATTACGCACAGGCCTGCGGTGCCAAAGCGCTTGTCATGTGTCCGCTCAATGATGGCACCGAGGTGAGTTTCGATGACCTCGTGGCCGCCTTGCGTGCGATGAAACCCATCTTAGACGCCCGCGGGTTGATCGGCTTGGTGGAACCTCTTGGTTTCCCCATTTCCTCACTGCGTAAAAAATCCACCGCGGTTGACGCGATCAAGGCCGCAGAGGGTGAAGGCACCTACAAATTGATGCACGACACCTTTCATCATCACCTTGCCAGTGAGACCGAATTTTTCCCCGAATGGACAGGTTTGGTGCATGTGTCTGGTGTGACCGATCCCGATGTGTCGCTGGCTGACATGCTCGATGGGCACCGTGTTTTGGTCGATGCCAAAGACCGCCTTGAAAACATCGCGCAGGTCAAATCACTATTGGATGCTGGCTACACAGGGGCGTTCAGTTTCGAACCTTTCGCCCCTGAGGTGCACAGTCTGGCCGATGGTCAGACGGCCCTTGAGACCAGCATCGCCTACATCAAAAACGCTCTTTAAATTCCTCCTGTGGTCGGGGGCAAATGCTCCCGATCATTGATGATCATTCTTAAAAACTGGACCATTCCCATGCACGATATTGACGTAATGACTATTGGGCGCGCAGGCGTTGATTTGTATGGGGCTCAGGTCGGTGGGCGTTTGGAAGACATGGGATCTTTCGAGAAATACATTGGCGGGTCACCGACGAATATTGCCTGTGGGACGTCACGTTTGGGGTTGAAGACGGCGTTGATCAGCCGTGTGGGTGACGAGCACATGGG
>JBLHXX010000035.1:0-27696 GCA_047630475.1 Celeribacter sp. | reverse complement strand
CCAGATCCGGCAAAATCATGCGCCGCATCCTACGCAAAATCGCCGAAAACGACACAGGATCAATGGGCGACATCTCAACCCTCGCCGAACCCGCCGTCGTCGAAGAATTAATCAAAAATTCGATTTACAACGCCTGATCAGTTCAAGGCTTTCAAAAACGTGTAAAGGCCACTCAACTGAGTGGCCTTTCGCAGTAAAAACCCAACACCTTACCCAAATTGATCATACGTTAACCAAAAGTTTGTCTTTGCACGACACTGCTGATGACATGGATATTGGTACGATCACTTCACAAAAAGACTGGGACAGGTTGACGAACCACGCCCATGCCCCTTTGCAACAAAGATGGCTTTATGGTGCGGCAGCCGAACGCCTTGGCCGCAAGGTGCGCCGTCTGGCGGTCTATGATGATGATAGATGTGTGGCCGTGATGCAGACGGTCAGCCGAAAAATCGTTGGCGTGGAGATGACCTTGGCCTCGCGCGGGCCGTTATTTTTGACAGATTGCAAACGCAAACAGGCACTACGTGACATGAAACGCGCTTTGCCAGTCCCGTCCATCACAGTGATAACACCGTCTGAAAAACTACGTATTCTTCCCTTATCTCGCAGATTAACATTTTGCGAGATAGATCTCACACCGCCCATTGAAAATTTGCGGAAAACCTTGCACCCCAAATGGCGCAACGCTTTGAAAAAAGTAGAACAAACCCGTTTAAAAGTGGCCAAAGTCACGGCAACCTCCAGCGCCATCATGCCCCTTTTACAGGCCGAAAAAGACCGCCAAGCCAAAGCCATATACCGTGCGCTACCACCGGAATTCACATTGGCATTGCAAGAGGTTGCACCACGGTCTTTACGTCTTTTCACAACATCAGACGCACAAATGCTCTTTATCAAACACGGGAATTCGGCGACCTATCATATCGGTAATACAGGTCCCGAAGGCCGCGCGCAAAATGCGCATAATCTCATTCTATGGCAGGCCATGATTGCGCTGAAAAAAGAAGGGGTAACACGGCTGGATTTGGGCAGCATTGATCAAAAATACGCACCTGATTTGGCACGATTTAAGTTACGAACAGGCGCGCGCGCCTTTCAAAATGGGGCTGCGTGTCTGCTCTGAAACTGAGCTATAAAAGGGCCCCACACGTTAATGCAGGGCCCGTAGATCAAAGCCAAAGGCCTTTTATTTCATCATCGCCATATCAGTGATTTCTGTCGTGTAAGCGCCGGTCGGTGCTTTGGTGATCACAGGATCAGAGCCACCAGACAACAAGGACGCAACAGTGCGGTCATAATCCGCGACGTCAAGCGCCCCTGTAGAGCCGTCAATCAATTTTGCCACTTCGCCCATCATACGGATCTGGTGCTTTTCAGTTTGCGCACCAGTCTCATCATACTCAAGCACGATGTCCGCGGCCTCTTCTGGGTTTTCAGCCGCCCATGTCCAGCCTGCCATAGACGCTTTAACAAAACGTGCCATTTTGGCTTTGAATGCATCATCTGCCAGGCTGTCTTCCAACACATACAAACCGTCTTCGAGTGTCGCAACGCCTTGGTCTTCGTACTTAAATGTCACAAGCTCATCAGGGGAAATGCCCGCATCTACAACCTGCCAATACTCATTGTAGGTCATGGTTGAAATACATGCGGCTTGCTTTTGCAAAAGCGGATCAACATTGAAACCTTGTTTCAAAACGGTCACGCCGCCCTCTGATCCGTCTGTCGCGATGCCCAGTTTACCCATCCAGCTGAGGAACGGATATTCATTACCATAGAACCAAACACCCAAGGTATTGCCTGCAAAATCTTCGGGGACGGTGATGCCGCTTTCCTTGAGGCACGTCAGCATCATGCCAGAGGATTTAAACGGCTGCGCGATATTCACCACAGGCGCGCCATTTTCACGCGCAGCCAAAGCAGATGGCATCCAATCGACCATCACATCAGCGCCACCACCAAGCAGCACTTGTACAGGCGCCACATCAGGCCCCCCCGGTTTGATCGTGACGTTCAAATCTTCTGCCTCATAGAGACCTTTTTCCAGCGCCACATAGTAGCCTGCAAACTGCGCTTGTGTGACCCATTTCAGTTGCAGCGTCACATCATCGGCCGCCATTGCACCCGTTGTCATTGCTGCCAGCGCTGTTGCGCTCAAGAGTAGCTTCTTCATCGTACAACCTCCAAGTTGTTGAACTGCCAAGGTTTTCCTCGTGCAATTTGTCTGCGGTCACCCGCGTTGCGAGGGATGCCAAAAGGTCACCCTCTTTTCAATAAATGCCACAAGCCCATAAAGTGCCGTGCCTGTGAGAGCCGATATCGTGATTTCAGCCCAAACCATGTCCGTTGCCAAGCGCCCCATTTCCGTTGTGATGCGAAATCCCATCCCACGGATCGGAGAGCCAAAATATTCAGCAACAATTGCCCCAATCAACGCCAATGTGGTCGCAATTTTAAGACCATTAAACACAAACGGCAAAGCTGCCGGCACACGCAATTTCAAAAGCGTTGCGCCATGCCCCGCCGCATAGGTGCGCATCAAGTCGCGCTGCATCGCATCCGTGGCAGATAGTCCCCCCAGCGTGTTCACCAGCATTGGGAAAAACACCATGATAGCAACCACTGCGGCTTTTGAATGCCAATCAAATCCGAACCACATCACCATAATGGGCGCCAATCCGACAATGGGCAATGCCGCAAAAAAGTTCGCAACAGGCAATAGCCCGCGTTTGAGAAACTCATACCGATCAATGACCAAGGCCACTGCGATCCCAGCAAAACTGCCCATCCAAAGCCCATTGAGCGCACCTTTGACAACGGTTTGCACCCAGTCTTCCCAAAGGATTGGCAAAGACCTAAAAATAGCAGCGCCAATGGCAGTGGGCGGCGGCAATAGCGCGGGCGAAATATGAAACATTCGCACGATGCCTTCCCATAAAACCAACACCAAAAGCCCAAACCCAACAGGATAAACAATACGTTCAAATTCTGTGTCTACGCGTCTCATACCGGCTGCCCTCCCATGGTGCGGCGCAAGATTTTTTCAATCGCACCCACTGTGAATATCAAAAGGGCAGCCAATATTGCAGCAGCAAACAGTGCGGCCCACATGATCATGGGTTCGCCAAACTGAGACCCAATCAACATGCGCGCCCCAAGACCCGAAATCGCACTGGTGGACAATTCGCCGACGACAGCCCCCACAAAAGCGGCCGCAACACTGACTTTAAGCGATGCAAAGAAATAAGGCATCGAGGCTGGCACCCGCAGTTTCCAAAACACTGCTGATTTTTTAGCGCCGTAAGTTCTAAGCAAATCGAGCTGCATATGATCGGGACTGGTCAGCCCCTTGACCATGCTGACCATCACAGGAAAAAAGCTTAAGTAGGCGGCGATGATGGCCTTTGGCACCAACAAAGATCCCGCCCCCGCAGCATTGCTCAAAATCACAATCATCGGAGCAAGCGCCACGATGGGAATGGTCTGTGAAATAATCGCCCAAGGCATCAAACTGAGGCGTCCAACACGGCTAAGCACAATGATCGCCGCCATAGACACGCCAACAACAATCCCCAAAGCAAAGCCCCAAAGCGTTGTTTTTAATGTGATAGTCCCTTGGTAAATCATAGATCGTTTCGAGGTTATTTTTTTCAAAACCGTGGTTTTCCACAACTCAGACGCCACCTGATGCGGCACGGGCAACAATGGTCGATCTTGTTGCATCGTGTCACTCACGACCTCAGAAAAACTTGGCTGCGTGCCTGCCCGCGCCGCTTGATCATAGGTCCAAGTCGCATTCATTTTGATGGCGGCCGCGTACCAAACCACGAGCAAAACAGCGGCAACCGTGAGCACCGGCAAAAAGGATTGGCGCAAAATTAGAGTGTGCCGCCCGCTCATTCTTCATGCCCCGCACGCAGGCCATCACGCACACGATGCGCAATTTCGATGAACTCTGGGCTGTCTCGAATATCCAAAGGACGCTCTTTGGGCAAAGGGCTGTCGATAATATCAGTGATCCGCCCTGGGCGCGGCGACATCACCACGATTTTCGTGCTTAGGTAAACGGCCTCGGGAATCGAATGGGTGACAAAAGCGATGGTTTTTTCGGTGCGGTCCCAAAGCTTTAAAACTTGTTCATTCAAATGGTCGCGCACGATTTCGTCCAGCGCCCCAAAGGGTTCGTCCATCAACAAAATATCCGCATCAAAAGCCAGCGCGCGCGCAATCGATGCCCGTTGCTGCATGCCGCCAGACAATTGCCAGGGGTATTTTTTTTCAAAGCCCTCAAGGTCCACAAGCTCTAGCACTTTTCGAACACGTTCGACCTGTTCGGCCTTGGAAAACCCCATAATTTCGAGCGGAAGTTTCACATTTCCACCAATTGTGCGCCATGGGTACAATCCGGCAGCCTGAAACACATAGCCGTAAGAGCGCGCCTTACGCGCCTCGGTTGGGGACAATCCATTGACGGTTAAATCCCCACCCGTGGGTGTCTCTAACCCTGCAATACAGCGCAACAACGTGGTTTTGCCACAGCCCGACGGACCGATGAAGGACACGAAATCCCCTTTGTTGATCTCAAGATTGACGTCCTTGAGCGCGTGGATTGGACCATCGTTGGTCTGGAACGTCAGGTCCACACCGGACACATTGATAACTGGCTGTTTCATAGCTGGTCTTTCCGCCCCACTTGGTGCGAGGTCTGTCATTCATCCCTGATCGTTGTGCGGGCCGCACAGGCAGCCCGCTCAAATCGTATCGTCCGCTTTAAACCCCTGTCGCGGGAATACCGCTGCGCTCAATAGGGCGCGGCGCGGTGAGCTCTTTCCATTTTGATAGGGCAGAATTCACCGTTGCGTTGGCATCACGCGCCACAAATGCGCCGTGCCCCTCTTTGGCTTTCAACGTGCCATTATCGACCGCGACATAGCCGCGGGTCAAAACATAGCGCGGCAAGCCAGTGACTTCGATGCCTTCAAACACGTTGTAATCAATCGATGAGGCTTGTGCCTCAGCGGTGATTGTTTTGCTGATTTTAGGATCCCAAACGATGAGATCTGCGTCAGACCCAACAAGCACAGCGCCTTTTTGAGGGTAACAATTGAGAATCTTCGCAATGTTGGTCGAAGTCACGGCAACGAATTCATTCATGGTGATGCGGCCCGTGTTGACGCCCTTGGTCCACAAGACAGGCAAGCGATCCTCTAGCCCGCCTGTGCCATTGGGAATCTTGGAAAAATCGCCGACGCCAAACCGCTTTTGCTCAGTGGTAAAGGCGCAGTGATCGGTGGCAACGCACGACAGTGTGCCCGATGCAAGACCGGCCCAAAGGCTGTCTTGGTGCTGTTTGTTGCGAAACGGAGGCGACATAACACGGCGGGCGGCATGGTCCCAATTCTCATGGAAATATTCAGATTCGTCCAAGACAAGGTGCTGCACAAGCGGCTCGCCCCAAACGCGTTTGCCCTGCATTTTCGCGCGACGAATGGCCTCGTGCGCTTCCTCGCAAGAGGTGTGCACCACATACAAAGGCGCGCCCGCCATATCGGCAATCATGATGGCACGATTGGTGGCCTCACCTTCCACTTGGGTTGGGCGTGAATAGGCGTGAGCTTCCGGCCCTGTGTTGCCTTGCTCTAACAATTGCGCTGTGAGTTCCGCCACCACATCGCCGTTTTCAGCATGCACAAGCGGCGTGGCCCCCAGTTCGGCACAGCGCTTGAACGAGCTATAAAGTTCATCATCATTGACCATCAACGCGCCTTTATAGGCGAGGAAGTGTTTGAAAGTGTTGATGCCTTTGTCTTCAGTTATGATTTTCATCTCATCGAAAACCTGTTCGCCCCACCACGTGATCGCCATGTGAAACGAATAATCGCAAGAGGCGCGGGCAGATTTATTGTCCCAAACTTTCAGCGCATCCAGCAGGCTTTCCCCCGGTGCTGGCAGACAGAAATCCACGACCATCGTTGTCCCGCCAGCCAAAGCCGCACGCGTGCCAGAGGCGAAATCATCCGACGAATAAGTGCCCATAAACGGCATCTCAAGATGGGTGTGCGGATCAATGCCACCGGGCATGATGTAACACCCCGTGGCGTCGATCACCTCATCACCCGATAGATCTGGCCCAATCTCGATGATCTTGTCACCGTCGATTTTCACATCAGCTTCATAGGTCAGATCGGCGGTGACAATGGTACCGTTTTTGATCACTTTAGTCATGAATCGCTCCTTCTCGATTTGGCGCAGCGCATTTGCACTACAGCCTTTTCCATCTAACTACATGTCAACAATCATGCTTGGTGACGTCATGGAATTGGACATGTATCCCATCGACCACCTGCACCTGTTCCTTGCCAGCATTCATAGGTTACGGTGCCGTTAGAATAAACTACGCGAAAACAGCCTGGAACTTTAACATTCATCACATCCTCAGCGGTTCGGCCATTCGGTAAATTCACCTCAGAAATTATATCATTGGCACTTTCGACAAGCGACGCGAATTTACCAAATGTCATTGGGGATTCATTTAAATCAGGTATGAAAACAACCGCGTCAGATACTGATTTGACACGGAATTTAAGTGTGTCTAGATCGTCATTTTTCGAAATGATTTCTCGTTCATTCACACCAACTGCTAGCCATTGCATGCTGATATTCCTTTCCTATTATTCGCAGACAAAGCTCACTCCACAATCTCCGCCGTTGCCAGAACCGCATGCAGCAGCACATCAGCCCCAGCGGCGGCCCACTCAAGGCTGATCTCTTCGGCCTCGTTATGGCTTAGTCCATCCACACAAGGGCACATGATCATCGATGTTGGGTATAAGTCATTGATCCAACAGGCATCATGCCCTGCGCCGGAGACGATATCCATATGAGAATAGCCAAGTGTTTCAGCCGCAGTGCGCACGGCCGAAACGCAAGCGTCATCAAAGGCAGGCGGATCGAATTGACCGACGATTTGGGTCTCGAGCGTCACGTCGATATCAGTACAAAGTGCGGGCGCGCGTGCGTAAAATTCCTCTAACATCGCATCAATCACGTCTTGCAAATGCGATCTAAAATCAACGGTGAACACCACTTTCCCGGGGATGATGTTGCGCGAATTCGGATAGACATCGATATGGCCAATGGCGCCGACAGAATTGGGTTGGTGTTTCATCGCGATCTCATGGACCAATTCGGTGATCCGCGCCAATCCGCGCCCTGCGTTTTTGCGCATCGGCATCGGCGTCGATCCTGTGTGGCTTTCTTTGCCTGTGACCGTACACTCAATCCAACGCAAGCCCTGACCATGAGTGACCACACCGATGTCTTTCTGTTCGGCTTCCAAAATCGGGCCTTGTTCGATGTGCAGCTCGAACATGGCGTGCATTTTGCGCGCGCCCACCTGTTCTGAGCCGACCCACCCAATGCGTTTCAATTCATCGCCAAAGCTCTTGCCCTCGGCATCGACACGTCCGTAGGCCCACTCTTGCGTGTGCTTGCCCGCAAAAACGCCAGAGGCCAGCATCGCAGGGGCAAAGCGCGTGCCCTCTTCGTTGGTCCAATTGGCGATCACGATGGGATGTTTGGTTTTGAGACCGAGATCATTCATCGTGCGCACGGCTTCTAGCCCGCCAAGCACCCCCAAAACCCCGTCATATTTGCCGCCCGTGGGCTGCGTATCAAGATGCGATCCCATGTAAACCGGCAGTGCATCGGGGTCCTCGCCCGCCCGCGTTGCAAACATATTGCCCATGGTATCAACCCCCATGCTCAGGCCCGCCGCCTCACACCAAGACTGAAACAAAGCGCGCCCCGCTGCGTCGTCATCGGTGAGCGTTTGGCGGTTGTTGCCCCCTGCGATACCCGGTCCAATTTTGGCCATATCCATCAAGCTGTCCCACAGGCGTGTGCCATCGATCCGCATGTTGGTTTTATCTGTTGCGCTGCTCATTTCGCTCTCCAATTCGTCTTATCACAGGGCTTAGTGCCTGCGACATTTTGGGCCTCGTCGGACACGCCAAGCGCCCTATTTCAAGATGACACAACCAACGGAGAAAACCATGTAAAGGTCTTACCACGTCTTTTGCCATCATCACGGGTCTCATGATGGGCGCCCCTGCACTCCTCACCATGATGCTTGAGTACCCCCAAAGGGATCACTCTAGCGTTTTAAGCACATCGGCAAGCGTCCCAATCAACGTGTCGATGTGGTCTTTTTCGATGATCAAAGGGGGCGACAGCGCAATGATATCACCCGTCGTACGCACCAGAACCCCTTTGTCATAGCATTTCAAAAAGGCATCAAACGCACGTTTGGTCGGCGCGCCGGCAATAGGCTCAAGCTCAATCGCGCCAATCAAACCCATGTTGCGAATATCGATCACATGCGGCAAGCCTTTGAGGCTGTGCAGCGCATCTTGCCAATAGGTTTCTAAATCTGCGGCGCGTTGGAAAAGCCCCTCTTCGGCATAGGTGTCAAGCGTGGCAATGCCCGCCGCGGCAGCGATAGGATTGCCCGAATAGGTATATCCGTGAAACAGCTCGATCATATGTTCAGGGCCTTGCATAAAGGCATCGTGAATCTCTGCTGTCGCCAAGACGGCCCCCATTGGGATCACACCATTGGTCAGGCCCTTGGCACAGGTGATCATATCAGGCATCACGTCAAAATGTTCGGCGGCAAAGCTTGACCCAAGACGTCCAAATCCAGTGATAACCTCATCAAATATAAGTAAAATTCCATATTTGGTGCAAATATCGCGCAGACGTTTTAAATAGCCTTTCGGCGGCAAAAGCACGCCCGTGGACCCCGCCATAGGTTCAACAATCACTGCCGCAATTGTTTCGCCTCCATGCAGGGCGACAATGCGCTCAAGCTCATCGGCCAAATGCGCGCCGTGGTCTGGCTGGCCCTTGGTAAAGGCGTTTTGCGCGGGCAAATGCGTGTGCGGCATGTGGTCAACGCCCGCCAAGAGCGTGCCAAACATCTTGCGATTGGTCACGATCCCACCCACGGAAATACCGCCAAAATTCACCCCGTGATAGCCACGTTCACGACCAATCAAACGGGTCCGCTCACCCTGCCCTTTTGCGCGATGATAGGCCAAGGCGATCTTGAGCGCCGTCTCAACAGCTTCAGATCCAGAATTGGCAAAAAAGGCGTGCTCAAACGGTTCAGGTGCCATATCCACCAGCTTGGTCGCAAGTTCAAAGGCTTTGGGGTGCCCCATTTGAAACGCAGGTGCATAATCAAGCTGGGCAACTTGTTTTTGAATGGCTTCAACAATTTTCGGACGATTGTGACCCGCATTGCAACACCACAACCCTGCCGTGCCATCCAACACCTGTCGCCCGTCCGATGTCGTATAGTGCATACGATCCGCAGACACGAACATCCTAGGTTGTTTTTTAAACTGACGGTTCGATGTAAACGGCATCCAAAATGCCGATAAATCGTTCGGGCGTGTGTCGCTATCCATAGCCATAGTATACCTCGTTATCGTCAAATAAGGGCGTGATTTTCGCAGCGCGATCATAACCGTCAAACGCCCGCGAACAAGTCAACCTCTCACCACTTTGACCAAATGGTCAAGACTACGTTAGCAGCGCCCAGACTTGGGTCAAGGACACTCACCCGCTATAAAACCACGCAGCCAAAAAAATTGCACAGTTTCAGGTAAAATTCCCTTGGGAATGGCGTTTTTTTCAGCAACCTTGTACCTGTCACCATAAGCAAAGCGCGCAAATAAGGAATCGGCGACCCATGCCAAGCAAAATACCGCGGACGAGAATTCAAAAAAAGAACCACGAAACAATTCTCGAGGCCGCCTTAGATGTATTTTCACGGCACGGGTTTCGTGGTGCGACACTGGATCAAATTGCGCACGCGTCAGGTCTATCAAAGCCAAATCTATTGTATTATTTTCCATCCAAGGTCGCGATACACCGTGCCTTGCTAGAACGCCTTATGGCAAATTGGCTGAACCCTTTGCGCAAACTTGATGCCAATGGCGATCCTATTGAGGAAATTGTCGGCTATGTTTTACGCAAGCTTGATATGGCCCGCGAGTACCCGCGTGAAAGTCGCCTGTTTGCCAATGAAATTGTCCAAGGTGCCCCAAATATTGGTGATCAAATTGAAGGGGAATTGAAAACGCTTGTCGATGAAAAATCACAGGTCATCCAAGGCTGGATGGATGCTGGCCGCATTGCTAAAATTGACCCGTACCACCTGATTTTCACGATTTGGGCGACCACACAACACTATGCTGATTTTGATGCTCAAATATGCAAAATCATCCAAACCGATGGGGAAACCCATTTTGATGATGCGCGCGTATTCTTGGACCGGATTTTCCGGCAAATGTTAACGCAAGACGCTTAACGCTGCTTGCGTTAACCAACAGGTCATAAAGCTGTGGATGTTAACCCCTTGGCAACCGTAATACTTTATAAACATATCCGTGGGGGCTCCTAACGTAGGGAGTTCAGCATGTCCGATATACTTGGCGTGCCGGCCTTCGGTGGCGGAGGGATTTCACATAGACCTCCTCCTGACCATCTAGGGCCAAAAGTACCGGAAGTCACCGCAATTGCGAACGACGCTTCGGCAACATTTAACAAAGGGACTGACCTCCCTGGCCAGAATGGCGACAGCTTCGACACATCAAAATCGAAACGAGACGATGCAGGCGCTTACGCGCCCTCAGATCCTCATGAAAAATTGTTTGAGAAACCGCATTTTGACGCCGATACATTGACCGGCCCAACCCCGTCCTTTCAAGCAAGCCTGCTTGAGGTCGAAAGTGACCTGCGCAATGTTATTGCTCAAGTCGAAGCCAAAAGAGCGCAGAAATCTGACGCGGCGGCCATAGCGCCCGCACCGTCTCTTGATGCAACGCGCACCAACAACGATGCCACCCCGCAAGACAAAGCGGCACTTTCACCGACGGCACGGCGCGATTTGCGTGAGACCGTGCCAAAAACAAACGAGCCACCTGCATCAAACGTCGCCCCCAAAGCGCCGCAAGTCGTGGTTCAAACTGAGGCACAAGATCGCGAGGCAGCTTATTCGGGGCGCGCAGCAACAGCTGATACGCCTTATAGTAGACCCATTGCGGCGGATCTATCTTGACGTAGCCGCCTCAAGGGACACATGGCTTAAGATAGGCAGAACTATAAGGCCAAGAACGGCCCACGCGTGTGACACTATCTGTACAAAAATCCCCGCGCCAACAGGCACGGGGATCAAAGATATTTACAATCACCGAGCGACACTCACGCCACTCAGGCTTGGTTATTCCGCAGGAACGAACGATGGGTTGTTCGGATGCGCTGTCCAATTTCCATAGTCTTTTGACACAGGCTTGCCTGTGCGTTCATCTAGATCACCCGGCTCAAGCGTTTTCATCGTGATACAGCCCTCGATCGGGCAGACATTCACGCATAAATTACAGGCCACGCATTCGTCATCCATCACCTCAAACACACGATCTGTCGTCATGGAAATCGCTTGGTGCGACGTGTCCTCACAGGCCGCATAGCAGCGCCCACATGAAATACACTCGTCTTGATCGATCACAGCTTTGGTCACATGATTGAGGTTCAGATACTGCCAATCCGTCACATTTGGCACGGCTTTGCCTGACAATTCGGCCACCGAGGTCATGCCTTTGCTGTCCAAATACTCGGACAGGCCGGAAATCATTTCCTCGACCACTTTAAACCCATAGGTCATCACAGCCGTACAAACCTGAACATTGCCCGCGCCAAGTGCCAAAAACTCGGCCGCATCGCGCCATGTGGTCACGCCACCAATGCCAGAAATAGGCAAGCCATGCGTTTCTGGATTGCGCGCAATCTCAGCCACCATATTCATCGCAATGGGTTTGACCGCAGGACCACAATAGCCGCCATGGGTGCCTTTTCCATCGATCATCGGCTCAGGGCTAAAGCTGTCCAAATTAACACTGGTGATCGAATTGATCGTGTTGATCAACGACACAGCATCCGCACCACCGCGCTTGGCCGCCTCGGCTGGCAGTAAAATATTGCTGATATTTGGCGTCAATTTCACGATGATCGGCAATCCCGTCGCCTCTTTGCACCACCGCGTGACCATCTCGATGTACTCAGGCACTTGGCCAACAGCCGACCCCATACCGCGCTCGGCCATGCCGTGCGGACAACCAAAGTTCAGTTCAAACCCATCGCAGCCCGTCTCGGCAATGCGGGGCAGAATGTCTTTCCAGCTTTTCTCATCACAAGGCACCATCACAGACGCGATCAGCGCGCGATCAGGATAATCCTTTTTGACGCGGGTCATCTCTGCAAGGTTCACCTCTAATGGGCGATCCGTGATCAACTCGATGTTGTTGAGCCCCAAAAGACGGCGATCCGCGCCATAAATCGCGCCATACCGTGGCCCGTTGACGTTGACAACCGGCGGCCCCTCTTCGCCCAAGGTTTTCCAAACAACGCCACCCCATCCCGCCTCAAAGGCACGGCGGACGTTGTATTCTTTGTCCGTGGGGGGCGCAGAGGCCAACCAAAACGGGTTCGGGGATTTAATACCGCAAAATTCGCTTGTTAGATCTGCCATGTCTTAGCCCTCGCCCATCAAAACATTATGAATGTCCATTGCCGCATCCCGTCCTTCGGCAACAGCTGTCACTGTCAAATCATCGCCACCTGAGGCACAATCACCACCGGCCCATACGTTTTGAACCGTGGTTTTGCCCATAGCGTCGACCGCAATCTTGCCGCCCTCAATGGTCAACCCATCAGGCGCCCCCAACAGGGTTTGACCAATCGCAACAAGCACTTGGTCGGCTGCGACATGCACCATCTCGCCGGTGCCTTGCAGCACGCCATCCACCTCAGCGGTGTATTCAAACACCACTTCGGAACAGGTGCCGTCGCCCAAAACGGCTGACGGCTGCGCATCATATAGGATCGAGACGCCTTTTGAGGTCGCCAAATCTTGCTCAAACGCAGATGCGCCCATGCGATCTTTGCCCCGCCGGTACGCCATCGTGACGTTTTGCGCGCCCAAAAGCTTGGCCTGAACAGCTGCATCCACGGCTGTCATCCCGCCGCCAATCACAACAACATTACGCCCAACCGGCAATGTCGATAGATCATCAGATTGACGCAAACGTGCAATAAAATCAACGGCATCATCAACCCCGTCCAAATCAACGCCCTGTGCACGCAGGCTGTTCACACCGCCAAGGCCGATGGACAAAAATACGGCCTCAAAATCTGATTTCAGCCCATCCAGCGTGATATCAGCCCCAAGTTTTTGACCCAATTGCACCTGAATACCGCCAATGGACAGCAGCCATTCGACCTCTTTTTGGGCAAAATCTTCGGTCGATTTATAGCTGGCGATGCCAAATTCATTCAGCCCGCCCAGCTTTTCACGGCTGTCAAACAGCGTCACATCATGTCCAAGCATCGCCAACCGGTGCGCCGCAGACAGACCCGCAGGTCCGGCCCCCACAACCGCAATCGATTTCCCGCTCAAAGCGCCACGTTCAAACGGATGCACGCCCGAATTCATGAGTGTATCTGTCGCAAACCGTTGAAGCCGCCCGATTTCGACAGGCTTGCCTTCTGCGATTTCACGCACGCAAACCTCTTCGCATAGGGTTTCTGTTGGGCAAACACGTGCGCACATGCCCCCCAAGATATTCTGATCAAAAATCGTTTTCGCTGCCGATTTTGGAGTCCCTGTCACGATTTGACGAATGAACAGAGGAATATCGATGGATGTCGGACAGGCCGTCATACAGGGCGCGTCATGGCAAAAATAGCACCTATCGGCGGCCACTTGCGCCTCGTGCTCGGCCAATGGTGGGTGAAGATCGTTGAAATTATCGGCAAGTGTGTCCTTGCTCAACCTACCCGCCACAGTACCGGCGTGTCGTTCCCTGCTTTGCATCTTTGGCTCCATGGCTATACGATCATGAATTTATGGTGCCACATTCAAAAATTTTATCAAGTGGTAAAATAAATTGTTTTCGCTGGCAGGCCCTTTTGACGTCATTCAGAATACAATTCTAGACCCATCACACATCAAACGCCCAACATTTGATCGCAAACGAACAATATTTAAAGGGTTTTCACCCAAAGCAGCCTGCCGTATAAGCTTCAAAAGCTGAGAAACAATCCGCGACACAAGCGGCAAGATTGGGTTGAGTAACATGACCAAGACAAACGATTCCGACGTAGCGTTCATTCAAGCCTTGGCAGAAATGCTAACGGCAAATGATCTGACAGAGCTCGAAGTGATGCGTGAATACGGTGACAACGACAGCTTGAATGTCCGCGTAAGCCGTCAGGCGCCGGTTCAACAAATCGTCCAATCGGTCGCCGCTCCGGCCCCCGTTTCAGCCGCAGCAGCGCCAGTCGCAGCAGCAGTGGTAACGCCAGCGGCCGCAGACCCGTCCAATGATCCAAATGCCGTCCCCTCCCCAATGGTTGGGACAGCTTATTTGTCAGCGGAACCTGGTGCTGCAACCTTTGTTAAAATCGGTGACCAAGTGTCTGAAGGGCAAACCCTGATGATTATTGAAGCGATGAAAACCATGAACCACATTCCTGCGCCAAAATCCGGCACAGTGAAACGTGTGCTTGTCGATGACGGCACGCCTGTGGAATTTGGTGCTCCTTTGATGATCATCGAATAGGTGGGCGCCCACATGTTTGATAAAATCCTCATTGCCAACCGCGGCGAAATCGCACTGCGTGTGATCCGTGCCTGTCGTGAAATGGGCATCAAATCCGTTGCCGTTCATTCCACAGCTGACGCCGATGCCATGCATGTGCGTATGGCTGACGAAGCCGTGTGCATTGGCCCCAATTCATCCACGGACTCTTACTTGAGCTTCCCTGCAATCATCGCAGCCTGCGAAATCACAGGGGCCCAAGCGATCCACCCTGGCTATGGGTTTCTGTCTGAAAATGCAGCCTTTGTTCAAATCGTCGAAGACCACGGACTGACCTTTATCGGCCCGTCTGCGGAACACATTCGCCAAATGGGTGATAAAATCACCGCCAAAGAAACAGCGCAAATTTTGGGCATTCCGATTGTTCCCGGCTCTGAGGGCGGCGTGCCTGATGTGGATTCTGCTAAAAAAGCCGCTGCCGACATGGGCTACCCCGTCATCATCAAAGCCACAGCGGGCGGCGGTGGTCGCGGCATGAAAGTGGCCTTGAACGAGGACGAGTTGGAAACCTCTTTCCGCACGGCGCGCTCTGAATCAAAAGCGGCCTTTGGCAATGACGAAGTTTACATGGAGAAATATCTCCAAAAACCGCGTCACATCGAGGTGCAAGTCTTTGGCGACGGCCAAGGCGGCGGCGTCCACTTGGGCGAACGCGACTGTTCCTTGCAACGCCGCCACCAAAAAGTGTTCGAAGAGGCCCCCGGCCCCAGCATCACGCCCGAAGAACGCGCACGTATCGGCGGAATTTGTGCCAATGCGATTGCTAAAATGGGCTATAAAGGTGCGGGCACCGTCGAATTCCTTTATGAGGATGGCGAGTTCTTTTTCATTGAAATGAACACCCGTTTGCAGGTGGAACACCCTGTGACCGAAGCCATTTTTGGCCAAGACCTTGTGCGCGAACAAATTCTTGTAGCGGCTGGTGAAAAACTGTCCTTTACTCAAGATGACTTGGTGCTCAACGGGCATGCGATTGAAGTGCGGATCAATGCTGAAAAGCTACCGAACTTTTCGCCCTGCCCCGGCAAAATCACACAATACCACGCCCCAGGCGGGCTTGGTGTGCGCATGGACAGCGCTCTGTATGACGGGTATTCAATCCCGCCCTACTACGACAGCTTGATCGGCAAACTCATCGTACATGGGCGCAACCGTGATGAAGCTTTGGCCCGTCTTAGCCGCGCATTGGGTGAGTTAATCGTTGACGGCGTCGACACAACCATCCCGCTTTTTCCTATGCTGTTGCAGGAAAAAGATGTCCAAACTGGTGACTACAACATTCACTGGTTGGAAAAATGGCTTGATAAAAACCTAAGCTAAGGTTTTGAACACTCAAAATTAAGGTCGCCTTCGGGCGGCCTTTTCTTTTGCCTATTCCATTCCCTGCACGCTTGCGCATAGATACCCTATGGAACACGTGACCCTTACCCCACAGATGATGCTCAACGCTTATGCCAATGGCGTCTTTCCCATGTCAGAGGCGCGTGACGACCCCGATATATTTTGGGTTGATCCAACAGATCGCGGAATAATCCCCCTTGATGGGTTTCGCATATCGCGCTCTTTGGCCAAAACGATCCGGTCCAATCGCTTTTCGGTCCGGTTCAACACCAACTTTGATGCAGTGGTTGAAGGCTGTGCAGACCGCCCTGAAACATGGATCAACGACACAATCTTTGACCTTTACAGGCAACTGCACGAGATGAAATTTTGTCATTCTTTGGAAGTCTATGAAGGCGACACGCTCGTAGGCGGCATCTATGGCCTCACTTTGGGCACAGCGTTCTTTGGTGAAAGCATGTTCTCAAAACGCACAGACGCCTCGAAAGTGGCGCTAGCCTATATGGTCGCTCGCCTGCGGGCCACGGGGTTTACACTGTTTGATACACAATTCATCACGCCGCATCTGGCCTCGCTTGGGGCTATTGAAATTCCGCGGGCGCAGTATCATGATTTATTGAATGCAGCTTTAGAGTACCGTGTAGATATCGAAGCCCTGCCTGCCCCGCTGGCGGTTCAGGACGTGCTACAGGTCAGCGGCCAAATATCGTAACGAGCATGATCCATCGCGTTGAGTGCAGGACTAGAGGATACCATCCAGCCCGAAAAAACCGGTTCATCAACGCCCTGCGCATGCACCATCAAATAGGCATATGCATCCCCAGATCTGTTCCCCTCAGGGTAACGACAATCTGCAAGATAAATAGAAATACGCCCAAAAACGGCGGGTTGCCCAACAGCGATGCTCAAATCTTGCACTTCACCCGTCAACTTATCAAGCGCGCGCAAATTAACACCTGTCCCAGAGGTCACTTTGACCTGTGTTTCAGTGGTGATATCTCTCAACTCTCGTTGAAATCCCGTGTCAGGAAGCGCTTGAAGATCCTCAAGCGATAGACCATCGCCCCCGAACCCAATGCCACTTTCATCCAAGGGCTCTACCAAAATTTGATCAATGCCAGTTTGAAAGTCATCTCCAAGCCCGTTGTCTTGGGACCACGCGGCAGCACAGGACGACACTGCGAAAACCAGCCCTATGAGGCCAGCACGCATCATTCGCTACCACCGCTGGCCGTGACAAATTTCAAAAGCAAATTGATCAAACTCACCGACCCTTGCGTGTCGGCAATCACTTGACCCTCTTCGAAATTAAAGGCCGATCCACCTGGCACGAGCTCGATGAAATTACCACCAAGCAAACCTTCTGATGCGATCATTGCGGCGGTATCATCGGGCAAAATAATATCTTTGTCCAAAGACAATGCCGCCTCGGCCCGAAAACTGTCATGGTTCAAAGTCAATTCGGAAATGGATCCAACTTTTACGCCCGCAAGACGGACGTCTGTCCCGACACTTACGCCCTCAGCAGAGCGAAAAGACGCCGTCAACGTATAACGGTCGTCTGAGCCTCCGGAAAATCCCGTGACTTGGCCAGCATAGACCAAAAACCCCAACGCAAGCGCAAGAACTCCGGCCCCAACGGCAATTTCTGTCGTGTTTTCAGACATCTATTCTGGCTGCCATGCCTCGTAGTCGCGGCGATCCGCAGGACGCGCGCGACGAATGGAACCGGCAGGCGCATAGGCCGCAGCCGTCCCTGTCTGGTTTTCATGGTGTGGCTTTTCCCAGACCTTATGCGCAAGCGGCGTGGTGCCAGGTGCCTCGTCAAAGGTTTGATGTAGCCAACCATGCCAATCAGGGCTGACACGTGAAGCTTCGATTTCGCCATTAAAGATCACCCAGCGCCGGCTGTCGTCTTTATTGCGATAATAAACATTGCCCTGCACGTCGTCACCAACTTTGATGCCGTTGCGCCATGTGAAGAGTTGCGTGCCGAGCGTCTGATCTTTCCACCAGACGAGCCCGCGGAGAACTGAGTTCACGATGCCCATGGGTAAGCCTTTCGAATTGCGTTGCTCTTTCTATGAACCATTGTTGCAACAAGGTCCAGAGGATTGGGATGTTTGAATAGATCTCAAGCGAAATCACGCGGAGAGACCCTCTAAGGCAGATCGTTTATAAAAGAATTGGCCCCAGCACAGATGCGCCGGGGCCATTATTTTTAGACACTTGAGAACAAAGCTTAACCCGCGCTTGCCTCTTTGGTTTCTTCTTTAGAGTAAATCATCAAAGGTTGTGCATCGGTGTTCACCGACTCTTCGTTCACAACAACTTCGCTGACGTTATCCATGCCCGGAAGTTCGAACATTGTGTCGAGCAAAATATCTTCCAAAATAGAACGCAGCCCGCGCGCCCCTGTTTTGCGTTCAATCGCCCGCTTGGCGATGGCAGACAGAGAATCCTCTGTGAATGTCAGTTTGGTTTTTTCGAGCTCGAACAAACGCTGATACTGTTTGACCAAAGCGTTCTTAGGCTGCGTCAAAATGGTGATCAAGGCATCTTCGTCAAGATCCTCAAGCGTCGCCAAAACAGGTAAACGCCCTACAAACTCTGGGATCAAACCAAATTTTAGCAAGTCTTCTGGCTCAAGCTCGCCAAGCAATTCACCGACACCGCGGCTTTCAGATTCTTTCACATCAGCGCCAAAGCCAATGGACGTGCCCTTGCCGCGTTGCGCGATGATACGGTCAAGACCAGCAAACGCACCACCACAGATGAACAGGATGTTTGTTGTGTCCACTTGCAAGAATTCTTGTTGTGGATGCTTGCGCCCACCTTGAGGTGGCACAGAGGCAACGGTGCCTTCCATGATCTTCAACAGAGCTTGCTGAACGCCCTCACCAGAGACATCGCGTGTGATGGAGGGGTTGTCAGATTTACGCGTGATTTTATCAACTTCGTCAATGTAAACGATGCCGCGCTGTGCGCGTTCAACATTATATTCGGACGCTTGTAGCAATTTAAGAATGATGTTTTCGACGTCTTCGCCAACATATCCCGCTTCGGTCAATGTTGTGGCGTCGGCCATAGTAAACGGCACATCCAGAATGCGTGCAAGGGTTTGTGCGAGCAGTGTTTTACCACACCCAGTAGGCCCCATCAGCAAAATATTAGATTTCGACAATTCGATATCGCCCGCACCGCTGCTGGCGTGATTGAGACGTTTGTAGTGATTGTGGACAGCCACAGACAACACACGTTTGGCTGTCGCCTGCCCGATCACATAATCATCGAGGAACCCAGAAATTTCTTTCGGAGACGGCACACCTTCGGACGCTTTCAAACCAGAGGTTTTGGTTTCTTCACGAATGATATCCATGCACAGTTCAACGCATTCATCGCAAATGAATACGGTCGGTCCCGCGATGAGCTTGCGCACTTCATGTTGGCTTTTGCCACAAAAAGAACAATAGAGCGTATTTTTGCTGTCACCACTGGACGAGTTCGACATTACAATCCCCTAAGGCTGATCGCCTTCTATTTCCGTAAAATTGGCCCCACCTTGGGCCAATCAGTTTGCTCGTTACATGAAAGTGTAAGGCAGCGTTTTTGTAGGCACAATGCCAAAATCCTGCTCAGACTGAACGCCTGAGCAGAACAGTTAAATGTTAGTCTTTTTCAGCCAACGCTTCGCGTGTTTCAACGATGTCATCGATGAGGCCAAAATCTTTGGCATCTTGAGGTGACATAAAGTTGTCCCGCTCAAGCGCATCCACAACAGATTTCATTTTCTGACCTGTGTGTTTGACGTAAATTTCGTTCAAACGATCTTTGAGCTTTTGCGTTTCTTGCGCGTGGATCATGATATCCGTCGCTTGACCTTGGTAGCCACCAGAGGGTTGGTGCACCATGACGCGTGAATTTGGCAAAGAGAACCGCATGCCTTTTTCACCGGCTGTGAGCAACAACGATCCCATGGACGCCGCTTGGCCCATCACCAAAGTAGACACTTTGGGGCGAATGTATTGCATCGTGTCGTAAATCGACAGACCAGAGGTCACAACACCGCCGGGGCTATTGATATACATAGAGATTTCTTTGGTCGGGTTTTCCGCCTCAAGAAACAAAAGCTGCGCACAGATCAGCGATGACATGCCGTCGTGCACTGGGCCGTTTAGAAAAATAATACGCTCTTTAAGCAAGCGTGAGAAAATGTCGTAAGCGCGCTCACCACGGCTGGTTTGTTCCACAACCATGGGAACGAGCGTATTCATATATGTGTCAATCGGATCTTTCATCGGTCCCTGCCTCTTAATCTGTCGGATTGATGGTTAGCGCGTAAGTATTACTCGAGTCTTATTAAGACCGTCGAGAAGCTGCAAGTGCGCCTGAAGTCATGTATCTGCGCAATGTTCTTTTGTTTTTCAAGGCAGTGCAAACCGATAACGCATTTTCAGGAAAAAAACGCTTTTATTTATTTAATTACAATAGATTATCGGCCTCACTCTGCGCCAAACAATGATTAACCGTTCGTTCATAGATTGAGCACCGGCGGGTGCTGTTGCTGCTTTGCATCAAATTTTAGCAAAATTTTATTAAAATGCCGACTCAGCCTCACAGCCCTCGAAAACTTGAGCCCTCACCCAGTTAAAGGGTCCGTAAACCCGAAATCATTATGTTTCAGGTGGCGGCGCATAATTTTCTGGATCGAAAATAATAAAGAATTGGTGCACCAAGTATGCCCCAGCCCCCAAAAACAAGACCCCAAACATTTTATTACCGTATGCCAGTTCAACACCGCCCCATATAAAACAGGACAGACACGCCAAAGCCCGCCGCCACATTGGGCGAAAAAACGGGGTCTTCACATTCCACATATCTTTTTTCATGACGGCATTTCACCCTAAGTGCAGCAAAGACACAAGGTGATTGTCCCACGCCAACTCAGATGTCGCATTCAACACCTGCATATCATTCCCTAAGGACACCAAAGTGCCCTGCCCGTCAGAGGCCAAATAGCCTTTGCCTTTGGGCGCGAGCCCGCTGACATCGCTGCGCGTAAAAGATGATAAAAACGCGCCTTGGGATGAAAACCTGTGCACACGCCCGCCTTTGGACGAGGTAATGGCCAACTCTGTGCCCGTTCCATTGAATGCAATCGAACTGGCATACCCCTTCATCGACATCTGTTCGGCCAAGGGCGCCATAAGCAAAACGGGATCAGAGCCACGCATGTGCAATCCCACAAGTGCCGGCATATCAAAAGGATCCCCCTGCCACTGCATCGCAAACCCCACCTGATCATCCGCGATTGCGAGATGCCGGATCGAAGCATGATGCAAGTCATCCGATAGGAAATGCTGCTCCTCCAGCGCAAAATCAGGCGTCAGATAGGCCAATGAGGGCCGCATCGTATCAAGATTAAGCTTATCGCGTCCTTGCCCGTGATCAGGATGCGTAAAAATACCCCCGTTGGCGATCACAAGTGTGCCGTCGCTGAGCACGCGAATATCATGCGGACCGATGCCGTGACTGTCGACTTCGCCAATCCGCGCATAGCCTTTGCTGCGTTGCCACAGCCCCAAACAGCCTGTGCCATCAGCGTAATTGTTTTCGGTTGTGACCAGAATATCGCCGTCTTGCACGAACACACCGTGGCCCATGAAATGACGTCCTGTGGGCGCTTGCAGTTCGTGTACCACATGGCCGCGCGCGCAATCTATCACCAGCGCATAGACCCCAGGCCTACGGGCAAAGGCCACGGCTTCTGGGCGGATGGGGTGTGCTGCGGCGGCATGTCCGCGTGCAGGCAAATCGATGCGAAACACGATTTGGGCGGCATCATCGAGACCATACAATGCAAACGCGCCCGAATGATCACGTGCAGCCCCCAGATAGGCAGGATTGCCCGCATCAGCCCAGCTCAATCGCGGCGTGACACTGGCGGCCACAGCCCCGAACAAAAACCCACGCCGTGTTGTCATGTCAATCTCCGTCTGAGGCGTTGAACCCGACTGAAATACCCAAAGGCGCGCCAATATCGTTGGCGATGGCATCCATGGCAGCAGTGATTCTCTGGGCAATGATTTCGATTTTAAGACGCCCCATCGGATCGGCCACGCCACCCAATGTCGGATCGGCTAGAGTTTGAGCCTTGAGCAGCGCCTCATCCAAAATGTCGAGCGTGTGCGTGGGCGGGTTTGGCGCCATGGCCACGGTGAAATCACGCGCGGCTTGCAACGACAGCATCACGTTGCGCAAGGCGCGCGCGGACCTATACGCTTCTGCCCGTTTCGGGCGCGGTTTCTCGAAACTGCCAAGGGGGCGACCGATGCGTTGAACGGCCGTGTTTTCCAAACCAGTCAACACCATCGTGTAAAGGGCCTGTGCGGCCTCAGTTTCAGATAAGTAACGTGGATTTTCGCCCGCCCCCGGTTCGCGCAAGGCGGTTGCAAAACCATCAGGTCGCGTCCACTCATCACCGATATACGCAGCCGTTTGAGCCAAATCATGTGCGATGGCTTGCACCAAATCACAGCTGTATGTTCCTTGTGCATATCCGTCAAAAGCAGGGTCAAAGAACATGAATTCCAAAGCAAAAAGCCCGCGGGCTGCGATGGACACATGAGCGAACTCTTCGGCATCAGTGACGGCGGCGTCTTGATCCGCAATCATCGCGGCCAGCGCTTTGGGGATCATGCCTTTTTTATCTGGCCAAAAAGCGATGGTTAAGATGCGCGCGTCGGCTTCAATCGGCCCGATGTTGAGGTGCTGCACCCCCATCCACGCGTCAAATGCGGCATGGTATGATGGGATCAAAGCCGTGGCCGTACAATCCTCTTGGGCGGCCAAATCAAGTGCTGTTGTCTGGGTGGCAAAATTCAATACGGCTGGGATGGCATGCTGGGTGATCACCCGCTCTACGGCATCGGCTTGGGGGCCAGCATGAGCCACTTGAGCCGCACAAATTGTGGTCGCAATTGCCATCTTTTTAAGTGTTCTCATCACGAGCGTTCCCATATTTTATAGACTTTCCAAGAACCGGATCAACGCGGCGCGATCCTCACTTGGCATATCCACCACAGTATCACGCGCGTTTTGCGCTTCGCCACCGTGCCACAACACCGCTTCTAAAAATGTGCGGGCGCGCCCGTCATGCAAAAGCTGAGTGTGACCAGAGACTTGTTCGGTCAACCCAATGCCCCAAAGTGCGGGCGTGCGCCATTCCGACGCTGTCGCGCGCAATTCTGGGCGTCCATCCGCCAAAGCCTCGCCCATATCGTGTAGCAAAAAGTCAGAGTACGGCCAAATCAATTGAAAACTTTGCGCTTTATCTGCGTCATCCGTCAGGCGATGGGTGACGTATTTCGGCGTGTGACAGGATGCGCATCCCGTCTGATAGAACACGTCCTTGCCACGCAGCACCTGCGGATCATCCACATCGCGGCGTGCAGGTACAGCCAAATTACGCGAATAAAACGTTACAAGATCAAGACCCTGCATATCGATTTCATCACCACGGTCATCATTGTCGCCATGAACCGCAGCTTGGCAATCACTTTGCGCCGAAGTGCAATCACCATGTGGCCGCTTAGCCAGCGGGGACGAAATACCGATATCGCCAGCAAAGGCATCAGCAGATTGTTCTTTGACCGTGCCGTGACCTGATTTCCAACCGAAACGGCCCAAAATGGGTGTATTGAACTCAGTGGACCAAACCACCTGTGCGCGCCCTGAAATGCCGTCCCCATCGGCATCATCCACGTCTTCGCGCGCCAGAATATCAGCGGCAGGGATGGCCTCAATCAGACCAAGCCCAATCATCGGCGGCGCGACTCGCGGCGAGATTTGCACATCCTCAGCAAAGGCACCGTATCCAGCATTGCTCATGGAATACTCAGGCACCCGCAAACTGGCGACCTCACCATCCGAAAGCACCACAGTCTGTTCTGTATAGTTCACATCCATCTGCGCCTCGGCGGCATGGCCTTGGATCGCGAAATCTTGCAATTGACCGCCGTACGTGGGCTCAGGCGCTGTGCGCTGCGTGGCGGCCTCGCCATCAAGTGCGGCCAAATAGGTCTCGATCTCGGACATTGGCGCATCGGGGGACGCCGGCACAGACAAGCGCAAGAACATAGACACGCGGCTGTCATCTGCGCCTGTTGGCGTGTGACCGCGTCCGTCTTTGAGGTGGCAGCGCTGACAGGACCGTGCGTTGTAAAGCGGGCCCAATCCATCAGACGCCAATGTCGATGACGGCGAAGACACCCAAAGCTTTTTAAACAATCCGTTGCCGAGTTTAAAGTCGAGCTCTTGTTCGAAACTCAAGCTGTCGGAAAACTGCGAAAACGCATCATGATCACTGCGCGCACGGGTTGTGGCCTTGCCAGCAGGATTGCCCTCAAAGGGTTCGGCTTTGGAAAAATCTGTTGCAGCTGCGGTTGCGGCATGGATGCGAGTTTGTTCTGCATCGGTGCGCGGCATGATGTTCAAATAGGGTTCTGTCACGTCAGGGGCAGCTTGGCTGGCCTGCGGCGCAATCGCGCCGAGCGAGACGACAAGAACAGAAATAAATGAGCTGGGGACGAAGAATGAGCATCGGTGCGTCATTGCCGTTTTCCTTGCTAAACTCTGCGCATAATGAGACTGCGCAGAAAAGTGTCTTGTGCACAGGTGAGGCGCCCCCCACCTGTGCGGTCGATTTAGGGCGTCGGTTTATTCAAAAATGGCCGCAGGGTTATCAAGGCTGTCTGAGCCTTCGATACCAACACCGTCCAGATCAAGAACCGTAACAGCACGTTCAATGGAGCGCGTTTGCGCAACCAAAGCATCCACTGCAGACAAGATCAACGCCTCACCAGCCGCGTTGCCACGCTCTAGCATTTGGTCGTATGAGAAACCAGCCTCGGCAGCCGCTTTGATTTGACCAAGCTCAGACATCGTCGCGTTGATCGCAGATGTGAGTTCAGCTTCGACAGCAGGATCCGCCGCGGCCAACAAATCTTGCAAGCTTTCGCCCGTCACAACCGCTCCGGATGCTGACACATATTCACCAACGTAGACGTTGCGAATGCCAAGACCATCATAGTAGTGCGAGTTGTGTGTGTTGTCCGAGAAGCAATCGTGCTCTTCTTCTGGGTCGTTCAACATAACGCCCAATTTCATCCGCTCGCCGGCTTGCTCGCCGTAAGACAATGAGCCCATGCCCGTCAGGATCGCTGTGATGCCCGCTTTTGGATCCGTTGTCACAGCCGCGCGTGCAGCACCGTCTGTTGTCCATTGTGCGGCCATGAATTCAAGGTCGGACACGAGCAAATCAGAGGCCGCCGCCAAGTATGCGCCGCGGCGGTCACAGTTGCCGTTGGTGCACTCATCGCCTGCGGCGTAATCTGTGTAAGCGCGGTTGCCTGCGCCATGCTCTGTGCCGTTCAAATCTTGGCCCCAGAGCAAGAATTCGATCGCGTGGTAGCCAGAGGCCACGTTGGATTCGATTTCATCTGCTTCGTGCAATGTTTCGCCAATGAGTTCTGGCGTGATGTTTGTCGCATCAATTTCTGTGCCAGACAAAGTGAATTTCGGCGTTGCGATCACGTTGAGCGCTGCGAATGCGTTCTCATCAGTTGCGCCGCCGTAGGCCGCGTCAACGTAGTCGATCAAACCCTCGTCCAAAGGCCAAGCATTCACTTTGCCTTCCCAGTCATCAACGATTGCGTTGCCGAACCGGAACGCTTCTGTTTGTTGGTAAGGCACGCGCGCCTCAACCCATGCGGTTTTGGCAGCAGCCAAAGTCACGTCAGATGGGGATGCGATCAGCGCCTCAATGGCTGTGTCGAGCGCTTGAGCTTTGAACAAGCTGTCTGTGTATGCCGCCTCAGCGATATTTGCGTAGGTCGTCACAACCTCAGCTGGGCCAGCTAGGGCGGGCGCGGCAGGCAGGGCTGCAACGATTAAAGCGGTCATCATGCGTTTCATGTTTTATCCTTGGTCTTGCGTCTTAGGTTTTGATGTATCGATCCTGTTGAAATACGAGGTCTAAATGAGAACCGCTTTTCAAGCCGCAACATCACCACTGTATGATGCGCAATATCTGATCTTTTCAATAAGGTATGTCAATCCTGATTTTTTATATCAGGTATTTTTTCATGCGAAGCGCACATGACTATACAAAAGAGCCTCGCAATACATAAAACAATTCAGACACTTACACGAAAAGGTTATCGCATGGTCGCAATCAGACGCCTTAAGGTTCTGCGCAGACCCGTCTTGGATGGCTCGAAAAGGCAGCCCAACACAAATGCGATTGGATTGATTTCAACCATGACACAACCCTCATCCGCCCATAGCCTCACCGACTATTGGGATGGGTGTACCGTTGATGTTTAAAACTGGCATGACAGCGCGGTGGCGCTTTTCTAACAGGACGGAACAGCCTCGATACGTCAGCCCCTATACACCAGACTGCGCGATTTGGCGCGACATCCGCCGCGTGATCCCCATACGTCGCACGAATGCGATGATAAACAGCCCTGTCAAAATCAAAACGATTGTGGGCGCAGGCGAACTATCGATAAAGAAACTGACGTAGGTGCCCGCAAACATCGCAAAGGCACAGGTCACAACAGACACGATCATCATCGGCGCAAAACTGCGCGCCACCAAAAATGCAATCGCCCCCGGCGTCACCAACAACGCCACCGCCAAGATCAAGCCAACCGCACTCAGCGTGGCCACAATGGTTAAAGACAGCGCCGCCAAAAGCCCATAATGCAACAGTTTGGTATTCAACCCAGAGGCCTGTGCTTGCGCCGGATCAAAGGCGTGTAACAACAAATCTTTCCACTTGAGCAGCAACAGCACCGTGACCAAAACACCAATGACACCCGCTGTCCAAAGGTCTTGCGCGCCAACACCCAACATATTGCCAAACAGCACATGATCGAGGTGCTCATTGGTGGTAATAGACGTGTACATAATGATGCCAAGTCCGAACATGCCTGAGAAAACGACCCCCATCACGGTGTCCTTTTTGACGCGACTGTGATCCGACACATACCCAGTGGCCACAGCACACAACATGCCTGCGGCAAAGGCACCGACAATCAAAGGCAAGCCCAAAATCCATGCCAAAACAATCCCCGGAAGCGTGGCATGACTGACGGCGTCCCCCATCAAAGCCCAACCTTTGAGCACCAAAAAACATGAGAGCAACGCCGTCGGCGGCGCGATCAAAGCAATGATCCAAAAGGCATTTTGCATAAAGCCGAATTGAAAAGGCTGCAAAAGCGTGTCCATCATGACAAATCCCCTTTGCGCAGGGCTGTTTGTGCCGCGATGGCATCGCGTGCGATGCGCTTGCTGGCCAAAATGCCATGCTTGGGCGCGAAAATGAAGGCGATCAAAAACACCACAGTTTGCAGCACAACAATAATGCCACCCGTCGCCCCGTCTAAGAAATAACTCATATACGCGCCGAGAAAACAGGTCGCGGCCCCGATAAAGACAGACAGCCCGATCAAACGCGGAAAGCGGTCGCACAGCAAATACGCCGTGGCCCCCGGCGTGACCACCAAAGCGATCACCAAAAACGCGCCCACGGTCATCATCGCGGCCACAATCGCAGCCG
>JBLHXX010000034.1:0-28532 GCA_047630475.1 Celeribacter sp. | reverse complement strand
ACTTCGCCGCGCGGTGCGGGTTGTTGGTCCAACATATCGGTGCGCACATAGGCGATGGGTGATTTTTGATTACTCATCTTAGCGCTCCTTCAATTTCATGGACTTGTTGTACACATTCATGCCGGATGAAATCAGCAATGAAACGATCAAATAGATCATCATCATCAACAGCATACATTCCAGCTCGCGGCCTGTGTTGTTCATCGTTGTGCCGCCCAAGGTGGCACGCAAATCTTGATACCCAACAGCCAAAGCCAAGGACGAGTTTTTCGTCAGGTTCAAGAACTGCGAAATCAGCGGTGGGATGATCACGCGCAACGCCTGCGGTAAAATCACAAGGTTCATCGTGCGAGATGGACGCATGCCAAGCGCGAAAGCCGCCTCGGATTGCCCTTTGGAAATCGCAAGAATACCTGAACGCACAATCTCGGCGATAAAGGACCCCGTGTAGACGGACAGAGCCAACCACAGTGCCAAGAACGAGTTGGACAGCTGGATGCCACCTTTGAAATTAAAGCCTTTGAGTTCTGGGTAGATCAGATCGATGGGGCGCCCCAAGATGAAAAACACCAGCAAGGTTGGCACGAAAAAGATCGCCAGCTTGATCCAAAACGTTGGCAGGATTTGACCCGTGGCTTGGAAACGGCGCATGGCCCATTTTCCAAAGGCCCAAATCGCCACAAGAGACAGCAAAAAAGTGAGCACAACAAAGACAGAGCCCGCGCCCCACTCTGGACGTGGAATGTAGGTGCCCCGCCCTGTGACTGCGACACTGTCCCATAGCCACATAGAGGCATCAGGGTTTTCGCCGCGGAAAGATTTGGGTTGCGGCAAAGCCTCTGACAAAACCGCCATGGTCGCGATGATCCAAATCACGACGGGAATATTGCGGAAGGTTTCCACATAAACGGTCATGATTTTTGCGACCAACCAGTTTTTAGACAAGCGCAAAACGCCCGCCGTCACACCGATAAGCGTCGCAAGGATACAGCCCAAAAAGGCCACGAACAACGTATTGATCAAGCCGACCCAAGCGGCCTGTAGGTTGCTCGATTGCGAACTGTAGTCGACCAAATGTTGTTGAATGTCATAGTTGGCTGGGTTTTGCAGAAAACCAAAATTGATCTCTTTGCCAAGTTTGGCAAGGTTCGTGTTGACGTTCACCACAAGAAACGCTGCGACCAGCATAAAGGCGATAAACGCGATCACTTGGATCGTTATGGATCGGTATCGCGTGTCGTAAAGCAGTTGGCTGATGCGAAAACCATCGGCCTTTGGTGGGTCTATCATTGTCGTCATTGTAGACTGTCCCCCATGTCCCCGTTTGTAACGCAAAATTCGACGGGATTATGCCCCATCGTTTTGGTCACTTTGTTTTTGATCTTTGTAGATATGAAAAGGGCGCGGGGTGAACCGCGCCCTTCTAAGTGCTAGATCCTAGCGGAAAGGCGGGGAGTAGATGAGACCACCTTCGGTCCAAAGCGCGTTCAAGCCACGTGCCAGACCAACGGGAGTGCTTTCACCGATGTTTGCCTCAAAGCTTTCGCCGTAGTTGCCCACTTTGGTGATGATGTTCAGACCAAAGTCATTTGGCAGACCAAGCATCGCGCCAAGTTCACCTTCAGACCCGAGCAAACGGTTGATTTCCGGGTTCTCTGTGCCGTTGGCCGCCATGTCAGCTGCGTTTGCAGATGTCACACCGAGCTCTTCAGCAGAAACCATTGCGTTGAGTGTCCAACGGACAACGTCGCCCCATTCGGAATCGCCGTGACGTACGAGCGGGCCGAGTGGCTCTTTAGAGATGATTTCTGGCAAAACAACGTAGTCTGCTGGGTTCTCGAAAGAGGCGCGTGACGCAGCCAAAGCAGAGGCGTCAGTTGTGTAGACGTCACATGCGCCAGCAAGGAACTGGTTTTGTGCTTCTGTGAAGCTTTCCACTGGCACTGGTTCGTAGTCCATGCCGTTGATGCGGAAGAAGTCTGCCAAGTTCAACTCGGTTGTTGTACCTGTTTCGATACAAACAGTCGCGCCTTCAAGTTCTTTCGCAGACGACACACCGAGGTCTTTTGGAACCATAAAGCCCTGACCATCGTAGTAGTTTACGCCAGTGAATTCGAGCTTGAGGTCAACATCGCGAGAGAATGTCCATGTTGTGTTACGCGCCAACATGTCAACTTCGCCGGATGACAAAGCTGTGAAACGCACAGCAGATGTCAGCGGTGTGTATTCAACTTTTTCAGGGTCGCCGAAAATTGCCGCTGCAACAGCGCGGCAAAGATCTACGTCAAAACCTTTCCAAACGCCATTCGCGTCTGGAGCGGCAAAACCTGGCGTCCCTGGGTTTACACCACACTTGAGCGCGCCGTGATCTTTTACAGCAGCCAAAGTGGATGAGCCGGAATCTTGAGCCATCGCACCAGAAGCTGCGAGACCCGCAGCAGCCAAAGCGCTTAGAAATACAGTTTTTTTCATTTTTACCTCTTCCTGATTTGCGTTTTTACAACGCTGGTCCGACCTTTTTGTAGGCCAGTAAATTCTAAAGAGAGTGCATTTTCACCCTCAATGGACTCAAGTTGAGAGGAATCATCGCATATCGTCAAGTGTGCGATCAATCTTTCGCATGTTTACGGTACGTAAGCGCAATTGTTTGGCGCTGTACGCGCTGATGCAATTTTAGCATCACATAGGGGCATTATACCGTATACCAAAGCGCCCTTGGCCGTTTTACCTAAAATGTGCCATTCAAACGCCAATTCTGCGCCAAATCACTGCTGCTATTTCTGCGCCATATGGAAAAATTTATAAGCAAGCACAAAGCTTTGGCGTTTTATGTCTGAAACACTATTTGCTTCGTCATCTTCGCCCCATTGAGAAATTTGGTAATTTTCATCGACACGAGACAGCGTCCAGAGGTCTTGTGCCGTGCGCAGTGATTCGATTGCAGCGAATCCCAAAGCCAATGAACCACTGAGAGACACAAGGTCATGGAACGCCGACAACTGAAACGCATCCAGCGCGTGCACACGCGCACGCAGTTTGTCCAAAGCGTCCTGATCTTGGGGCACCGGCATCACGCCAACACGCGGTTTCAAACGCGCCCCGTAAGCTTCAAAAAGCCACTCTATAATTGGGTCCCAAGCCTCGGCTTGCAGCGCCACCAACTCTTGTGGGTAGGTCGCGCGGTAACACGTCAAGTCGCTGTCACCATACTCAGATAACATATCTGCGACCTCGGCGTGCTGCACAGAAACCTTGTCGATGGCCGCGTTTGCGCCGCGTGTGAACGGCATGACGCCGGGATCAATCTCGCCCTCTTGCGCATCCCATTCCAAACGGATTTCTTCGGCCATCTCGGCCGTGGGCACAACCAAAAGGGCCTTGGCTGGCGTGCGCACATTGCGGCCATCCAAAAGCACGGTAAATCCGTTTTCGACCTCAGCAACAGTCGTGTCTTTCCAAAAACGTTTGGCCGCAAAATCCGCCACAGTTTAGTCCTTCCAAATTTCGTCGAGCGCGCCCTCAAGCGCATCAAAATGGTCAATGACGGTGTGCGCGCCCGTGTCTTTCAGCGCCCCCACACCATGATAGCCCCATGACACACCAATCGCCGCACAGCGCGCTGCGCGCGCCATTTCCATGTCGTAAGTTGTATCCCCCACAACCACAGCATTTTGCGCTGTGACAGCGCACTCAGCCAAACAGCTTTGCACCATCGAAGGGTGCGGTTTTGAAGGATGATCGTCGGCACATTGGGTGCTGAGAAAATGTGCCGCAAAAGGCCACTGCGCCAGCAACCCGTCCAAACCACGACGACTTTTGCCAGTGGCAATCGCCAACATAACATCATCGCGTGCAATCAGACGCGCAATCGCTGCCTCTGCCCCTGCAAACAACGGAATGGCGGCATCCAGCTTCAAACGGTTTTCATTAAAATCGTCTTTATAGGCCTCAACCATCCGCGCAATCGCATCATCACCAGACTCGGGGGCCAGCTCGCGGATCGCGTAAGGCAACGACAGACCGACAATCGACAAAATAGCGTCACGATCAGGCACCAGCAGTCCTTCGGCATCGAATGCGACCGTCATCGACGCGATGATATGCGCCTGACTGTCGATCAAAGTGCCATCGACATCAAAGATAACAAGTTTGGTCATCGAAGCGTCTCAAAGGGGTCTTCTGCGGCAAGATCTTCAGACCAGTCAAAGGTGTCCCAGCTGTTTTTCATATGTTCAGGCAAAGGTGCCGTCACGCTCAACAGCTTTTTGGTCACAGGGTGTTCAAACGCGATGCGACGCGCGTGTAGATGCAGTTTTTTACTGATCACACCGCCAAGCTGTGCACCCCAACCATCACCCATGTTTTCTTGACCAGAGCCACCGTATTTGCCATCTCCCACAATCGGATGACCGATCTCAGCCATGTGTACACGCAGCTGGTGCGTGCGCCCCGTCAAAGGCTCCATCGCGACCCAAGACGCGCGACTGCCAACACGGTACAGTGTGGCATACAAAGAGCTGGCACGCTTTGCGCCCTCCGTGCTGTCGACATCACGCGGATGGACGGCGAACATTTTTTCGCCCTCCCCGCCTTTGCCGCGCCCCATGGCTTTGACCAGACCGTATTTGATCTCGCCCAAGTACGGCACAGGCACCCCAGCCACCAACGCCCAATAAATTTTGCGGGTGTTGCGGTGACGAAAGGCTTCGGTCAATTTTGTGGCCATCGCAGGCGTGCGCGCCAAAACCAAAGCACCAGAAGTGTCTTTGTCCAAACGGTGCACGAGGCGTGGTTTCTCGTCATAGCCAAAGCGCAAAGCCTCAGACAACACATCAACGTGGCGGGTCTGTTTAGACCCGCCTTGGGTCGGCAAACCTGCGGGTTTGTTGATCACAATGATGTGGTCGTCTTTGTACAAAACGGCGTCGCGCATCATTTTAATGTCGGCGTTGGTGATGCGAATGGTGCTGTGCTTTGGCGCCTCCACATCAGGCAGCGGCGGCACACGCACAACATTGCCCGGGCCCACGCGCGTGTTGGATTTCACCCGCCCGCCATCGACCCGAATATCGCCCTTGCGGCACATCTTTTCAATGTTGCCTTGGGTGACCAACGGAAAGGATTTGCGGAACCAACGGTCAAGACGCTGTTCAGGTTGATCGTCTCCGATCGTTATCATTTGAACCTTGCTCATGCGAAAAAACCTCGTGCAACTGTGAGACCAAGTGCAATGCCGCCAAGCGCCAATGCCAAAGTCCCGAATACGTAAAGAGCAGCAAGCCCGAATTGGCCCCGCTCATAGATCGTGATCGCATCAAGCGAAAACGCCGAATAGGTGGTGAAGCCACCCAAGACACCTGTCATCAACAACGGCGCAAATCGGTTGCCTGATTTTTCCGCCAAGACAACAACAAGAACACCCATCAAGAATGACCCTAAAAAGTTGACGGTCATCGTCCCCCACGGGAATCCCTTGCCCAACAGGCGCGTCATAGCGATGCCTGTGAGATACCGCGCTGACGCGCCGATTGCGCCGCCGAGGGCCACTTGAATAAGAGGTGTCATGGTCTCATGTCCTTTTGCCTGTTCCTTGGGTGGCATGGGCTAGAATGTCAACAGATATAGGCCTATCGCTCACTTAGAAGACCGGTTGGTCCGTAGCTTTTCGAAATAGGCGACCCTTTTGGCCAAATCACGCTCAAATCCACGTTCCACGGGGGCATAGAATTGCGTGCGCGGCAGGGTGTCTGGGAAAAAGTTTTGTCCCGAAAACCCATCCTCAGAATCGTGATCATAGGCATATCCCGCCCCGTAACCTTGCTCTTTCATCATCGTCGTTGGCGCATTCAAGATATGTTTTGGAGGGGGCTCTGATCCGGTTTTGCGTGCAGCTTCACGTGCCGCTTTATAGGCCACATAGCCCGCGTTTGATTTCGGAGCCAAAGCCAAATAAATCACCGCTTGCGACAGTGCCAATTCGCCTTCGGGTGAGCCCAAACGTTCATAGGTTTCCCATGCATGCATGCAAACGGTCTGCGCCTGCGGATCGGCCAAACCGATGTCTTCGACAGCCATGCGCACAAAACGTCGCGCCAAATAGCGCGGATCTTCGCCACCCTCTAACATGCGCGCAAACCAATAAAGCGCCGCGTCAGGGTCTGATCCACGCACCGATTTGTGTAGCGCCGAAATCAGGTTGTAATGCTCTTCGCCAGACTTGTCGTATTTGGCCGCACGCCGCATCAACCGTTTGCCAAGTTGATCCGAGGTGAGCGGCTCTTTCACCCTCCACGCCATCACCTGTTCGATCAAGTTCAGCAAGGTGCGCCCGTCCCCGTCCGCCATCTCGAAAAGCGTGCTGCGCGCACGCTCATCAAGCGGCATGATCCGGTTTAACTCGGCTTCGGCCCGCGTGGCCATCAAGGACAGCTCCGCCAATGACAGACGCTCCAGCACCATCACCTGACTGCGCGACATGACGGCGGCGTTCAACTCGAAGCTTGGGTTTTCCGTGGTCGCGCCCACAAGCAAAATCGTGCCGTCTTCCATATAGGGTAGAAAACTGTCCTGCTGCGCTTTGTTAAACCTATGAATCTCATCGACAAACAACAAAGTGCCTTTGCCGTTTTGACGACGCAGCTTGGCGGCCTCAAACACTTTGCGCAGATCTGGCACGCCGGTAAAAATCGCGGAAATTTGGATGAAATGCAGATCCGTTTCATCTGCCAAAAGCCGTGCAATCGTGGTTTTTCCCACCCCCGGCGGGCCCCAAAAAATGATCGATGACAAGGATCCAGACGACAGCATCACACCGAGTGGCGCATCAGGTCCAAGAACTTGGGATTGCCCAATAACATCTGATAGGGATTGCGGACGCAGACGGTCGGCAAGCGGTCGTGGGGCTTGGGTAGACGCATCGGCAGTATCTGTTTTGAATAGGTCGGACATATGCGGACACTACGACGCAAAACATCGTCATAAAAGAGAAAACGGGGCCGACATGGCGCGTCTCGGCCCCGATCATGAATGCATACTAGTGCAGTTTGTTCGACAAATTGATCCGGATACAGGCGTTTTTAACACCGTCCATATCCATAACACGACCAATCACATCAATATCCAAACCCACACGACGACCCCAACGTGGACCGTTTTCTGGGATCAAACCGATCACAGATGTGGCCCCAAGTTCACGTGCAGACAACGTCATCTCATTGATGAGGTTCATCTGAACACGCATCCGACTTTTTGCAGGCACACGGTGCGACACAAAAATACGACTTGATTCCCAAACGTGCTGTGCAACTGGAGCCTCTTCAAACAAAAGATCGGACGGAATACTGTCCAAAAGTCCGCGCTGTGCGTCACGGATCATATAAGAATAAATGCCACACTTGGTCGTGGTTGGTGTCAATCTAATACCGGCTAAAACCTCGCCGAACTCATGTACCGCAATCCAACGGGATGCGGGTGTGTCGTATTGATCGTATTCCATACCATCTGCTTGCGGCAGATCCCATTTAGCTTGCTGAATGAATGTTTCGTGTCTAGCACGAAGCATATTCGCAAAAAGATCGCCATGGTTGTGCAAATTGGTAAAAGAAAGTGTGGTCGTTTGCATGGTAGTCTCCAGTGTTGGTTGAGTTTTTCAACGCAACGCAAGAGCGACAACCATCACAACAGCTTGATCTCCTTGGCTTTTTGGATTGCCTCTGAAGTGGTCCGCGCCATAAGACGCTCTCGGGCCGATACCAATCGTGCTTTAAGTGCACTCTCAGATATCCCGAGCCTGGCCGCGGCAGCTGCGTGACGATCACCGCCCGCGATGCACCGGAGGGCCTGAATTTGGGCCTGTGTCAGTTGTGTTTGTGGTTCAGAGATTTCATGCAAAGTACGAACAATGGTTGCGATTTTTGCAATCTCAGCATCCGTAAATTCACGATCCGAGCGGGAACACCCGACAATAGATCGCGACTGAACCGGCCCACAAGACACGGCCATTCCGTAATTCAGGCCGAATTCAGCGGCCTGCCTCCAAATTTTAAATGGATCGGGGAGTTCTATTTCGCTCCACCTTGTTTGCCCCTCAGCGCTTAATCCCCACGCGATCATAGGATCGCGTAGCGCATATGCGTTTGATGTGTAGTGCTCTAACCATTTGGGATCATACGTCGCTTGATAAACAAGAGGCGCAGCAAAACGAATATGCAGACCTGCGGTATACCCAACGGGCGCTGCGGTGCGCAGCTGGGCAAATAGACGGTTGAGCTCTGTGGTACTGGACATCAAAGAATCATTCACTATCTAAAGGGGCGACAACCTTAAGGCGACTGTCTGAAATAACACTAAACCAACGGTTCTCAGTTGGAAAGGCTGGATTGGCTGAATTTGAGAAATGCGGCCAATGGCCCCAACGGAACAACAAAAAAACATCTAAAACAAACCTTAAAATGACACGAGACAATATGCCAGAAAACCCCTTAACGCATTGAAACTGTGAACATAAACATAGAAAGCGAACAGCCATCCAGGCTGCGCTCCAAGCGCTACGAATAAAACTGCTAAAATTATAACAAAAAAAGCCCCGCTCTGCTGAGCGGGGCTTTTTCACCGTGCCGTGCTTAATTAAGCGTCAGCGACAGTGCCATCTTCTTCGGCGATACGCGCTTTGTCAGCAGCACCTTTGGCAGCCGCATCACGATCAACGAATTCAATGATCGCCATTGGCGCATTGTCACCGTAACGGAAGCCAGCGCGTACGATACGCACGTAGCCACCTTGACGCTCAGCGTAGCGTGGGCCGAGAATTTCGAAAAGTTTCTGAGCGAACTGCTCTTGCTTCAACTGGCTTGCGGCCTGACGACGTGCGTGCAAGTCGCCGCGTTTGCCCAATGTGATCAATTTTTCAATGATCGGGCGCAATTCTTTTGCTTTTGGCAAAGTTGTTTTGATTTGCTCATGTTCGATGAGCGAGCCGGCCATGTTCGCGAACATCGCTTTGCGGTGCTCATGTGTACGGTTCAGGCGGCGGTAACCTCTAGCGTGGCGCATTGTATATCTCCTATAACGTGCTTTTTATACTTTGTCTGGCAGCCGATGCGTGTCAGCTACTCTCCTTGAGGGTCCGGTTTAAAAATCGATACCCTGATAGTCCCCGTACCAAACGGGCATTTATGGAGGGACACTCACGCGTCCCTCCAAATTCTTTAGAACTGATCTTCGAATTTCTTAGCAAGATCTTCGATGTTCTCTGGTGGCCATTCTTCAACGTCCATACCGAGGTGCAAGCCCATACCAGACAGCACTTCTTTGATCTCGTTCAAAGATTTGCGGCCAAAGTTTGGTGTGCGGAGCATCTCAGCTTCGGTTTTCTGAATGAGGTCACCGATGTAGACGATGTTGTCATTCTTGAGACAGTTGGCAGAACGTACAGACAACTCAAGCTCATCCACTTTCTTAAGCAGAAGTGGGTTGAACTCGAGACCGTCGTCTTCTTCTTGACGGCTGGCTGACTCTGGTTCGTCGAAGTTGACGAAGATGCCAAGTTGGTCTTGCAGAATACGCGCAGCATAAGCCACGGCGTCTTCTGGAGTGACAGACCCATCCGTTTCGATTTTCAATGTGAGTTTATCATAGTCGAGAACCTGACCTTCGCGGGTCGGTTGCACGTCGTAGGACACTTTTTTCACAGGTGAATAGATCGCGTCGATGGCGATCAAACCGATAGGTGCGTCTTCTGGTTTGTTTTTCTCAGCAGACACATAGCCTTTGCCAGTGTTCACTGTGAGTTCCATGAACAAATCAGCGCCATCATCGAGGTGACAGATCACGTGATCTTTGTTCAAAACTTCGATGCCAGCAGATTCTGAGATGTCACCAGCTGTGACAACCATCGGACCTTTTGCAGAGATGGAAAGGCGCTTAGGGCCTTCGACTTCCATGCGCAAAGCCACGCCTTTGAGGTTCAAGATAACGTCTGTGACGTCTTCGCGAACACCGGCGACTGAAGAGAATTCGTGCAGAACGTTGTCGATCTGAACGGATGTGATGGCCGCGCCTTGCAAGGACGACATCAAAATCCGGCGCAGGGCATTGCCCAACGTCAGACCAAAACCGCGCTCAAGCGGTTCTGCAATGATAGTCGCTTGACGTGCTGGCTCGTTGCCAGGCTTCACCTCAAGTTGCTGTGGTTTAATGAGCTCGGCCCAATTCTTGTGGATCATGCTGTAGCCTCCATTCTTGTCCCGAACCCATGTCCTAAAGTAGGGGACGCCCGAGGGGTCTTAAAAACGCAAAAACGGGTCGCGGGCAAAATCGCCCGCGACCCATAAATAGTAATGAATTATACGCGGCGACGCTTTGGTGGGCGGCAGCCGTTGTGCGCCATAGGCGTCACGTCACGGATAGATGTGACGTTCAAGCCAAGAGCAGCCAGAGCGCGCAATGCGGACTCACGACCAGAACCTGGGCCTTGAACTTCAACTTCCAACGTTTTCACGCCGTGCTCTTGTGCTTTTTTACCAGCATCTTCAGCCGCCATTTGAGCCGCATAAGGAGTCGATTTACGCGATCCTTTAAAGCCCATGGTGCCAGCAGAAGACCAAGCAATCGCATTGCCCTGAACGTCAGAGATCAAGATCTTGGTGTTGTTGAAAGTCGAGTTTACGTGAGCAACGCCAGTGGCGATGTTCTTGGAAACTTTTTTCTTAGTGCGACGGGTTTCACGTGCCATATCGATTAGCCTCCCTTACTTCTTCTTGCCAGCGATGGCTTTCGCAGGACCCTTGCGAGTGCGTGCGTTGGTGTGTGTACGCTGACCGCGTACTGGGAGGTTGCGACGGTGACGCAAACCTACGTATGAACCGAGATCCATAGCGCGCTTGATGTTCATCTGCGTCTCACGGCGGAGGTCACCCTCAACTGTGTAGTTCGCATCGATGTGCTCGCGGATGGCAAGAACTTCGGAATCGGACAGTTCGTTAACACGACGCGTTTCCTCGATGCCAACTGCTGCACAAATGTCTGTTGCGGATTTAGATCCGATACCCGTTACATAGGTCAAAGCGATAGGAAGACGCTTGCCTGTCGGGATGTTTACGCCGGCGATACGAGCCAATGTATATTCCTTTTTCGTTGCGATTCCGTAGTACCGGAACCTTTTTTCACAACGGAAGCCCGCAAGTTTGATACCTACGGGCGTCAGCTGAATTCTGTGATCTTCGCATTGGGAGCGACCCTAACACGAATCTATAACCCCTTACGGGATGGGCTTGCTTAATACCGTGCCCCCCCGCGGTCAACCCCTTTGGCCACACACATGTAAATTTCGTTTAAGCATTTGAGAAATATGGGGCGCTATGACCGCATCAACTTAGACGTGTGGCGAGAATCCTAGGGCGCTTACCTCAAAAACGAAAAAAAGCCGCGCCTGAAACGGCACGGCTTTTCTAAACTCATAATACCTTATGCGAGAGCAGCAGAAATTTCGCGTGCAACCTCTTCAACGTCCTGAAAACCGTTTACAGAGCGCAAATCACCGCGGGCATAATAGTAACCGATCAGTGGCGAGGTTTTCTTGTAGTATTCCATAAGGCGCGTTTTCAGAGATTCCGCATTGTCGTCAGCGCGACGCTTGAGGTCAGTGGACCCACATTCATCACATATGCCTTCAACTTTAGTGGGTTTGGTTTGATCGTGATAAACCTCACCACATCCGCCACAAGTGTAGCGCCCAGAAATACGCGCGACCAATGCAGAATCGTCGACCTGCATTTCGATCACGGCCTCGAGTTGTGCCCCATTGCGAGACAACAGCTCGTTGAGCGCATCCGCTTGGCCCAAAGTGCGTGGGAAGCCATCAAAGATGTATCCCGCCGCATTGCCTTCACGGATTTTCTCTTCGATCAAACCAATCACGATTTCATCAGTTACCAGCTGACCGGCGTCCATGACGGCTGCAACTTTTTGGCCCATTTCTGTGCCAGAAGTCCGTGCCTCACGAAGCATATCTCCGGTTGATAGCTGCACCATGCCACGCTCCTCCACGAGGCGGCGTGCTTGTGTTCCTTTACCCGCGCCGGGTGGTCCAAGCAGAATAATGTTCATCGTCTAGCGGTCCCTCTTTTGCTGCGCTTTTTGCCGCGCAGTTGAGATTTTTCAATCAGACCTTCGTACTGGTGTGCAAGAAGATGTGATTGAACTTGCTGAATCGTATCCATCGTCACCGAAACAACGATCAAAACGGAAGTGCCGCCAAAATAGAAGGGAATGGTGAATTGGCTACGTAAAATCTCTGGCAAGAGACAAACTGCCGCAAGGTAGGCCGACCCAATCACCAAAATACGCGCCACAATGTAGTCAAGATGCTCTTCGGTTTTCTTGCCGGGGCGAATCCCAGGGATAAAACCGTTTTGGCTTTTCAGATTGTCGGCCACTTCATCAGACTTGAACGCCACGTTTGCGGTGTAGAAGTAGGCAAAGAACACGATCATCGCTGTGAAGAACAGCAAGTAGAGCGGCTGACCGGGGCCAAAGTAGGCCAAAATCGTCGACATCACAGGGCCAAGATCAGACTGACCAGAGAAGGTCGCGATGGTCGTTGGCAACAACAGCAACGAGGACGCAAAGATCGCAGGGATAACGCCAGCGGGGTTCACCTTGATCGGCAGGTGGCTGCTTTGCGCGTCAAAGACTTTCATGCCTTGCTGACGACGCGGATACTGGATGTGCACCTTGCGCAGCGCGCGTTCCATAAAGACCACAAAGGCAATCACGCCCACGATCATCACCAGAACCAAAACGATAACGAACGGTGAAATCGCACCTGAGCGACCAGAGGCCAAGAATTGTGCCATGGCGCTTGGGATTTCGGCGACGATACCAACGAAGATGATCAAAGAGATACCATTGCCGATGCCTCGGTTGGTGATTTGCTCACCGAGCCACATCAAGAACATGGTACCGCCCACAAGCGTGATGATCACACCTGCACGGAAATACCAACCGGCCTCATGAGCCAAATCGCCAGCTTCCAAAGACGCGGCCAATCCGTAGGCTTGGAACAGTGCCAAGATCACGGTGCCAAAGCGTGTGTATTGGTTGATCTTTTTACGGCCCTGCTCGCCCTCTTTCTTGAGTTGCTCAAGCTTCGGGACCATGGCGGTCAAAAGCTGGACAATGATCGATGCAGAGATATAGGGCATGATGCCCAATGCAAAGATGCCCATCCGGCCCAAAGCGCCCCCTGTGAACATCGACAGAATGCCGCCAATGCCCGAGGATGCTTGTTCCATAAAATCACGGAGTGCGTTGCCATCGATACCGGGGACAGGAATAAACGTGCCCAAACGGTAGACGATCAACAGACCGAGGGTGAAAATAATACGCTGGCGAAGCTCTGTGGCTTTCCCGAGGGTGCCCCAGCTCAGATTCGCTGCCATTTGTTCTGCTGCAGATGCCATTAGGTCTCTCTTTCACGATAACGCCGCCGAACGGTCTCCCGGTCGGCGGCGTTTGGAAAACATGGAAATGATGTAGAGGGCCGCGCCCCCTATCACAACCCTTATTCGGCCGCTTGTGCCGTAACTGTGAGAGAGCCGCCAGCTTTTGCAACAGCTTCAACAGCTGCTTTAGATGCGCCCGTCACAGTGATGTTCAATTTGGATGTCGCTTCGCCTTTGGCGAGAACGCGGATACCGTCCAATTTGCGGCGGATCAAACCAGAGGCCACAAGTGTGTCTTCGGTGATCGCTGCTGTCGCGTCGATTTTACCTTCGGCTACGAATTTTTCGATAAGACCAAGGTTCACAACTGCGAATTTTTTACGGTTTGGTTTGCTAAAGCCACGCTTTGGAAGACGCATGTACAATGGCATTTGACCGCCTTCGTAGCCACCGATCGCAACACCTGAACGGGATTTTTGACCTTTGATACCACGGCCACCCATTTTACCAGTGCCGGAACCAGGACCGCGACCTACGCGTTTGCGTGTTTTTGTTGCGCCTGGATTGTCGTGAAGTTCGTGCAGTTTCATGTCGCTTCTCCTTGCCGGAACTGGCCCCCAGCGACGGAAGACCAAACACGGCTTAAATGTTGATTCTTTGTAGCCCACTCGGACCACTGGCCGCGTATAGACCCTGAAAAGAGACTTGGCAAGCATCGCCATCACATACGCGTCACCTCTTATCGATTGTGCGCGGGCTTTGGGCAAACCTAGAATGCAAAAAGGCCCGCATGGACTGCGGGCCGTTTTCACAAGACGTCAATGTCTTGAGGCTGTGATCAGCTTAAGCTTGGCGACCAGATGTCATGGCCGCTTCGAAAATGGTGCCACGGTTTAGGCCAATGTCAGCCAATTCGCGATCGCTCAACGCGTCCAATTCAGCGTATGTTTTTTCAATGGCGCGCGCCTCCACATAAGCCGTGTAGGCATTCGTAAACATGGCAGACAGAGCGCCAAAAACGGAACGGTTGGAAGTGTGAGCAAAACTGGAAACATGTGCCATGGGGCAAAACCTTTTAGGATGAGAGCGTTTTCATAACGTCTAAATTTCAATACACCCTGAACGGGTTCTGCGCATGATTTAGGCGCTTTGAAAACTTATGAGTAGCGCTAGAATCCCAACCCCGACATGCGTGTTCTGCATGGCTTATCTTAATGCCCCCCCAATGCTTAAAGGCCCCCGCACATATCGCGAGGGCCCTCATGGTTTGGGACACTTAGTTTGGCTATGCTGAACGGATAGTTAACCAAGCTCGCCTGGCTTGTACCAACGGCCCATTTTGACCTCGGCCGCCTCCCCCACGAGTGACGCAAATGTTTGCGGGTCTTGGGTCCCGCCATCACGACCGCGATAATGGTATGGGTATACATAACGTGGCTTAAACACCTGCACGGCCTCGGCGGCTTGTTCGGCCGTTTGGGTGAACGGCAAGTTCATGCACAAAAACGCCAGATCAATATCTTTGAGCGCCAGCATCTCAGGCGTGGGTTCCGTGTCGCCCGAAATATAGGTGCGAAAGCCCCCGACAGTGACGACATAGCCATTATCACGCCCAACGGGATGAAAATTCATCCGATCCTCGGTGGTGTTATGCGCGGGAATCGCATCAATGGTGATCTCGCCCCACATCGCACTTTCGCCATTGGCCAAGGCTTGCGTGCCTGCTTTGAGTTCATCAGTCAGCTTGTCGAGCACAGCTGGATTGGTGATCATCTGCGTCGCCTCCCCTTTGAGCGCCGTCAGCGTATCGACATTGAAATGGTCGCCATGCTCATGCGTCACTAAAATATAGTCGGCTGGCGGCATATCACCGTACATCGCAGGGTCACCAACGGGATCGACATAGAAAACCCCTGCGGGTGTTTCCATCACAAAAGAAGCGTGTGCAATCGGGTGTACTTTGATCGTGCCATCCGCAAAGACGTCGGACATATGGCCATCAGCGCGGGCCGCGAATGGCAAAACTGTGATCAACCCAGCCGCAACGCTGGCGTGGGTCAAGAAAGATCGGCGTGTCTGTGTCATCTCAAATCCTCCGAGTTAGATACCAAAGTTAGTGCAGAATCAGGCGCAGGCAATGTCACAACTCCGCGATCCACACATGTAAAACGCCCCGCAGTTTCCCACGGGGCGTTTCAAATGCTTTGGATCTGAAAAGATCGACTTAGTTGTCGCGCTCTTCGATGATTTCCACCATGTGGGAAATCTTGCGAACCATGCCGCGAACAGAAGGTGTGTCTTCGAGTTCACGTGTTTTGTGCATTTTGTTGAGGCCAAGGCCAACCAACGTAGCACGTTGATCTTGTGGGCGACGGATCGGAGAACCGATCTGTTTTACAACGATAGTTTTAGCCATTGTGTCTACTCCTTACGCTTCTGCTGTTTCAGCAGGTGCAGCTACAGGGGCGTCATCTTTTTTCAAGATGTCAGCCACTTTTTTGCCGCGACGCTGAGCGACGGACCGTGGTGAGGACTCTTTTTTGAGGCCTTCTACGGTTGCACGGATCATGTTGTACGGGTTCGAAGAACCGATGGATTTGGACACAACGTCCTGAACACCCAACATTTCGAACACAGCACGCATTGGACCACCAGCAATGATACCAGTACCTTGTGGTGCAGTCCGCATCACAACTTTACCAGCGCCGTGACGGCCGTTGACGTCGTGGTGCAATGTGCGACCTTCTTTCAAAGGGACACGGATCATTTGGCGTTTCGCTTGCTCGGTGGCTTTACGAATGGCCTCAGGGACCTCTTTCGCTTTACCTTTACCGAAGCCTACGCGGCCTTTTTGGTCGCCAACAACAACAAGAGCAGCAAAGCCAAAACGCTTACCACCTTTAACTGTTTTAGACACGCGGTTGATCGCGACAAGGCGATCTGCAAATTCTGGAGTCTCATCGCGATCGCGACGGTTCCCACGGTTGTTATCTGCCATTGGGCATTTCCTTAAATAGGTGGCGCGAGGCGCCGAATATTATCAATCCTAGTGGAAAAGCGCAGCCTAAGCTGCGCCTCCCTGGATCATCGGGAGGGCGCCGACCCTAAGATCGGGCGCCTTCCACATTTTCTTAGAACTTCAAGCCACCTTCACGCGCAGCTTCGGCCAAGGCCTTAACTTTACCGTGAAAGAGGAAGCCGCCGCGGTCAAAGTAACATACTTCAACACCGGCTTTTTTAGCCCGCTCTGCGATCGCTGCACCAATTTTGGTTGCTGCTTCGACGTTGTTTTTGCCAACCACACCGAAATCTTTTTCGAGTGTAGAAGCAGACGCGATTGTCACGCCTTTTACGTCGTCGATCAACTGAACGCTGATGTTCTTGTTCGACCGATGGATAGACAGACGCGCACGTCCGTTTGCCATCTTGCGAAGTTTGTTCCGGACGCGCAGGCGGCGCTTCAAGAACAGGTCTCTTTTGCTGTTTGCCATGATCTACGTCCTTACTTCTTCTTACCTTCTTTGCGGAAGATATACTCGTCTTTGTATTTGATACCTTTGCCTTTGTAGGGCTCTGGTTTCCGCCATTCGCGAATATTTGCCGCGACTTGGCCAACGAGTTGTGCGTCTGTACCTTCAACAATGATTTCCGTTTGCTTCGGAGCTGTGACGGTGACGCCAGCAGGAACTTCGAAGAGAACGTCATGTGAATAACCCAAAGCCAGTTTGAGAGTGTTACCTTGCATAGTTGCACGGTAACCAACACCGTTGATCTCAAGCTCTTTTTTAAAGCCTGTGGACACACCCGTTACCAAGTTTGCGATCACAGTGCGGGACATGCCCCACTGTTGACGCGCACGTTTGGATTTACCACGTGGTGTGACCGTGATCACGTTGTCCTCAACTGTCAGATTAACATCATCAGTTGCAGTGAATGTGTGAGTTGCCTTAGGGCCCTTCACTTCGATGGTCTGACCTGAAACAGCAGCAGTTACGCCACTGGGCAGCTCGACCGGTTTTTTACCAATACGAGACATCAGACCCTCCTTAGAAGACTGTGCAAAGCACTTCGCCGCCAACATTGTTGGCACGAGCGTTTGCATCAGACATCACACCTTTAGGTGTAGAGACAATCGACAAACCAAGGCCCTGACGGACAGTTGGGATGTCTTTAACACCGAGGTATACGCGACGACCAGGTTTTGAAACCCGTTTCACTTCGCGAATAACAGGAGTGCCTTCGAAGTATTTAAGGCTGATTTCGAGCGTTGGGTGACCAACTTCGTTTGTGCCTTTTTCGTAGCCACGAATGTAGCCCTCGTCGAGCAGTACGTCCAAGACCCATGCACGCAGCTTTGACGCTGGTGTAGAGACTACGGATTTACCGCGCATTTGAGAGTTACGGATACGTGTGAGCATATCGCCGATAGGATCGTTCATATTATGCTCTCCTTACCAGCTTGATTTCACGAGACCGGGGATCTGGCCGAAAGAGCCAAGTTCCCGCAGCATGATACGGCTGACCTTGAGCTTACGGTAGTAAGCGTGTGGACGGCCTGTCAGCTGACAGCGGTTGTGAAGACGGACAGCCGAGCTATTGCGCGGCAATTCAGCAAGCTTCATGGTCGCGCGAAAACGCTCTTCCATGGGCTTCTCTTGGTCATAAATGATCTCTTTGAGAGCGGCGCGTTTGGCAGCGTATTTTGCTACCAATTTTTCGCGTTTGTGCTCACGTGCGATCATGGATTTCTTAGCCATGTTCTCTAACTCCTCGCGATCAGCTGTTGAAAGGCATGTTGAAAGCTTTCAACAAGGCCTTAGCTTCTGCGTCAGTGGTCGCAGTGGTTGCGATTACGATGTCCATACCCCAGTTTTCATCAACTTTATCAAAGTCGATTTCAGGGAAGACGATGTGCTCTTTAAGGCCCATGGCGTAGTTGCCACGACCATCAAAGGATTTACCAGATACGCCGCGGAAATCGCGGATACGTGGCATAGCAATCGTGATCAGACGATCGAGGAATTCGTACATCTTTGCGCCACGAAGAGTAACCTTCGTACCAAGAGGCATGTCTTCACGAACGCGGAAACCAGCGATGGATTTCTTAGCGATCGTTGTGAGTGCCTTTTGGCCAGCAATCGCAGTGAGATCTTCCTGAGCAGATTTTGCTTTTTTGGAATCACGCACAGCAGCTGCACCACAGCCGATGTTGAGAACGATTTTGTCCAGACGTGGGATCTGCATGTCATTCTTGTAGCTGAACTCTTCTTTAAGAGCCGGGCGAATAACATCAAGATACTCAGACTTGAGACGCGGTGTGTAGTTTGCAGTATCAAGCATTAGATCACGTCTCCTGTGGACTTAGCGAAGCGCACTTTTTTGTCTGCTTCCATACGGAAACCTACACGTGTCGCTTTGCCGTTGGCGTCGAGGATCGCGAGGTTGGACAAATCAATCGGCATAGATACCGGTGTTTTGCCGCCCTGGTCGCCTTGGGACGCTTTTGTGTGACGCAAGTAGACGTTAACGCCTTCAATCACAGCTTTGCCTTTAGACGGGTTCACAGACGCGATTTCGCCCTGTTTGCCTTTGTCTTTACCAGCGAGAACGATGACCTTGTCACCTTTGCGGAGTTTAGCAGCCATTACAGCACCTCCGGCGCAAGTGAGATGATCTTCATAAAGTTTTTCGCACGCAATTCGCGAACAACTGGTCCAAAGATACGTGTACCTACGGGTTCGTTGTTGTTGTTCAAAATCACAGCAGCGTTGCTGTCGAATTTGATTGCTGTGCCGTCTTCACGACGAACTTGTTTTGCTGTGCGAACGACAACGGCCTTACGGACGTCACCTTTCTTAACACGGCCACGTGGAATGGCTTCTTTCACCGATACAACGATGATGTCACCCACTGACGCGTAACGACGGTGTGAACCGCCGAGAACCTTGATGCACTGAACACGGCGAGCGCCGCTGTTGTCAGCAACATCCAGATTGGTCTGCATCTGAATCATGTGGTTTCTCCCGACCTTTGGGGCTGCCTGCAGTGGCGTCTTTCCCCAGGGTTTCGATTATGCTGAGTTACTCTGGCACAATCGATTTCAACTAGATGTTAAAATCGAATGATTATGCGAGAACTTCCCAACGCTTGGTTTTCGACTTTGGCGCACATTCCTGAATACGGACGGCATCACCAACGTTGAATGAGTTGTTCTCATCGTGCGCCCGGTATTTTTTGGACTTACGAATTGTTTTCTTGAGAACGGGGTGTTTGAAGCGACGTTCAACGGAAACAGTTACTGTTTGCTCGTTTTGGTTAGACGTCACAACACCTGTAAGGATACGTTTAGGCATAGTCTCAGCTCCTCTTACTCAGCCGCAGCTGCGGCTTTTTCGTTCAAAATCGTCTTTACGCGTGCTGCTGCACGGCGCGCTTTACGGATTTGAACGGTGTTTTCGAGCTGACCAGTTGCTTGTTGAAAGCGCAGGTTGAAAGACTCTTTTTTGTTGTTTGCCAGCTCTTCGCGAAGCTGGTCTGGCGTTTTAGCGCGCAGGTCGTCGGCGTTCATAGCCATATCCTTTTCCTAAGCACCAGTGGGCCCCCGTGAGGGTCACCCATGATCTGGTGGGTCATATAAAAACACACGAATCCCCAAAGGGAACCCGAGCGATGTGCTTCTATAAGAGAGACCCGACCATAGAGCAAGTCTTTGTTGCCCCTTTTTTCTATGGTGTTTTCGCTGCATAACAGCGCTAGAAATAGATCATCGCCCACCACAAGAAAGCCACGCCCATGTCCAACATCACGTCCCTCTTTGTCACGCGTCTGTACCGAGCCGCCTTAAGCGAGTTCGGCAAACCCGTGGACGCCGATGAGTTGGAAACCTCTTGCCTGTCGATTGCCGAGGATGACGAGGCGGGCCAAGACTGGTGCGAGGCCAATGATTTTCCGGGCTACACCAGCTACGCGTCCCTCACGGACCTCGCGTGGCGCTTTCCGATTTTCAAGGACATCACCGACAGCCTTGATCAACACGTCGCCGCCTTTGCCGCGGATCTGCAATTCGATTTGGACGATCGTAAATTGGTTTTGGAAGACATCTGGATCAACATCCTCCCCGAGGGCGGCTCTCATTCGGCCCACATCCACCCGCATTCTGTGATCTCTGGCACCACGTACGTGGCGATGCCCGAAGGCGCCTCTGCCCTCAAACTCGAAGATCCACGTCATGCCATGATGATGGCCGCCCCGCCCCGCCTCAAAGACGCGCGCGAAGACATGAAAAGTTTCGTTTACGTCAAACCAGAGGTCGGGGATGTATTGCTCTGGGAAAGCTGGCTGCGCCACGAAGTCCCGATGAACATGTCCGAAGAGCACCGTATTTCTGTGAGCTTTAATTATCGGTGGGAGTAACCCACCAGTTTAGCCAAGTTTAGTCAACGCCGCCTCAATCCGCTCCAACCGCGCGGTGACGTCTTCGCGGTGGGCGTCGGTTTCGGCGTGTTCTTCTTCGGCGTGGGCGTCTTGCATGGTGTTGACGATCAGACCCACGACCAAGTTCACCACAGCAAAGGCTGTGATCAAGATGAACGGCACAAAGAACAACCACGCGCTTGGGTGGACCTCCATCACGGGGCGCACGATGCCCATGGACCAGCTTTCCAGCGTCATGACTTGGAACAATGAATACAGCGATCCGCCCAAGGTGCCGAACCACTCGGGAAACGTGTCACCGTAGAGCTTGGTCGCCATCACGGAGCCGATGTAAAAGATAATCCCCGTGAGCAAAAACACGGACGCCATACCGGGCAAGGCCATGATGAAGGCTTCCACCACGCGGCGCAAAGACGGCACCACCGAGATGACCCGCAACAGGCGAAAGATGCGCAACGCCCGCAAGACGGCAAGACCCTGACCAAAGGGCAAAAGCGATATGCCGACGATGGTCAAATCAAACAGGCCCCAGCCCGATTTGAAAAAGGCCAAACGGCGGGCATATATCTTTGCGGCGATTTCGATCACGAAGATGGTGAGGCACGCCAAATCCAACGCATGGATCAGGCTCCCTGCCCGCGCCATGACCGCATCTGAAGTTTCCAACCCCAAGATCACAGCGTTGAACAAGATCACGCCCATGATGAAATTTTGGGTCAAAGATCGATCGAGAAAGTCAGCAATCTGTGCGCGCATCTGTTTGGGGCTCCTGTGATCTGCCTTGCGGATATGGCAACTGTTGCACTGAGGATCAAGCGTGGGTTTTGCCCCGTGCGTGGAAAACGGTGCACAAGGATCGGACAGCCCGTTAAATGAGCAGATCACTGTGCGGCATTTTGATTAAAACATGTAAAGTGATGTGTCTCGAAACCTTACAAACATGTAAAAAATTGCTGGATTTGGGCACAGAAAAACCCCCGCCGAGTGATCGACGGGGGTTTTGAATTTTTAAGACTTGGCTGATGCCCGCCCCGAAAGGCGGCCAAAATTTACCAGTCTTCGCGCACCACAGTGCGGGTTTTGACAGGCAATTTCATTGCAGCAAGGCGCAGGGCCTCACGTGCAACGTCTTCACCAACGCCGTCGATTTCGAACATAACGCGGCCAGGTTTGACCTTGCATGCCCAGTAATCAACAGAGCCTTTACCTTTACCCATACGCACTTCGGTCGGTTTGGAAGTCACAGGTACATCTGGGAAGATGCGGATCCAAACGCGGCCTTGACGTTTCATGTGGCGTGTCATTGCACGACGAGCAGCTTCGATCTGACGAGCCGTTACGCGCTCAGGCTCAAGAGCCTTAAGACCGTAAGTGCCGAAGTTCAGATCGGACCCGCCTTTGGCGAGACCTTTGATGCTGCCTTTGTGCATCTTGCGAAATTTCGTACGCTTTGGCTGAAGCATTTATCAGATCTCCTTAGCGACGGCCGCGGTCGCCACGGGGCGCCGGACCTTGTTGGGCTTCTTCGAGACGACGGTCACGAGCTTGTGGATCGTGCTCCATGATCTCGCCTTTGAAGATCCAAACTTTGATGCCGATGATGCCGTAAGCAGTCATGGCTTCGAAAGCTGCGTAATCGATGTCCGCACGCAATGTGTGCAATGGAACGCGACCTTCGCGGTACCATTCAGTACGCGCGATTTCAGCACCGCCAAGACGGCCAGCAACGTTCACACGGATACCGAGGGCACCCTGACGCATTGTGTTTTGAACCGAACGTTTCATCGCACGGCGGAAAGACACACGACGTTCCAGCTGTTGAGCGATAGACTCAGCAACGAGAGCAGCGTCGAGATCTGGCTTGCGAACTTCAACGATGTTGAGGTGCAATTCAGAGTCAGTCATGGAAGCGATCTTCTTGCGAAGTGTTTCGATGTCTGCGCCTTTTTTACCGATGATCACACCAGGACGTGCCGTGTGGATAGTCACGCGGCATTTCTTGTGTGGGCGTTCGATGATCACGCGAGAGATACCAGCTTGCTTGCACTCTTCTTTAACGAATTCGCGGATTTTGATGTCTTCAAGAAGAAGATTACCAAAATCTTTGGATTCTGCGTACCAGCGGCTGTCCCAAGTGCGGTTGATCTGCAAACGCATGCCGATTGGATTGACTTTATGACCCATTAGCTTTGCTCCTCAACTTGGCGCACCAAAATGGTGATTTCAGCGAACGGCTTCAAGATCTTGCCGAAACGACCACGCGCACGTGGACGACCACGTTTCATAGTCAAGTTTTTACCAACCCAAGCCTCAGCAACGACGAGTTCGTCGACGTCAAGGTTGTGGTTGTTTTCGGCGTTGGCAATCGCGGACTGAAGACATTTCTTCACGTCTGCTGCGATACGCTTGTTCGAAAATGTAAGGTCTGTGAGGGCCTTATCAACTTTCTTACCGCGGATCATCTGAGCAACGAGGTTGAGCTTTTGCGGAGACGTACGGAGCATGCGCGTTTTCGCCATTGCTTCGTTGTCGGCCACGCGGCGGGGATTTGATACCTTACCCATGACTTATTTCCGTTTCGCTTTTTTGTCTGCAGCGTGACCGTAGTAGGTACGAGTTGGTGAGTACTCACCGAACTTTTGACCAATCATGTCTTCTGTGACGTTTACAGGAATGTGCTTACGGCCGTTGTACACACCAAAGGTGAGACCAACGAACTGAGGCAAAATTGTTGAGCGGCGTGACCAGATCTTGATGACCTCGTTGCGACCGGACTCACGAGCTTTCTCGGCTTTCTTGAGGACGTACGCGTCCACAAATGGGCCTTTCCAGACAGAACGTGCCATATTCTAGCGACCCTTCTTCCGAGCATGACGGGAACGGATAATAAGTTTATCGCTCCCTTTGTTTTTACGCGTTTTCGCGCCTTTAGTTGGCTTACCCCATGGTGTCACTGGGTGACGACCACCAGACGTACGACCTTCACCACCACCGTGCGGGTGATCGATCGGGTTCATAACAACACCACGTACGGATGGGCGGATGCCCTTGTGGCGGTTACGGCCGGCTTTACCAAAGTTTTGGTTGGAGTTGTCAGGGTTTGACACAGCGCCAACTGTTGCGATGCACTCTTGGCGCACCATACGCAACTCGCCAGAAGAAAGGCGGATCTGAGCGTAGCCACCGTCACGACCAACAAACTGAGCGTAAGTCCCAGCAGCACGAGCGATTTGACCGCCTTTGCCTGGCTTCATCTCAACGTTGTGAACGATAGTACCGATTGGCAGACCAGAGAACGGCATAGCGTTACCAGGCTTCACGTCAGCTTTTGCAGATGCGATGACTGTGTCACCAACTGCAAGACGCTGAGGAGCGATGATGTAGTTTTGCTCGCCGTCTTCGTATTTGATCAGTGCGATGAACGCGGTGCGGTTCGGGTCATATTCGATCCGTTCTACAGTCGCAGGGACATCAAATTTATTACGCTTGAAATCGACGATGCGGTAAAGACGTTTCGCGCCCCCGCCGATGCGACGCATCGTGATCCGTCCGGTGTTGTTCCGGCCGCCCTTTTTCGTCAAACCCTCAGTGAGAGATTTAACTGGACGTCCTTTCCAAAGCTCCGAACGGTCGATCAGAACCAGCCCGCGCTGGCCAGGCGTCGTTGGTTTATACGACTTTAGTGCCATAGTTTCTGTCTTCCGTTTGCTTTGTGACCTTATGCTCAGGTTGCCCTGAAAGGTCTGTGTGTAGGCCCCCGTAGGTGCCCAAATTCATATATCAAAAGGCCACAGAACGAATCTGTAGCCATAAGATTTATGGGGAGTATCAGGGATGGGATGAGGTGTCTAGTGGCGAACACCCTAATTGCAAGTACAACTGACAGGGCTGCCTATTTCCAACCTATTAACCCGATTGCCGAAGTGTCGCTTGCAACATTTCATTCATTAGGTGAACCATGCATATTGATCAAACTTCATACCGCAAAGCATATCTTGCATTCGTTAGAAAAGGCACTCCGATCAAGTTTGAGATGAAGGCAGATCGCACCTCAACACACTATATTTGGCGTACAAGAAACGATGGGAAGGTACGTTCAGCTCACGCTGCGAATGACGGTCAAATTTTTCATGGAATGACGCCCCACAAACCGGTCACCCCGGAAAGGATCACAATTGTAGGTGCTAGGCAGAGCCCTACCTTCCCAAAGCGAATGAGTTTTTTGATATGTCTATCCATGGAATTTCCGATACAGGCAGCCCTTGGAGCAGCCATGATTTCGTTTCACACTATTATCAACGGAATGGCCGTGGCGTTACATTGCGTGAGACGGGTCATCTTACGAATGTCGCGAACGCATACTTTTCCGAAGTTTCAGAAAGGCTTAAAACGCAAATTTCGGCGGCGGCCCGACAAAATCAAAATGGAACGTTCTCTGACTCTTTTTACAATTCATATAACATGACTGGAATCGTATTTAGTCTTGGCGACACCGTCATCGGGGGAGAGTTCACTGGACAAACCACAGAGATCAACGGCATCGTTAGTTTTTCAGGATCACTAGAGTTTTATTTGAGTGACGAATTCGCTGACCCGCTAGATATAGGTGTTGAAATCCTTGATTTAGGGGAAACTCTATATGAAAATCTCCACGGACCACTTGACGATTACTTACGTGGGCGACCAAATGGCTCGCGGCGCCTTGGCATACATACTGGGGAGCCTTACTCCATTACGGATTCGTGGGGCGGCACTTTTGATGGGCAAATATATTTGGAAGATACTCGAAGTCGATACTGACTGGGAAGGCCCACATGAGCAGACATGGTGACATCGAAACGGATCATAGCATATACGCTCTTCTGGGCCTTATTATGATACCAGTTTGCATCGTCACCTTATGGGTTTTGCTGGCATTCCACACACGCCACAGCTCTTGCGTTGCGCTCCCAAACGGCTTGCTTTTGGGGCACGCAGCGGTATTTGACCTGAGTAAACCCGCACTGCGCCCAATTATTGTACCGAAATTCCCTGATGGACGACCGCTCATATCAGATAAGCTTTGGTCGATCTATTTTACACAGACATCTGCTTACGGCACAACGCTTGCGATGCATGACAAGTCCGACTTCGCGTGGACGAATGAAGCGGGGCTGATTTTTAAATCCGAGAACACTGTCGGTTATAACTCCATTGTGCAGACATCTGGGCCCGCGAATTGGGATTTAGGCGTGGGCGCATACGGGCCGAGCATTATATTTCAGAAGCTGCAAAATCACACAGGCTTCAGTCTCGCGAAGTGCCGAACTCGCCTCATCACTTGGTAGCACAACAAAAAAGCCCCCCGATCACTCGGAGGGCTTTTCAATTTCGAACAGGTTCTAAGAGAACTTAGAGGCCTGTGGACACGTCGATGGAGTTGCCTTCTTCGAGTGTCACGTAGGCTTTTTTAACGTCTTTGCGTTTGCCGAGCATCCCGCGGAAGCGTTTTGCTTTACCTTTTGTGATCGATGTGTTCACGGCTTTAACTTTCACACCAAAGAGCGTTTCTACGGCTTCTTTGATTTGTGGTTTGTTAGAGTCGATCGCCACTTCGAAAACAACCGCACCATTCTCAGAAGCCATAGTGGCTTTCTCAGTGATGATAGGCTTACGAATTACGTCGTACATATCTGCTTTAGTGGTCATTTGAGGCGAGCCTCCAGAGCTTCGACAGCTGATTTCGTAAGCACGAGTGTGTCACGTTTCAGGATGTCGTATACGTTGGCGCCCATAGTTGGCAAGATATCAACACCAGTCAAGTTCGCAGCTGCGGCTTTGAGGTTTGTGTCGATGTCAGCACCATCAATGATGAGGACGCGTTTCCAGCCCTGCTCTTTAACAGCTTTTGCGAGCATTGCAGTCTTCGCACCAGCCAATTTGGCGTCGTCGAGGATCACAAGATTGCCTGCGCCTGCTTTTGCAGAGAGCGCGTGCTTCAGGCCAAGTTTACGGAATTTCTTCGTAAGCTCGTGACCGTGAGACCGCGGTGTAGGACCCTTGTAGATACCACCTTTGCGGAAGATCGGCGCCTTGCGGGACCCGTGACGTGCGCCACCGGTGCCTTTTTGACGGTAGATCTTCTTCGTGGAGTAGCTAACTTCTGAGCGTGTCTTTACCTTGTGTGTACCAGCTTGCGCTTTGTTGCGCTGCCAGCGCACCACACGGTGAAGAATGTCTGCACGTGGCTCAAGACCGAAGAGCGCTTCGTCGAGATCCAATGTGCCAGCTTTTTCGCCGTCAAGTTTGATTACGTCAAGTTTCATGCTTCACCTCCTTCAACAGGTGCTTCAGCCGGAGCTGCTGCAGCCGCAGATTTCAAGGCAGCTGGAAGTGGCGCGTTCTCAGGGAACGGCTTTTTCACAGCGTCTTTGACAGTGACCCAACCACCTTTGGAGCCAGGAACAGCGCCTTTAACCATGATCAAGCCACGGTCAGCGTCTGTACGGACAACCTGAAGGTTTTGTGTCGTGACACGAGCAGCGCCCATGTGACCAGCCATTTTCTTACCTTTGAAAACTTTACCTGGATCTTGACACTGACCAGTTGAACCATGCGAACGGTGAGAGATAGACACACCGTGTGTCGCACGCAAACCGCCAAAGTTGTGACGCTTCATCGCACCCGCAAAACCTTTACCGATAGATGTACCGGCAACGTCAACGAATTGGCCTTCGAAGTAATGCTCAGCTGAGATTTCTTCACCAACAGCGATGAGGTTCGCTTCGTCTACGCGGAATTCTGCGATTTTGCGTTTTGGCGCAACATTCGCAGCGGCGAAAACGCCACGCATAGCTTGGGATGTGCGTTTTGCTTTTGCATTGCCACAACCGAGTTGAACAGCTGTGTAGCCGTGCTTCTCAGATGTGCGCTGCGCAACAACCTGCAAGTTTTCGAGTTGAAGAACAGTAACAGGAATCTGTTTGCCGTCTTCCATGAACAAGCGGGTCATGCCCACTTTTTTCGCGATAATACCAGAGCGCAACATATTCAATTGCCCCCTTATACTTTGATTTCGACGTCAACGCCGGCAGCGAGGTCGAGCTTCATCAGCGCGTCCACAGTCTGTGGTGTTGGGTCTACGATGTCGAGAAGACGCTTGTGCGTACGGATCTCAAACTGATCGCGGGATTTCTTGTCAACGTGAGGACCACGCAAAACAGTGAATTTTTCGATTTTGTTTGGCAGTGGGATCGGGCCACGTACTTGAGCGCCGGTGCGCTTAGCAGTGTTCACGATTTCCTGTGTAGATGCGTCAAGAACGCGGAAATCAAATGCCTTCAACCGAATGCGGATGTTTTGGCTTTGCATTGCAATGCCTCCGTTTAGGCTTTGGAGTTGAGAGGTCGAGGCGCCTTATTGCACTCCCACATCGAACCCAAAATAGGCGAGACGAATCTCACCCGTAGTATTCGTTTGATACGAATTTATGCCCAATACAGCGCGAATCTGTTTGAGGCAATACCCTTATGTAAAAAAGGGCATTTCAGGCAAAAAGGGCACCCCGAAGGGCGCCCTCTCGTAGTCATATCGCTGAGTAAATTACTCTACGATTTTAGAAACAACACCGGAACCAACTGTACGGCCACCTTCGCGGATCGCGAAGCGGAGGCTTTC
>JBLHXX010000033.1:0-29484 GCA_047630475.1 Celeribacter sp. | reverse complement strand
ACATCGAACGACCCCGCATGGGTGGCCCCATCTGCGCCAACCAAACCAGCCCGATCGATGGCAAAGCGCACAGGCAAACGTTGGATCGCCACATCATGTACAACTTGGTCATAGCCGCGCTGCAAAAAGGTCGAATACATTGCGCAAAATGGCTTCATGCCACCAGCAGCCAAGCCAGCAGCGAATGTCACACCATGCTGTTCCGCGATCCCGACATCGAAACAGCGCGACCCGTACCGTTCAGCGAATAGATTCAGCCCTGTACCATCCGGCATGGCCGCTGTGACTGCGCAAATTTTGTCGTCATGTGATGCCTCTTGCACCAACGCCTTACCAAACACAGACGTGTAGGACGGCGCATTTGGGGTCGCTTTTTGCTGTTTACCCGTCAGGACATTGAACTTGGCCGTCGCGTGGCCTTTGTCTATCGCACGCTCAGCAGGGGCATAGCCTTTGCCCTTTTTCGTGATTGTGTGGATCAACACAGGCCCCGTTGCGCGCGATTTGACGGTTCGTAAAACCGACAAGAGCTGATCCATGTCATGCCCATCAATGGGGCCAACATACGAAAACCCAAGCTCTTCGAACAACGTACCGCCGACGGTCATGCCTTTAAGCATTTCTTTGGCGCGCTTGGCGCCTTCTTGAAACGGAGCCGGCAACAAGGACACAGCACCTTTGGCAGCAGCTTTGAGTTCTTGAAAAGGCTCGCCTGCATACAAACGCGACAAATAGCTGGACAGCGCACCTACAGGTTCTGCGATAGACATTTCATTGTCGTTGAGGATCACAAACAAACGTTTCCCCAAATGGCCCGCATTGTTCATCGCTTCAAACGCCATGCCCGCAGACATAGACCCATCGCCGATGACAGCAATACCATCGCCAAGGGCGGGATCAGGTGCGCCACCCAAATCACGGGCCACGGAAAACCCAAGGGCCGCTGAAATTGAAGTGGAACTGTGTGCCGCGCCAAAAGGATCGTAGGGACTTTCAGATCGTTTGGTGAATCCAGACAGGCCATCTTTTTGGCGCAAGGTGCGAATACGATCACGGCGTCCGGTCAGAATTTTATGTGGGTAGCATTGATGTGACACATCCCAAATCAACCGATCTTTGGGCGTATCAAACACGGCGTGAAGCGCCACGGTCAACTCAACAACACCAAGACCTGCGCCCAAATGTCCACCCGTTTCCGACACAGCGGAAATCGTCTCTGCACGCAACTCGTTTGCCAAATGTTTCAATTCCACATCGGACAGCGTTTTTAGATCCGCAGGGGTCGATACACGGTCAAGCGTTGGCGTGTCAGGAAGATCGGACATGGCACATCATCTTTCTTAGGTTTCGCGGGAAATAACGAACCGCGCGATGTCGCGCAAGGTTTCCGCGCGCTTTCCATAGGGGCCAATTGCCTCACATGCCTCAAGAACCAAAGATTCAGCTCGATTTTGCGCGGCTTCCAGCCCAAGCAAGGACACGAATGTTGCTTTGCCTGCATCTTGGTCTTTGCCCACAGCTTTGCCGGTTTTTCCAACATCGCCAATAACGTCCAAAACATCGTCTTGAATTTGAAAGGCCAAGCCCAGCGCACGCGCATATTGAGCCAAGGGTTTGGGATCAGCGCCACCTAAAATGGCACCTGCAGTCGCGGACCATTCAATTAACGCACCGGTTTTATTGGCCTGCAATTCAGTGATCGCATTCAAATCAAGGGGCGCATTTGCCGTCTCGGCCGCGATGTCTTGCGCTTGACCTAGAACCATACCCTGCGCTCCAGCGGCACGCGCCATAGACGCAATTAAATCGACCCTAATCTGGCTGGACGGCGATGTTTCAATCCGTGACAAAAGTTCAAAAGACAAGGTTTGCAGCGCATCACCAACCAGTACAGCCGTCGCATCATCCCACTTTTTATGAACCGTTGGCTGACCACGCCGCAGATCGTCATCATCCATACACGGCAGATCATCATGGACCAAGCTGTAGGCGTGCATGGCCTCAATCGCAGCGGCAGACCAGACAGATTGCACAGGCTCGATACCGTGCAATGCAGCGCCTTCCAGAACCAAAAGCGCACGCAAACGTTTGCCGCCTGTTAAGGCATATCGCAGCCCCAATTCGACAGGTGACTGGCCAAGAGGCGACAGAACATCATCGAAACAAGCTTGCACCATTTGGTGGCATCGGTCGACTTCGGTTTGCATCAGAGGCCTGCGACTGGCTGAGCTGAGGTGGGTTTGCCATCAGAGCCGACAGAGATTTTTTCAACCTTTTCTTCGGCATCTTTCAGCTTGGCCTCACAATGGGCCTTCAGCTGCGCACCACGCTCATACAACTTAATACTGTCATCCAAGGGCACTTCACCACGTTCAAGTTTGGCCACAACTTGGTCAAGTTCAGCCATCGCCGCCTCAAAGCTCAATTCAGACACGGTCGTCTCAGTCATATCGACATCTCCACAAAGGTTTGTCCCTGTACATATGGGCCTGCATACATGAGTTGGCCACCTCTTGACCAGTTCCCTATCAGGCCACTGATCACAGAATGGTCACTCAGGGCTCAACATATACCCAGCACCCCGCACCGTTTGCAAAAACCGTGGCTGGCGAGGGTCAGTTTCAAATTTACGCCTCAACCGTGTGATTTGCACGTCGACGGCACGCTCTTGGGCTTGCCCGCCATCGCGCCCCAGCTTTTCCACCAATTCGCCCCGAGACACAGACACGCTGGGGGTGGCTGAAAATATCCGCATCAGCTGTGCTTCTGTCTGGGTCAAACGTACAATCTGATCGCCCTCCCACAGCTCACCACGTTCGATATCGTATCTAAAGTTGCCCAAATGCATGTATTTGGGCAAGGCCACCACATCAGCGACCTGCGGCACACGTCGTAACACTGCGTTGATCCGCAGCAGTAATTCTTTGGGCTCAAACGGCTTTGCCAAATAGTCATCTGCACCGGCCTCAAGCCCTGTGATCCGGTCTTCTGTCTCGCCTTTGGCGGTCAACAACAAGATGGGCGTCGCCAAGGTTTGGCGCAAGCTGCGGGTCAGCGTCACGCCATCTTCGCCCGGCATCATCACATCCATAACAATCATATCAAATTCCAGCCCCGCCAACAGTCGGCGGGCATGTGCCGCGTCGCGGGCTGCCGTCACACAAAATCCATGGCGGATCAAAAATTTTTGCAACAACTGGCGAATGCGTTCATCGTCGTCAACAATGAGAAGATGAATGTCACTCAACTGTCTTGCTCCTTTAACCCATTGAAATAGAGCTGTTGATCAGCGTCCATCATGGCTTCTAGCACTTCGCGAAAGCCTGCGACAGCTTCTGGTCCCGCTTTGCTAAACGCGATACGCATTCGTGCACGTTGCGCCTCTGACAGCTCGGCTTCCAAGGCATCGCCCTTGGGCGTCAAATACAAATGCCGCTCGCGTTTGTCTTTTTTGCCAACACGACTTTCCACCAACTCGTCTGCGATCAAGGTGCGCAACACACGGTTAAGCGATTGCTTGGTCACACCTAAAACATCCAGCAACGCGTTCACAGTCGCCCCAGGCGCACGGTTTATAAAATGAACAGCACGGTGATGCGCGCGCCCGTACCCATGTTTGTCCAAGATGCGATCAGGATCAGCCGTAAAGCCACGATAAGCGAAAAACATCGCTTCGATTCCTCTGCGCAATTGCTCGTCTGTCAGAAACAAAAGGCTTTCGCCACCACGTATACTCTTGCCGTCCGCCACACTGTCTCCATTCACAATCCGCGTAATCTATAAGCATTTTAAGTCAGCGACATTGACATTCCAAGTCGCAATTGTTAGCGCGTAGCAGGTTTTGCGTAAGATAATGTCAAACATATCCTGTCCACACGCAACAATTGCAAATTGCACAGCTATAGGGAATAGAAAAGATGGCCGGTTCATACGAAGATCGCGATGGTAAAATCTGGATGGATGGCGCACTTGTTGATTGGCGCGATGCTCAGGTGCACATCCTAACCCATGCCATGCACTATGCTTCATCCGTGTTTGAAGGCGAACGCTGCTATGAAGGCAAGATCTTCAAATCCCGCGAGCACTCAGAACGCCTGCTCAAATCTGGCGAACTTCTGGACATGCCGATCCCCTATTCTGTGGACGAAATCGAAGCCGCAAAAACCGCAGTGTTAGACGCAAACGGTTTGACGGACGCCTATGTGCGGGTTGTCGCATGGCGCGGCGCTGGTGAAGATATGGGCGTTGCCTCCAACAAAAACCCAGTGCGCATGGCCGTGGCCGCTTGGGAATGGGGCGCATACTACGGCGACGCCAAAATGCAGGGCGCGAAACTCGACATCGCCAAATGGAAACGCCCCTCGCCCGAGACCATTCCAACAGCCGCCAAAGCCGCTGGTCTTTACATGATCTGCACCATGTCCAAACATGCAGCCGAAGCCAAAGGGTGCTCAGACGCTTTGTTCATGGACTACCGCGGTTATGTCGCAGAGGCGACTGGCGCGAACATCTTTTTCGTCAAAGACGGCGAAGTCCACACGCCCACACCAGATGCAATTTTGAACGGTATCACACGACAAACCATCATTCAGATGCTCAAAGACAAAGGCATCACCGTGCATGAACGCGTGATCATGCCTGAGGAACTTGATGGGTTTGAGCAATGCTGGCTGACAGGCACAGCCGCCGAAGTGACGCCCGTTGGGCAAATTGGCACGCACACCTTTGAAGTTGGCGCACTGACTCGTGATATCGCAGAGTCATATGAAAAGCTTGTGCGCAGCTAAAATTAAGAAAACCTCAAACGTCTCCTGCTAAATATCAAATATGATATTTGGCGGAGAGGCCCTTTGATTAAAAAAGAAACAATCATGGTTGGCTTGGTTGCGGCCTTTATTGTACTTCCGGCCGCACTTAGTCTGTCTGCCTATTTCATTACGAAAAACCCAAATCTACGTCCCCTTGGCGTAACGATAGAGAAACTTGCCGAAGCAGGGCTTATCAAAGATTCAGGTGAAATTGTTGCCGTTATTTCAATCGGCGATAAATCTGGAAAGCACGCGTCAAAAAACGAATATTCAAATGCGCTTGAAACAGCATTCGAGCGCTTCAATAGCAAAGTTCGGATAAAATTTCGCACGGTCCCAAATAACTCTCACATTACAGTCACGTATTTGGTGGGCATGAATCGTATCGGCCCCTATGAAATTAACAATGCGGCTGGCGGAATAAAAGCTGCCGTGCGCGCCGAACGTATGCTGAAATCTCATCAGCTGGCGTTGGCCAAAAAACTCGAAAACAGCAACGATGCACACAATAAAGCACCCTGGTTCCGTTTTTTTGACGGCTAACCTTACAGGCTAGGATGTCAAAGTCGCGACACGGCCCAAGCCGCAGCATCTGCAACAGTTTCATCTGGATCAGACATCAAACCAGCCACAGATGGTCGCATGCTGCTGTCTCCAGAGTTTCCAATAGCATATAAAACATTCCGGATGAATCGATTGCGACCAACTCGCTTGATCGGTGAGCCAGAAAACCGTTCCCGAAACGCCGCGTCATCCAATACGACCAATTCGGCCAAAGGCGGCGAGACCAAATCTGCACGAGCATGGTATCGCATATCCGCAGCCTCCACTGCGAATTTGTTCCAAGGGCAAGCAGCCAAACAATCATCACACCCATAAATACGATTGCCCAAAAGCGGGCGAAGATCTTCGGCCACAGGACCATGATGTTCAATCGTCAAATAGGAAATACAGCGCCGCGCATCAATTTGGTAAGGCGCAGGAAACGCATCAGTTGGACAGGATGTCAGGCACGCCGTGCAGGACCCACAATGGTCCATTTCCGCCGGATCTGGATCGAATTCGAGCGTCGTAAAGATCGCTCCTAAAAAAAACCAACTGCCCAGATCACGCCCGACAAGATTGGTATGTTTCCCTTGCCACCCAAGCCCAGCTTTGGCACCCAGCGGCTTTTCCATCACCGGTGCAGTATCAACAAACACTTTGATTTGCGTCTCGGAACCGGCTTGATCAATCATCCAGCGCCCAACGCGTTTGAGACGTTTTTTCACAATGTCATGATAGTCACGATTGCGCGCATAAACCGAAATGGCACCGGCATCTGTACGTCCAACCGCCTCCATCGGATCATCGTCTGGCGTATAAGCCTCGGCCAGCATGATCACCGATTTGGCTTCCGGCCAAAGCGCAGCGGGGTCGCCCCGCCATGCCATACGATCGGCCATCCACGCCATTTGTCCGTGGCGTTCCAAATCGACAAAACGCTGCAACCGACCCATTGCTTCAGGCAATTCCGGACGGGCAAAACCCACCTTCGAAAACCCTTCGGTCAAAGCCTGCTCGCGCACAGTTTCTTTGTCTAATCCAGCCAATTTAATCGCCCCTTTTGGGCAAGCCTATATTAAAAATCAAGATCGGCATAATGTGCCGGAGGTGGAAATCCAGACACATGATCCGCCAAAAGCGACCGGAACGCAGGGCGTGATTTGATCTTTGCATACCAGTCTTTGACCACTGCCGAACGGTTCCAATCCACATCAGAGATATAGTCGAGCGACGACAAATGCGCAGCCGCTGCAAAGTCGGCCAAGGTCATCGTGTCCCCCGCCAACCAACGCCGCCGATCCAAAAGCCACGCCATGTAATCCAAGTGATATTTGATCGCCTTGGAGCCCGCTTTCACATTCTTCGAATCAGGATACCCCGACTTGGTAAGCTTGCGATTCACCCGTTCGTACAAAAGATTCGATGTCACTTCATGATGAAATTTATCATCAAACCAAGACACCAATCGACGCACCTCAAACCGTCCCTCGGGATCATTTGGCATCAAAGACGGGGTGGGGTGTTTTTCTTCAATGTATTCGCAAATCGCAGCGCTTTCGGACAAAGTCATGTCGTCAATGCGCAAAATCGGCACTTTGCCAGCCGGGTTGCGCCGTAAAAAATCAGGGTCGCGTTCCCAGTACCGTTCTTCGACCAACTCCACTTCGAGTTTTTTTTCCGCGAGGCTCAAACGCACCTTGCGGCAAAATGGGGATAGGGGAACATGAAAAAGTCGGATCATTGCACTGTACTCTTTGTTTTTATCCTAAGTGCCGTGAAAGCGCGGCCAATTCAATCCTCGAAACAACGTGAGCGCCCGTCCGCTTGAATTGTTGCTGCACCGTCCACGATTTGCGCGGCACGGCGCCGAACGTATGGACCTGGATTTCCAGCATTTCTAAGCTTGGGGGATGGAAGCACCGCTGCAAGTTGCGCCGCTTGTTGGCGTGTCAGCTCTTCTGGACCAACACCGAAATAGGTGCGCGCGGCGGCTTCTGCGCCAAACACCCCCTCATCAAACTCAGCAATGTTCAGATAAACTTCAATGATCCTGCGTTTGCTCCACGTCAGTTCAACAATCGGTGTCACCACGGCCTCAAGCGCTTTTCGCAACCACGACCGACCGTGCCAAAGAAAGGCATTCTTGACCACCTGTTGAGAAATGGTCGATGCACCACGTCCCGCACCTTCATCAATTGCGGCGCGTATCGCCCCAAGATCAAATCCCCAATGCTGACAAAAATTTGCATCCTCAGCGGCCACAACAGATCGCGCCAAAACGGGTGCAATGTCTTCTAGTGCCACCCATTGATAGTCGACCCCATCCGTCACACGACCCTCAGAGATCATGTAGGGCGTCGTTGGTATGGGAAAAACCGTGTAGGATAAAATCCAAATCAACCCTAGGGCAATAACGCCAAAAACAAACCGAAACACACGCCGTCGCTGCCGCGCAAAAAAACCAAGTTCTGCGCGCTCGCGTTTGGCCACAGGCCGCAAAGGCTTTTTGACCTTTGTGGCTTTGCGTTTTGACGCTGTGGTTTTCTTTGGTGTCTTTGCCATAATGCAGTGATTCATGGTCTCATGCGTCGGGTCAAGCCTTCGTGCCGCTATCAGTCGCATTTGATCAAAGAAAAAGCCCCCAAAAGATTGGAGGCTTTCGTCTTTTAAGCTGGATTAGAGCCTTATTCCGCTGGAATTGCGCCTTTTTCCAAAGATAGTGGCGCTTTGATATGCACCAGCATTTCTTTGGGACAAACTTGCAAGAAGTTGGTTTTTTCGACGTCCCAATTTGACAGAATCTCTTTCGCTTTGACAGACCCTGTTTCATCTGCATGCCGCTCGATCAAGGATTTGAGTTCTGTTTCCCAGTACTCAACCGTCACAGGGCAGGTCACCAATGTTTCATGGTTCATCAACTGGAATGCAGAGCCTTCTGGATCGTACAGATAGGCCATACCCCCTGTCATACCTGCCCCAAAGTTGGCGCCGATGGACCCTAGGATGACAGCGATACCGCCGGTCATGTATTCACACCCACTGGAACCACAGCCTTCGATCACAACTGTTGCACCTGAGTTACGCACAGCAAACCGTTCACCAGCGCGTCCTGCAGCAAAGAGATATCCATCTGTCGCACCGTACAAAACAGTGTTGCCGATGATGGTATTCTCGGACGCTTTGAGTGGTGAATGCATCGGAGGACGCACCACGACGATCCCGCCAGACAGACCTTTGCCAACATAGTCGTTTGCGTCACCAGACACTTCGATTTTCAAACCCGGTGCTGCAAATGCACCCAGAGACTGCCCTGCAGACCCTGTCAGTTTGACCGTCAAATGATCCGGCTGCAAATCGTTACGCATGCCAAAGTTTTGTACAATGTGGCTAGAGGTGCGTGTGCCAATTGTACGGTGCGTGTTTTGCACCGCATATGACAGCTGCATCTTTTCACCATCATCCAAGAACCGTGCAGCGTCAGAAACGATTTGCGCATCCAGCGTGTCAGGCACGGCATTGCGTGGTTTTGAGCGATCGTAGACGATTTTATCAGCGCCATCGACGGTGATCAAAAGCGGGTTCAGATCAAGATCATCGAGATGAGCAGACCCACGTGACACCTGTGTCAAAAGATCGGCACGACCGATGACTTCATCCATGGACCGTGCGCCAATAGATGCCAAAATTTCACGCACTTCTTGCGCATAAAAGGTGATCAAGTTGACCACTTTATCCGCAGTGCCCGTGAACTTTTTACGCAAATCATCGTCTTGTGTACACACGCCAACAGGGCATGTGTTCGACTGACATTGACGCACCATGATACAGCCCATTGCGATCAAAGCAGCCGTGCCGATGCCGTATTCTTCAGCACCCAACATCGCAGCCATCACCACGTCACGACCAGTGCGCAAGCCACCATCGGTGCGCAACGTCACGCGCTCACGCAGGTTGTTCATCGACAGAACTTGATGTGCTTCCGTCAGACCCATTTCCCATGGCAGACCCGCGAATTTAATCGAGGTCGCAGGAGATGCGCCTGTGCCGCCGTTGTGACCAGAAATCAAAATGATGTCCGCTTTCGCTTTGGCCACACCTGCCGCAATTGTGCCAACACCAGAAGACGCCACGAGTTTCACGGTCACTTTACAGCGTGGGTTGATCTGCTTGAGATCGTAGATCAGCTGCGCCAAATCTTCGATTGAGTAGATATCGTGGTGTGGCGGTGGTGAAATCAGTGTCACGCCTTTGGTCGAGTGACGCAGCTTGGCGATCAGGTCTGTGACCTTCATCCCAGGCAACTGACCACCTTCGCCGGGTTTCGCACCTTGAGCCACTTTAATCTCGAGCTCTTCACAGGCCAAAAGGTATTCAGCTGTGACCCCAAACCGGCCTGAAGCGACCTGTTTAATTTTCGCAGATGCGTTGTCGCCGTTTGGCTCTGGCGTGAAGTCATCAGGGCTTTCGCCGCCTTCACCAGAGTCAGATTTCGCACCAATGCGGTTCATCGCGATGGACAGCGTGCGGTGTGATTCTGGGGACAAAGCGCCCAAAGACATGCCCGGTGTGACAAACCGTTTACGGATCGCAGTGATGGATTCCACCTCTTCGATCGGCACAGGTTTACCAAGAGGTTTGACGTCCAAAAGATCGCGCAAGTGAATGGGCGGGTTGGATTTCATCTTGGCAGAGTATTGTTGCCACATGGAATAGGACGCACGATCACAGGCCGATTGTAGCATGTGCATCGACTGCGCTTCCCACGCATGGGTTTCGCCAGATTTACGCGATTTGTAGAATCCGCCGATGGGCAATGTGTTGCCACCAAGGAAACCTTGGGCATGCACTGCGACGAGTTTCTTTTGAATGCCGCCGGTACCGATACCGGAGATACGTGACTGCATGCCGGGGAAGAATTCCGCACACATCGCGCGCGATAGACCAACCGCTTCAAAGTTCACACCACCACGGTAAGACGAGATCACTGAGATGCCCATCTTCGCCATGATTTTGAGCAAGCCCGCGTCAACAGCCGCACGGTAGCGCGCAACAGCTTCGGTGAGTGTGCAATCCAACAGACCACGTTCAATGCGATCGGCAAGCGAATCTTCGGCCAAGTAGGCGTTTACGATTGTTGCACCACACCCGATCAAAACGGCAAAGTAATGCGGATCAATACATTCCGCAGACCGCACACCGATGGAACAGAATGTGCGCAAACCCTTGCGAGTCAACCAACTGTGTACAGCGGAGGTTGCCAAAATCATCGGCATCGCAACGCGATCAGGGCCTTGGCCTTGATCCGTCAGAACGATGTGACCGCCGCCAGACCGCACGGCCTCTTCAGCCTCAGCACGCACACGATCCAAGCCCTCACGTAGCGCGTTATCACCGCCACCCACTGGGAAAGTACAATCGATTTCAGTCATCGGCGCATTAAAGTTTGCTTTCAACACGTCAAATTGCGCGTTGCCAACAAACGGGCTGTCGAGCACCAAAATTTCAGTTTGTGAACTGCTTTCATCCAACACGTTTTTCAAGTTTCCGAACCGTGTTTTCAACGACATCACGCGGTATTCGCGCAACGAGTCAATCGGAGGGTTGGTCACCTGAGAAAAGTTCTGGCGGAAGAAATGGCTGAGCGGACGGTATTTTTCTGACAAAACCGCAGAGGGTGTGTCATCGCCCATAGACGCCAGAGTTTCTTTGCCATCCTCGGCCATAGGCGCAAGAATTTGCTCCAACTCTTCGATGGAATAGCCCGCAGCAATTTGGCGCTGTTTTAGCTCTGCACCACTGAAAATGGCTTTTTCTTCAAGACCGGAAAGATCTTTGTCGAGGTCTTTGATTTTACCAGCCCATTCGCCAAAGGGCTGTGCCTTGGCCAATTTATCTTTCATCTCAGTGTCGTGGTACAATTTACCTTCGAGCATATCGACAGCCAACATTTGCCCCGGACCAAGCGCGCCTTTTTCAACGACAGTCGCCTCATCCGTCGGCACCATACCCACTTCGGAACCGGCAATCACAAGACCATCCCCCGTCACAACATAACGCATTGGGCGCAGGCCGTTGCGATCAAGACCACCGCAAACCCAACGACCATCGGTCATCGCCAAAGCAGCCGGACCATCCCATGGCTCCATCACAGAGTTCACATAGGAATACATGTCACGCCAAGATTGTGGCAATTCCACAGCCTGTTGTGACCAAGCCTCGGGCACCAACATTGTTTTCGCCATCGGCGCAGAGCGCCCAGCGCGGACCAACACTTCGAACACCGCATCAAGCGCCGCCGAGTCAGATGACCCCTGCGGAATGATCGGTTTGATGTCATCGGATGTGTCACCGAATGTGCTCGACGCCATACGGATCTCGTGCGATTTCATCCAGTTCAGGTTGCCCTTGATGGTATTGATTTCGCCGTTGTGCGCCAACATGCGGAACGGCTGAGCCAACCACCACTGAGGGAACGTGTTTGTGGAATACCGCTGGTGGTAAATCGCAAACGCGGATTCAAAACGATCATCCATCAGGTCTGGGTAGAATTCCGCCACCTGTTCAGCCAGCATCATGCCTTTGTAAATGATCGACCGGCAAGACAAAGAACACACGTACAATGACTGCGCGCCGGCAGCTATTGCAGCTTTTTCAATGCGACGACGAATCACGTAAAGTTCGCGTTCGAATGTTTCTTCATCCACACCCTTGGAGTTCGAAATCAAAATCTGTTCGATTTCAGGGCGTGTTGCATTGGCTTTTTCGCCCAAACAATCAACGCTCACGGGCACATGGCGCCAGCCGTAGATGTAGTAGCCCATCCGCAAAACTTCGGATTCGATGATTGTGCGACATGTTTCTTGGGCACCAAAGTCAGTGCGCGGCAAAAAGATTTGCCCAACAGCGATCATTTCATCGGTGCGTGGTTTGTGACCCGTGCGTTTCACTTGGTCGTAAAAAAACGGCACCGGAATTTGCACATGGATACCAGCGCCATCGCCTGTTTTTCCATCGGCATCAACAGCACCACGGTGCCAGATCGCTTTTAACGCAGCAATAGCATTGTCGACGACTTTGCGGGATTTGCTGCCATCGATAGCAACAACAAGACCAACCCCACAAGAGGAGTGCTCATCTTCTTCGCGGAAGAGAGAGTTTTGTGCCATCCACTCGCGTTTTGCTTCTTCGCGTGCAGCCCAGCTTTCATCATATTTTTTCATGTCGGAACCCTTCCTTATGATTGGTGGGGCAGAGCTTGCGCTCTTTAAGACTTCAGATTGGATCGAGGGGCGGCGCGCCAAGGCAGCCTTTCCCTTCGACCCGTTAAGACTTACTCGGCCGCAACGCTTGCAGCTGCATTAACCTGTTCAACGATTGCGTCAGCGGCCTCACGACCATCCCGAATAGCCCAGACAACCAATGACGCGCCGCGCTGAATATCACCGCAGGCATAAACGCCAGGAAGTTTTGTCTCATGGGTTTTGAAGTCTGCCAAGACCGTACCCCAACGCGTGACTTCCAAACCGTCTGCATTCCAAAGTTTTGGAAGCTCTTCTGGTTCGAACCCAAGCGCCTTGATCACAAGATCCGCGTCTTCAACATAATCCGCACCCTCGATCACTTCGGGGGATTGGCGACCAGAGGCATCCGGCGCACCAAGGCGCATTTTTTGCACCATAACGCCCGTGACAGGATTGCCAGCAAAACCTTTTGGCGCAGCAAGCCATACGAATTCCACGCCTTCTTCTTCGGCATTTTGTGTCTCGCGCTGTGATCCCGGCATATTGGCACGGTCCCGACGGTACAGACATTTCACGGATGTGGCACCTTGACGGATCGCTGTGCGCACACAGTCCATCGCCGTATCACCACCACCGATCACAACGACTTTTTTACCGTTCGCATTCAATTCGCCGCTGTCAAATTCAGCAACAGTGTCACCAAAAGAAACCTTGTTAGACGCAGTCAGGTAATCCAGCGCAGGCACGATCCCATCGGACCCAGCACCTGGACCTTGAAGGTCACGAGACTTGTAAACGCCAGTCGCGATCAAGACCGCATCGTGTTTTTCACGCAAAGCATCAAAGGTGACATCTACGCCAACGTTGCAATTCAAAACAAACTCAACGCCAGAGGCTTTGAGCTGATCGATACGGCGCATGACCACGTCTTTTTCCAACTTAAAGCTTGGGATGCCGTAAGTCATCAGACCGCCAGCGCGGTCAGAACGTTCATAAATCGTCACTTGGATACCTGCGCGGCGCAAACGGTCAGCTGCCGCAACGCCACCCGGGCCAGACCCGATAATACCAACGGTTTCTTTGCGTTCGACATTCGGCTTAATGGTCTCAACCCAACCATTTTCCCATGCGGTATCTGTGATGTACTTTTCAACAGCACCGATTGTAACTGTGCCATGGCCGGACTGCTCAATAACACAATTGCCTTCACACAGACGATCCTGCGGACAAATGCGGCCACAGATTTCTGGGAACGCATTGGTTGCTTGAGAAATCTCATAAGCTTCTTTCAACCGACCACTTGCCGTGAGGCGCAACCAGTCAGGGATGTTGTTGTGAAGCGGGCAATGTGATTGACAATACGGCACGCCACATTGCGAACAGCGAGAGGCTTGCTCTGCAGCTTTATCCGCGATGAAATCACCGTAGATTTCCAAAAAATCGTCCTTACGGTCGCCTGCGTCGCGTTTTTTGGGCATATCCCGTCCAACGTTCACAAATTTGAGCATAGGCTCCTTGGCCATAACGCAATATCTCCGTGGGTATGAGTAAGAATTTGTATGCTGTGTACAAAGAATAAGCACAAAAGAAAAGTCATAAGTGCTGTCCTATATGTTATTTCACATCATGACGAACACTAAAACTGGCAAAAATGTAACGCATAAGGGTCAATAAGGCTGACCATTAATTCAGCTTCTTATTGAGTTTAAAAGAGTTTATCCTTCTTCCCACAACACATCAAGGACGCGCCCATGAGTCTTTTCTACCTGCTACTTGTCGCCTTGATCCAAGGTATTACAGAATTTTTGCCTGTATCGTCATCAGGTCACCTGATTCTATTGCCCTATTTCACAGGAATCGATGATCAGGGCCAAGCCATAGATGTCGCTGTGCACATCGGGACCCTAGGGGCGGTCGTCGCGTATTTTTGGAAAGACGTCAAAGTCGGCCTTTTGGGAACACCCCGCATGCTGACGGGTAAAATCGACACCCCTGGTGCAAAACTGGCGTTTCTTTTGCTTATCGCCACGATCCCCGTGATCCTTATTGGGCTGATCATAAAAGTCACAGGACTGTCCGATGCCATGCGATCCATTCGCGTGATCGGCTGGTCCATGTTGATTTTTGGCTTCGTCCTCTACTGGTTCGACCAAAAAGGACCAACACATAAAACGGAACAGGATTGGTCACTCAAGGACGCAATCATACTAGGCCTTTGGCAGGCCGTGGCGCTCATCCCAGGAACCTCGCGATCCGGCATTACGATCACCGGCGCACGCGCTCTTGGGTATACCCGCGAAGATGGCGCCAAGATTGCAATGCTGATGTCGATCCCAACCATTTTGGCCTCTGGCATTTTGCTCGGCGCAGAAGTTGCGGGGAACGCCAATTGGGAGTTGATGAAATACGCTGGAATTGGTGCCGCCTTTGCCTTCATGGCCGCACTTGGGGCACTCACGCTCATGATGCGCCTCTTGAGATCCGTAAGCTTCACGCCTTACGTGATCTACCGCGTCATTCTTGGCATCGTGCTTTTGATTATTTCGTACAGCGCATAGAAAAGGCGCGCCCGAATTCACGGTGCGCGCCCCATTTTCATCGCCACAAAGACCTTAGATGTTGCGCAGGTTCTTTGCGCTATCACGAATATCGGCGTACTGGCCGCTATCGCGGTAGACCCAAAGATATTCAGGTAAAATCACGTCCATCGTTGTCGGAGTGATCCCCAAATCAGCAAAGCCTTTGGCGTCAGGCGAGACAACACAATCATTCGCTAGGTTTTTAACTTGATCGCGTGTGAGAATTTTATTGTGGAACACACCAAGCGTCAAAGCCTGCGCCACACCAAATCCCATCGCCATCATGTCGCCTGCAAAGAACGGCAGATCGACAACAAGACGCCGGCGCTGAATTAGGCCAAGCATTTTGTGCATCAAGTCTTTAAGTGTTTCCGTCTCAGGGCCGCCCAATTCATAAATACCAGCAGGCACATCGCCGAGCACAGCTTTGACAGCAGCCTGAGCCACATCATCAACATAAACGGGCTGAAATTTGGACGCGCCACCAACCAAAGGCAGGATAGGACCAAACTTTGTCATCTCAGCAAAGCGATTGAAGAAATCATCCTCGACACCAAAAATAACAGACGGACGTAAAATCACTGCATCAGGGAAGGATGCAAGCACAGCCTGCTCGCCCTGTGCTTTGGTTCTGGCGTATTCGCTTGCGGCCTCAAGATCAGCGCCAATCGCTGACAGGTGGACCAAGTTGCCAACACCCTCTTCGGCAGCAATGCGTGCAATGCGCGCAGCCCCCTCGGATTGCACGGCGGCAAATGAGTTTTTACCCTTTTCCGTCAAAACACCCACACAGTTTACCACTGCATCTGCACCTTGCATCGCGGCCCGCACCGAGGCGTCATCGCGAATATTACACAGAATAGGTTCGACCTGACCAACTGCGCCATAAGGTTTCACATGAAGTGACTCGTTCGGGCGACGTACCGCCACGCGCACGCGCCAACCTTCTTTCGCCATACGACGTGCGATGTAACGCCCAACAAAGCCAGCGCCGCCATAGATGGTGACCAATTTCGTCATCTGCATCTCCAATGCCATTTTCTATGTTTTTCTTAGCTTTTCATGATCAAATGAACAAGACGCTATCAACGTATTCAAAAACTATCGAATCTACGTTGACAGCCCACCCACTCCGCTTTACATCGCAAAGCCTCGACACCTGCCCAGGTGGCGGAATTGGTAGACGCGCTAGCTTCAGGTGCTAGTATTGGCAACGATGTGGAGGTTCGAGTCCTCTCCTGGGCACCAATATAAATTCACTTTTGCTTTACCGTCTTTGGTCCGCCTTCAAACATACCGAGGGCGGGTTCATGGTATCTTCTCCTGACAATATAAAGCAGGCTAGCCTGTCGGTTCACACCGCCGCACCTTGGGCGGCGCGCCATTGACCAGCGGCACTCACAATGCAAGCTATGAATTTCCATGATATTGGCTTTCTTGCAGAATTTAACACAATAGAAACCAAGGCCTAAACATCCAAAAATAGAGACTATTTTAACAGTTAAGCCAGCATCAACACCTCTTTGATAAACGTCATCTTGGGTGAATAAATGAGGTGGTGGCATGAGCGCTAAAGGCAACGCGCCAATTATTATCAAAAGAAAGAAAGTCGTCGGTGGTGATGGCCATCACGGCGGCGCTTGGAAAGTGGCATACGCGGATTTCGTGACAGCTATGATGGCATTCTTTCTCTTGATGTGGCTTTTAAATGCGACAACCGAGGTACAGCGAAAAGGCATCGCTGATTATTTCAATCCAACAATCCCCATCAACCGAATTTCTGGTGGCGGCGATGGTGCTTTTGGCGGAGACTCCGTTTTTACAGAAGAAACCTTGGCACACAATGGCACAGGCGCATCAACCTCACAGTCAGTGACAGCAGATAGCCCTCCAAGCTCAGAAGGCGCCGCAGAAGCAGCCCAAGCAAAGGGATTCGCCGAAGTCCAAGAACTACTAACAGCCTTCAGCGGAGAAAGTATGGCCGCAAACGAAGCCATGCGTCATATCGTGACCCGCGTGACCGATGAGGGGCTTATTATAGAAATATTCGATACAAAAACCGAACCACTTTTTATTCAACGCAAAACGGAGCCAGAGCTGGTGACAACAATGTTGCTGGAAATGATGGGGCGCGTTTTGTCTATTGTTAAAAACGAAATAGCGGTGACAGGCTATGTTCGCTCGGAAGCCCTTGTAGTTGTTGATAATCCTGTATGGGATCTCTCAACTCAGCGCGCCGACAGAATTCGTATAATGTTGGAAGATAACGGCGTACAATCTAACCGCATCCAAAGAGTCACGGGATATGCAGATCGCAAGCCCGCTGTACGTAATCCAATGGCCGTACGAAACAACCGCGTAGAAATCATTTTACTTAGGAACGATTTTTCAAAGAATTAGATCAGATTGTCGATGTTAGTCACCTGTTAAGGGAAGCTGTGCATTTTGGGACCTGTATTTCGGGTCCCAGCAGCAGAAAGGCGCTACCCTATGACTATCTCATCCTCGCTGAATGCGGGTGTGGCCGGCCTAAACGCCAACGCCACCCGCCTCGCAACAATCTCAGACAATATCGCGAACTCCAACACCTATGGCTATAAACGTGCCTCGGCTGATTTTGAGTCCTTCGTCATCGCCAACAATGCGGGCACCGGTGTTTACTCTGCCGGCGGCGTTCGAGCATCAACAACACGATTGATTGAAGAGCGCGGAGCACTGATATCAACCGCCAACGCGACTGACATTGCCGTTGGCGGTCGCGGCATGCTTCCCGTTACGACAGCTGTCTCATTAGATGCCAGCTCAGGTGATCAACCTATGATGATGTCAACAACTGGATCATTCCATACAGATTCTGATGGCGTTCTCAAAACAGACTCTGGACTTGTGCTTCTCGCATGGCCTGCAGACGCTGACGGAACAATTCCAACTTTTCCACGCGATACTATGGCAGGGCTAGAACCAGTCGTCATCAACGCCAACCAAACTGCAGGCGACCCAACAACAGTAATGAATCTTGGTGTTAACCTACCCGCCGAAAATGCCACCGAAATATTGCCGCTTTCCGTCGAATATTTTGGCAACCTTGGCACATCCGAAACGTTGGACATGACATTCACTCCCGAAGCAGCAGCAAATACATGGACCTTCACGATCAGTGATTCTGCCCAATCAGGTGCCGTCATTGGTGAATATACATTGGTGTTTGACGATTCGCGTGGAAATGGGGGTACGCTCGCATCGGTCACTCCGACAGCAGCAAACCCTGCATCCGCGACCTATGACGCCGTGAATGGTACATTGGCCCTTGACGTTGATGGTGGCCCGCTGGAAATGACCATCGGTAAAATTGGAGACACCAATGGCTTGACCCAACTGTCAGACAGTTTCGCGCCAACACAAATCACCAAAGACGGTTCGCCCGTCGGCAACCTTACGTCTGTAGATGTTGATGACAACGGCTACATAACTGCGACATATGATACTGGTTTTACACGTAAAATTTACCAAATTCCTTTGGTTGATGTGCCAAATCCAAATGGTCTGATTTCTCTAAACAATCAAACCTATCAGGTATCACCCGACTCAGGCTCTTTCTTTCTCTGGGACGCGGGCGATGGCCCAACGGGCGCTATCGTCGGTTACGCACGAGAGGGATCCACAACAGACGTTGCGGGGGAACTGACAGATTTGATCCAAACGCAACGTGCATATTCGTCAAATGCCAAAGTCATCCAAACAGTCGACGAAATGCTGCAAGAAACCACAAACATTAAACGATAACTGCCAATTCGGCCCGTGAGGATAGGAGCCTTAGATCATGAGTATCGGAAATGCTCTCTCAAATGCCCTCTCGGGCCTGAATGCAGTATCGCGTGCTGCCGATGTCGTGTCATCAAACGTGTCCAATGCGATGACAGAAGGATACAGCCGCAGAGATATTGAACTCACATCCCAGACTTTGGGTCGGTTTGGTGCGGGCGTTGAAGTCACCGGCATCACTCGTCACACCGACCCCATTGTCACGGGTGAGCGCAGGGTGGCAGATGGTGAAGTCGCATTGGCCGAGACCCGTACAAATTTTCTAAACACCTTCGCCCAAGCGATGGGACAAGCCAACGAAGCAAGTTCGATCAGCGGCCATATTGTGTCCTTAGAAGAAAGCTTGATCGCGGCGGCCAGCCGTCCAGAATCTGAAACCCGTTTGCAAGCCGTGGTATACTCTGCACAAAATCTCGCCGAAAAAATTAACTCAGCGGCTGACACCTTGATGTCATCCCGCATGGCCGCAGACCAAGATATCGGGGAGACAGTTGATTTCCTTCAATCGTCCTTACAACAAGTCGTCGATTTAAATGTCGCCATTCAGCAAAGCGTATCTTCTGGCTATGACGCAAATTCACTTTTAGACCAGCGACAAAAAGTTGTTGATCAAATTTCTCAAATTGTTCCGGTGAAAGAAATCGGACGAGAAAACAATACCATCGCACTTTATACTTCTGGCGGAGCAATTCTAGTAGACTCAAAGGCTGCATCAATCGACTTCACTCCCGTAGCAACAATCACGCCCGATATGACAATTTCTAGCGGCGCTTTGTCGGGCCTCACAATCAATGGCCAGCCCGTTTCGACCAATGCAGACAAAGGCGCAATATCCGGAGGAAGCCTAGCAGGACTTTTCGAAATTCGTGATGAACTGATTCCTGAAGCGCAAGTCAAACTTGACGCCGTAGCCCGTGATCTCATTGAGCGCTTCCAAACAACTGATGTTGATCCAACCTTAGCACTCGGTGCTGCAGGTTTATTTGCGGATGGCGGTTCTGCCTTAGACGTTCTAAATGAAGAAGCGTTATCAAACAGACTCTCAGTTAACTCTCTTATCGATCCTGCGCAATCGGGTGACCTTTGGAAAATTCGCGATGGTTTAGGCGCAACCGTCGAAGGTGATCAAGGCGACTCAAGCATACTTCTGGCAATGACAGACGCCCTTCAAAATTCCCGCGTCGTTTCCTCAGGGGGCTTCACCAGCACTCAACGCAGTGCAGTTAACCTGTCCTCAGATTTCTATTCATTGATCGAAGGTGATGTTTTAAATCTGGAAACGGGCATGAGCTTTTCATCGGCGCGACAAGAAAGTCTTAAGTCCATTGAACTTGAGGCAGGCGTCGACACAGATTTTGAGATGCAACAGCTCATCTTGATCGAACAAACCTATGCGGCGAATGCAAAAGTCATTCAAACCGTCGATACACTGCTTGACCAACTGATCAGGATGCTCTGATGAATAGTATTTCATATGGAGATCTCGCATCTTCGCTTAAAAACATGCGCATTACATCACAAGTCAAACAAGACTTAGAACGTTACAATTATGAAGTGGCCAGCGGCGAGAAAAGTGATCTCAGCAAAGCGGTTTCTGGTGACTTTACCCCCTTAGCATCTCTGGAACGGTCCATTCGATCTCTCGGCGCATACGACACGTCACTTAATGAAGCAGCACTTTTTACCTCATCATTGCAATCCGTCTTAGAAACCGTATCGGACCAAGTCTCTGACCTCTCTGTCGACCTCCTGACCGCTTCAGATGCGGCACAGCCCGCCACGATATCGATCGCGTCTAGAGATGCACGGACAAAGTTTGACACCGTGATTTCAGTTCTAAACACACGAGTTGGGGGGCGCTCGCTGATGTCAGGTGCAGCAACAGGCACAACCTCACTCGCAAGTCCTCAAGATATGATGGACGAAATCAAAACGCTTATTGCATCCGAGGTTGATGCCGCTGGTGTTATCTCTGCTGTTGAAAACTGGTTTGATGCGCCCGGAGGGGGGTTTGAAACAAACGGGTATCTCGGGTCCCAAAACGATATTTCCCCCTTTGCTCTAAATGAAAGTCAACGAGTAAACATCAACCTTAAGGCCGATGATCAATCCATCCGAGATACGCTAAAGGGGCTTGTGTTAGCATCTTTGGTGGATGAGGGGGTCATGGCCAGCAGTCAAACTGAGCAAGTTGTTCTGCTGCGATCGGCTGGAGAAACTCTTGTTTCGGCAGAGTCTTCAATCATTACCACGCGCGCACATGTTGGCACTATTGAGCAACAAATCAGTGATACAAAAATGGCCAATTCTGCAGAAGGTTATATCCTAGAAATGGCCAAGTCAGAGATCGTTTCCGCAGATATATACGATTCAGCCGCAATGCTATCGCAGACCCAAGCACAGCTGGAAATGATTTACACAATCACCGCAAGATTATCGCATTTGAAATTATCGGACTATCTCTAATGTCAAAATTTTTCCTGTCAGTGTTATTCTATATTTTAATTGCAGGCGCGGCACTTGCCTCGCCAATTCGCATAAAAGATTTGGTTGAGTTTGATGGCGTGCGCGGTAATGATTTGGTTGGGTACGGTTTGGTTGTTGGGTTAAACGGAACTGGTGATGGTATACGAAATGCACCGTTCACCGAAGAAATTATGTCGAACATTTTAGAGCGTCTCGGCGTTAATGTGTCTGGTGAACAGTTCCGACCAAAGAATGTCGCAGCGGTTTTTGTAACAGCAACACTCCCGCCTTTCGCAAGAACAGGGTCTCAAATCGATGTCACAATCTCGGCAATTGGTGATGCAAAAAGTTTACTCGGCGGCACGCTAATTATGACCCCTATGAATGCACCCGATGGGCAAATTTATGCAGTCGCTCAAGGAACTATTATTGCCGGCGGAGCCTCGGCAGAGGGCGACGGAGCCACCGTCACGCAGGGCGTGCCTACTGCAGGCGTCATTCCATCAGGTGCTCGCATTGAACGTGAAATTGAGTTCGATTTTACTCAGTTGAAATCCATTCGCCTTGCATTGAGAAATCCAGATTTCACAACAGCAGGGCGCATAGAAACGGCCATAAACAAGAACTTTGGTCGCGTTGTGTCACGCATGCTTGATGCTGGCACTGTCGTACTTGATATAAAAGCTACAAAATCAATTTCACCAGCTCACGCGCTTGGCCGGGTAGAAAATATCTCTGTTGAACCTGAACGCAAGGCGCGGGTGATCGTTGATCAACGGTCCGGTACGATTGTTATGGGGGAAGATGTCCGAATTTCGAGAGTGGCAGTAAGCCAAGGAAACTTAACGCTTAGGATTGAAGAAGAGCCCCTTGTCGTTCAGCCAAACCCCTTTGCAGAAGGTGCTACGGTTATTGTTCCAAGAACCCGAGCTGCAATTGAAGAAGAGCCCGGAATCGGACTCGCCGAAATTCGTGGTGGAACATCTTTGTCTGAGGTCATCTCAGGCCTGAATGCTTTGGGTGTGTCGCCAAGGGACATGATCGATATCTTGAAAAGTATCAAAGCAGCAGGTGCGTTACATGCTGAGTTTATCGTAAGATAGTGCGTTAGATGAACGAGTGACCTATCCCGTTAATTTGACACCTTTACCAGTCTGTCTTGGTGTCACTCGCCGAGTTTAAGTGACACCAGAAAAATGTAGACTTACTTTATACGTTCGGTGAGTGTTCCGCCTCAACAACATCAGCGTCTTCGATGAGATCAACATCAAGACTTTGATCATCGTGAGTGGCTGGAAGTTCTTTTTCAGCACCAACGATCATAGGCAGCATTTCAGTCCCAGCGGGCATAGACACTTCGGACTGCGTTGGGGTGCGCCAGCTCAATGTATCGAACGCAGAACAACTGACACAGATTGGCGTCCAAGCTGTGTGTATCGTTTGGCACTTGTCACACATCCACTGCGGACCACGTGACGCAGTCAGCGCACGGGTGAGCCAGCCACGCACAACAACGTCATCAGCCCCTTCACCGCGTTCAATCGCTGCCATCAATGTCATAGATCTGGCTGTTGGACTATTTTCCACCAAATCACCCAAAGTGCGGCGAGCTGCAGGGAAATCTTCTGCTGCAATTTCCAACTCGGCCATAAGCATCTTGGTCTCGGGGTGACCAGGTTTTGCGCGCACCAAGCCAGCAAAGCGTTTAATCCGCGCTTGCGGTGTTTCATCAGGTGCAATGCGCGCAAAGGCCGCTGCCAAATCAGGGTGCGGCTGCGTATCCCACGCTTTTTTCAAAATGCGCGTGGCTTGACGTGCTTTGCCTTGGCGGGTGTATTCATCAGCTGCCATAACCGCAGCAGGGATCAAATCTGGTGACTTTTTATTCGCTTCAATAGCGGCCTCTTGCGCCTCTATCGTTGCCCCAGTTTCATACACGCCCTTGGCCTCTGACAGGGCTAAAACAGCATCACGTCGCTTGTGCACATCACGTGGAATGGCGCCATGTTTGAACTTGGCAGACAAAGTGTTGCGCGCAGCAGACCAGTCATGTTTCTCAGCTTGCAACTGCAGCAGCGTATCTTGCATTTCAACGTGCTTGGGCTTGAGTGCAAAAGCTTTCTCAGCCAACTTCAGTGCAGTGTCTGTATCACCCTCTTCAAGTTTGTGCTTCAACATACCGCGCACACCCACAAATCTGGTCCGATCATCAGCAACAAGACGTCTATAGACTTCTTGCGCCTTCCGCTTATCACCGGTCATCTCTGCGGCTTGTGCTGTCAAAAGGTTGGTCAACTCTGGTTTACGTAGATATTTTTCAGCCTTTGACGCCTTAGCCATAGCCACGCGGCCCTCGCCTGAGGCCAATGCCATCATGCCCTCTGCCATCGCATCAAAACCCTTGCGTTCACGATTGCGATCAAAGTAACGCGACAAAGCTGTTTCGTCCCCCAGAAGGAACTTAACAAACGCAATACAAAGCCCCAAAAGTTTCAAAAGCAGCCAAGCGGTCACCAACAATACCGCTACTGCGATAACAACTTTTATTGGGGACAGGCTAATTTTATAGCCCATGAAAGCAATATCCATACTGCCTTCGCTGTCCATCAAGAACATGCCACCAAACGCTAGTGCCGCGACAAGGATGACAAAGAAAACTATTTTAACCAAAGACCAGAGCATGTGAGAGTGCCTTTCTATTGAGCAAGCATTGCGGAGAGCGCATTGGTGACGTCGAGACGGGTTTGCGCAGTTGCAACCCAGTCAGCCATCACAGCTTGCCCCACATCGGGAAGTGTCGAAATTTCTGCCAAAGCCGTTTGCAGATCATTATCGCGAATAGCCTGTTCGGCGCGCGACAACACCGCATCAGGACTTGTACCATCTTGCGGTGTCAACGACCGAAGCCCAAGCTGCGTGCGCAAGAAGCGATCCATCCAACCTTGGTTTTCTGTGCCTGTTTTCGCAGTTTCAACAATAGCTAAATCGGCGGCCTCACCAAACGCAATAGCGACCTCTTGAAGAGTTGGGACACCTTGCGAAGCGGGTGCGATCAGTGCGGCGGGCACATCAATATCAAGATTGTTTAGAATTGCGTCATAGGGCTGCCCTGTTGTGATTGCCTCTTGCAAGCGAGACACCGCGGACGCTTTGGCGGCATTGGCTTCTTCGTTTTCGGCGGCATCTTTGGCATCTTGCAAACGGGCCACTTCACTATTCAGCAATGCCTGCATCTCAGACAACTGGCGCTCATAGGCTGCCGTTGCCTCAGGCGAAACGATAGCTTCAGCGACGGGTGCCGCTTCGACGGTTGTTAACCGCCGATCTATTGCGGCAAGGGCGGCTTCTACTGGCGCAATGGCCCCAGTGAAATCAATCTCAGCAATCTTGGCATCTACCGATGTCGCAACATCCGTCATTTCGCCGCGCGATGCCTCAATCAACTCCGCAATCTGCGAAGTTTGCGTTTGTGCCTTGCTCAATGCCGCCTCAAGCGCCGAAACGCGGTCCTGCAAAACATTGGTATTCGATCCGGGAAAAGGCCAACCCTCGGGTTTGATAAAATTTGCCCCCGCGTACCCGAGGCCTGCACAAAGTGCACCGCCCAAAAGCAACGGAACAAAGCCACGTTTTTTGGTTACCACCTGCGGCGCAACTGTATTCATCTCTTCCAAGTCCACGCCTGCATCATCGATCACATCATCTTGATGTACATCTTCAGAAATCTCACTGGCATCAGCGATATCAACGTCCGCCTCAGCAGAAACTTCTGCGTCTAATTCTTGTGCTTGCGTCACATCATCGTCGCCCTCAATTTGAGCGGCCTCGTCAGCATCAACGATAACCGCATCTTGGGCGACCTCGGTTTGTGCTGTGTCTTTTGAAGATTTCTTTGACCCTGCCACGATATAACCTTTCGAATCCGAACAAATAATGTGTCGCTACACAACGAACCTAATAGGACTGAAAGAGACCCTCAAGCCATTCAAACCAACTGCGACGCAATAGCCGTCAACATTGCCTCTGAATTGGGCGCTTGAGCATAGATAGTTTTGCACGGTTTTGGACCAGACCACCCCTCTGCCGCTGCTTTTGAAATCGCAACCAAAATGATTGTACCATCGAAACCCTCTAAGTTTTTAGACACAATACTTGCCGAGCGCGTGGAATAAACTGGAACCAAAAGCTCCGTCGCCTTTGAAATTTTGTGCAAAACTTCAGATGAAAATGCGCAGGCTGTTTGTTCGTAAACGACGACGGATTTCGTCTCAATTCCTGCTGAAATCAACTCAAAACTGATATCTGCATGCACATGTAATCCGCGCAAATACAGCACTTTAGACAAGTTTAATTTTTTTACTAAAGCGATCAAATCTTTGGACGTTCCACCCGCAGAAATCGCATTCAATCCAGACTTGCGTGCAGCATCTGCAGTTGTATCCCCAACGCATAGGATCAGTGTGTCCGGGCCAATATCCACTGCTGCTTGCACAGCATGTTTAGAGGTTAATATAATTGCATCATAGACCTCGATCTGTGCGCTATATGCGACAGAAGCAATCACAATGGCAGGCGCCAACATAATTTGTGTCGAGTCATTTCGGGACAAAATAGCCTGCCTGAGCGCTTCAGCATCTTTTTTTGGCCTTGAAATAAGGACTGTCGTTGACAAAATGAACCCCAGCATTGTGCGAATGATGCCCCAGTGTTACCTCCCAAGATGAGATGAAACAACGTTTGGCTGCATTTAAGTACGCCAAAGTCGGAAAGGCATACATTATGACTGGAATTGCTGTCCTTGGTGCAGGTGCATTTGGAACTGCTTTGGCGATTTCTCTAAGCTCTGTGCGCGATGACGTTGTTCTATGGGGGCGGTCAATCGAACAGATCGCGCAAATGTCAGTCGTTCGAACCAACACACGACGCCTGCCCGGTTGTAATTTTCCGGACGCCTTAGGTCTAACATCCGATTTGGTTGATGCTTGCCGTGCAGACATCATATTGCTGTCGATGCCGATGCAAATGTTATCGCAGTTCGTAGAACGTAACGCAGCACTTTTGGCTGGAAAAAAATTGGTATCTTGCTGCAAGGGCATAGATCTCGCGACAGGTAGAGGTCCCATTGAGGTCTTAAATGACTTGGCCCCAAACTCACAAGTGGCCATCTTATCTGGCCCCTCCTTCGCGACAGATATTGCTGACGGCTTACCCACTGCGCTCACAATTGCCAGCAAAGACGAGGCTTTGGTCTCGCAGCTTCAGTCTGCGCTCACAACGAAAACAATTCGGCTCTATTCCAGCTTAGATCCTGTTGGCGTTGAATTCGGCGGCGCGCTTAAAAACGTGATGGCCATTGCTTGCGGCATTACGATGGGCGCGGGCTTGGGTGAAAGTGCACGCGCGGCATTGATGACACGGGGTAATATCGAAATGCAAAGACTTGCGACGGCTCAAGGTGCGCAGCCTCAAACCTTGTCTGGACTGTCTGGTTTTGGCGACTTGGTTTTAACGTGTACATCATCGAAATCACGAAACTTTTCTCACGGCCTTAAACTTGGTCGCGGCGAAGCAATCGATCCAACCATCACAGTTGAAGGCGTTGCTACAGCGTATGCTGTGGCAAAATTGGCGGTGGAACGCGGCATTGAAATGCCTATCACCAATGTTGTCCGTGACATTTTAGAGTCTTCAATCACAATCACTGAAGCGGTGGAGCTGTTGCTCTCACGGCCACTGAAAAGGGAGTAACCTATGAAATTTGCAGTCATTTGTACCGATAAATCGGGCGCACTTCAAATCCGCCTCGACACGCGTGCCGAACATTTGGCCTATATCGAACAGACCGGTGTCGTCTCTCAAGCTGGCCCATTTTTAAATGAGACTGGTGATATGTGTGGTTCGCTGGTTATTTTAGAAGTCGACGATTTACCCGCAGCACAAGCATGGGCAGACAATGACCCCTATGCCAGCGCGGGATTGTTCGAAAGCGTATCTGTGCAAGCTTGGAAAAGAGTGATCGGTGAATGAATCGCTGGCTTTTCAAATCTGAAGCTGAAGTTTGGTCATGGGATCAGCAGGTTGCCAAAGGCGACATCGGCGAGGAATGGGATGGTGTGCGCAGCTATCAAGCCCGCAATATTATGCGCCAGATGCAACTTGGTGATATCGCTTTTTTTTATCATTCACGTGCCGAAAAAGAAATTGTCGGCATCGTCGAAATCTGCGCTCTCGCACATCAGGATAGCTCAACCGAAGATGAGCGCTGGGACTGTGTGGATATCAAAGCCGTGCGCCCGATGAAAAAGCCAGTAACATTAGCGATGTGCAAAGAGGATCCACGACTGGCAAAGATGGTCCTTGTAAACAATTCACGCCTATCTGTTCAGCCGGTGACCGCCGAAGAATGGGCCATTGTGTGCGAACTGGGTGAAACACCCCCTTAGGCAAAGGTTTTCGGTCACGCGCCTCGGTAAGCCTCGCTGGCTCTTGGGGCTTTATAAAAATGGAGGGTTCCGACCCCCCGGAACCCTCCTCACCCCACGCGCTACCTTAGCACCACACGTGTTCTGAATATTCGATCCGAGCCATCCTAGCCCTGAATTAAGGCTACGCGTTTAGGCGATTCCATGCAAATTGGAAATCGCGACGTTTTCGTTCAATTGTCATTGGAAATTTGCAATCAAGTATTAACCATACTTGGGCACGCAAGCGTTGTTGAGACGCCAAACATAATCACGCGTGATCGCCGCCCCAGCATAAAGCTGAGGCGGAAAATCTTTATTTGTATACGGCTTCTTTGCCGAAGTGCTTTACCAACAGGTAGTAAAATACTGCACGGAATTTGTTCCGCTCAGATTTACCGTATGTTTCGATCGTCGCGTTGATAGCGTCCATCAACTCAGGGCCATCTGCAAGACCAAGTTTTTTGATCAAGAAGTTGTTCTTAACTGTCTCAAGCTCAGACTCTTGGCTGCCTGCGACGGTAGACGCATCAGCATTGTAAATAGATGGACCACAACCGATTGTGACCTTTGTCAAAAGATCCATATCAGGCGTCATGCCACATTTGTTTTTCAAATCATCGGCATATTTCACGATTAGATCGTCGCGTTTTCCCATTGGAATTCTCCACCAAATTTATGGCCTTAATGACCAAATTCAAAAGCCTCTCTTTGGGCTTGCGCTGAGGTTAAAGTCTAATGGTGCTGAGACAAAGGGAAAATTTGAACGGAGTTCCCCATAAGCAAAAGGCCACCGCAGGGGTGGCCTTTGTTATTGGAATTTAGAAGACGTTTAGTAGCGGTAGTGCTCAGGCTTAAACGGCCCCTCAACAGTCACGCCGATATAGTCCGCTTGCTCTTTGGTAAGTTCAGACAATTGAACGCCAATGCGCGCAAGGTGCAGGCGTGCCACCTTTTCATCCAAGTGCTTGGGCAAGATATAAACGTCATTTTTATATGCCTCACCATTTGTCCAAAGTTCCATTTGTGCCAAAACTTGGTTGGTGAAAGACGCGGACATCACAAACGACGGGTGGCCCGTGGCGTTACCAAGGTTCAACAAACGCCCTTCGGACAGCAAAATGATACGCGCACCAGAGGGCATTTCAATCATGTCCACTTGGTCTTTGATGTTCGTCCATTTGTGGTTTTTCAACGCGGCAACTTGGATTTCATTATCGAAATGGCCGATGTTACCAACAATCGCCATGTCTTTCATCGCACGCATGTGTTCGATGCGAATGATGTCTTTGTTGCCTGTCGTCGTGATGAACACATCAGCGGTGGACACAACATCCTCAAGACGCACAACCTCAAACCCGTCCATAGCGGCTTGCAACGCACAAATTGGATCGATTTCAGTCACTTTCACGCGCGCGCCAGCGCCGCTCAAAGACGCAGCAGAGCCTTTTCCGACATCGCCGTATCCACAGACAACAGCGACCTTACCGGCCATCATCGTGTCAGTTGCGCGACGGATACCGTCAACAAGGCTTTCTTTACAACCGTATTTATTGTCGAA